>NZ_JADOVM010000001.1:0-925868 GCF_050938355.1 Treponema sp. SP13
CGAATTTACCGGATCATCGTAATACGAATAATCACCAACGATTATATTTGGATTAGTAATTATATTCTTAATAAAACATACTTGATCAAACCCCTTCATGGGGTGTATTTCATTGGGTTGAGGACCGTACATATAAAACTCCTATAATTATTATGATGAAGATAATTTATATAAATCTTATATGTTCATTTCCGGCCTTTTCTCCTCTCGATTATTACAGATATATATTTACCGCATTTATCTTTAACGTGTAAATAATCTTCTTTCTTGCCCGCCGAAGGCGTCAACCTAACATTCGCTTAACCTGTTATTGATAATTAAATACGGCTTTTCCAATACTCACTATTTATTTCTCGGTCTTCTTTGTCAATGCTATGCGTAACATCAGCAGACTTAAACATAAAGTTACCGGTGTAAATATTATTTTCTCAAAAAGTGTTTTTGCAAGTATATTTCCAACAGTATTAAAAGAAAATATTATAAACAAAATCCACGCAATAATTTTACCGGTTATTTTTTCTGAGAAATATTTTTTGTATAAGAGTACATACAGAAGACAAATTGTTTGTACTAAAATTGAAATTAATTCGAATATAAAAAGTTCACCTTTTGTTTTCAGTTGTCCGCCCCATAAGTAGTCTACAGGTATAATATCCAAAAATATTATTGAAATTATTATAGCAATATGGAAAACCATAAAAACAGAAAAAACAATTTTCAATATCGTTAATGTCTTTTCAATAGAAATCATAGAACCTCATTATATTAATTGAATAATATGGATTTTTATAGATGGTATACGATAAGACAACGCAAATTTTACATTCTCCCCTGCGCGGAGCGTCCGTATAACATATATCAGCCCTCTTTTTATTATACCCGTATTCTTCATTTCTTCAATCAGCCAATCATATTGCAAGTTGCTCAGGGAACTTCGCGCCCGTTGCAAAGCGAAGCGGTGTCTACAAATCGATTGTATCGGCGGGAGTTTTCGGAATCGGTATATCTTTTTCGTCGAAGATGATTTTTTCTATCGAATCTTTTTCAAACAAAATTCTTATGCAATCTCGCCTTGAATATCTGAGACAGGCTTTATTGTTATCATAAAATAGACAAAGGTAAATCACATCTTGTCTATGAGCTTTACCTCAAGCGTATCGCGTTGATACTCTATAGTTTTTACTTCCAGAGTTTCCAAAATTGAAGGAATTATTTTTTCCAATTCAGAATCTTTAATTTTTCTATCAATTGCAATATATAGAATTTTATCTTTACAAGGAAACAGATATACTTCTCTGAATGAATTTGATCCGGTTTTAACAGTCTCTTTTACACCCTCAAGGCCGTTTGCAGTTTTCACTTTTACAACATCCGATTTTTTTACCGAATGTGTTTCCTTTAGAAAATCCCCGAAAGCAATCAAAAAATCCGTCCATGTATCGTGATATGTCGAAAATTCAATAAGTTGAAATGAGCCTATTGAAAAAAATTCCCTAAAAGGTTTTTTAAGTGAAAAACCGGCCCAATAAGAATAATCGACCGTTGAATATACTTTTGCAAAGTTTTCCTGAGTAGGAAAAAGTTTATTTTGGAGTGCGGTAAATTCCTTATACCCGGCCGGTAAAATAAATGAAAAATCATCCTCTTCTATTTTTATTTTACCGCGAATTTCAAAATTGTAATTGCCGGTATAACCGATGTTTTCATCATCAAACATCGCACCGATACACAAGTAATTATCCTCGTAGATATATTCGGAACCGTCTTCAAAAATTATTTTTAAATGAATTAACCATTCATATTCAGAGCCGTAATATTCATCATATAATTCTCTTGTAATTCCCCCAATTCTGCCCGACGGAATTTTCTTAAGAACATATTTACATTTATTGTTTTTTATTTGAACCGGCATTTCGTAACATACGGTTTCATTATTGTTCTTATCGAGAAATAAAAGTTTTGCCGTTCCGGACACAGCTTTTTCTTTCGGTATTGTAAACGTTATTTTTTCGATATCATCTTTATAGTATATCTGCGAGTATTTATACGATGAACTGAAATTTTGCTGAGCATTACAATCGAATAGAAAGATATTAAACAAAACTAAAAATACATAAGTTTTTTTCATTTCCCAACCTTAAAAACGACGGTGGACTTGAACCGTCGCCCGCTTTGAAAACCGTATTATGTGATTTCTCTACTCAATCATCAATTTTATATTATCAACGACAGAATTTATTTCATCTTCCGTTGCCTTTTCGATAAAATCACAGTTTCCTTGACTCCAGTCAAGATTTTTTACTTGGTCGCTCAAAATACAGCCGTTGATAGAATGATTGTCCAATACAATTTCAAAGTCGCCTTTTTCAGGAACATAATTTGATTTTACCATTCTTCTTTACCCGCCGCATAACCTGTTGAAACTTCCGAATGAATGTTATCAGGTGTAACAAGAGCCAGCATATCATCAAGCGATTTTTTCTGAGGAAGAATTACCATTTTGCCCTTTTCAGCAATTACTTCGATTTTACTGCCGCTTCTTACATTGTTATCTTTTGCCCAAAAAGAAGGAATCCTAAAACCGAGGCTGTTGCCCCATTTCTGAACTACTGCCTGCATAACACACCTCCATATAGTGAGAATGTCGGTTTTGGAAGGCGGTGCTTTTTTCATTTTATATCCAATGTGCGCCCCAATATGCGGGCGTCCGAACATCCGCCTAAGCTGCATTTGCAAAGCAGTGTCAGCCTTAAAGCGGAGATAGATTAATAATCACCTGTAGTAACGGCTTTCCTCAAAATAGCATTTATTCTCGTTTGATAACCCTTACCTAAGGATTGAAGTGTTGCAAGAATATCTGAATCTATTTTTATGGAAATTGTTTTTTTAACGGGCGTTACATTCCAATATGCGTCATGCGCCGGTCTTAGTCTTGCAATTTGTTCTTTTGTCAGTTTTGGACTATCCTCATCATACGATATCGGATAATTTTTTATTTCTTCCAATCTTTCAGCCGTTAATTTTTTTGAAGTAATCATAATATTCCTCCCTTAAGTCTTTATCTGCTTGACGTGCGGATATTAACCGTATTCTGTTCTTCTTCTCAGTAAAAAAGACCAGAACTATCAATATTCCGTTCAAGTTTCCGATCCCGTAATACCTATCTTCTTTTTCGGAATGCTCAAAATCATACCCTGTTAAAAAGGCCGGGTCATCGAATACTTCCAATATTTCTTCAAAAGCTATTCCATGCTTTTCAATATTGGCACGGTTTTTCTCTTCATCCCACTCAAAACGATTATCTTTACTTATAATTGTTTTCCCCATGAGTAAAATATATATTGATAAGGATATATTGTCAAATATATTTATTCGTTGAAAGAAAGTATTTTATAATTTACTTTTTTATTCATAAGAAAGGTAAAGTTGGCGCGAAAGTTGCATAAAAAAGGGAGTCGCAGGCAACCGTCTACTGCTTGCTGCAATCCCCTGCAAAGTCCATACCCTGTCGGTCCCGCTTCATAGCCGCAGACAAACAGTATTTCTTCCCGGTGCTTCTTCTTTATTGCCTCCAAATATCTGACTTTTCCAATATATTAAACCTTTTTTATTATACCCATCTTCACAAGTTGCGTGGGGAACTTCGCGCTTCGCGCTCGTCACAAGTTGCGCAAGGAACTTCGCGTTTCGTGCCGCTTGCAAGAGGCTTGTCCGAAAAGTGCTCTGCAATTCCGCGTAAATTTGCTTTTTAAACCGAATTTATTATTGTGGAGGGAATGCCGAGTTCGGCATTCTCCCGGTACAAAAAATAAAAGGGGAAACTATGCAAATCGAAAAAGAAATCTGCAGCGACGGCGAAGCAGGCTTGGACGACGATGCGCTCGGTGCGGCAAAACGCGCTTTCGGCATAAGCTATCTCTATCCGTGGCAGCGCCTCGTCATCGCGAACATCATCGACGCGTACCGCAGCAGGAAGACGGAAACGAATGACGCCGGCGCTACGGAAGCGGACGGCATTGCGGCCGAAGCGAAGAACATTACAAACGATGCGGGCAGCGAAGATGCGGCCGAATACGGCAAGCAGATAGTCCTCCTTCCGACGGGAGCCGGAAAATCTTTGTGCTTTCTCGTTCCCGCCCTGCTTTTGGACGGGCCGACGCTCATCATCTATCCCCTCCTCGCACTCATGGCCGATCAAAGGCGGCGTATGGAGGAAGGAAATATCGGCAATGTTACGTTTCGGGGCAGCCAAAGCGCCGAAGAGCGGGCGGAAAATTTCAATAAAATAAAAGCGGGTGCGAAGATCATTTTGGCGAATCCCGAAGTGCTGCAAAACGAAGCACTGGTCGCCCGCCTTTCCGAATGCGCAATCGCGCACATCGCCATCGACGAAGCGCACTGCGTTTCCGAATGGGGCGACAGTTTCCGCCCTTCGTATTTGACGCTCGGAAACATCATCAAAAAACTCGGCTCGCCCCTCGTCACCGCTTTTACCGCGACGGCTTCTCCCCGAGTGCTTTCCCGCATAGCGGAAGTGCTTTTCGACGGAAGCGCGCGCATCGTGCGATCGGAAAGCGATAGGCCGAATATCCGCTACCGCGTCGAATACAGCTGCTGCAAAAAACACACGGCGCTCATGCTCGCGTACACCGAACAAAGGCCGATGATAATTTTTTGCCCTACGCGAGTCCGCGCCGAAGACATCGCGCGCGATCTTATGCTCTGTTACGGAAAAGAAGCGGCACGCTTTTATCACGCGGGTTTGGAAAAATCGGAAAAAGATGAAATCGAAAAATGGTTTTACGATAAAACCGATGCCGTCCTCTGCGCGACCTGCGCGTACGGTATGGGTGTCGATAAAAAAGACATACGCACGATCGTTCACATCGATGCGCCGAACACGGCCGAACAATATATTCAGGAAGCGGGACGGAGCGGACGCGACGGAAAAGATGCGAACGCGATTTTGCTGTGGAGTCCCGCGGACACTGCCCGCTTTTCACGCTTTCCGAAAGGGAGCCGCGAATACGCGATGAAAGAATTCGCCGAAACGAAAAACTGCCGCAGGCAAGTGCTCCTCGACGCACTCGGCGCGGAACAAGCGGTGTGCAGCGGCTGCGACATCTGCGATGCCGAAAAGAAAGCCGAAGCGAAAGAGAGGTTTTTCCGAACGATGCCTCCGTATAAAAAAATATACTGTCTTGTACGAAATCGTTTTTTCCCGGCTGCGCGCGACGAAGACTTCGCCTTGCGTTTTATCGCAAATCACCGGAACGCATACACAAAAATCGAACTTGAAGGAATGCTGCTGCCGCTCTTAAACGAACGCTCTCAAAAAATCTGCGGCCTCAATACGTGGGAACACGATACCGTTTCCGAACTCGTCTTTCAGCTTGAAAAAAGCGGCCGCATTTGCATAAAAACCTTTCCGTGGAAAGGCAAAGTCGGCATCCCGCGCGGCAATAAACACGTATGTGTAAGTACCGTATAGCGCTTCGCACAATTTTACATAATTTTCTTGACAAAGCCGAAAAACGGGTTTATTCTTTTTATAAATAGGTGTTACGTAACACCTACAAAAGTTTAAAACAGGAGGTTGTGATGAAAAAGCTACTCACCGTACTTTTCATTGTCGTTTTTGCCGCATCGTTGTGTTTTGCGAGCGGAACACAGGACGCAAAAGGAACATCGGTTAAAATGTTTCAGCTGAAGGTTGAAATAAAAGATGCGATCGACTCCTATGCGGCAGACTACAGCGCCGCGACGGGGATTCCGGTAAGTGTCGAAACGCTCGGAGGCGGCGGCGATTACGGCGGAACGCTGAAGGCAAAAGCTCAGTCCGGAAATATGCCCGACATTTTTCAAATTGAAGGACAGGGCGGCTACGATCTTTGGAAAGACTACATTGCCGATTTAAGCGATCAAAGCTGGGTAAAGGATACCGACCTTGCGTTTAAACAAAACGGAAAGGTGTACGGTTTTCCGGTTGCGATCGAAGGATACGGCTTAGCCTACAATGCCGATATTTTGAAAAAGGCCGGCGTCGATCCTGCAAAGCTGACGACCCGCAAAGCCTATGAAGACGCTTTTAAACTTATCGATTCGAAAAAAGCGGAACTCGGGCTTGATTCGGTCGTATCGATGGCGGCCTCCGTTGCCGGCGGTATGTGGTGGGTCGCGGCCCAGCACAACTTGGCCTGCTATTGGGGCGGCGGTCTTGCTTTTGACGATACGTCGATTATCAAGATGGCGCTGAAAGGCAAGCTGGACGAAAAACGCTTCGACCAATACGCGAAATACCTGCAGCTTTTGTTTAAATACGCCGACAAAAACATTTTGCAAAACGGCAGTTACGACAAGCAGGTGTCGGCTTTCGCGCGCGGCAAGGCGGCATTTTTGCATCAAGGCAACTGGGTGGATCCGAACCTGAAGCAGCTGGGCGTTACGTTTAAAATCGGCTATGCGCCGCACGCCTTCCTCGATACCGAAGAAAAAGGTTTGTATCTGTTCGCTCCGAGCTGGTGGTGTGTCAACGCGAAGAGCCCCAACGCCGAAGCCGCAAAAGCCTTTTTGGCTTCCATGGCCGGAACTCCCCAGGGACACGAATTTTTGGTAAAAAAAGCGGGCATGATTCCCGCCTTTAAATCCGTAAAACTGCAGCCGGAAGGCCAGTTGAGCCGCGCGCTTATGGAAGCGAACGCCAAAGGCGGCAACTACGGCGTATTTTTCGGTATGCTGCCCGACGGTGCGGGACGGAACGTGTTCGGCCCCATCTTCGACTTGTTTGCCCAAAACCCGGACGCTATCGATCAATTTAAAGCCGATATGAAAAAGGCCGTTGCGGGACTGCCGAATATGTAAAAAAACGAGGAGGTCGGAAAATCGTTTTTCCGGCCCCGTGTAATTAACATACGTGTAATTAACACACGTGTAATTAAGGAGCTGTCCGAAAGTTGCAATTTTCGGACGGCCGCCGATTTTAGTTTAAGTTTAAGGAAATACCGATGAAACAGAGCCGCACGGTAAATATTTTATTTATTGCTCCCTGCCTGTTTGCTTTTATAATGATAATCGTCATTCCCTTCGGGTTCGGGCTGTATTATTCGCTGACCGATTGGAACGGGGTTCGCAGCAGCGTACAGTTTGTCGGCTTGGCAAACTTCAAATATCTTTTTACCGCTCCCGATTTTTTATATTCGTTTTTGATTACGATAGGCTTTACGCTTATAAACATCGTTTCGGTTAATATTGTCGGTTTTATTTTATCGCTTCTCGTAACTTCGAAAGTCAGATTTCGCAATTTTTATCGGGCGGGCTTTTTCGTTCCCTATCTTATAGGCGGAATCGTTTTAGGTTATATTTGGCAATTTATTTTAAATAATGCGCTGGTAATGCTCGGCAACAAGCTTTCTTTAGGTTTTTTGCAGTCGTCGCTTTTGAGCCGCCCGAATACGGTTATTTGGGTTATGTCCTTTGTAAATACTTGGCAGTATGCCGGATACATTATGCTTATTTTCGTTGCGGCGATTCAGGGAATTCCTTCTTCGCTTTTGGAAGCGGCAAATGTCGACGGCGCGAGCTATTTTACGCGGATTTTCCGCATACTTATTCCGATGATGGCGCATGCGTTTACGATTTCGTTTTTTTTAACGCTCACTTCGTCATTTAAACAATTCGATATGAACTTTACGCTTACAAACGGAGGACCCGCCACCCGCTTTCTCGGTTCGCCGATTAAAGCCAGCCAGCTTTTGGCAATGAATATTTTCGATACGGCGGCGGCAAACCGCATGGCCGAAGCGCAGGCGAAAGCGGTGATTTTATTTTTGGCTTTGGTAATCGTATCGTTGATACAGGTAAATGTGAATAAGCGCAGAGAGGTGGAACTGTGATACGCGGCGGAGAAAAATATACGCACCGGATTCTGGCCGAAATCTTTGCGCTCGTCCTTTTTGTGCTTTTTATGGTGCCGTTTGCAATGGTTGTGCTCAATTCGGCAAAAACGTCAAAAGAAATTATAAACAATGCGTTAAGCCGGCCGGAAAATTGGAAGCAGCTGTTTACGAATATCGGCCTTATTTTCGGCAATGCCACCGTCGATTATCCGGGCGCCTTTGTAGACAGCGTCATTATTACGGCCGTATCGCTTACGGTTATAGTGATCTTTTCGTCAATGTGCGCTTGGGTGCTTGTGCGCAACAGAACCAAGTGGTCGACCCTTATTTTTATGCTTTTCGTTGCGGCGATGGTTATCCCCTTTCAAGTGCTTATGTATCCTTTGGTACGCTGGCTGCGGGTTATAGGCGATTTTTTGCACATACGGCTTTTGGGAACCGTCCACGGCATCGCTTTTGCCTATTTGGGATTCGGCTGTCCGCTTTCGATTTTTATCTTTCACGGATTTATAAAAAATATCCCGTACGAACTTGAAGAATCGGCAACGATAGACGGCTGTTCGCGCGGTATGATTTTTTTCAAAATCGTTTTTCCGCTTTTGCAGCCGATCATCGTTACGGTGCTCATTTTGAACGGCATTTGGATATGGAACGATTACCTGCTCCCGCTTTTGGTTTTGGGTTCCAACGGAAAAGTGCAAACCCTCCCGATTGCGGTAACTTCGTTTGCCGGCGCTTACTTAAAACAGTGGGATTTGATTTTAACGTCAACCCTGCTTGCGATGATTCCGATTATCGTATTATATCTTTTTGCGCAACGCTATATTATCAAGGGAATGGTTGAAGGTTCAATAAAATAACATGGGCATCTTTATGGAGGTTTTTATATGAAGATTGTTTTGGTCGGTGCCGGCAGCGCTCAGTTCGGGTACGGTACGCTCGGCGATATTTTTTGCAGCAAGGTATTAAAAGGAACCGAAGTCGTACTGCACGATATAAACGCTCATACGCTGAAAACGGTATACGAAACGGCGCATGCTTTTATACAAAAGAATAAGCTCGATTTTAAAGTGAAAGCCGAGCTCGACAGAAGAACCGCTTTTAAAGGCGCCGATTTTATTATTTCATCGATCGAAGTCGGCAATCGTTTTGAACTGTGGGATCAGGACTGGAAAGTGCCGCAGCAGTTCGGTATTCATCAAGTATACGGCGAAAACGGAGGTCCCGGCGGCGTGTTCCATTCGCTGCGCATTATTCCGCCGATTTTGGAAATCGTAAAAGATGCGGTTGAAATTTGCCCCGACGCATGGATTTTCAACTATTCAAACCCGATGACCGCGATTTGTACGGCGGTAAACAGAGCGTTCCCCAAAGCGCATTTTGTCGGCATGTGCCACGAAATCGGCTGGCTCGGCAGATGGCTTCCGCCGATGCTCGATATGAAGCTCGACGATATTTATTTTAAAGCGGCGGGTTTGAATCACTTCAGCTGCATGCTCGAAATTAAAAACAAAAAAACGGGCAAAAACCTGTATCCGGAAGTGCTTAAAAAAGCCGATAAGTTTTTTCATTACGAATCCGGCTACAGCGATGTGTGGGACATGTACCGCAAAACGGGAAAATTCGAAGAAACCGAACGCTTTTACCGCCGGCAGTCAAAAGGAAAAAGCGCTTACGAATGGGCAGACCGGCGCCTGCATAAATTCATTTTGGAAACCTACCGCCTGCTTCCGATAACGGTAGACAGCCACTTCGGCGAATACATCGGCTGGGCATGGGATCTTGTCGACCACCGCGGAATTCTCGACTTTTACGATTTTTATAAAGTCGAGCTGCGCGAAAAACCCGCTCAAATAAAGCTCGAAACGCACGAGCGCGTTATTCCGATAATCGACGGTATAATTAAGAATTCCGGCTATGAAGAATCGGCTGTCAATATTCAAAACAACGGGCTTATCGAAGAGCTTCCTTCGTGGATTACGGTTGAAGTTCCCGCCGTTATCGATAAAAACGGTGTTAACGGAATTCCGATTAAAAAGCTGCCCAAAGGGTATGCGGCTTTGCTTCGGAATTACTGCGGCGTGTACGATTTAACCGCCGAAGCCGTTTTGAAAAAGGATAAAAACCTTGTCGTTCAGGCTTTGCTTGCAAACCCGGTCGTCAACACGGCGTCCGTCGTTAAGCCTATGGTTGACCATATGATTAACGCGCAGCGAAAGTGGCTCGGCTATTTAAAATAAAAAAACATGGCGACAATAAAAGAAATTGCGGCGAAAACCGGAGTCAGTGCAACTACCGTTTCCAATGTGTTACACGGAAGGACGGCAAAGGTTTCCGCCGCAAAACTTAAAAAAATTCAATCCGCAATCGAAGCCGAAAAATATACGCCGAATATGGGCGCCGTACTGCTTGCGCACAGTGTTTCGCGCATAATCGGTGTAATCGTTTATATGGATCCGCGAAGCGACGAAACCGTTTTTGAAGATCCGTTTACCGGAGCGATGATCGGCGCCTTGGAACGGAAAATCCGGGAAAGCGGTTATTACATGATGCTGTATGCGGCGCGGGAGCCGCAGGAAATTTTTAAGCTTATCCAAAATTGGAAGCTCGACGGCTTGCTGCTTTTTTGGGTTCCGACCGAAATCTGTTCCGTTGTCCGAAAAAAAACCGATGTGCCCCTTGTTTTTATCGATTGTTATTTTGATGACGACGGATTGGTTTATCATAATATCGGCTTGGATGATTGGCAGGGAACCTATCAGATGACTTGGTATTTGCGCGAAATGGGGCATTCGGCGATAGCGTTTTTAGCCGACCGCAAAGATCCCGTCGGCGGCGATCGCGACCGTTTGGAAGGTTTTATGCAGGCTTTGACGGACAGCGGCATAAAGAATCCCGAAAATCATTTTGTTCCGCTGTCGAAAGACTGCGCCGAACGGACGGACGTTTATAATTTTTTATGCGCGGATAAAAGGCCTTTTACGGCTTTGTTTTTTTCCGCCGACTATTATGCCGCCGAAGCTTTAGCGTACTTTCAAAAACAGGGTTTGTGCATTCCCGAAGATCTTTCCATAGCGGGATTCGACGACAATATTTATGCAAAAGTTGTAAATCCTTCTCTTACAACGGTTTATCAGGATGTGTTTCAGCGCGGCTGCGCCGCCGTCGATATGCTCGTAAAGCTCATTAAAAAACAGCCCGTAGAAGAACCGAATGTTCATTTTCCCGTGCGCTTGATTTTGCGCGATTCCGTTGCGCGCTTAGACTGTGCGAAACGGGTCTGAGCTTGCCCGATAGTATAGTAGCTTGTAAATTATATATCGTATGCTATTGTAGCTATATGCATATACATACGAAAAAAATGATTGCTCCGATAATAATCGTTTTTTTGTACTATGCGGACGAAGATTCCGTTTCATCCGATTCCGCCTTTTGCGTTACCGCCTCCGCTTCGACCCGACGACGTTTTTTCCGTTTGGGTTTTTTCGTATAATTTGCGACAAAGACGGCGAAATCCATAACCAAAAATACGGCGATCGCCGTGCCGATGACGCGTGCGTCCGTGAGTACGGATCCGGCGAGTGAAAGCGTCGAAAAAATATCTTTCATACTGCAATTATCGGCGCTTTCCGTGCGCAGGATAACGATCCTTACGCGCCCCTCGTTCCGGCCGCTCCTTTCGAATCCTGATTGTACATGCGCTTTATCTGCTCGTCGGTCAAATCGATATCGTACATATCTTTAAAATACGACTTCACTTCTTTTTCGACGTCGATATCGCCGAAGAGTTCGGGGTAGACTTTTTTTGCGATCCAGTACAGCGTTACCGGCGTGTCCGCACTCGGCGTATAGCTGCGGTACGTTCCGAGCGGCATTTTGTACACCGTACGGTTTTGCACCGCTTTGATCGGCGACCAATCGTAATTTGCCGTCCTGTTATTGTACAGATCGTCGGCCGTCTGAGAAGTAAAATTGGTTATTAAAATGATATCGGGATTCCACTTGTAGATCTGTTCCATATTGATAACGGCGCTGCTGTTTTCAGCACCTACTTCTTCCGCAACGTTTTTCGCGCCGACGGCGTCGCACCAAAACTGTCCGAAAAAACGCTTGCCGCTCGTAACGATAGTCTTTTCATTGCACATAACCAAAAACATCACTTTTTTGCGGTCGCTTTCGGAAAGGGAGGAAACGCGGGATTGAATCGTTTCATAGACTTTGCGGCTGTATGCGCTTACCGCGTCTTTTTTATCGTTTTCCGGGAAAACCTGACTGAGCAGGTCTATCCAGCCGTCATAGGTATCGAGGATATTGTAATCCCACTTGTTCACGCTGACGGCAAGAACAGACAGTCCCGCCTTTTTGATCGCCTCTTTTTGCTGTAAGCGGTGAGCCGTCGTAAATACGACGTCGGGTTTGAGCGCGAACACTTCTTCGACGTTCAGCGTATCGTTTGCAAAAAAATGCGAATCGATATGCAAATACGACGGGAAAAGTTCTCCGAGCAATCCCGCTTTTGCAGCTCCGATCGATGCGGGCGGAATGCCGACGAGGCGATCGGGGCTTCCCAAAAATACCGTGATGACGGACGGCAGCGGCCACACATCGGCGACGACGACACGTTTGACGTTCGCCGAGATATCGACCCTTTCGTCATCGTGATCGATAACGGTACGCGTCGTCTCTTCTTTTGCCGTCCCCTGCTTCGAGCAGGAAAGCGCGATTACCGAAAGCGTCAAGCACGCAAAAACCGTTCCGATACGGACAATATTCTTTTTCATAATTCCTCCAAAAAAATTTTTGCAGAAAGGTACAACTTTCGAAAAATTTTTTAGTCATGCGCGAAGGCGCACACGTTCCTTCAATTTTATTAACACACTCACACCAAATACAGCGGGACGACGTCCTTGTATATTGCGTTTTGATATTCGAATTCGTTGATGCACACCTGTACGCCGAAAGCCTTTTTCATCGAATCTTCGGTGATGACTTTTTCGACCGCGCCGCTCGTGCTCTCGCCGCTCTTGTTCAGGATGAGCGCTTTGTCGGCGATCTTCATCGCGTGAGCGGGATAGTGCGTGCTGACGACGGCCGAAATACGCCGCTCTTTTGCAAGGCGATAGATCGTATTTAGAATTATCAATTGATTTTTAAAATCCAAATTCGATTCGGGCTCGTCGAATACGAGCATTTCGGGTTCTACCGCAAGAGAACGCGCGATGAGCACCATCTGCAGTTCCCCGCCGCTCATTTCGGTACAGAGTTTATCGCGGAGGGATGCGATACCCGTGTCTTCCATCGCGCGAAGGGCAATGCGTTTGTCTTTTTCATCAGGTTGTTCGAAAGTGCCGAGGTGAGCGCTTCTGCCGAGCAGCACCATGTCGAAGGCGGTAAAACCGAACGCGATCCCCTTTGCCTGCGGAACGTATGCGACGCGCCGCCACAGATCTCTTTGATGCCGGCTTTCAAGAACTCTGCCATCGATAAGAGTTTCGCCCTCATCCCATTTTAATAATCCCGTCATACATTTGAGCAGCGTCGTTTTGCCGGCGCCGTTCGGACCGAGTACGCACAACACTTCTCCGCTTTCGACGGAAAACGAAATGCGATCGAGTACGCGCTCGGTGCCGTAAGCGAAACATCCGCCCCGTACGGAAAAAGTCATGTCCACGCCCCTCCCGTCTTTCGTAAAAGTGCGATAAAAAACGGCGCACCGATAACCGCCGTCAAAATCGAAATCGGAATTTCGGCCGCACTCGCGCTTCTTGCAAAGGTGTCTATAATGATGACGAAGACCGCCCCCAAACTGATGCTGACGGGGATGACGGTGCGGTTGTCGCTGCCCGTGAGCATACGCGACATATGCGGAACGAGCAAGCCCACCCAGCCGACGGAACCGCACATCGACACGGTGGACGCGGTGATAAGAGATGAGGCGACGATGACGAGGAAACGCATCCTGCGGATGTTCATACCCATCGATCTCGCTTCGTCTTCGTTCAGCGACAAAATATTGAGCCGCCAGCGGAGCGCAAAGATGATGAGCGTTCCCGCAGCGATAAACGGAAGCCCGAGCAAAAGCGTTTTATAGCTCGCACCCGACATACTGCCCATAAGCCAATACGTGATCGACGGCAAAATATCCTGCGGATCGGCGGCGAATTTGACGAGGGACACAAAGGCTTGAAAGAGAGCCGAGACGACCATGCCCGAAAGCACGATCATGACGACCGAACTGCCTCCGCGGAATCGTCCTACCGAATACGTGACGGCACAGGCGACGAGGCCGAATACAAGAGCCGAAAGCTGTACGACGATCAAATTGCTGCGGAAAAGAAGCGCCGATACCGCACCGAACGATGCGCCGCTCGCCACTCCGAGCGTATCGGGCGTTGCAAGCGGATTCGTAAACAAACTTTGGAAAGCGGCACCGGCGCAGCTCAAACCCGCTCCGACAAAAGCCGCTAAAATGATGCGCGGCAAGCGGACGCTGAATATGACGGAGCGTTCCACCGCAGTGATCTCAGCCTTCGTTATGCCGGAAAAGAGGATGCGCACCGTGTCGAAAACGCCGAGCGCATAGCGTCCGAATCCGAGACAGATGAGGGCGGTAAAAAGCGGCAGCACGGCGAGAGCGGCAAAGATGATTTTGCGCTGTCCGGCAGTACAATTCATAGTTATGTTTTCCTTTTACATTATAATTAATAATTTTCATTCGAAGATCATCGTACGCAGTTTTCTCAATTAGCAGAGGGTAACGATATTCTTTTCCGCCGATCCTGTCAAGACGATGATTACCCTTGTATCTTTTACCTGTATAGGTTTTTTAAATTAGGACGGAGAATTATGATGCGACATACGCTGTTTTTGATTATCGCGGCGGTGAGCCTTGGCGCTTATCCGACGACCGCAGAGGAGCTGCAAAAAAAATCCGCGCCGCTGTACGGTATAACGCTCGATGCGCTTTCATCCTCTTCAATCGATGCCGTTACGGATGCCGTACGGGCGCTTCCCGTAAAACCCGCCGCGCGCGTCGTCGTCGATGCCGATATAAAGCCGGCAGATTTTATTCCGCTGCTTTCCCGCCTGCACGAAGTCGCGTACATCATGTTGTGTCCCTGCGATTCCGAAGATATGAAACGCTATAAAACCGTCAAAGCGTATACCGCGCGTTTTGCCGACTGCGCTTTGCACCTCGCTCCGTATGTCGATATTTGGGAAGTCGGCAACGAAATCAACGGTGAAGGATGGCTCGGCGGTACGAACGCATTGAATGCGCAGAAAGTCTACGCGGCGTGGGCATATTTGCATTCGCGCGGATATAAGACGGCGCTTACGGCATATATGTTCAAGCCGGGCGATCAGAGCATGACGATGGAAGCGTGGCTTGCAAAGTACGTTCCCGCGGATATGAAAGCCGCGCTCGATTACGTGCTTGTCAGCTATTACGACGAAGACAACGACGGCGAACACGAAGATTGGAACACCGTATTCGAAAACCTGTATCAAATGTTTCCCAATTCACGGCTCGGCTTCGGCGAATGCGGCTTCGCATCTCCGCACAGGGCAGGAAGCGCTTTTAATAAACAAGCCGATGCGTATTACCTCATGGCGCCGTATAACGACCGCTATGTCGGCGGATACTTTTGGTGGTACTGGCAAGAAG
The DNA here is from genome assembly GCF_050938355.1 of Treponema sp. SP13. Classification (NCBI taxonomy): domain Bacteria; kingdom Pseudomonadati; phylum Spirochaetota; class Spirochaetia; order Treponematales; family Treponemataceae; genus Treponema; species Treponema sp. SP13. The sequence goes on from NZ_JADOVM010000001.1 coordinate 15,562, forward strand.
ACTGCGTTCCGCACAAAAACAATCCGCGCTGGCGAAAGATGTACGACAATCTTCGTCTGATGAAAGAGCTGTTTTAAAAATCACATGAATGCAAAATCGAAACTATCGTATTCGAAATCGATTTTCGCAATATTTGCCGCGCTTTATCGCTCTTATAACGACGGCGTTTTGCCTAGCGTTTTCGGAGCACTGCAAGTGCGCACGGAACTCGCCCCTCGATCATAGTGTATACCGCATCGGTATAACCTGCGTCCGCAAAAAAACGTTTATACGATGAAAACGTAAACTGCTTTTTAAAATCCGCGCCCGCTTTCCCGAGCGCTTTTATAAAGCCGCTCGTATCATCGTGTGCGCGCTTATTCATATATGTCGGAATTATCAACTTCCCGCCGGCTTTACAAACTCGATCCAATTCGCAGAGCGCCGCTTCCGGTTCATCCAAAAGATGTATGACATTTCCCGCAACGACGACGTCGAAAGTATTGTCCGCGAAATCGAGCGCTGAAATATTTGCAAGCTTGAATTCGACGTTCGCATACTTCCGACACTTTGCGCGCGCCCTTTTCAGCATACCGGAAGAAAAATCCGTCGCAACGAGCGATTTGCACTCGGGTGCGATGTGCGCGCTCAACATGCCCGTACCGCAGGCGCATTCCAACACTTCGTCATCGGCAGCGATGAAGGCGGCGACTTTTTCGCACAGCTCGCGGTGCACCTTTGCGTTGATAACGTTCGCAAAAATATCATACACTCCCGCCACATGATCCCAAAACATACTACAACCTCGCTCCGTATACTATTCCCCCGTACACGTTTTTTGTCAAGGCAATGTCAAAACTTCCGACCGTTTCGCGTGCTGCTTTTGATCGGTGATAAGGTAATTTACAAAATCCGCCGTTCATACTACTATATTCCTATGATCGGGATCGTCGATTACAATGCGGGCAATATCAAAAGCGTCGAGCACGCCCTCGAATCGCTGGGCTTTCCGTTTACGGTTTCCAAACGTCCGAGCGAACTCGCGCACTGCAGCCGTCTCATCGTTCCGGGAGTAGGAGAAGCCGCTTATGCGATGTACGAGCTTTCGCGCACGGGCTTCGATTCGTTTTTAAAAGATTGGAGCGGTGCGAAAAAACCGCTTCTCGGCATCTGTCTCGGCTCGCAGATCATTTTCGATTACTCCGAAGAGGGGGATACCGCCTGTCTCGGTCTCGTCAAAGGGAAAATTATTAAATTTTCATCGCTGTGGCAAGCCTCGCACGACGAAGCGCTTCGCCTCAAAGTGCCGCACATGGGATGGAACGATTTGACGTACGCGAACGGCTCTTCTCCCCTCTTTGCCGGTGTCGATGAGCATTCCGATTTTTATTTCGTGCACTCCTATGTCATGCAGCCTGAGGATGCTTCCGTCGTCAAAGCCTACACAAACTACGGCGGCATCGTTCCGGCAGTCATCGAAAGCGGCAGCGTCGCGGCTTTTCAATTTCATCCTGAAAAATCGGGCGCGAACGGTCTTAGACTCCTTGCAAATTACTGCCGCGGAGAAGCGGTATGCTGAAAAAACGGATTATCGTCTGCCTCGACGTCAAAGACGGGCGTACGACAAAGGGCATCAAATTTCAAAACAATCGCGATATCGGAGACCCCGTTGCGATGGCTGCCGAATACTATCGGCAAGGCGTAGACGAACTCGTCTTTTACGATATCATGGCGTCGGCAAACGGGAGAGGCCCCATACTCGACCTCGTCGCACGCGTCGCGCACCAAGTGTTTATTCCCTTTTGCGTCGGAGGCGGCATCGCAACGATCGACGACATACGCTCGACCATTCTTGCCGGAGCGGAAAAAGTGAGCCTCAATTCGCAAGCGGTAAAAAATCCCGACCTTATCAGGGAGGGTGCCCGCGTTTTCGGAAATCAATGTATCGTCCTCGGCATGGACGCTTCGCGCGATGAAGCGATGCCGAGCGGCTACTGCGTATTCATCAACGGCGGAAGGACGAAGACGGATTTGGATGCAAAAGAGTGGGTGCAAAAAGCGGTTTCACTCGGAGCGGGCGAAATCGTTTTAAACGCGATCGATACCGACGGCGTGCAAAACGGCTACGAACTTTCGCTCACGCGCATGATTTCCGAAAGCGTTTCCGTTCCGGTTATCGCTTCGGGAGGAGCGGGATGCGTGCAGCACATCGCCGATGCGTTTACGGAAGGAAAAGCAGACGCGGCGCTCATCGCAACGATGGTGCATTCGGGAAACTATACGATCGCCCGCATTAAACGGGAACTAGACACGCAGCATATTCCGGTGAGGTTGTAATGGATTATCATCAACGCTATGACGATAAAGGAACCTTTTACAGCGAAATGAAGCTGCATTTTTGTCAATGCAATATGCTTTCGAATCTCAATTTTTCAGAACTGTTGCGGCTCACGACCGATACGGCGATCGAAGATTATTACGAGCGCGGCATTTCGTTTACGTTTCTCGCCGAACGAAATTATGCGATTTTGCTTTCGCGCATCGCTTTCCGTTTTCATAAAATGCCGAAAGCAAACGACGTCGTCACGATCGCTACGTGGGAAGAAAAACCCGAAGCGCTGCAGCTCATGAGAGCATACGAAATAAAAGATCGAGACGGCACGCCCCTCGTAAGCGGTTCGAGTTCGTGGTTCGTTGTCGATTACGCATCGCACCGCATCATCCGCACGAAGGATTTTACCCTGCGTCCCGAACCGGTGCGAAAAGAAGAACACGACTGCATGGCGCCGGGAAAAATCGCGATTCCCGAAAACCTCGTCGAATGCGCGAGCCGTCCCATCTGCTGGTCGGACATAGACGCAAACGGACACATGAACAATTCCCGCTACGGCGCATTCGCGATCGACTGTTTACCGGAAGAGTATCAGCGCAAAAACTTTACCGATTTCCGCATAAATTATTCGCACGAAGCGAAAAAAGGCGACACGATAACGATGTTTGCAGCCTTTGACGATGAGGCAAAAAAGATAACCGTTGTCGGAAAACAAAAAAACGCGACGTGCTTTGAAAGCGAACTGTATTATTAAAAAATCGGCGGACAGCGTAAACATACTATCCGCCGCGGCAAGCGTATTCAGGCGTATAAAAATCGGTTTATTCGATCAGTTCGATTTAATGGCAGTATTCCACGCTTCAAGCAATCTGTTTTTATTCTTGCCCGACCACGCAAAATCGTACATAATCAATTTCGTATTGCGCAGTGCCAAAGCTTCATCAGGTGTATGCGCATCGGGATTCGTCAAAAAATGATATGAGTTCGTGTATTTTTGCCCGATCTCCAAACAAGCAGGCGTCATACACCAGTCGATAAAGGTTTTTGCAGCTTCCGCTTCCGGTGCGCCTGCAATCATCGCAACGGAACCGAGTTCATAACTCGTACCGTCTTCGGGAACGGCAAGATAAATATTGTCGTAGCCCTGTTTCAACATACGGATGCCGTTATGAATAAACGTAATACCTATCGCACATTCGCCGAGTGCTGCCGAGCGGGAAGGAGCTTCGCCGCTTTTCGTATATTGTTTTACCTGCCCGTTCAGCGCTTTCATATACTTGATACCTTCGGCTTCGCCTCTCATCTGTACCATCGTCGACAGCAACAAATAACCGGTAGAAGCAGAACCCGGATTCGATACGATGATATGGCCTTTGAATTCGGGTTTAAGCAAATCGTTCCATGAGCGCGGATATGCGACACCTTTATGATCTGCAAACCATCTCTTATCGCAAATAAAACCGAGATAACCGATCGTCAACCCTGTCCAATAACCGTCGGGATCTTTAAACTGTGCGGGTATTTTCTTTGAATTAGGTGATACGTAAGATTGAAGCAGACCTTCGCCTTTTGCAGTGATAAACGAATCGGCGGATCCTCCGTACCACACGCTTGCTTTCGGATTTGATTTTTCCGCCCGAATTCTTCCGAGCGCTTCACCTGCACTCATGCGTACAAAATCGATGTGAATACCCGTCGCTTTTTCGAATTCTTCGGAAACTTTCATGCCGTACTCTTCAACGTAACCGACATACATCGTCAAATGTTTCGATTTCCCCGATTTGTCATCGCCTCCGGATGCAAAGATCGTCCCCGCCAATAAAAGTGTGACGAACGCCATTCCAATCTTTTTCATATATACCTCCAAAATATTCACAGAAAATTGCGGCTTTAGTATTTATCCGACAATATAGACGCTGTTTTCATTCATGTGAATGCGGACTTTTTCATTTTCTTTGAACATCTGCGTTCCCATGGGATTGAGCTGTTCGACATCAAGCACGACATCTCCGAGCTGCACGAAATATTCCGCATGCGCACCCATGAAAGTCGACATCGTAATGACGCCGTCAAACTGACCTTCCCTTCCGACGGAGATCGATTCGGGGCGCACGACAACGGTTACCGATTCGCCGCTCGTATACGTCGTAGCGCGATTTCCCTGCACACAAAGTTCTTTACCGTAGATTTCGACAAGCACACCTTTTTCATTCTGCCCTCTGATGACGGCTTTCATAAAATTCGCGCGTCCTATAAAATCCGCTACGAATTCCGACGCAGGTCTTTGATAGATTTCTTCTGGGGTACCGATCTGCTCTATATGCCCCTTATTCATAATAATAATTTTATCCGATAAGGCCATCGCTTCCGATTGATCGTGCGTTACATAGATACTCGTTACGCCGAGCCGCCGTTGAATTTTTCTGATCTCCGTTCTCATGCTGATGCGGAGCTTTGCATCGAGATTCGAAAGCGGTTCGTCAAACAACATGACGCCGGGCTCCATCACAAGCGCACGCGCAAGAGCCACACGCTGCTGCTGTCCGCCAGAGATCTCATTCGGATAGCGTTTTTCCATACCTGTCAATCCGACCAATTCGATAATCGCGGCAACCTTTTCCGAAATAATCTTTTCCGGCAGTTTATTCATCCGTAAACCGTACGATATATTGTTAAACACATCGTAATGCGGAAAGAGCGCATACGATTGAAACACCATAGCGGTATCGCGCTTATCAGGAGTGAGATTATTAATTTTTTCATCGCCGAGAAATATCGAACCGGATGTAGGGACTTCAAATCCCGCCACCATACGCAGCGTCGTCGTTTTACCGCAGCCCGACGGTCCGAGCAGCGTTATAAATTCACCCGGCTCTATATGCAAGCTCACATCATCGACTGCGCGAAACACGGATTTATCGGGTGCAATATATTCTTTTACAATGTGTTCAAGCCGTACCGATTTTGATTTCGCATTCATTTCCATAATCACACTCCACTCAAGCAAGTTTAATATCTTTTTTATTGACACCGAGCAAACCGATTACCCGGTACAGTATTGCAATCGCGATATAGACGACGGCGATCAACATCGTCGACATGGCCGATGCAACACCGAATTTTCCCGAATCAACTTGATCCAGAACGGATACGGTAAGCAATTTGTAGCGTGCCGACACGAGAAATATAACCGCACTAACAGACGTCATACTCTTAACAAACGTATATACGAGTCCCCCGAAAAAGGCAGTTTTAATAAGCGGGAGCGTTACCGTAACGAATGTCTTAAACGAATTTGCCCCCAAATCGGCGGCAGCTTCTTCGATAGACGGGTCTATTTGCTTGAGCGCCGTTACGCCCGACTGAACGCCGATCGGCAAATAACGGAATACATATGACAGAACAATGATCAGCATCGTACCGGTAATGGCAAGCGGCGGCGTATTGAATGAAAGCACATAGCCGATACCCATAACGGTACCGGGAACCGTCATACCGAGCATAGAAACAAACTCCATCGCTTTGCGTCCTGTAAAGCGTTTTCGCACAATGAGGAATGCAGTTATCATTGCAAGAATACCGGTTATGGGAGTCGCAAGGGCGGCCATGATCGTCGAATCGCGAAGACTCTTTCTGCCGACACTGAACGCATATCGATAGTTTTCAAACGTAAACGTATAATCAACTCCCCATAATTTAACAAACGACACAAGCGGAATTAAAATATACAAGCCGATGACGATAAAAGAAATAATATAGCAGATTGTCGTCAATGGGAATGCAATATGCTTTTCATCTATCAACGCGCGCTTCCGAGAGGCTTTTCCGGTAATCGTCACGAAAGATTTCTTTTCGATCCAAAGTTTACTCATCGCAAAGAGCGACATGGAAATAAGCAGCAGGAGAATGGCGACCGCCGCTCCGCCCTGCATATCGTAGTTACCGATAGCCTGATAATAGATTTGCGTCGCAAGTGTTTGATAATTTCCTCCGATCGTAATCGGATTACCGAAGTCGGCGACGGACTTGATAAAGACAAGCAAAAACGAATTTGCGATTCCCGGAAGCGTAAGCGGCACTGTCACGTGAATAAACGTTTTCCCACGCGAACCGCCCATATTGCGGGAAGCTTCTTCAATGGACGGATCGATTGAAGAGAGTACGCCGTTCAACAAAAGATATGCAATTGGAAAATATGAAAGTGTTTGTGCAAACAACAATCCGCGAAAACCGTATACGTTGACATCGCGCATACCGAGTAGCGTATATGTGATAAGACCTCTGCTTCCGAACAGAAGGATAATGGAAAGTGCTACAGCAAACGGAGGCGATACGATCGGAAGCATCGCGATCAAGTTGAATATGCTTTTCCATTTCATTTTAACGTATGAAGCGCAATACGCAAATAAAAAACCGATCACTGTGGAAAGCGCGCCGCTTGTAACACCCAGCACAAGACTGTGTGTCAAAGCTTTAAGATTTTCCTCGGATGTGAATGCCTGTATATAGGCTTTTCCCGATATCGTACCGTCGAACGAACGAAAACTTTGAATCAGTACATTGACGAGCGGAACGACGACAAAAACGACAAGAGAGCACATCGTAAATATAATGGTTATAAAAAGGATGCCGTCCATCGGTTTTTTTGTTCCGGAAAACTTCGGCATACAAGCCACCTCCCGCGCGCAAAGTTCAATCTAATAATACCAGTATATACCCCTAAGAATATTTTTGTCAAGAAAAAAATATTCCTTGCATAAAAATTTTTTTCATGATATACTGAAACAGGTAAGAGCGGATATGAAGAAAAACAACAGTACCCTCGTCAGTGTCATGTACGACATCAAAAGCGCTTATGCGTCATTCAGCGGTAAAGAAAAAATCATTGCCGACTTTCTCTTAAAATGGGGAGGTAAGTCGGCAGAATCGAGTATTACGGAGCTTGCAAAAAAGATCGGCACAAGCGAAGCGACGCTCGTGCGCTTTGTAAAAAAGATAGGATATTCGGGTTATCAGCACTTTCGGCTTGCGCTTGCAAAAGAGAGCGTTACCGCAAATATGCAGATATTTGAAATCCCCGTCGCAGCAAACGACGATATTGCCGACAGTGTGTTCGCACACACGATCCGCACGCTTGAAGCGAGCCGTAAACTTCTCAACAAAAAAGCCGTAGCGCAAGCGGCATCCGCTTTGACGAACGCGCGGCAAGTGCTGCTGTTCGGCTTGGGCGGATCAAACGTCAACGCACAGGATGCGTTCCATAAATTGCTGCGTACGGGTCTTACCTGCCGAACGGCTGCAGACTTTCACATGCAGCTCATGCTCGCTTCTCAATCGAACGGCAACGATGCCGCTCTCGTATTCAGCCACTTGGGCAACAATTACGATACTATTTCCATAGCGAACGAATTACGGCACACGAAATGCAAGGTTATCGCACTTACAAGCTATGACAATTCTCCGCTTGCGAAGCTTGCGGATATCGTACTGCAGGTAAGTCCCGTACACAGTTCCCTCGTATCCGAATCGTTTTCGGGGGGAATCGCGGCAGCGGTTTTAATAAACGTTTTGTATGTGGAAGTAATGAATAATTTAAAAGATTCCGGATTAAAGAGTCTTAATAAAATGCGCAGCACAATAGCACGGAGGAAAGTATGAAAGCATCTATCGGTGTCATCGGACTTGCCGTCATGGGTGAAAATCTCGTATTGAATATGGAACGCAACGGCTTTACCGTCGCCGTCTTCAACAGAACGCCTGAACGGGTTGACGTCTTCGCAAGGGGTCGGGCAAAAGGGAAACGCATTATCCCTACGCACAGCTTGGAGGATTTTATCGCATCTCTTGAAAGGCCGCGAAAAGTCCTCATGATGATAAAAGCGGGAGAGCCCGTCGACGCAATGATCCGATCGCTCATTCCCCTTATGGAAAAAGGCGACATCATCATCGACGCGGGCAATTCGTATTTCGAAGACACCGAACGCCGCGAAAAAGAAGCGGAAGCAAAGGGGCTGCTCTATATCGGTACGGGCGTCTCAGGCGGCGAAGAAGGTGCCCTCAACGGGCCGTCGATTATGCCGGGCGGAAACGAAGCGGCATGGCCGGAAGTTAAAGCGCTCTTTCAGAGTATTGCGGCAAAAGCCGAAGACGGCGTACCGTGCTGCGCTTGGATCGGCAAAGGAGGGGCAGGACATTTTGTTAAGATGGTGCACAACGGCATCGAATACGGCGATATGCAGCTTATTTCCGAAGTATACGATATCATGCGGAAATACGGCGGTATGCAAGCCCCCGAAATAAGCAAAGTCTTTACCGATTGGAATAAAGGAGATCTCTGCTCGTATTTAATAGAGATTACGGGAAAGCTTTTGACATACAAAGACAAAGACTCAAGCTTCCTCGTCGACAATATCCTCGATACGGCGGGACAAAAAGGCACCGGCAAGTGGACGGATATTACCGCCCTCAACGAAAGCGTACCGCTTACGCTCATCACCGAATCGGTGTTCGCCCGTTGTCTGAGCGCGGAAAAAGACGCGCGCATAAAATGCGAAAAACTGTTTCCCCCCAAAAAAATTCACGCTCCGACTGAAGAAGAAAAAAGCGATATGCTTACATCGCTGCACGACGCATTGTACGCAGCAAAGATAATTTCATATGCGCAAGGCTTCGAGCTCATCCAAAAAACAGGAGCGCATTACGACTGGAATCTCGACCTCGGAAATATCGCAATGCTGTGGCGAGGCGGATGCATTATCCGTTCGGTGTTTTTGGATAAAATCAAAAATGCTTATGCCCGAAACGGCAATCTGCAAAACCTCATCATGGATCCGTATTTCAGCACAATCTTAAACGATTCGCACGAAGCTCTGAGAAAGGTAGTCGCGCTTGCGGCGATAAACGGCATCCCCGTTCCTTCTCTTTCGGCTGCTCTTTCGTGGTTCGACGGTATCCGCTGCAATAATTTACCGGCAAATCTGCTGCAGGCGCAGCGCGATTATTTCGGTGCGCATACCTATGAACGTACAGACAGCGAACGCGGTAATTTCTTTCACACGGATTGGACGGGGCACGGAGGTGCCACGGCGTCAACGACGTATTCCGTATGAAACTGCTCATCCTCGAATCGAGTACGACATCCGCTAAAGCGATGCTCTACGACACGGAAAACGCAATGGGGCGTATCGCGACAAAGCCCTACGGTTTTGTCCAGGACTCAAACGGCACGCATGACGGAGAGGCTGTATTTATAAAAACCGTGCAGGCAGCAAAAGAAATCGCAGGTGGCGTACAAGCCGACATCATCCTGCAAAGCACGACGTGGCACAGCCTTGCACTCACATCTCTTGACGGCGCTCTTTTGTCTCCCATCGAATTATGGTCGTATACGGGTGCGGGCGAACTGTGTAAAAGACTTCGCGAAAGCGGATTTGAAAAAACGTATTACCGAAAAACCGGCTGTCTTGTCAATTCTACGTATCCGTATTTTAAGCTCATGCATAAAAAAGAAAACGGAACGCTTTTATCGCATGTGAAAATCGGCGGACAGGGCGAATACAATACATACCGTCTAACAGGCGCATGGGTTACGACGCTTGCCATGGCGTCGGGAACGGGACTGGTCAACATCGATTCGCGCACATACGATGCCGAGCTGCTCTCCTCGCTCGCTATCGATGAATCGGTTTTGCCGAAAATCGTCGGTACGGAAAAAACGTTTCCGCTTTCAAAAGAAGGCGCGCTGTTACTCGGACAAAAAATAGGGACACCCGTAGTTCCCGCATACCCCGACGGAGCACTCAATCAAATCGGAGCGGGTGCGCTTAAAGAAGGCATTATGACTTTTTCCGTCGGCACGAGCGCGGCCATCCGCATGACGACAAACCGTCCGCTTCTTCCCGAAGCGCCAAGTTTGTGGAGCTATTTTACGCTTTCATCTCATTTACTTGGAGCTGCGGTGAGCGGCGCATGCAATTGCCAAGACTGGTGCAAAAAAACGTTTTTTCCGAATGATGCGCATTATGCCGACATCGAAAAAGAATTGTCGCATGCAAACGATACGCCCGTATTTTTGCCGTTTTTATTCGGCGAACGATGTCCGGGCTGGAATGAAAAGCGGCGCGGCGGATTTTTATCCGTCAAACCCGAACACACTGTCTACAATCTCTATCAATCGGTATTGGAAGGCGTACTGTTCAGCGTCTACCACTGTTATGAAATCCTTGCCGATACGGCAGGTTATCCGAAATTAATAAAATTGTCCGGAGGAATTTTGCATTCGGAATTTTGGATGCAGATATGCGCATCCCTTTTCGACGTTCCGATGACGATCGACGAATCCAACCAAAGCTCCGTTATGGGCTGTGCCGTTATCGGCTTATACTTGCTCGGAAAAATCGGTTCGCCTCTATCCTTTGAGCCGGAGGTGCGGCGAAGGATAGAGCCAGATCCGGCATTGCGCGACATATACCGAAAAAAATACCGCGCTTATAGGGAGTGCTACCGAAATCATTAAGTCGAAATTGCGCCGAGTAAAAATCGAAATCGCATCTTGCCCTATGCCGGACTGTAGCGAGCGCGGCTCGTATCGGTTTCAAACACGTCGACGGCGGACAAAAAGGCGGTAGTTTTTCCGTCTATATACGACAGATCGACACCCGCGTGCCGCACTTCGGCGATGAGCGCATCGTAGATATATTTTGCAATGCGTTCCGCACTCGGATTTTGCAAAAAGACGGCATGATCGTTTAAGTTCGTATGATCGAGCTCTGCGCATACGACTCGAAGAGATGCTTTCAATTTTCCAAAATCGATGAGCATTCCGCCGCTTCCGAGTGCCGTACCTTGTACGTGAGCGAACACCGTATAATTGTGGCCGTGCAGGCTTTCGCACTTTCCGTTATAATCTCGGAGAAAATGCGCTGCCGAAAAATTCGCTTCGACGCGTACTTCAAACATAACAGTAAGTATAGCACAAAATCCCTCAAAGGACAAAGAGCCATTTGCACTTTATACGTTTTTCTGTTAATGTCTATCGATTATGAATTCTAAAAGTACAATAGTCGGTCCTCACGTATATCCCGAAGGATGCGTATTTTCATCCCTCGCCGACATAAAAAACAAACATATCACCGTTATGGGACTCGGCTTAAACGGAGGCGGAGAAGCGGCCGTCAGATTTTTTTTAAAGTATGGAGCATACGTCGTTGCGACCGATATGAAAACCGCCCGTGAATTGAAACCCACCGTCGACTCGCTCAACAACGATGCCTCGCTCAATCGGACACGGCTCACCTATCGGCTCGGAGAACACCGTCTCGACGATTTCCGCTTTGCGGACTGCGTTATTAAAAATCCCGGAGTAAAATACGAAGGCAATGCCTACCTCGCTTGTGCAAAAGCGATAGAAACCGATATGAGCATCTTTCTCGCGTTTACGAAAGCGCCGATCATCGCGGTGACGGGCAGTAAAGGAAAATCTTCGACTGCAAGCGCGATCTATTTCGGCCTTTCGCAGGCGGGTCTCATGGCCTTCCTCGGCGGGAACATCACCGTAAGTCCGCTTTCGTTTTTGGAAAAGACGAATGAAACGACACCTGTCGTACTCGAACTTTCGAGCTGGCAGCTCGCGGATCTGCGCGGAAGAAAATTATTAAAACCGCGCATTTCGCTCATCACGAAGATCGTACCCGACCATCAAAATTGGTACGGCGATATGGCATCCTACGTCGCCGACAAACGCCTCATCTACGCCGATCAGGGAAAAAACAACTGTTCGATTTTCGATGCGGACGCCGACGATAAAGAAACACCCGAACCCGAAGCGGGGCTTTCGTGGGGTGATTTTTTTGCGCGCGAATCGAAGGCGACGGTTTTTCGCTACAGCGTGAGAGCACTTCCTGCAGGCGTATACGGTGCATGGCAGGATACGGACACCGACGGAAAATTCTTGGGAAGAGCCCGGCTTCCGGGAAACGATATGCCTGTAACGCTGCTCCGTTCGGTATCCGTTCCGGGACGCCACATGAGGGCAAACGTTTTAAACGCGGCGCTTGTTATGGCGCTGTCGGGGATCGGAGCGCAAAACATTTCAAATATTTTAAGCCGATGGAAAGGCATACCGCACCGCTTGCAGTATTTCCACGTATGGAAACAAAAGAATATGCGCTTTCACTTTTACAACGATTCGTGCGCGACCGTTCCCGAAGCGGCCGCAGCCGCCGTCAGGTCGTTTAAAGCACCCGTAATTTTGATCGCGGGCGGAACCGATAAAGGATTGGGACAAAACGCGCTTTCCGAAGCGCTTTCACACGATGCGCAAAAACGGGTAAAAGCGCTGTACTTGCTTTCGGGAACGGCGACCGATAAATTGACGGAATTGCTGTGTGCCTCACGCATTCCGTTTTACGGCCCCTACGATTCCCTCGGCGAATTGCTCGGTGCGCTCAAAGCGAACGAATGCGCCGACGATGAGCGGGAAGCAAACGAAGTTGTCCTTTTTTCTCCGGGTGCGACATCGTTCGGCATGTTTACGAACGAATTCGAACGCGGCTCTAAATTTATGGAAGAAGTAAAACGCATATTCCCGTAAATCGATTCGACCTATTATTTTCCCGAAAGCGATTTTTTCCAGCGGGCGACGGCCTGCAGCGCGGCAAGAGGGGTCATATTGTCGGTGTCGGCTGAAAGTATTTCATCGAGTACGATCTCTTCATCGCTGAAAAGACCGGGCGTTTCGAAAACGGAACGGACATCGGGAACGGAATCGAGTACAGGTTTGTTCGCCGCAAGATTTTGAATATGCGCGAGGATGACGCTCGCGCGGTCGATCACCGACTGCGGCACGCCCGCCAAGCGCGCGACGTGGATGCCGTACGAGTTTTCGGCGGCTCCCTCTTTTACTTTCCGCAAAAATACGACCGTGCCGTTTTCTTCCGACACGTCCATGCAGAGCATTTTCAGCGACGGATGTTCCATGCGGGTAAGCTCGTGGTAGTGCGTTGCAAAGAGCGTTTTACATCCGATACTGTCGAGCAGATATTCCGACACCGCCTGAGCGATAGAAAGCCCGTCTTCCGTAGAAGTGCCGCGCCCGACTTCGTCCATAATGACAAGCGATTTTTTCGTCGCCGAACGGAGGATGTTCGCGGTTTCCGTCATCTCCACGAGAAAGGTCGATTCTCCGCGCGCGAGATTGTCCGTCGCACCGACGCGGCAAAAAATTCTGTCGACGATGCCGAGCTTCGCCTTTTTAGCCGGCACAAAGGAGCCCGTCTGCGCCAGCAGCGCGATGAGCGCGTTTTGCCTGAGAAATGTCGACTTACCGGCCATGTTCGGCCCCGTGATAAGCGCAAACGAAGGCAAGCCGTCGTCTCCGATCGCCAAATCGTTCGGCACGAATTCTCCCGCCCCCATGTGCGCTTCGACGACGGGGTGCCTGCCCTGCTCCACTTCGAACGCGCATCCGTCGGTGATTTCAGGCTTCGTCCAAGCGTGCAAAACGGCAGCGTGCGCAAAAGAGGATGACGCATCGGTATAGGCGATTTCGCCTGCAAGCTGCATGAGATACGGTACGTATTCGTGCAGAGAGTTTCTGATTTCAATAAAGAGATCGCGTTCGAGTTCGAGCACTTTCGTATCGGATTCGGTAAGCTCGTGTTCAAGCTCCTGCAGCTTTTCGGTCGTATAGCGGTCGCCGTTTACGAGCGCACGGCGCATGATAAAGTGAGGCGGAACCGCCGAAAGCTTTCCCTTGCTCACTTCGATAAAATAGCCGAACGCATTCGTGTATTTTATTTTCAAATTGGCGATTCCCGTGTTCCGCCGCTCTTCTTCTTCGTAGCGGGAAAGTATTTTATCGAAATTGTCGTGAACGCTCCTCCAGTGATCGAGTTCTTCCGACCAGAGGTTTTTAATGATTTTCCCTTCGGTAAGAGTCGTCGGCGGATCGTCGTTTATCGCTTCTTTAATAATTTCGATGATGCGCTCCGCGCGGGAAAAATCGACAAGCGAAAAATCTCGCTCTTGGAGTATCCCGCGCGCGTCCCTCCACCCCTCAAGGCTTCCGCGAAGGGCTTGCAGATCTTTCGGATGCGCCCTGTCCATCGCGATGCGGCCGGCAAGCCGCTCTATGTCGAGGATGGGTTCGAGACGGCTCCGTATATCGCCGAGGAGTTTTCTGTCGTCGGTAAAAAGGGATACGTGCTCCTGTCGTGCGGAAATTTTTTTCAGATCGGTAAGCGGATACAAAAGCCACGATCGGAGCATACGGTTTCCCATCGCGGTTTTCGTGTAGTTGACGCATTCGAGCAGGCTGTACTGAGAACTTCCGTCGCGGAGATTCGCCGTAACTTCGAGATTGCGCATAGAAGAATCGTCGATGACGACGTATTCGCTGTCCCGGTACACGCGTATGCCGTCCACGTGCGGAACGGCGGTATTCGTCGTCTTTTCAAGGTAGTCGAGCAAAAAACCCGCAGGCGCGACTTCTGCCGAATCTTCTCGCAGTCCGAAAGACTGCAGGTTAGCCGTTTTAAATTGCGCCGTCAATTTTTTATACGCCGTGTTCGCGTTGAAATGCCAATCGGGATAATACGAAAGCGCGAGGGAAGGAAACGCGGAAAGAGCTTCCTTGACGACGGAAGACGATTTCAACGATTCGGGCAAAAGCAGTTCGCGCGGGGACGAGCGAGAAAGCTCTTTCGGAAAATGCTCCGCCATCTGTGACGCCGGCCAAGAGGTCGCGCTGAACGAAGAAGTCGTCACGTCGATAAACGCGAATCCCGCTTTGCCGTGAGATACGGAAAGGGATGCGGCATAGTTGGCGACGCTTCCGTCGAGATATTCCGCTTCGACAGCCGTACCCGGCGTGATGATTTCGACGACTTTGCGTTCGGTCAAACCTTTACCGTGGGCGGCTTCTCCGACCTGTTCGCAGATGACGATTTTTTTTCCGAGACGCAAAAGACGGGCGATATACACTTTCGCCGCA
This sequence comes from Treponema sp. SP13, assembly GCF_050938355.1. Lineage (NCBI taxonomy): Bacteria > Pseudomonadati > Spirochaetota > Spirochaetia > Treponematales > Treponemataceae > Treponema > Treponema sp. SP13. Next base: position 30,864 of record NZ_JADOVM010000001.1, read on the forward strand.
TGATACGGAATGCCGCACATCGGAGTCGGTCCGCGGTGCGTCAGCGTCAGATTCAAAAGGCGCGATACTTCTATCGCATCCTTATTGAACATTTCGTAAAAATCGCCGAGACGGAAAAACAGCACTTCGTTTTTATACTTCGATTTTATGGAAGCATACTGCGCCATGAGCGGCGTCGGCGAGTTTTCCGTCTTCATGCCGCTAGTTGTTTCCGAGTTCCGCGATCACCTGTTCCGTAACGTCGACGGAAGGGCTGTACCACAAGATCGCATTATTTTGTTGCAGACTTAAAATCATGCTGTAACCGCCGGATTCCGCGATTTTGGCAAGCACGCCGTAGAGCCTGCGATAAAACGAATCGGAATCCTGCAGCGATTTTTGCATCGTCGCAAGCTCGATATTTTTCGCATTCGTGTATTCGCGCAAGTATTCCGTTTTTTGCGTGATTTGGCTTTCGATGCGCACGGCGTTCGATTCGTCGCCTGAATCTTCGTAGGAGAGCTTCCGCTGCTGCAGGGTGCGGAGCTCTTCCGTGCGCTTATTGATCTCTTCCTGATACTCGGTTTTTTTCCGTTCGTAATTGCGCACCGCCGACGAATTGCGAAAATACGCGTTATACACTTTCGCCGTATCGACCACTCCGAATTTCGTAATCTGCTGTGCCGAAAGGCGGGCAGCCGAAGCGAGAGTGCAAAGTAAAGCGGCAATCAGTATTTTTTTTATTTGATCGATCATCGCATTCTCCAAAATTATTAATTATTAAGACGGAAAACTTTCAAAAACGTCAGCGTTCGGAAGCTCCCCGTCAATCAGCGGTTCGTTATGTTGAACGAAAGCACAAATACGCCGTTCGGATCGTTGAAGTACCATCCCTTCGCATCGCTGTGTTTAAACGTCCACGCATACAAAAGGTGCAGCGGGAATTGCGGCAAAAGGAAACGCAAGCCGGGTCCGAAACTGAAATAAAAATCGTTTACCGACAGATTGTTAAACATCGTTTTCACGTCGCTCGTGATCGCAGCCGCATCGAAAAATCCGTCTACGCCGACGATATTCGGAAATATCGGGACGCGCAGCTCGATACGGTTGCTGAGCATCGCTTTGCCGCGGACTTTGTTATAGATATTCGTCCACCCGCGTCCGTTGAACATACCGTCGATATAGGCTTTGTTCGAATCGCCGAGGAGGGTTCCGGGTACGGGGAATATCATCGTAAGCCCCGTATACGCGGCGAATACGGCTTTAAACGACCACATTTTCGTAACGGGGATATTGAACAGCGTAAAATAGCCTTCGAGCTTTGTATCGCTTTTTAGGAAAAATTCCTTTTCAAGACCGGGTATAATGCCGTACCAGCCGAGCCGCTGGCTGACAAACCAACCGCGCGAAGGATCGTAACTGATATCGCGGTTGTCCAGCGATACGCTGCCCCATACGGAATTGGTCAATCCGAGCCTGTTCGCATTTTGATTGACGCTCGAATCGTGCGGTATGTACACCGACTCGTCGTATACGTTATCGTTGAGCGATGTCGCAAGTCCCCCGTTTATCTGTAAAATCGCAAAGTCGGGCAGCCACCTTCGTCCTACGGAAGAGCTGAACGTAATACCCCACGATTCAAACTGCATATAGTATTCGTCATCGACAACCGTTCCGTCACCGAGCATCTGCAGACGCAGCGCCGATTCTTTCGAATGCGAAAACGATATAGACTCGTTGATACCGATCGGCAAATCGAAAAGCCAGCTCTGTCCGTAGGAGGCGGTAACGCTCTGCGACGTATTTGAAATATTCGTTCCGGCAGAAACGGAACGCCCTTCTCCCCGCAGATTCGAATTTTGCCAGCGTGCAAACAGCGATATCGGAAAATCGTCGGGATCGGAAACACCCGAAAAAGTCATGCCGAATTCGAGCGTCGTCGTCGACTGCTCTTCGACGGTAAAGACCAAATCGACGAGATCGTTCTCGCTGCCGGGCATCGGTTCGGGAACGACGCTCGAAAAATACTGCAAATTGTATAGGTTGCGCAGCCCCTTCATCACTTTGTCGCGCGAAAAAACGTCGCCCGGTTCGAGCGGAATCTCCCGCCGGATCACGTAATCTTTTGTTTTGGTATTGCCCTTAATGATAATATTTTCGATGTGGCTTCTCGGACGCTCGACGATCGAAAGCGCGACTGAAATCGTATGACGCTCGGCATCTTTATTGACTGCGGGCGCATATTGATTGGTCATATAGCCGTTTTCGGCATAAAGACTCGTGATGCCCTGCAAGCCTTCCTGATACTTCGTCTGATTGAAAACGGCGCCCGGCTTTAATTTGATATACGACAAAAGCGTTTCTTTCGAAAATATTTCGTTTCCGCTTATCGTCGTACCGCCGTACGTGTACTGCGGCCCTTCCTGCATGACAAAAGTAAGCGTCAATTCATTGCGGCCTTTTTTTTCGTTGAAAGCCGTTTCCTGCACGACATCGAGCACCCGAGCATCCGCATAACCGCGATCCTGATAATACGAAACGATCGCCTGTTTGTCCGCTTCGAGTGATGAACGCTGAAATGCGCGCCCCTTCATAAGGCCGGCTTCTTTGAGCGTCATTTTGCTTTTGAGCGTACGCTCCGAAACGAGCGTATTGCCGGAAAAGCGTATCGCCGAAATCACCGTACTCGCCCCTTCGTTTACGACAAAGGTAATGCGGACTCCGTCGGGCATCTCTTCAACGCTGTGTGAAATCGTCGCATCGGTATAGCCTCTTTTCAGATATACGTCGCGGAGCGCCCGCTCGTCGAGGAGCACTTTGCTTTCGACAAATATATCGCCGGTCTTTACCGTGACGGCATCCCGCAGCTCTCCGTTTCTGATCTTCGAATTGCCGGAAAAACGTATCGATTGAACGACGGGGCGCTCCTTTACTTGGAAGACGAGCAGGATTTTATCCGCCGTTTTCGGATCGTGCTTTGCAAACGGCGTAATATCGTCGAACATATCGAGCGCGTAGAGGCGGTCGGACAAATCGGTGTAGACTTCTTCCGTAAACGGACGTCCGATAAACGCATTTGTAATGCCCGTAAGTTCGGAGCGCTTGACGTTTTTCAATCCGTCAAACGTAATTTCGGAAATCGTTTTACCCCAAAACCATCCTTCGTCTTCGCTTTCTTCGGCGAACACGGATAAAGATACACTGAGTGCAATAAAAAGCGAAAGCACGAAACGAATATACATCTTGCGGTTAAAACGCATAACATCTCCCATAAAAACTTTTGCAGAAAGTTAGAGCCTCCGGCTCGTTCTACAAAGAACCGATTCTACGTGTCCGCTTTCGCGGACTTCGAATCGGCTTTCGAAAGGCTTAAAACGAAAGTCGCCATGAAAGCGTCAACGCCGTCGAAGGAACAATCACATTATTCAATATTGCAGTGATATCGGGGGTCATATCCCACCTGATATTTGCAAACGGCGCTTCGAGTTCAAAGCCGAATTCCGGTTGAAACGTTATCCCCTGCATCGTCGTACTGTCGTCGACCCTCGTCTTATCGTACACTAAATGCATAAGGGCATCCGCGTATAATACACTTCCGAAGTATTTACCAATATAAACAGTCGAATTATCGAGAAAGTTACCGGCCGACAAATCCCTGCGGCTCAAGTCCCCCGAAAAACCCATCCGCAGCGTATTCTGCAAAACGGTCGTTCTGACGGAAAATATATCAAAATTCAGCCAATCGCGCAACTTGTTTTCGATCGCACGTCCGATCGTCGACTGAACGACATAATCCGTCGTCGCGATGAAGATATCGCTCATATTTCCAGAATCGGCGGAGACGATCTGCCCCAAAAGCGTGCGTATTTCCGTTTCCGATTTTGCCGGAATCGACGAAACCTGCGGATTAAAATCGAGAAGCGGTTGATTTTCCGCCGAAAGAATGATGCGTATGTCGCCGCCGTTCGTATCGCGTTCGCGTACTTCGGCACGCACCGTAATGCGCGGATTAAAGCCTTCGTCCGTATCGCTGAAACGGAGCAGTCCCTGTCTGAGATAAAAATTGCGATTGAGATACGCTATATCGCCGGAGCGCAGATGCATATCGCCCGATATCGAAAACGAATCGGTCGTCTGATCGGCTTTGACGTTGATCGAATCGCCCGGTGCAAATACGCATCTGAGCAGCGGATCGAATACGAGATTGACGTGCGGACCGAAGGCGACATCGACGTTTGCCCTCGTCGGAATGATATAATTCGCCTCGCGTTCTCCAAGCAATTCGGACATACGGAATTTCGCTCTTACGTCTTCGACATACACTTTCCCTGTTACATCGAAAATTTTATCTTGGATTGCGAGATTTAAATCGACACCCGCCATGCCGATGAACTCCGCGATATCGATATCCAAATCGGCAGGTACGGTTTTATTCGGCGGTGTACGGACAGTCGCTTCAAGCCGATCAAACACCCAGCGGTCAAAGGATATCGTACCGGCAACATCAACGTTCCTGCCCCGCACATCCATCGTTACTGAGGGAAGTGTTATTTCATTGTGATCCATCAGCAAAAAAAAGCGTTCTTGCGTAATATGCGACGGAATGACTTTAGGAAAATTGAAGTCCGGTTTTTCAACGGAAAAAGAACCGCTGAATTCGGGATCCGAAAGCAGACCTCCTATCTTTGCAGAGCCGAGCAGGACACCGTTGTATATCGTGACGATGTCATTCGAAATATGCGACATAAGCGCGGCCAAATCGGCGGAAACATCGGACACGCGTATGTCGAGATTCTGCGACGCGATCGTTCCGTCGATAGTACAGTGAAAGGGCTTATCGTCCGAAATGCGCAAATCGACGCGTCCGTTATCGGTAATGCTGCCCGAAATCCCGAGCGACGGAGACGAAGAGACAAACGCATTTCCTTCGGCATATAAAAACGAGAGCGAAAACGGAAACGGTTTTGTGAAAAGCGAGCCGGAAGCTCCCTGCGACGAAATCGTTACGACAAAAGATGAAGGAACAGATGCGTTTTCTTGAAATCGCGTATCCGAAAGCGTAAGCGAAAGCGGCACTTTGACACTTTTTCTTATGACCGTCGTCGTTATGTCGGCAGACGCACTTCCCGTGTACGATGAAAATGAAAAATCCGCGCTTACGTTGTCGACGAGCAGCCTGCCGTATGAAAGGTACATCGAATTGACCGAGAGATTTCGCTCTTCGAGCGTCGCGCTTCCCTTTGCGGAAAGCAGTATACCCGCAAACATCACATCGGCGTCGTCGACGGAAAGCGTAACGTAGGGATTTTCGAATGTTCCCGTCGCCGTCACCGATGCAGTCAACCGATTATTTTCGCTCTGCTCCACCGCAAAACGGTTCAAATCGATACTATTGCATAAAATCTCGGCGTTGAAATATAAATTTTTTTTAAGCATTTCGACGGAAAACGGCACTCTGTCGGGATTGTTGATTTCCGCGCTCGCCGTCACCGATTCTTTCGAAAGCGGATTGGTCATCGTCATATCGAAATGCGCCGAATCGAATCCGGAATCGCGTATGTTGACGGTACACCGAGACGAACCCGTAAGCGCAGAAAACGAATCCGTATACGAAATCGAATCGAAAACAGCGCCGTACTTCGAAATCGTGCCCGACAAAAGCACGTGCGGAGAAAAAGAAAATTTTCCGCCGGCGTCTTCCGATTCGAGCCGCGCGATGTGTACGGCAAAGCCCTCGTCTTTCGTATACGCAAAGCCCGCTTCCGTAGAAAACGTAAAAATCGTACCGGCTACCTGCAGCGGAAAATTTTCCATCGCGAGAGAGCCTTCCATACTGCCGTTGTCGTAGCGCTGGAACTCGGCGGCGAGGTTGTAATCGCCCGACACGCTGACGACATTGGGCATGATGTTTCCGGTAAAATGATACGGAATCGATTTGTGCCGCACGTCGAGCGTAAAAAACGAAGCCGACGAATCGGGTGCGCGGTCGATTTCGGCCGAAGCGGAAAAGGTATCTCCCTTGTACACGACATTGAGCTGCGATACTTGCAGTGAAGATTCGTTTCCGTCGAAGGACAAAAAAAGCGCTTCGTTTTCTTTTTGTGTATTCACAAAAAGCGCATAGGGCGCGTTGTAGGAAACCGATTTCAAATCGGACGAAACGTACAGCTCGCCGGTAAACACGTAAGGCGCAAGGCGCGGCCCAAACGACGACAGCGAGGCGGAAGTGCCTTCCGTTAAAAAAAACGCTCCCGCTTCGACCGCGCTGTCGAGGTAAAAATTGTTAATGTCGATCCCCGCTTGAATATAGTTCGTGCGGGTAAGATAACTTCCGTCTATCCGAAGCGAGCCGGGTGTGTCCGCTTCGGCGTGCGCGTAGTCGGAAAGCTCAAAACTGTAATCGACGGAATTTCCGTTCGGTATTACGTGCGCTTCGAGTGCGGTAAAGTTTTTTTCTCCGAGCCGCACTTCGGGAGCGAAACACACAAAACCCCGATCGAGCGGGTCGAAATACAATTCGGCTGAAAGCACGTTCCCGTTCGGAAGGGCGATACGCTTTGCATCGACGGTACCCGAAAGACGCATACCGTCGAAGCGATATAAAAGCGAAGCTTCCGCATCGCAGTTTTTTCCCGAAGCGACAAGGCGCGGAATCGAAACTTCGTCTTTTGTGCCGGACACATCGAAGCGCACGGAAAGGGCGCCGGGCACAAACGTTTCGGGAACGAAAAGGCTGCCGCCGCTTGTATACGAAAGCGATTTTTGTTCGGCATCGTATTCGGCAGACCCCTTTGCCGTAAGCAACACGCTTCCTATGCGGCGCACGAAATCCGCACGCCGTCGGGACGAGATAAACGATGAAAGCGTAAAGCGTTCGGCGGCAAAAGACGCACGCCCTTTTTTCGAATCGATGTCGTACGAAGCGCTCACCATAAACGGAAAAGCCGATTGAAAGGTGCGCACGGAAATGACGCGGTCGTCGTAGGATGCGCGGAAGCTCAACCTGCCGAACGAAAAATCACCGCCTGTAATATTCGAAAAGCGTGCGACAAAGGAGCTTCCGTTTAAGCCGTGACGGACGGAGCTCGAAAGCGAATACTTTCCCGAAATGCGCATGCCGTTTGCGCTGTGCAAAACGACGTCCGCACCGCCGCGTACGCTCACACCGAGCGAGCGGAAAGCTTCATTGTACACGGCCTCTGCCGAGCGTATCGTAAACGACGCATCCGCATCCGTACTCCGATAGCGAATGCGTACGTTTTTTATTAAAAGCGAAAACGGCAAGTCGATGCCGATAAACGAAAAATCCGTACGCCTGCCGCTCCGCTTTACGCCCCCGGATTTTGCAAACGATGCAATTTTTTCGATAATCGCTCTGTCGGCCCCATCGTCGTAATCGAGCGTAACGCCGTCTATCGTCAAGCTTTTAAATGCGCTGTCTATGTCGCCTTGAAGCAATTTCAATAATCGGTAGCGGAGCGTAATCCGTCTGATCGACACGAGCGCTTTGCCGTCCGACACGGAACTGAGGACTATACCTTTTATATTGAAAACCGTTAGAATGGACGGCGACAGCGACGCATACGAAAAGGTAAGGCCTGTCGTATCTTCAAGCATTGTCCGCATCGCCTGTGCGCGGTGCGAAATGTTTTCGGTGAGCACACGATAAATCGGACGGACGCATGCAAATGATGCGAGGAGTATAATGAGAAAAATCAAAATGTATACACTGCGGATAACCGATTTTTTACTCATGCCGCCGCCGAATCCTCAAAGCGAAATCACCGTCCCCATCATATCAAAATATCGGAAAAAGTGCAGGCGTTTTCTATGATATTGCATAATTTTATCGTATTCGAAGGCATCGACGGGTCGGGCACGTCGACACAACTCGGCATCCTCAAAAAAAAGCTCGGCGAAAAAATCTTTGCGACGGCCGAACCGACGGAACTCCCGACGGGACTTTTTTTACGCCGTATGCTCAAAGGTGAATTTTCGGTCGACGAGCGAACGGCGGCCTTTCTCTTTGCCGCCGACAGGTGCGAACACATCTACGGCAAGGGCGGCATCACGGAGCACGTGCAAAACGGCAAAATCGCCGTAAGCGACCGCTACATCTTTTCGACGCTCGCATATCAGTCGGCTTCGTTCGGAGACGACATTCCTCACCTCGTAAACAGCGCGTTCCCGCTTCCCGAAGCGCTTTTTTATTTCCGTATCGACCCTTCTCTTTCGTTTGAGCGCGTCGTACATCGCGCAGGGCAAAAAGAAATCTACGAAAAAGCCGATTTTCAAAAAAATACCGCCCGCCGCTACGATGCGGTCATCGAAGAGTTTGCAAAAAAAGAAGCGATGAACATAATTACGCTCGACGCATCGCGTCCCATAGAAGAAACAGCGGAAAAGATATGGAGTTACTTTGAAAATCTGCCGATATTGAAATCGTGAAAAAGTATTTTCCGTATATCATGCGCATCGTCGCCGTTTCGCTCCTCTTTTCCCTCGGCATCTCTGTGCCCCTAAGCGCGTATATGGTCAAATACAAAGAGGATTTTTATCGCCTCTATCACATCCACTACCAGCAGTATCCCGACGACTGCATCGAAAACATCTATTGGCTTGAAAAAGCGGTGCAGGCGGACTTTTGCAATCCGCTCTACGCCGGCTTAAAAATCGAAACGAAAAAAGAATGGGAAAAATACCGCTACCTCTTTCAAATGCATTTGAATCTCAAACTCATCGAACAGCACTTGAGACTCGGCAGAACCTACGATAAAAAAGCCGCATATTTTTACGACGCGCCGTGGAAAGACGAATACGTGCGCGATTTGGAAAAAGCGCTTTCGTGCTATACGGCGGGTCTCTATTATTGGAAAGAAGCCGAACTGTGGGCGGAAAAAGCGAATGCCGTTTCGTTCGATTTTTTATTTATCACCGAACGACAGTTTTGGGAAGACGAACGCGAACGCATAAAAAACGGCAGTCTCGATTACGGAAAAATGCTCGCACGGGAAATCGCGCGCGTGCAAAAAGTGCGCGACGCTTTTCTTGCAATGGACACGAAAAGCTATTAAAATATCCTCTTATGGATACTATCGTACGCATCTCCTATCCGCCCGTTCACCCGGGAACGGATTCTACCGGTATAGTCTTCGCGGAAACATCTCCCGACTTTATCGATCTCTTTAAGCCCGGAGAAAAAACGGGCCGCCGACGCTTTTTCGTCACCGACGCAAAAGTCGCAACGCTCGCGCTTTTCGCGCCTTTTATCGCAAGGTTCGACGACGGAATCTGCGGAGACGACAGACTTGTCATACTCGGTTCGGGCGAAGGATACAAAACTATCGAAAGCGTCCTTACTATCGTAAAAAATGCGATCGATGCGGAATTTTCGCGAAAGGATAGTTTCGTCGCCGTCGGAGGAGGTGTCATTTCGGATATAACGGGTTTTGCGGCATCCCTTTTTAAACGGGGCGCATCTTGCGTGTTCGTGCCGACGACGCTGCTTTCGATGGTCGATGCGGCGATCGGAGGAAAAACCGGATGCGATTTTAATAATTATAAAAATATGATCGGTTCGTTTTACCCCGCCGAATCGATATACATTTTTCCCGAATTCGTACAATCGCTTTCCGAAGATCAATACCGATCGGGACTCGCGGAAGCTTTCAAAACCGCGCTTTTGTACGATGCCGAACTCTACGACGTATTTAAAAACGAAAGCGAAAAGATATGTTCGCGCGATAAAGCGACGGTAAACTTTATTATTAAAAAATGCGCCGCGGCAAAAGCTTCCGTCGTCGAGCGGGATTTTACCGAACAAAATATCCGCACGTATTTGAATTACGGTCACACTTTCGGCCACGCACTCGAATCGCTTGCGGGTCTCGGGAGCGTCACGCACGGAGATGCGGTCGCGTGGGGCATATCGCGCGCCGCCGCTCTCAGCTGTAACATCGGTTTGTGCAGCCGAGCGTATAAAGACGAAGTGCTCTCCGTCCTCGAGCGCTACGGTTGGGAAACGGATCCCGTGCCTTCGATTATAAAAGGAGGTGCTGCGGGAGCGAGACTCCTTTCTATCATGCACAAAGATAAAAAAAATACCGGCGGCGGCATCCGCCTCGTTTTACAAAAAGGTCTGACCGAAACGGTTTCCGAAACCGTCGGCGACGATGTCATTTTAAACGTTTTAAAATAATGCGTATGGAACAAAACAATATCGATCATTATTTTGACTGGGCGGCGACCGCACCCTCCGATAAAGATATTTTGGAAGCCTCTCTTGCAGAAACTTTTTCGGCATGGGGAAATCCTTCGAGCGTGCATTCCGTCGGAAAAGAAGCGAAACGGCTTTTGGAAAAAGCGCGTGCACTATGTGCCGCATCTTTGGGAGTGCCGTCCGAAACGATTTACTTTACGTCGGGCGGAACCGAAAGCGACTGCATTCCCCTCCTTTCCGTATTGAACCGACCGCAAAAAGGCACCGTACTCATAAGCTCCGTAGAGCATCCGGCAGTCCGCGAACAGGCGGAATCGTTGACAAAATGCGGATGGCGCGTCGTCCGCATTCCGGCGACAACGGGCGGCATCATAACGAAAGAGGCGGTACTGTCAAAACTCACCGACGACACCGCCCTCGTCTGCGTCATGGCGGTCAACAACGAAACGGGCGCGATTCAGCCGATCAAAGATATAGCGGATGCGCTTGCAAAAGAAAGCGGAAATAAACGAAAAGCGAAACTGCACGTCGACTGCGTTCAGGCAGCGGGAAAAATTCCGCTCGAACTTTCCTACTCAGGCATCGCAAGCGCGGCTTTCAGCGCCCACAAAATCGGCGGCCCCAGGGGAATCGGCATACTCTACCTTGCCGACACGATCGAATCTTTTTTCCGCGGCGGCGGACAGGAAAAAAATATACGAAGCGGAACGGAAAACGTATACGGTGCGCTCGCATTTGCACGCTGCCTCGAACGCTACTGCATTTCGAATACAAACGAAAAAGCGCGCACGCGATTTGAAGCGCAAAAAAAATTAACAAAATCTTTTATACGAAACCTTTCCGAAATTGCAGGCTGTACGATTATCCCCGAAGCGCGGCTAGACGTCCGACATGAAGACGAATATTCTCCGTGGATCGTGCAGGCGTCTTTTAAAAACATTCCGGGACAAGTGATGCTCCGCGCACTCGACGCCGAGGGATTTTGCGTTTCGACCGGAAGCGCTTGCTCTTCGCACAAGGGGCAGCATAAAGGCGGAAGCGCAGTTTTACAGGCGATGAACGTGAGCGCATCCGTCCGCGAAGGTGCACTCCGCTTCAGTTTCGGGCCGCGTACGAGCGAAGACGCGATGAAAGCGCTTGCAGTAAAGGCGGGCGAAATCGCCGCAAAATTCGCATAATCGACTGATGCCTGGAGTGCAGCCGATTTTTTTCGTTACACGTGATTTTTTAGAGAATAAGGTTTCCGGCGCAGTTGCCCAAGCGCTCTTTTTATGATACTGTGAAGCGAACAGAGGACGGATTATGGGCGCACGCGGAGAACTCTTTACAACGCAAGTATATTTGGACAACCGGTCGTATTTTTTTAACGTCAAAGAAAACAGAACCGGCGATATATTTCTTCAAATCGTCGAAAGCAAAAGCCGCGACGGAGCGGACTTCGACCGCCATCAGATTGCGATTTTCGCCGAAGATATGCAGAAGTTTTTACAGGGCATGGATAAATCGCTTTCGTTTATCGACAAAGCGCGCAGAGCCCGCGTCAAAGCCGTCCGCGAAAAAAAAGCCGAAAAAGAAGCGAAGTACGCAAAAAAACTGTATTACGTAAAAGACGGCGAAAAAGAAGCGAAGCGCGACGACGGCATCAAGCGCACGGGCAGAGTTCACATCGTATCGAAGCGGAGCAATGCCGATAAAGCAAATGATGCCGCCCTGCAAAACGGCGCTGAAAGCGAACAATAAAACTATCGGTTTTCCCCTGCCATCCCTACTTTATCGTTCGCCTTTTCTACGCGTGAAATCCGTATACGGTAACCGATTCGTATTTTTTTCCGGGAAGCAAAACGCAGGACGGAAACTGAGCGATATTCGGTGAATCCGGAAAACATTCGGTTTCAAGGCAGAGCGCGCTGTGTTTGCCGTAGATGCGTCCGTTTTTGCCGCGCACGGCTTTCAGCATATTGCCCGTATAGAGCTGTATAGCTTCCGCATTTGTGTCGACCGTCATCGCCCTCCCCGATTCGGGATCGCGCAATTCCGCTACGCGGATAATTTTCTTTGCCGATTCGGGAACTCCGCTCCTTCCGTTTTTTTCGTCGTAGATTCGCGTGACAAAGCAGTCGTCGTAGCCCGTCCCCGTTTTTTTAATATCGCGTCCGATTCGTTTTTCTTTTAAAAAATCGTACGGCGTATCCTTTACGGAAAGAATTTTTCCCGTTGGAATCAAAGCGCTCGTGCTTTCAAGATAAGAGGGGCAGTCGAGTTTTAAAACGTGATTTTCGATCGTCCCCTTTCCTGCAAGATTAAAATACGAATGATTGGTAAGGTTTACGGGACAGGCTTTATCGGTCGATGCCGTATAGCGGCACGTGAGGTTATTTTTTTCGTCGAGGATGTAGCGCACTTTTACACTCATATTTCCGGGAAACCCCTGCTCGCCGTCTTTTGAAACGCGCGTAAACTCGACTCCTGCGCATTTTTCGGTCGAAATAGTTTTCGCTTTCCACACTTTTTTGTCCCAGCCGTCAAAACCTCCGTGCAGCATATTGCGTCCGTCGTTTTTATCGAGCGTATAACGCTTGCCGTCAAGCGTAAAGGCGGCGCCTTTAATTCTGTTTGCAAAGCGCCCGACAAAGGCGCCGAAATAGCTCGTATCGGAAATATAACCTTCGAGCGTCGAATAGCCGAGAGCGACGTCCGTTTCTCTTCCGTCAGAATCGCGCAGCACGATACTCGTAATCCTGCAGCCGTAATCCGTAACGGAAAATGACATACGCTTGTTTTTGACGGTAAAAAGAGAAACCTTCGTTCCGTCGGAAAGCACGCCGAAATTTTGCACCGTTGTTTTCATATCTTCTCCTATTGCATATCAAGTATCATCTGCACTTCGGTTTTCGAACACGAAAGCTGCTTTGCAATCTGTTCGATCGTCAGCCCCATCTCCGCCATCTCGAGCACTTGCTTCGTAAAATTCTTTTTCGGTACGATCGGTGTTTCCGAAAAATACACATCGGGTTTTATAACCGGTACTTTCGCATACGACGCTCCGTCATCCGTCACGTTCATTTCAGCCTTTGTGCGCACCGAAGTACGAGTATCGTCAAAGAGAGAATGCTGCATTTCCGCAAGCGCTTCCGCTTCTCCGGTTACAGCATAGGATGCATCGGGGGAAGGCCTGGAACGCGGAGCGTTTTTTTTGTAAGTATTCGCAGCGCGGCGGGAGACTTCGGAAACCGATTTTTTTTCAAGCGTATCGCGGAGAGCGGATGCCGTAAGCTTTTTCGCTTCTTCGCTCCGTGCAAGCGCTATGCGTCTGTCCGCTTCTTCGATAAGGCGCTTCAGCTGCTTTGTTCTGTCGTCGATGATATCGATCGCGCGAACGGTATTGTTGTTGATATCGCGGATCATATTGTCCATTTCGGCTCTCGTCTTTTCGATGACGTCGTCGGCCGAAAAAAGGCGCTTAAAGCGGACGATAAAAACGCCCCATAAAACGATATTAATCGCGACAATCGCAAATAAAACTCCCGGCACGCCTACCTCGTAATATCTATGTGCTGCCCGATATAGGATTCTTGTACGGCTTTTTCGCGCCTTTCGTCTTTTTTTTCGCGCCCTCCGTCTTTGCCCTTCTCTTCCTTCTCCCCGTGAGAAGAAGAAGCGTCGTTTTTTACGGCGCGCGATTGGGCTTCCGATTCATCGGATGCAGGACGGGAGACGCGCTCGGCTTCTTCCAAATTTTGCCGCACGATGTTTTGCTGCTGCATCGCTTCGGCGAATCTGCCGCCGTCTTGGGCTTGCGCGGCATTTTGCGCGATATTTGCCATTTGAGAATACATCGTCTGCAAATCAATCGGTTGTATAGCCATCGGGTCCCTTTATTTTCGAAGCGGCTTCGTATTTGCCGCGCTTGACGAAATTGTTTTCAAAATAAAATGTTACGCCCGACACTTCGTTATGCACTTCGTCGAGCACGTCGCGCACGTAGATTTTGACGCCCGAGTATACCGTTCCCGACGCTTTCACTTTTCCGACCGCTTTCAATTCGCGCAAGTGCTCCTGCAGCGTTTGAATCTCTTCGGTCATCTCCGCCGATTCGGAATCGATCTGCACTTTGCGCTCTTTGAGTTTTGTAAGATTGTCTTCTTTTTCTTTCGGAAGCGAACGGCGTATTTTCTTTTGATTTTCGAGCGTCGAAATATCGAGTTCGAGATTTTCAAGCTCTTTGACAAGCGCGCCCTGCTTTTCCTGCAGGCTGTCGAGCCGCTGTTTTGCACGCGGATCGAAGCCGACTTCGAGTATCGTTTCCGCGCCCCCTCCCGGAGAGCCGATGCTCTTTGCGGAAATCTCTTCCGTCGCAAACAAGTGTCCGCCCATAATCTGCGCTTTTTTTCCGCTCAAAACGATGCTCTTCATCGCCATCACTTCGGAATTCATAATGCTGTCGGTAACGATGACCGATTCATCGACTTCGACTTTCGACGCCTGTATGAATTTCGCCCACAGCGATTTTTTACTCGTCAGTGTGCCGCCGTTTTTACCGAATATGCCCTGTTGCACGATGATGTTTCCGCCGGCGTTGATTTTGCAGTTGCCGACGGTCCCGCCGACTTCGATATTGCCCGAAGCGTCCACATTAAAGCCGTCTTCAACGCTCCCGCGGATGATGACGGAGCCGAGGAATTTGATGTTTCCCGTTTTGATGTTGACGCTCATGAGCTGGAGTACGGGCTCAACGGTAATCTTTCCGGCAAAGAGCATAACCTGACCGTCGGTATCGGCGATCACCGTCATGCCGTCCGGCGCAAGCGAAACGTTTTGTCCGAGCGGAATCGGAATATCTTTTCCGTTTTTCGCTTCAGTATAGCGCCCCAAAAGCGTTTTGCCGGGCTTTCCCTTTTCCGCGGGAATTTTTTGTGCAAGGCGTCCGCCTTTGATGACGTTTTGTATGAGGTTCAACTCTTTAAAATCGACTTGCCCCGTCGCAGACTCCGTCGCGCGAAGTTTTTTCGGATCCGTTTCAAAATCATAAGCGATGTATGCATCCCTCCCGTCCTGAGCGGGAGTTCCCGATGCAACTTCGTACGGAGTTTCGTAGACGGGATCGTCGACAAAAGCTTCGATTTTATCTTCGTCAAATCCCGTGATGACGCCTTGCGCGCGGAGAGCCCGCTCGATCATCGAATAGGAAACGTCGGCGCCGCTCATCGAAGGTGCGGATGCGACGATGTCCGCTTTCATTTCGTCGCTTGAAATGTTCACCGAAACGCTCGCATCGCCTGCAGCTATGTGTTTATACGCGCCGACTTCTTCATAGCGGCCGGACGTCCCCTGTTTGACGTATTTTTTTACGAGATCGTCTTCTACGGAAATCGTATCCGGCCGCACGAGCGCCTGCATGACGTCTTTGCCGTCAACGGCATTTCCTTTCCCTGAAGGAAGCCGTACTTTGAGCATAATTCTGTCGCCGAAATGACGGATATAATACGCACCGTCTCTGTCGACGATTTTCGTTTCTACTCCCCCTGCGTCTTCACCGAAGAGATCGTCTTTTGCCGATTTGTTTTTCGCGTAGAGCGTATTGGGATTTTGATAAATACGCAGACGCCACGGCTTTTTTCCGAAACCGAGAAAACCGTTGCTTCCTTTTTCGACGACTTCGTATTCGAGATCGGCGGCTTTCGTGTCGAGCTGGACTGCGGCATCGGCCAGCGCTTCGTCGATACTTTCCGCATTTACGTCGACGTTGTGCAGCATCTTGTCACGTTCCAAGAGACGCTGCATATCCGCACGTATTTTCTCGAGCGATACCATCACATGATTCCTTTCCTGAGATTCGTCAATTTTGCACGCATTCTGAGATTCGCTTTTGTGTGCAATTGGGAAATACGCGACTCGCTTACGTTGAGAACTTGCCCGATTTCTTTAAACGTCAAATCTTCATGATAGTACAAAACGATAACCATCTTTTCTTTTTCGGGCAATTCGTTGATCGCCTGCACGATCACTTTTTTAATCTCTTCGCGTTCGACGATCGCATCGGGATTCATGCTCGATGGAGATTCGATACTGTCGCCGATCGACGTGTTCGCCGCATCGTCCCCGTTATGCCACACGTCGTTGAGAGAAAGCACGCTCGTGCCCGACACTTTCATGATGATGCGGTGATAGTCGTCTTCGCTCACGCCGAGCGATTCTGCGATTTCCGCATCGCTCGCCGTCCGTCCGAGCCGCGATTCAAGCGTATTGATGGCGTCCTCTATCTCCCTCGATTTTTGACGGACGGAACGCGGCACCCAATCGATTTGCCTGAGCTCGTCGAAGATCGCTCCGCGGATTCGGGTAACGGCGTAGGTTTTGAATTTGACGTTTTTCGACGGATCGTATTTTTCGATCGCATCGAGCAGACCGAATTGACCGAAGCCGACGAGGTCGTCGAATTCGACGCTGCCGGGCATACCGACGGACACTTTTCCCGCGACGTATTTAACAAGCGGCATATACTGCCGTATAAACGCGTCACGCAACGCCTGCGATTTCGTCTTTCGGTATTCTTCCCAGAGTCTGTCTTCTTCTTTTTCGTCGTTTACCGAGTCTGCCATAGTATGCACCTTTATTAAGGGAAGCGCCAAAAACTTCGGCTTTTAGCACTCCCCTTGATTTTAAGTTTCTTTATCCTTTGCAAGTGCAGTGCTTATCGCTTTCGCCATAAGCGTCGTATCCTTTTCACTGTATTTGCTCGCCTTATCGGATTTTTTCGTTGTATCCGAAGCTGCGGAAAAAGCGGTATCTTCGATAATCTCTCCGGACGGAGCCAAATCTTCGAGATCGGGCAAGTCGTCGAGCGTATCGTCTTTGAGCGAAAAACCGTCGTCCGAATTGACTCCCGCCTCTTTTCCCGAAATCGTCTCGGCACTCTCATGCAGCCCTACGGGAACAAAACCGTCATCCGGTTGCCCGGTTTGCGCATCGGCCAAAGCCGCTCCGTTTGCCGCGTGAGTCGTATCGATACCTTCGCTTCCGTCCGAAGCACCTGCGAAACGTCCCCCTTTTTCCCCGCTGTAATCTTCTTTGTTCAGCATCTGGTGATTTCCACCGACATAAAACTCAGGAGAACCGTCTTCGGTCGGAAGCTCTTCGTCCTGCACGACGATATCGACATTGTTTCCCGTCGTTCCGTGCACGTCAGCGCCATCCGTCCCGCCGTCGATATTCAAAAACGTCGTACCGATAAACTGCACGGCAAATCCCACAACGGCAAACACTGCGGCAAAAATAAAAGCGAAAAGCAGCATACGCCCTATACCGCCGCGAGAAAAAAAGCCGAAGAAAAAAGAGATGAGGAAACCGCCGAGAGCAAAACCTGCGATGAATCGAACCTGCCTCACTACACCTCCCTAAAAACTTTTGCAGAAAGTTACAACTTTCAAAAAAGTTTTTAGCCGTGCGCGCCGCCGCAAACTCAAAGGACGCAGATCCTTATTAATAATAATCGATCCGCTCGGCCGGTGCACATACCGCCTTTATTATATATCATACAGCAACAAAAGTGAACCTCTAAAAACTTCAATCTTCGAAGACGCACTGCAAACCCATACAAGGGTATCTCTAAAAACACGATCGAATTTTCAGAGGCGCCGCCGATTTTTTAATAAGCCGGCATAGTGCAAAACGTATTAAAACCCCGGCTTTCCCCGCTTGCGGCATACGGTTATTTTTTTCTGCGCAAAAACTTTTTCAAAAAATTCGATACGCCTTCGCTTTCCATCGGTTCCGTTTTTTCGATGCGGCCGACAATGTGCTTGATACACATCGCGGGCTTCGACGTCGGATTGATGACGATAAAGGGTTTTTGCCGGATAACGGAAGCCTGCACGACGGGATCGTCGTACACAAAGCCGATGTAATCGACCTTATAATTCAAAAACTGGCTCACGATCGTGATGATGCGTTCGGAGATGCGCTTGCCTTCGTCCGCAGAATGCGCTCGGTTTACGAGCAGCTTTAAGTTGACCGGATGCTCGACGATTTCCGTCGTGATGATTTTAATGATGCCGTATGCGTCGGTGATCGCCGTCGGTTCAGGCGTCGTAACGACGTACACTTCATCGGCGGCGGCGACGAACTGCAAAACATTGTTCGTGATGCCCGCTCCCGTATCGATGATGATGATATCGGCGGAACCGAGAGACGCGAACTGTTTTGCAAAATCTTCAAGCTCTTTGACGGAGAGGTTTGCGATTTTTGAAAGCCCGTTTGCGCCTGCGATGAATTTGATATTGAATTCGGTATCGAGGATAATCTCCTTCATCGTCTTTTTTTTGTCGATGACGTGCATGAGATTGTACGGCGGCACTTGATTGAGCAGTACGTTGATATTCGCCATGCCGAGATCGCCGTCGATCAGGATAACGCGCTTACCGGTCTGAGCGTAGGCTATGGCCATGTTTACGGCTATATTCGATTTACCGACGCCGCCTTTACCGCTCGTGATCGCGAGAATGCGCGTTTTGTGCGCATCTTTTGCCGAAGACGACCTCTTTTTTTCCTGAACGCCTTCTTTCATCAATTCACGCAAACCTTCTGCCTGTTCTTCCATATCTTATTCTCCAAATTCATCTTCAATATGTACGCGATCGACATCAAAGCCCGAAAGCCTGATGAGAAACTGAACGACATCCGCACGGTGGATATCCCGTACGACTTTTTGTCCGTCGGCGATGTACGAAATTTTTTTGTTTTTTTCGTGGAGTACGCTGATGATATTTCCGTATTGCTTCGATTCGTCGCACTTCGTCACGATGACGGAATTATATCCGAACTGTTCGTAATTTTGCATGATGTTCGCCAAATCCTTCGCTTTCGTAGAAGCGGCGACGGCAAGATATATGTCGGGTTTCATTCCGCGCACATCGAGAACGGCTTTCATCTTGCCGATGTTTTCGGTATCGTTCGGACTGTAGCCGCTCGTGTCGATAAAAATCGCGTCGAAGTTTTCGCGCTTTTCGTCGTAGAGCTTTTTTAAGTCTTCGACCGTTTCCGCTTTTTCGAGTTCCGTTTTAAGGATCGTACTGTACGAAGCGAGATGTTCGTAAGCTCCGACACGCATCGTATCGGTCGTGATAAACGCGAACGACGGAATTCTCCGCTCTTCTCTCTTCGCTTCGCTCACCATTTTCGTCGCAAGCTTTACGAGCGTCGTCGTCTTACCGACTCCCGTAGGACCTACGATAACGACGACGTGCGGCGGCCGCTGGATTTTTTCCGGCGCGATCGAAATCGTCTTTCCGATCCAATCGACGACTTTGCGCTCTACGGCTTTAAAATCCTCGAGCGCGTCGAGCGTAAAATTCGATTGCAATTTTTCCGTTATTTCATTGATGTATGAAAACGTAAATTCGTTTTCTTCCAAAAGGCTTTCGATTTTT
Organism: Treponema sp. SP13; assembly: GCF_050938355.1. NCBI lineage: Bacteria > Pseudomonadati > Spirochaetota > Spirochaetia > Treponematales > Treponemataceae > Treponema > Treponema sp. SP13. Next base: position 50,487 of record NZ_JADOVM010000001.1, read on the forward strand.
TTGATCGACGGATGTTTTTCCGAAGCGGCCAACGCGATGTTTTTCAACTGCTTCGAAAGATTATCTTCCATTTGGGAAAGGCGGGTATTCATCGCGGTATTGATCGCCGTCATCTGAGCCGCGCGCAAAAGTTCGTCTTTGGTTTTATTGAACGCGGCGGCCGCATCGAGCGCATCCGTTTCCCGTGATGGAATCCCTGCCGAATGGGCGGCCGTATTTTTCGGAATCTCATCTTCACGGTCTACCGTATAAGAAACTTCGACGACTTCTTTTTGTCCGATACCGAAAAACCCGCCTTTTAGCATCGTACGCTTTCCGCGAATCGTATACTCGTTGTTGAATTTTTCGAAGAGTTTCGCCTTGCATTCGTCGAGCGTCCGCCCCGTCATCTTCAATACGGGTACATCCCGTCTGTCTGCGCTATACATTCTGTATCGTCACTCCTGCTTTATCTTCTGCGATTTCTCCGAGCACTTCGACTTTTATGCTCCTGCCCGCGGCAATGATCTCTCTGTCGGAAATGACGATGATATCGGGCATTTCCCGGTTCGTCATATTCCACACGAGGCGGCGCACGACCGACGAACACATAACGATCGGAAGCCGGCCCTTGCTGCGAAGCGCATTGTAGGCGCCGTGGATCGCGCGCTCCCACACCCGCAAATCGACCGGATCGAGGGCGACAAAGGGCTCCGTGCCTGCGCTCTTCGCGACGTGATCGAGTAAGAGCTGTGACAAGTCCTGCGACAAGCTCATAACGCGCAGCGTATTGTCTTCGTCCGCGTACTGTCTGCATATCTGGAGTCCGAGCGCTTCACGCACCTTTTCGGCGAGATCCCACGCGTTGTGCGTGATAGGCCCGAAATTGGCAAGCGTTTCGAGGATGATAACGATGTTGCGTATCGAAACGCGCTCCTGCAACAATATCTTTAAAACTTTTTCGATATCGCCGTACGTGAATTTGCATTTTTCGTTGTTGAGCACTTCGTCGACGACGACCGGATTCGTTTCTTTGATATTGTTGATGATCCTCGACACTTCCTGCCGACCGATGATTTCCGCCGCATGCGCTTTGATGATTTCAGTCAAATGCGTCGCAATGATCGTCGGAGGATCGACGACGGTATAGCCGTTCCGCTCGGCTTCCGCTCTCTTTTCTTCCGGCAGCCAAATCGCGCTCATGCCGAAAGCGGGGTCTTTCGTTTTTTCTCCCTGCAGCTCTTCGGTTACCGTACCGTTGTTCATACACATATAGTAGCCGAGTCTGATCGTGCTGCGTCCCGCTTCGATACCGCGTATTTTAAAACTGTATTCGTTCGGGTCAAGCGTCATATTGTCGACGATGCGGATCGGCGGAACGATGAGTCCCATATCGAGAGCCGCTTCGTGCCGTATGCGCGTGATCCGTTCGAGCAATTCCGCGCCTTTTTCTTTGTCGACGAGCGGGATGAGTGCATAGCCGAGTTCGAGCGACAGCGTGTCGAGAGGTGCTATCGCAGCAGCATCCGTGGGGCTTGTGCCGCCCGTCTTTTCCTTTGCCGTCGCAGCCGCCATCGCCTGTGCTTTTTCGCGCACTTGAGAAGAAGCGATGCGGTATCCCATAAAAAAGAAAAATGCTCCGAGCAAAACCAAAAGCACCGTCGCTCCCGCGCCGTTTCCGATAAACGCGATGCCCATAAACGCGAGAGCCGCTCCGACGATTTCGTAGATGTGTCCGTCGATCGAAAAGTTTTTCGAAAGCTGTTTGTCGAAAGCTTCGTCGGTACTGCTTCCCGTAACGATGAGACCGGTCGCAAACGAAAGCATGAGAGAGGGGATCTGCGACATAAGACCGTCGCCGATCGTAAGCTTCGCATAGGATAAAAGTGCATCCCCTGCCGACATGCGGTTGATCGCCATACCGACGGCAAAGCCGCCGAAGATGTTTATCGCCGTGATAAAGATGCCGGCTTTGACGTTGCCCGAAACGAATTTCGAAGCGCCGTCCATCGTCGAATAAAAATCAACCGAGCGGTCGAGCGCTTCCTGTTCTTTTTGCGCTTCCTCTTCCGTTATGATGCCGCTGTTGAGCCGGTTGCCGATATCGAATTTTTTCGTACTCATCGAATCAAGCGAAAACCGCGCGGCAACTTCCGATACGCGCGTGGCCCCTTTTGTGATGACGACGACCTGCACGACGATCAAAATAATAAAAATCACAAAGCCGATGACGACCGGCGTCGCGCCCGCGCCTCCGCCGGTAACGATATTCGCAAAGGCCTGCACCATGACGCTTTGACTTTTCGAAAGCCCCGCGGGGTTTACGGGATTTGCGAGGATGAGGCGCGTAGACGAGATGTTGATGCCGAGCCCGAAAAGCGTCATAAACAAAAGCACGCGCGGGAATGTTATAAAATTCGTCGCACGCGGCGTATACATGACGATGAGCAGGACGACGATCGAAAACGCGATATTGAGCGCCATCGAAAAATCGATGAGGATTCGAGGCATGGGTATAACGAGAAAGAGCGCAACGACGACGACTGCGACACCGACGATATTGCGCTGCAAAAAATTTAAAACGCTTTGATTTGAAATGCGTCTTGCTTCATCAGGCATCAGTCCCCCACCCGCCTACTAAAGCCGTTTATGCAAATTCATAACATGAGCATAGATATCGGCAATAATTCTAAAGTATTCTTCAGGTATTATATCACCAACATTCGTGTTTGCATAGAGACCGCGCGCAACGGGGCGGTTTTCCACAACGGGCACGCCGTTTTCTTCGGCTATCCTACGCATGGAAAACGCGACTTCGTCTTCGCCCTTCGCCGTAACGCGCGGGGCTTCGTAGCCGGCGGCCGCATCGTATTTTAACGCGACGGCAAAGTGCGTCGGGTTTGTAATGACGACGTCGGATTCCCTGACGGCCTGCGGCATGTTTTGCTGCAGGATGGCGCGCTCGGCCTGCTGCAGCCTGTTTTTTACTTCGGGATCGCCTTCGAATTCTTTGTATTCCTCTTTTACTTCCTGCTTCGTCATTTTCATCTGTTCCATAAATTCGCGCCGCTGTACAAAATAATCGGGAATCGCGATGATGAGAAAGACAAGAGCCGCCATTATTAAAATTTCAGCGCTCATGACACCGATGCGGCCGATCGCCATACCGATACTTCCGTTTTGAATTTCGAGCATGAGTATCGGAACGTCTCGACGGAGCAGCATAAAAGCGAGTATCGAAATGACGGTCACTTTGCCGAGCGATTTCGCGACATTAAAAAGTCCGCGCAGCGAAAAAAGCGTATTGCGGAAATACTGAACGAAGTTCGGAACGATTTTTTGAAACTTCGGTTCGATCGTCTTCGTCGTAAAGATAAAGCGGCGGTTTTGGATGATATTTCCCGCAACTCCGCCGACAATGCCGATGATGCCGATCGGCAGTATGAGGCGCAAAAAAAAATAATAAAATGCGCGCGCGATCGCGGGATCGTTTACGTTCGATGAAGCGCAGCGCGAAAAATAATAGCGGAAAATCGCCGCACATTCTTTCAGCATCGAAGGCGCAAAGACGATGAGGAGCACCACGCACAAAAGCATGACGAAAGCGCTGTTGAGTTCGGCGCTTTTTGCGACGCGGCCTTCCTTTCTCGCTTTTTCAAGCTTGTATTCCGACGGTTCTTCGGTTCTGCCTTCGTCTTCCGCGGCGAACCACTGCAGGTCGATATACAGATACGGCGGTATACAAAGCCTGTCGTTCACGAAGCGCCTCCCGAAATGATTGCAATAAGAGACGTGATGCCTGCATTAAACGAGCGTTCGAAAAAATCGCAAAGCTGGGGCATGAGAGCTGTGATGACGAAAAAAGACGTAAGCAAAAGCAGTGCGAACCCTTCGGACAAAAGATTCATCTGAGGAGCGGCCCGCGCAAGGATTCCCATGCAGATATTGATGAGCAAAAGCGTCCCCATAAGCGGAAGCGCTATGACGAGAGAAGCCGAAAAAAGCTCGGTGAGGCTTCCGACCAAAAATCGTACGATACGCTCTTTCGCTTCGAGGAGCGCAAACACATTCATCGACGCAAAACTTGAAACGAGCCCGCGCAAAAACAGTTTTTGGAACCACTTGCTCTGCAAAAAAAGCAGCATCGCGACGAGGTTCAAATACTGCCCCATAAGCGGGTTTTCGACTTGCGCGAGCGCATCGTACACTTCGGATGCGCTCAAGCCCATTTGAAACGCAAAAAATTGACCTGCCGTGCTGAACGCGGAAAAAAGGATCGTGATAAAAAAACCGATGATGAGTCCGATCATCGCTTCTCCCGCAAGCAAAAACGCATACGACAAATCGAAAAGCCCGCTCGAGGAAATATACGGAGCGTAGGATGAAAAATCGACGTGCGGAACGAGGGCGTATGCCATATAGCCTGCAAGCGCGATCTTCGCCGCCCTCGGCACCGAGCGCATCGAAAAGAGCGGCAGCGTCATCAAAAGCGCAAAACAGCGGACGGCAATGAGCAAAAATATCGGCGCATGACTTACGATACGATCGATCACCGCTTCCGTCCTTATCTCTAGCGCGCCATGAGCGGTATGAGATTAAAAAGAGAAACCGTGTAATTTCTGAGATGCGTAAACATCCAGCCCCCCAGCAGAGCCAACATCGCAAGGATCGTCAAAACCTTCGGCAAAAACGTCAGCGTCTGTTCCTGAATCGACGTCGTCGCTTGAAAGATCGCAACGACGAGCCCGACGAGGAGAGCGGCGCCGAGTACGGGAGATGCGAGGATAAAAATTTCAAATACGCCGCCGCGAATTAAATTGACAAGCTGTCCTATCGACATCGCTTTTTATCATCCTCCTAAAATCAAATCACCGATTTTTTCAGCGCAAAACGGAAACGAAAAGCTGCTGCGTCAAAAGTCCCCATCCGTCAACGAGGACGAAGAGCATCAGTTTAAACGGCATCGAAATCTGTACCGGCGGCAGCATCATCATGCCCATCGACATGAGGATACTCGCGACGACCATATCGATGATGATAAACGGAATGTAAAGCAGTACGCCGATTTTAAACGCGACGGTAAGCTCGTGCAAAATGTAAGCGGGCACGAGGATATGCGTCGGAACGTCGGCGAGCGTATTCGGCCGATCCATCCTCGCCATAGACATAAAAAGGGAAATGGAGCTCGTATCTTCGGCCATCTGCGTATACATAAAAATGCGCATCGGAGCTTCGGCTTCGCGGTACGCCTCTTCGACGCCGATCTCTCCGCTCGAAAGCGGACGGAACGAATTGTCGTACACCCTCGTAAAAGTCGGCCACATGACAAAGACCGTCATAAAAAACGCGATTCCGTTGAGTACGGCGGTCGGCGGCACTTGCTGCAGAGAAAGCGCGCGTTTAATAAAATCGAGGACGATCGAAAAACGCAAAAAGCACGTCGTCAAAATCAAAATACTCGGCGCGAGCGTGAGTACCGTAAGCAAAAGGAGCACTTGCACCGAAAACGCGACTTCCCTGCCCGTTTGAGGCTGCGTAAGGGTTATATCGACGTTCGGCACGACAGGATTTCGCACATTGCGATTCATCTCCGTCGTACCCCTTGCAGAGCGTTCCGGAAAATTATTATTCTGCTGAGCGGAAAGCCCTGCACCGCACAAAAGAAAAGCGAGAACGAGTGCCGCACGGACGACGCGAGCCGCCCGCATTCGATACGCTTTTTTTCCGGTACAAATAGATGAAGCTCTCATATCAGTTTTCCGAATCGAGGCGGCTTCGCTGCATTCGAAGCATATCGCGCGCTTTATCGCCGTCGCCGCTGAAAACGCTTTCGCCTTTTTTCGTTCCCTGCGGCATAAAGATCGAAAGGATATCGCCGAAGTTCCGCGGCCTCTTTACGTTTTGACGAGTGTCCGCATAGAGGTTCATCGCGTGAATCGTCTCTTTGTCGGTAACTTCACCGATGAGGTTGACCGCATTGTCGGTAACTCCGATCAAATACGCTTTATCGTCGAGGAGCGAAACGACGTGTACCGATTTTCCGGGAGCGATCGACACGGAAGAGACAACGCGCAAAAATTGATCGCCCTCCCCGATGTCTTTATTCATGCTGCGCTTCATAAGATAGACGACCGCATACACGCACGCAACCACTACGGCAAGAACAAGTATCATGCGGATAAAAAGCCAAAGCGTAGATGCGGGCCGCTCCGTTGCGGCAGGCGAAAGCGCGGGATCGGCTATCGGAAGCGAAGATTCGTCGACGGCCGCAGTTTCAGTCCTCTCGATACGCGTATCTTCGGTCACCTGCGTTTGCGCGGACGACGAAAAAGATACGACGATCAGCAAAACCGAAAACGCCGCCGTTTTTAATAATTTTGAGTATTGCAACTGTTCCCCCACCCTGTAAAAGTATCAGTGCAGTTCCGTCACCCTCTCAAGCGAAGATAGAATTTCGGTAACACGCACGCCGAAGTTTTCGTCGATGACGACGACTTCGCCCTTTGCGATCGGCTTGTGATTGACAAGGATGTCGACCGGCTCCCCTGCAAGCTTGTCGAGCTCTATGATCGTACCTTCTCCCATACCGAGAATGTCTTTGATCTGTTTTTTCGTGCGGCCGAGCTCTACGGTCATCTCCATGTATACGTCCATGATAAGACCGATATTGCCCTGCTCGCCGCTTCCGGCGATATTGCCTTGAAGCATCGGGTACTGCAGCGACTGCACGTTCGGAATACCGCCCATACTTTGCCCCATCATGGGCATCGCCTGTCCCATGTTCATGCTCCCCATATTCATACCGGGTGAAGCCATCGTTCCGACGGATGCGATATCGGCGGCGCTGAGCGTGCCGCCCGTGCTCATATCGGGAGCCGAACTTCCGCCTCCGAGCGCGCTGCATATCTGCTCGGCAGCTGAAGAGCCGATCGCTTCCCACAGCGTATAGCCCTGCCCGTCGAGCGAGAGCGGATAGTTGAAAAGGACAAATTGATTTTGCGGAACTCGTATCATCGCTTTCGGATCGTTGCGCGCGGTAGGCGGATTGCACGAAATACCCGAAAGCTTACCCGTTTTTTCGAGGGCTTGGATTTCGTCGTTCGTGTGTGTCGACACGGTTTCGGCGATAACGGAAAGCGCCATATCGTCGATGTCCGCATTATCTTCTTTATTCATGAGTCCGACGATCTTTTGCGCAAACTCGGGTGCGAGTATGTAAAGGTGATCGCCTGAAAGACCGCTCGAAAAGTCGGCGAGGATATTGACGACGACTTCCGGCAGCTTCGCCAAAAGACGATCGCGGTCGAGCTGCTCGACGACGGGAGTATCGGCGGAAAAATTCGCGCCGGTCATTTTGTTGAGATTTTCGGCGAGCGGCGTTTTGAGTTCATCCGCAAATTTCTGCAGAACGGCGATATCCAGCTGTACGGAAGGAACGCCTCCGACTCTGCCGGATGAATTGAGGCCGTCTACGGATACGCCCGAAAGCAACGCATCAATCTCATCCTGCGATATTGCACCATCACTCATACGAATCATCTCCTTCTACAGAAAGTTCTTCAAAATCATCCGCCGAAATATCTTCCAACTTACCGGTTACCTGCACCGCCATCTTTTTGCCGACGACGCCCGGCTGGCAATAAAATTTCTTTTTGCTTCCTACGCTGAGCGTCAGCGGATCTCCGACGCGGATATTCGACAAGCGCACGACGTCACCGACGCGGAGAGAGAGCACTTCGCGTATCGGCAAATCGATGGAACCGACTTCGGCGACGACATCCATCTCCACCGATGAAAGTTTTTCTTTGAGCGTTCCGAGGTACTGTGTCGTCGAACTTCTGCGCACCGAACTGAACCAAAACTGCGACGACAGCTTTGAAATGATCGGCTCAATCGTCAAATACGGAATGCAGAAATTCATCATACCTTCTTCTTCGCCGACTTTCATTTCAAGGGTAACGAGAACGACCATTTCCGAAGGAGGCACGATCTGCGCAAACTGCGGATTCGTTTCGATCTGTCCGAGCCTCGGGCGCAAATCGATAACCTGCGTCCACGCTTCCCGCATATTCGCGAGAATGCGCACGATGATACCTTCCATAACCGACTGCTCGATATCGGTTAAATCGCGATTTTTATTTCCGGTCGTCGAACCGCGTCCGCCGAACAGACGGTCGATCATGCAAAACGTAATCGTCGGATCGATTTCAAGCACCGCGTTTCCTTTCAGCGGATCCATATTGACGACGGCAAGCGTCGTCGGTGTCGGAATGGATCGGATAAACTCTTCGTACGTGAGCTGATCGACGGAAGCGACGTGAACGTGTACGAGACTCCGCAGCTGAGCGGAAAGACTCGTCGTCGTCAAACGCGCAAAGGTTTCGTGCATGTTCGACACGGTGCGCAGCTGTTCTTTCGAAAATTTATCGGGACGCTTAAAATCGTAAATCTTGATTTTACGCGTATCGCTGACCGGCTTAAAATCGTCGGTATCGGAATCGCCCGAGCTTATCGCGGTGAGCAGCTGATCTATTTCATCCTGTGACAGAACTTCGTTCATGGCCTTTCCCGATACAAACCGTCTTATTGCTCGATGACATCGAGCTGCTGAAACGAAACGTCGCGGATCTTCGAACCGCTTAAAATTTCATCGTTGATCGCGTTGCGCAATTCGATTTTCAATTTCTGTTCGTTTTGCGGCTTCAATTCGTCGATCGTCTTCTGTGTAAAATACCGGCGCAGATAATCGGTGAGCTCGACTCGCCGTTCGGTTATTTCCGTCGCCGCAACCCTGTCGTCTTTTTTATAGCCGAGGAACACGTTGACGACGACGCTTGCGGGAATGTCGTCGCTCGTTCTCGTCCTGATAGCTCCGAGCGATGAGTACCAATCGAGCACTTCCCTCTGCGCATGGTATTCGTCGCTCATCGGGATCGCCGTCTGCGCCGACGTATTGCTCGAAACGATGCGTACCGTAACAAACACGACGACGACGATGAGGATGACGGCGCCGAGCGCGATGAGTATCCATTTTAATAATCCGGGAACAAGCCCGCCGATTCCTTTTCCTTTCGCACCGCTTCCGCCGTCGGATGCGCTTTCATCGAAATTAATATCGTTGTCTGCCATGATCCCCACCTATACAAACGCACGGTCTACATTTTAAGGAATATTTAACGGTATATTGTACCATCAAAAATGTCCTTCGTCTAGGATAATTATGTCAACCCGCCGGTTATACGCCCGGCCTTCCGCCGTATCGTTAGAAAACATCGGACGCGTATCGGCGTAGCCCGCTATCGAAAACCGACTCTCGTTTACACCGAAGTCGGCAAGGTAGTGAAGCACGTTCATGGCGCGGGCGGCCGAAAGCTCCCAGTTGCTTGCATACGGAGAAGACGAAGAAACGGGCGTATCGTCGGTGTGGCCTTCTATGCGGAATCTCCTCGATCGCAGTTCGGGATCCCTGAAAAACTCGGAAAGGCGCAGCAGCGTTTCGCGCGTTTCGTCGATGTCGAGGGCGGCGCTTCCTTCGGCAAAAAAGCTGTCGGATGCAAGCGTTATGACGAGTCCTCGCTCGTCGCTCGTTATAGTTATCCTGTTCGATTTGACATCGGGCGCAAAGAGGCTTACCGCTTTTTTTCGCGCGTTTGCAAGCGAGCGTCCCTTTTCCATAGCCGGAAGCGCATTGATATTGTTTCCCAAATCCGCAAGCCGTCCCGTCGCAAGCGAAAGACCGCCCGCCGTCGTTTCCGTTTCACGCATCTGCAGCGCCTGCGTAATCGTCGCAAGCTGCGTTATATCGACTTCCGTCGGATTGTACAGCATGACGAAAAAACAGAGCATGAGCGTAATCATATCGCCGTACGTGGTTTGCCATGCCGTTGACGGCTTTTCGGGCTGTTTGCTTTTCCGCGCCATACTCAATCCTTCAAAACGTCGGCTTCGATCGCGTGCCGCGCAACGGGGTCGAGATACGTGAGCAGCTTTTGCGCCATGATGCGCGGATTTTCTCCCGCTTGAATCGCAAGCACGCCTTCGATAACCATCTCCTTCGTCCGCATTTCAGCGGCGTTATGGCCGATGAGTTTTTGTGCGATAGGACCGATAATCCAGTTTGCGAGCAAAGAACCGTAGAGCGTCGTGATAAGAGCGACTGCCATGTTCGGACCGATAGCCGATTTGTCTTCCATATTGCGCAACATACCGATAAGACCGACGACGGTTCCCATCATGCCGAAACCCGGCGCAAGACCCGCCCACTGGTTTACAAGTCCTATCCACGTCATGTGGCGCGCTTCACACTGATTCATTTCGTTTTCCATAATCGCGCGGATAACCTGCCCGTCCGTACCGTCGACGACAAGCCGGAGTCCGCTTCTCATAAACGCGTCTTCGATATCGTCAAGTCCGTCTTCAAGTGCGAGGATGCCTTCGCGACGGGCTTTTTCGGAAAGAGCGACCATATTTTGGATGATCTGCTTTTCGCCGAAATCATAAATTCTAAAGGCACGCCCCATAATGCGGAAGAGACCGATACAGCGCGAAATCGGAGCGCAGAGCCACAACGAAAAATACGAACCGCCTATCGTCATAAAAATAGAGGGCACATCGAAAATCCCTCCCAGAGAACCGCCGGAAAAGATAACCGACACCATGATACACGCGCCGCCGCCTACGATTCCGATTATTGTCGCTATATCCATACTTCCTCACACCTCTTGCGTATTGATGCCGATCTTTTTCCGATAGGCTATGATCTTTTCGATGATATCTTCGGGTTTGTCTTTTACGACGATTTTTCTGCCGGACAGCATCGCAAGCGTCAAATCGGGATTTTCTTCCATGCTTTCGATCATGTGCGGATTAATCCAATACTTTTTTCCGTTTAAACGCATCACTTCGATCATCGTTATATAATGCTCCGATTGCTTCGAGCCGTCAAGTATTTCAACGCATCGGCAGACTGCCCCTTCGTCGAATGAAAAAATCGCGTCATTTCATTATCGGTTAAGCCGATATACTTGTTTACGGATAATTTTCCGTTTTTTGAATATAAAAAAACTGTTATTACCGCGCGAGGTCATACGTTTCCGTTGCGCGTTTTTCCGTTTTACATTAAATTATTAAAAGGTCGAATGCCGAGTTGCATCAAACTTGAAATCGAAACCGGAATAAGGAAAGCTTATGGGCGCCCGTATTTTTATTATAGAAGATGTTTCCGAAATTGCCAATCTCATCGCAATGTACCTGTCAAAAGCGGGCATGGATGCGCTTTCTTTCGGGACGGCGGAAGCGGCGCTCGAAAAGCTGCGGTCGGATCCCCCGCCAGATCTCGTCATCCTCGACTTAAACCTTCCGGGCATGAGCGGCTTCGAATTCCTCGAAAAATTCCGCTCCGAATACAAAACGACGATACCCGTAGTCATCGTCTCCGCGCGCGACGCCGATGAAGACATCATCAAAACACTCGGATTCGGAGCCGACGAGTTCGTTACAAAGCCGTTTTCGCCGCGCGTCCTCGTCGCCCGCGTTCAGGCAAACTTGCGGAGACAGGCAGCGACCGAAGCCGCTGCAGAAGAGACGATTTCGTTCGGAACGTACACGCTGCTTTTAAACAGCTGTGTGCTCAAAGAAGGCGCCCAAAAAATCGCCCTGTCGGCAAAAGAGTACGCCGTCCTCGAATACCTCGTCAAACATGCAGGCGAATCTCTTTCACCGGAAAAAATCTACGCGGACGTGTGGAAAGCGCAGTACGGAGACATAACCGCCGTCGCAGTGTACATCCAGCGGCTTCGCAAAAAAATCGAAAAAGATCCGTCGAATCCGGAATTTATTAAAACGGTGTTCGGGCTCGGCTATTGCTTTTCAAAAGAATCGATCGCCTCGCGGCAAGGAGCGAAAAAAGACGCATGACGATCAGGCGCCAATTTCATATCCTTCTCGCAGCGATCATCGTCATTCCGATATGCTGCGCGCTTTTTATTCCGTCGTATCACTATTTTACGTCGCCGGGACGCGCGCTCATCCACGATTATAAAGAGCTGCGCAAAAACGATACGTTTAAACTTTCGGTGCGTGAATGGAATAAGCTCCACGATTATATCCGCCGCCTGCCGCCGGATGTGGAAGTCGCCGTCTTTTCGCTTTCCACTTCGGCCGATATTTTAATTTCATCGATCGCCGAACTCAAAGCGGGCACTTCTCTCTCTCCGCTCGTGCTGTGGGGATTCGCATCTTCGACGAGCGATACGTATTTTTATCAATTTACGAGTTTCCGCTTTGCCGGACGAAACGATACGATCATTATTTTAACGCGCGTCGATAAATTCACCAAGCACGAAAGGCGCGGCATGGACTACGTCAACTATTTGGTCGGCATTTTGCTGTGCTTTGCAGCCCTCGTACTCATCATCATCGCAAAAATTTCGCGTGACATATTTACGTCGATCACGATTCTCGAACAGAGAACGCAAAAGATCGCAGACGGAGATTTGAGCGTTCCGCTCACCGACGATACGAAACAGTCGAAAACAAAGAGCAACGAAATCATTTCGCTGACCGAAAACCTTGAAAAAATGCGGAGCGCCCTCCTCGACGCGCACGAGCGGCGCACGCGATTTATCATGGGAATCAGCCACGACCTCCGCACGCCCGTCGCCGTCATCAAAGGCTACACGGAAGCGATTTCGGACGACGTCATCACCGACAAAAACGAAATCAAAAAATCGCTCGAAATCATTTCGACGAAGACGAATCAGCTCGAAGGCATGATCGACACGCTCATCAACTTTGTAAAGCTCGACAGCGCGGATTGGCGGCAAAAGCTCGTCCCTGAAAGCGTCCTTTCCGTCGTTTCCGAATTCGCAAAAAGCGCCGAAATGACGGGTGCGGTTTTTAAACGCAAAATCACGTCGTCGATCGCCCTCTCTCCCGAATGCAAAGTGCCGATGGACAGACAGCTTTTTTCCCGCGCGCTCGAAAATCTTTTGAGCAACGCGATACGCTATTCGAAAGAAGGAGACGAAATCGCGATTTCGGCCGCGGAAACGGATGACGCATGTATCGTGAGTGTCAGCGACACCGGAATCGGCATAGCGCAAAAAGACCTCAATCATATATTCGATATGTTTTACCGAGCGACCGATTCGCGTCGGGAAGAAGGCATGGGCATCGGACTCTCCGTCGTAAAGAGCATCGTCGATACGCACGGCTGGACAATCGGCGTAAGGTCGAAAGCGGGCAAAGGCTCGACGTTTACGATAACGATTCCGAAAAAAGCGGAGCGGCGCACTCACTGTTTTTCGTAGAGAGAGTCGACTTTGCAGCTCATCAGCAAGCCGGGGACTCATTCGCCGCTTTCGCTCGCGGCGGGAACGCTGCGCGAGGAGGCAATCCGGCGTAAGCGGATAGATGAGCGATACGCACGTGTCGTCGTATTTGTCGCTTTTATACACCGATCTGATTTCAAAGCGCAGCGTTACCGGACACGAAAGCTCTTGGGAGAGGACGATTTCCTGCAGATCAGGCGTGTTTTCGAGTTCTCCTTATTTTGCAAATTAGAGCAAAGTCTTTTAAATAAATATCCCCGAAAATAAATTCCTGTGATATAATAAAAAAGTCCCACAAGATGCGGGACTGTAGTCAAATGACTTCGGCATTTAGCCTTATTGTGATTTGATTTCTGCGTTCAGTATAACATTGCCTGCGATTTTTTGCAAGCACAATTTTTTTATTGAGGATTTTATGAAAACTCTTGGACTTGATATAGGGACAAATTCTATTGGCTGGGGAATTGTTGACGAAGCCGCAGGCAAAATAGAAGACTGCGGAGTGTACATTTTCCCTGAAGGCGTAAAAAAAGAAAAAGGAAACGAAAGTTCCAAAGCGGCGGAGCGGGCACGCTTCCGCCTTGCCCGAAGATTAAAATTCAGAAGAAAGCTTAGGAAATACGAGACATTAAAAGTCCTTATCCAAAACAAAATGTGTCCGCTTACTATAGAAGAACTTGAAAAATGGCGAAAACAAAAAATATATCCGACTTCAAAGGATTTTTTAAACTGGTATCGGACAGACGAACTTAAAAACTGGGAACCTTATTTCCTCAGAAAAAAATGCGTGGAGCAAAAAGCGGAACCGTATGAAATCGGGCGTTCATTGTACCACCTCGCCCAACGACGTGGATTTTTAAGCAACAGAAAAGAGACTACAAAAGCGTCGGAAGGAGAAGTCTCAAAAAGTATAGACGAACTTTCTTCACTTATAGGCAACAGGACACTCGGTCAATATTTTTACGAATTAAAGCAATCCGGCAAAAAAGTACGTGGAAAATACACATCAAGAAAAGAGCACTACGAGAAAGAATTCAATAAAATCTGTGAAGTTCAAGGTTTTTCACCGGAATTAAAAAACGATTTGTACAGGGCAATTTTCTTCCAGAGAAAACTCAAGTCCCAAAAATTTCTTGTAGGGAAATGTACCTTTGAACGAAACAAGCCCCGCGCTCCTATTTCTCATTTCGAGTTTGAAGAATTCAGGATGCTCTCGTTCATAAATTCTATAAAACTTGCAAAAAATTCTTGTGAAGATGAAAAAAACGATTTTGAATTTCTTACAAACGAAGAAAAAGAAATTATAAAACCGCTCTTTTTTAGAATTTCAAAACCTGCATTTCAGTTTGCGGACATTGAAAAAAAATTAAAAGGCAAAAACGAGTTCTGGAAATTCAACTACAGAAAAGACATGAACGTTTCCGGATGCCCGGTTTGCGCAGGATTAAAAAATATTTTTGGCGATGAAACTTCCAGTGAAAACTGGAAGGACAAAAAAATCGGACAATACGATATGTGCAACATCCGGCATGTCCTTTTTGATTTTGACGACGAAGAAAAACTGCTTGAATTTGCAAAAGAAAAACTTTTTTTGAGCGATGAAGTGGCAAAAAAATTCTGTGTAATCCGAATCCAGCAGGGGTACGCAAATTTGAGTCTCAAGGCAATCCGCAAGATAAATCCGTTTTTACGGAAAGGCTACATCTATTCGACCGCGGTTTTTCTTGCAAACATACCGACAATGATTGGGCAAAACGCGTTTTTGCAAAACGAAGAAGAAATCGAAAATTCGGTAAAAGATATAATCGGAACGCTAAAAGACAAAAACAATATAATCGTTCTTGCAAACCGCTGTATTGAATCGGTGTTCAAAGATAAAAACAATGATTTTAGATTTGAAGAATGGGATAAATCAGTTGTGGAAAATTCCGCGCAGGATCTGTTTGGAAAGAAAAAGTGGAATGAATATGACGAAAAAAAACGTAAAAATATAATTTCGCAAGTTTCTGAAAAAGTAGAGGACAATCTGAAAATCGCCGTAGGGAAAAATCCAAACGACTATAAATATCCGCTTTTACGCACTGACGACTTGATTTTGTACTATCTCAATCAAAAAGGATTTACTGTAAAAGGAAAACTTTATCATCCGAGCGATACGGATTACAATTTTGAATCGCCGGTTCAAGCCGACGATGGAAAAATATATCTTGCCTCTCCTCGCTCGCAAAGCGTCAAAAATCCTGTTGTGATGAGGGCATTGCACCAACTCCGTAGACTTGTAAATTATCTTATAAAAACAGGAAAGATAGACAGTTCAACAAAAATAAATGTGGAACTTGCAAACGAAGTAAATGACAAGAACCGGCGGAAAGCTATCGCAGAGTTTGCAAAAGACAACGAAAAAAATAATGCGGATACCAGAAAGAAAATAGAAGGGCTTTGCAACGAGGCCGGCTTTAAAGTCGTTCCAACGGAATCGGATGTCAGAAAATTCAGACTCTGGAAAGAACAAAATGAAACATGTCCTTACACGGGAAAGCATATCAGTTTTACAGACTTATTCGGTCCGCTTCCTAAATTCGACTTTGAGCATACAATCCCAAGAAGCCTGTCTTATGACGATTCCCTTGAAAATCTTACACTTTGCGACAGCGAGTTCAATCGAAACGTAAAAAGGCAAAAACTTCCTTCGGAATTGCCAAATTTTGAAGAAATAAACAGGCGATTCCAAAAATTTTATGAAGACAAAATAGACAACTGCCTGAAAATAATTGAACTCAACACCACAAGTGGAGGCTCATACATAGACCCTGCCGCCAAAGATTCAAGAATCGTAAAAAAGCACAAGGCAGAGTACGAACTTGACTATTACAAAGGAAAATTAAGACGTTTTTCCGCGACAGAAGTTACATCAGGTTTTAAGCACAGCCAGCTCAACGACACCCGCATCATCACAAAATTTTCACTTTCGTATTTGAGAGGAGTTTTTAACTATGTTCAACCTGTAAAAGGTTCTATGACGGACACTTTTAAAAGGCAGTGGGGTTTGATGGAGCGAAATGAAGCTAAAGACCGCTCAAACTACATGCACCATACGGTAGACGCTTTGACAATCGCCTGCATAAATCGCGGAAAATTCAATCTGCTGTCCGAGGTAATCAAAAACAGTCCTGACGGGAAGCATCTGAAATTTCCAAAACCGTGGGAAACATTTGACACCGATGTTCTGAACGCCGTTCAATATATAATCCCGAAATATTTTTCAGACGAAAACTCCTTGAGGCAGTCAAAAAGAATTATGAGAAATCGGGATGGAAAACCTGTCTTGAAAAATGGAAAAAAAGTCTTTGTCCAGGGAGCAACCGCGCGAGGTTCTTTGCACAAGGACACTTTCTATGGCCGCATAAAAACCGTTCCCGAAAAGGGCGGAAAATCCGAGATGATATTTGTGCAGCGTGTCCCGGTTTCAACATTGGATGAAAAGAGCGCTGAAAAAATCATCGACAAGGGAATAAGAAAGACTTTTGAAAAAAATCTTTTGAACGGAATACAAACGCTCCAAGAAATTCAAACAAACGGAATCCTGTTGCCGTTTAAAAAAGACGGAAGAGATGTTTTTGTAAAACGGGTTAGGATAAAGGCACAGCCTACTTTGCCAATCACTTTGAAAAAGCACCACAATGTGATTGAAAAAAATCCGAAAGACTACAAACAAAATTATTATGTCGTAAATGACGAAAACTATCTGCTTGCCATTTACAGAGGAAAAGACGCAAAGGGAAAGGACATTTCAGATTATAAAATTTGCAATTTGCTTGACGCTGTAAAAAGCAGACAGAACAAGACGGGACTCTACCCTGATTTTAAAGAGAAAAAAGGCATTAACCTGAAATTGTACAAGGTCCTAAAGCCCGGAAAAATCGTGATCCTGCAAAACGATATTCATGAAGACGTGTTCGCTTTGCCTAAAGAAAAACTTTGGAAGCGTCTGTACAGGATTGCAGGGCTTGCAACTTCAGGAAATGATATTCAAATAAAACTAGTGCACATTATAAGTGCAAGACCTTGGAAATATATGAAAGGTGAAAAAGATTTGAATGCAGGGACTGAATGTCTTATGTATTTAACATCCAATTTCAAGGGTCTTGTTGAAGGGCAGGACTTTGCCGTTTCGCCCATAGGAGAAATCATACGAAAGTAAGAGTTTGGTAAAAGATGTAACTTTTCGCACAAGAATAAAACTGAACATATCGATTTTTTTGTCCGATAGTTAAAGTATGGTTAAACGAACACTGTTTTTCTCGCATGCTGTTTGTTTAAGCGTAAGGCACAAGCAGCTTGTCATTTTCAGTAAAGAAACTCAAGAAGAAACACTTGTTCCCATCGAGGACATAGGTTTTGTGATTGTGGAAAACGCACTCGTTTCACTGACAATTCCTTTGATAAATGAGCTTACTGACAATAATTGCGCGCTTATTTTTTGCAATGAAAAACACCTGCCCTTTTCGATGACTATGCCGCTTGATTGCAATGAAACCCAGTCGCAACTTTTTTCCGCCCAGATAAACACGAAACTTCCTGTTAAAAAGAAATGCTGGAAACAGATTGTAGAATTTAAGATAAAAAATCAGGGACTTGTTCTAAAAAAATACGATTTGGATTTTACAAGGCTTGTTGATTTTTCAAAATGTGTAAAAAGCGGCGACCCGACGAACATGGAAAGCCAGGCTGCGAAATTTTATTGGGACAATCTTTTTGGAAAGAAATGGTGCCGAAATCGTTTTGGAGATTTTCCAAACAATTATTTAAATTACGGATATGCAATTTTGAGAGCCGCAACGGCACGCGCGTTGATCGGTTCAGGCCTTCTTCCTACTTTGGGAATTCATCATCACAACAAATATAATGCATATTGCCTTGCGGATGATTTGATGGAGCCTTACAGACCTTTTATCGACGATGCAGTCATAGAATACATCTCGACAAATCCAGATGAGAAAGAACTTGGGCTGGAATTCAAAAAGAGGATTTTACAAGTCCTTACGCGCGACGTAAAAATAGAAAACTTGACAAGACCAATGATGGTCGCCCTCTCAATGACAAGCGCATCACTCGCGGACGCCCTTTCAAACGAATCTGAAAAGTTGAAACTCCCGAATTTTGTATGATATGAGTTTTGACCGGATAAATGCCTATAAGATAATGTGGATTTTCTGTATGTTTGATTTACCGACAAACACAAAGCCTCAACGCAAACGAGCGAGCGAATTCAGAAAAAACCTGTTGGAAGACGGTTTTGAAATGATGCAGTTCAGCGTTTACAAAAGATGTTGCGGGAGTAGAGAATCGTGCGAAGTCCATGAAAATAGAATAAAAAAATGGCTCCCGAGAGAAGGAACTGTAAGCATTTTGAAATTTACTGACAAACAGTTCGGTGAAATTTTGACATTTATAGGCGAAAGCCCCAAAAAGAAAGAAAAAGCACCGCAACAACTCCAATTGTTTTAATACTTAAACTTGAAAAAGTTACAGATAAAAAGAATGGGCAGCAAGTAAAAAACAAAGAAAGATATAAAAAAAAGATAACTTTTCTCTATTTTTTTACACTGCAAACCAATCTAAATCTTTGCATAATATGGTCTTATACAACTCATATTATTTTACATCAAAAATAGAAATCAAACCACAACCAATTGTCTTCATACCTTTTTCCTCCGTTAATTATTTTACATCAAAAATAGAAATCAAACCACAACTTCCATTTGTTTCGTCTGTTTCTTCTTTTAATTATTTTACATCAAAAATAGAAATCAAACCACAACCATCTCAATCCTCACGTAAAATTATTCCCAATTATTTTACATCAAAAATAGAAATCAAACCACAACTAATTCTTTTCATACTGTTATGTCTCCTGTATTATTTTACATCAAAAATAGAAATCAAACCACAACCGAATCGGCATACAGAAGCGAGCTGCCAGAATTATTTTACATCAAAAATAGAAATCAAACCACAACTGTCGCTTACGGTGATAAATATGCGGAGCGATTATTTTACATCAAAAATAGAAATCAAACCACAACTCGTAAATCGGCACAAAAGTTTGTACCAAAATTATTTTACATCAAAAATAGAAATCAAACCACAACCCATCTGCAAGGGTTTTCGCCAAATTTGGCATTATTTTACATCAAAAATAGAAATCAAACCACAACGGTTTACGTCCTTGCCGTTTTCTGCCATGATTATTTTACATCAAAAATAGAAATCAAACCACAACACTCATGGAGCCGCTTGACGGTGTAATTATATTATTTTACATCAAAAATAGAAATCAAACCACAACGTTTTCCTTGAGTTGAGTAAGGATACATTATTATTTTACATCAAAAATAGAAATCAAACCACAACTCGCGTCTTTTGCTTCAAAATCATTATCTATTATTTTACATCAAAAATAGAAATCAAACCACAACCGTTTACACTTGCGAACAATCAGGACAGGATTATTTTACATCAAAAATAGAAATCAAACCACAACTAATGCATTTCCATCAATTGAAGACTTCACATAATATAAATTCCCGTAGTCATTATTTTTTATTTTTTGAAGAAAAAAATTTAATTCTATATAATTACTATAGACAACAATATTTGTTTATTATTAATTTTTCCACTTTATTTTTTACCATTAAACAAGTTAACCTGATTCACTGCGATACCGAAATCATCATTGCATAAATCAAAAAAAACATCGCCGTCTTCCCTTACTTTTATATACAGGGTACAGAAAAATTTGTTTTTATATTTTCTTGTATAGTGGCGATAAAAGTTTCATTATTTAAATTTTTTATTTTTTTTATAATCACCTAAAAAGCTCCCCGTATGATACTCAAAATCCTCCGTTCAGCCGTCTTACAAAAGCGCTTCCAAAAATTCGTTGAGAAACAAAAGCCCTTCTTTTGTGAGCGCATAAAAACGCGCACCGTTTTTTTCCCGCCGTAAAGCCAAGCCCCGCCTTTCCCACGCTGTAAAGAGCGCTTCAGCCTTTTCGGGAAAAGCACCGAATCGCGCTTCGTACGTTTCACGGCAGATGCCGCGCGTCATCCGAAGTCCCATCATAAAAAATTCAAAAGCTTCCGTTTTTTTATCTATATACTCGACGGAAAAAGGGAGTTCAGCGAATTTACGTTCCCGCTCCGCACGCACTTGCACCGTGCGGAAATCGTCCGAAAAAAAGATGCGTGAACGGAAATCGTCCGCATCGATTTTTTCGCTTTTCCAAAAGCGCGTATACGAATCGATATCGCGCGTATTCGTAAATCTCGCGGACACATTCTTTCGGTAAAAAGTTCCCGTCGCGCCCGCGCCGATGCCGGCATAGCTTTCGAGATTCCAATAGGCGAGATTGTGCAGGCATTCGCCTCCCCTGCGGCAAAAATTCGACACTTCGTACTGTTCATACCCCGCACCGCATAAAAGATCGCGCCCCGAAATCCAAAGCGCATCGGACGTATCGATGTCGTGCAGGATGTTTCCCTTTTCGATTTCCGAACAAAGAGGCGTGCCTTCTTCGACAGTGAGCGAATAAAGTGAAATGTGATCGGGCGCATGCGCGATGAGCGTCTGTAAGCCCGAAGCGAACGATGCATCCGTCTCTTCGGGAAGACGGGCAATCATATCGACCGACAGCGAGTGCGGCCGGTTTTTTTCAAAAAGCGAAAGTGCGCGGTACACATCGCTCGCTCGGCTCCGTCTCCGCACACGGGAAAGAGAAGTGTCGCTGAACGATTGAATGCCGCACGAGATACGCGTTACGCCCGAAGCGGACGCCGCATCGAGGAGGCTTTCCGTTACGTCGGAAGGGTTCACTTCCATCGTCACTTCAAGCGGCGCCTTGCGGGACATTTTTAACAATCCCGAAAAGAGACGGTCGATCTGTTTTTCGGAAAGCAGGCTCGGCGTCCCGCCTCCGACGTAGATCGTCTTCCACGAATCGATATCCCAAAGCGAAGCCGTACATGCCGCTTCGGTCAAAACAGCGGCGATATATTCGTCGGCGATTTTTTCGTTGCAGGGTACGCTGAAAAAATCGCAGTAGGAACATTTCGAAGTGCAAAACGGAATGTGCACGTACAACGGAAAAGACACGCCCACGGTTCTACAAAAGACGGAATTTCGCAAACGGAAAATACACGGCAAGCCCTTTCGCTTTTATATCTTCAATATGTACCGCACCCCACAGACGGGAATCGACGGCGCTCGTACGGTTGTCGCCGAGCACAAAATATTCGCCGCTTCCGAGCGTACGCGCTTCGAAGCTGCCGCTCACGCCGATCGCGCTGTCCCAATCGGAGGGCACGGAAACGATGTGTACGTTATAGGGCTTTTCGGATCGTTCGAATTCGGTAAGAAAATGGCTGTCCCCCGCAGGCCGCACAAAGACGACGTAGCCGCGCATGTAGATCGTATCGCCGGGCAAAGCGACGACGCGGCGGATTTCAGGCTGTTCGCTTGCCGTATCGCTTCCGAAAAGCGAATACTGCTGTGCGGTAAAAAACCGCGATACTGCGTCGGCGGCCGCCATAAAAACGGACGGAGAAGATGCGCGGCGGGGTTTAAGCATAACGACGTCACCGCGCAAAAGATTTTTCACGATCGGCGTAAATACGGTACACGAATCGGAAGGGATATCGGGCTGCATGGAAACCGAGCGGGAACGGACGGTAAAGAGCGCAAAAGTGCGCACGAGCGAAATGCCCGCGAAGATGATCAGCAAAAAAAGAATCACCGAAACAATCGTACGTTGGCGCTGTTTTTTTACGTCGAAAGAATAGTCGTACAGTTTTTGTTTCATGCGTGTAACATAACACAAACGCCGCGAGTTTACAATATATAGGACAAATGCACCGGAAATATATTTTATAAAAACAGACAGCAGTAGTAAAAAGGCTGCACTCCCGGCAGCGGCTCTGCCGTTCACCGCGGCAGACCGTGATCGGAATCGGACTGCGCAAACTTTTTTATCAAAATAGTTTGCTTGCCATCGGTCTGAGCGGCTCGGCGGCAGTTCCGCTGCCTCGCGTTCCGCCTTTTTTATTTATCTGTATACAATTTTTGTATATATTTCCGGTGCCCTTGTCCCGGCTGCAGAATTGAAACCTTTACGACGATTTCATATAATGGAAAAGGTATGGCTGACGGAAAAAAGATCATCGCGGAAAACAGAAAAGCCCGTTTCAATTATTTTATCGAAGACTCGATCGAATGCGGAATAGAACTGCGCGGTTCGGAAGTCAAATCGATAAAAGCGGGCAATCTTTCGTTTCCCGACGGCTTTGCGGAAATCAAAGGAGGCGAAGTGTGGGTGCAAAATCTGCACATTTCCGAATATTCCTATTCGTCGGCGTTTACCCCTTCTCCCGACCGGCCGAAGCGGCTTTTGCTGCACAAAGACGAGATAAAGCGGCTTACGCGGAAAACCGAAGAAAAAGGCTACACGCTCGTTCCGCTCGAATTTTATTTGAAAAACGGCCGCGTCAAAGTGAAGCTCGGCGTCTGCAAAGGCAAAAAACAGTACGATAAACGCGATACGATCCGCGCTCGGGACATGGACCGGGAAGCCGCGCGAGAGTTCCGCAGGGAGATAAACGGCTGATGAAGAGAGCCTTACGCCGTGCGGCGGCGGTCTTTGTCCTGTCGCTCGCCGCATTCGGAGCTCAAAGCCAACCTTCCCGCTCTGTCGATTTTTTCGGCGTCATATCTTCCGATGCCGACGGCAATATGATTCAAATGACGGAAACCCTCTACCTCACGCAGCTCGGCGAAGTGCCGGGTATTTCGGTTACCGACAGACGACAAAGCGGTTTTGCCGAATCATACAAAGCGCAGGGCGCTCCCGATTTTTCAAAGGCCGCTGCTCCCCTTGCGTTTTATGCGCTCATCGGCAAAAAAGATCCGACCGGCGGAAAATGGAACTGCACGATCTGCGTCGCCGACATAGGGACAAAGGATATCCATTCGTATACCCAAACCTACGATTCGTATTATAAAATCCTCATGGAATCGAAAGCCTCTCTGCAGTCGATATTCGAAAATCTTTTGAATAACCGAAGCCCGAAAGAAGCCGATCGGACGAACGACACAAACATACCCGATAATCGGAGCCCTGCTCTCTCGACCGATTCGATCGCGGGAACGTGGAGCGGCGAAGATTCTATCGATAAAATCGTCATTCTCCGGGGCGGGCGCGGATTCATCATCTACAAAAACGGGGCGACGATGAACATTTCCGTTACGGTTACGGGAAAAGAAGTAACCGTAACGCAGGCGGGAAAATCGAACGCATCGTTTTTTCCCGAACTGCCGCGCGAAGCCGCCCTCCTCGCAGCGACGGACGCCCCGCCCCTCACGTGGAAACTCACCGTACAAAACAGTTCGACGCTGTCGGGCATAAAAACGACGCTCGTAGAAACGAAGGGCGGCATCGTCTCGGGCGACGTGCGCGTCGAGTGGAAACGAAAGTGATTGCGCGAATGTACGACAGGGGCGCGAGAACGGCAAATTGGATGCGGCCATGATGCCGGAAGGCTGGCGCTTTGCCGCCGATGATGAGGTGCCCTCGTGCCGATTGAACAACAGCATATACGAAAGCGCCCTGCGCGACGAAACCGTGCGCAAAAACTGGCAGTACTACATCATCGACGGTTTTATTTTATCGCCGAACGTCGAACTGCAATCGGTGTGCACCTTCGATGAATCCTTTTATACTCCGATCACAATCTCGTGGAATTGTCCGTGTACTTAAAGCCGTGATAAGGAGTAATTTAAACGCAGTTATAGCTGTATGTTTTACCAATCGATTTCCAAGATGCGGTAATCCGATGGCAGTACGCCTGTGTATTCTTTGAATTGAACGGAAAAACTTTCTGCATTTTTATAGCCGAGTCGATAAGCAATTTCCGCAACATAGAGATTACTTTGTGTTAAAAGCTCACAGGCTTTTTCTATCTTTTTTTGCCTTATGTAGTCGGAAAACGTTTGCCCTGTAACCGCTTTGAACACATATTTGAAAAAAGATATTGCATCATCTCTTTTTGAAAATTTTCTATAAATTGATAATGTTTATTCTCCTCTTGTAATTTTTTTATTAGGTTATCTGTCCTTATTTTAAATACAAAAAAATTCCATTTTGTCAAGTGAAATTGAATATTTTTACATGAAATACGGTACAAACATTGCCTTCTATCATTGTTTTCAGTAATAGAATAAGCAAATAGTGATATAAAAGCATTGAGTAATACAGTATTTTTCTTCATAAATCCAAAAGGCGAAACAAAATCTGACCAGATATCTTGAGAAATGGTTTTTCCTTTAAGATAATTGTTAATTTCAATGCATACGGCTTTTTTATATCCTAATTTTGCTAAAAAAATGATATTATTTTCATTAGAAAGCTTCTTTTTTAGCTTTTTAATAAGAATTTTCTTTTGTTCAGGAGAAGCATATCTGATAATATAGTTTTCTATTTCTTCTTGACAATGGTTATTTTTTTCACTTATTTGTGCAATATCAAATATCTGCATTTCAAGAATTGCTTTTACATATTGATTACTTTTACAGTTTTTCCAAAAGATTGATAATACCGTATTTACAGTAGAATTAGAGTTTGTTTTTTTGTAATCAAGAATTTCATGTTTAGTTTTTGATAACAACAGACTTTCTATTTTATTCTTAAATCTATCGTTATCTATATTTTCTAATATAAAATCAATGCATTGGGCTGATATATGATCACTTTGTATTATATCTAAATTTTCTAAACAGTATTCTAACATATCATCATTAGTACATCTAAATACATTCGAAAGCCAATCATATACACTCAAAAACTCACCACAGCTAAAATCTGTGGTAATTCTTACTCCGGGCGTAACCGAAAAATACCAGCATGGCATAAAACAAAAGACGAGGATATTTTCCGTATCAAACCAAATGGGGTTGGTATTATTATAAATGTATTGCAGATAATAAATAAAAGGTGTCAGTATCGGATGTTCTACTTCTCTATTAGTGAAATCAGAAACACTGCACGTTTTCATAAATTCACTCATTTCTTGTTTCATGCTCTTCTCTATTTTTTCGTATAAGAGCTTATGATTACGGATAAAGTTATTAGTCTCTTCATGTTTGTTGTTTTTTATATAAAGATAAAACATAAAACGCCAATAGTATTTATCTGCTTCAAACCATCTGTATATATATTTTTTCAAAGCTTCTCTATCTATCTTTTTATCATTATGCGATACATCGAATAAAAAATTTATTACAAATGATGAAAAGACAGGAGGTGTTTTGTAAGTATTTTTATTATCAAGTTCAATTTCATCATGTATATACTCAAGACGTAAATATAAAAGTCTCCCTCTTTCTGTTTCATTAGGATGGAAAGCATTGTTCGTATCCAGAAATTCAAATACGCTATCTATTTCTGACAGTAATTTATCCTTATTGAGCATGATCTCTTCTTCTTGAGCTGTCATTTTTTCTATATTTAAGGTAAGTTGTTTTTGTTTTTCTTCTTTTTCCTTTCTAATAAACCGTTCTTGTTCAAACACATCAGATGTTTCATATATATTCTGTATATATGATGTTAATATATGAGGTTGGATTTTATCGTACATTATGGAATACACTATATCTTTGTAAATGCCGATAAAGTCTGGACAATTTAATGTTTCAAATAAAGTTATAGCTTGCTTTTGATCATTTATATCCAACAGTATGCTAAAAAGTTTTGGCATTAAGAATACATAATTTATTTTTCTTCCTACTATATCTTTACATAAGCGTTTGATATACCTTTTTTTTAAGGTATCGTTAATAGTATGTATGTTGTTTATATCAAAGGCATGAAATCTTGTGTCTAAAAGATATAGAAGTATTTTGTATGTTATATCAAAATCATATTCTTCTAGAATATTAGCAACTTCCTTAAAATTC
This sequence comes from Treponema sp. SP13, assembly GCF_050938355.1. Lineage (NCBI taxonomy): Bacteria > Pseudomonadati > Spirochaetota > Spirochaetia > Treponematales > Treponemataceae > Treponema > Treponema sp. SP13. The sequence continues at coordinate 76,802 of NZ_JADOVM010000001.1, forward strand.
TGATATAAAATTTTTATGACATCACTATATTCAAGATTAGTTGTTGTATAAGTTTCTATTTTATTTTCAGCCATAAAAGAAAATATGTCTATGATTATTTTGGGAGTTAATTTTGTATTTTCTAAATTATGTTTTAAATAAAATAAATCATAATTGTTTGACAGCATCGGAGTGTTATAAGTATCATCTAGTTCAGCAGGCACGGGAGATGCAATCGGTGTATCCATAGATTCCATTTTTAATAGATACGTTATAACAGGATATAATAATACATTTATATTTGGATTTTCTTGAAATTCATTATATATTTTCAACTTAAATGAAAATTCTTTTTCGTCGGTTATCGGAGATTCTAAACTATTAAACTCGGTGCTGACAGTCTTAAAAAAATCATCCCACTGTTCCAAATTCCAGTTTTTTGTCCAGTCATAAATCGAATACCAATATAAAATAGAGTCTACCGATAACAAGCCTGATAATTTTTTAGCGAGAGGATTATTTAAAAAGAATTGAAATAATGGTATGGTAATATCTTTTATTTTCTTTTGCTGCGAAGCATTCCATATTTTTTGATCATAAACTCCTAACAGAATAATTGCATTTGAAAAACTCATTAAGGTATCTTCATCAGGTTTTTTCAAGAAATTTTGAATTTTTTCAACATGTAATAAGCAAGCTGTTTCATAATGACTTTCAGGTAAAAGCATCATCATCTTGCTCGACAAAGATGATATGTTTGCAAGTAAATCGGCACTTTGATAAAATCTTGTATAATATATGTGTTTTTTATTTTTATTATAATAATTGAGTATTGAAATATAATGTTTATACCGTTCTATAGACGGCAAAAGTTCAAAATCCGTGAGTAATATATAACAAGGATTGAGCTTCCCTAAATCAATAAGAATCTTTTGATATACTTTTGATGTTCTATCAAAAATATGTAAAAGCAGCATAAATATATTTAAATGACGCACATTGATTTGTTTACCGCCATTAATAAAAAACGCCCTTTTAAGCTCTGAATATGATTTCTTTTCAAAAAAGCATGCCGTAAAATATTCAAAATAAAATGCAGAAATGAATGTTATAGTGTCATCATCAGTATAGTGAAATAAGGATGATTGAATAAGATAGAGATATTCATCTTCATTAAAATATTCCATCATATTTTGTTTTGACAAAATTAATTTTGATTTACAAAATAATTGGTAACATAATTTTTGTAGATTTTTTGCTAGATGCTTAATATTTATTTTTGATTTTGTATTTATTCGTTTGGGTATCTTTTCAGCTTCATCAAATTTTTCTTTATCGCTTTCCAGTTGAAAAAAAACAAATGATTTATAGAATTCAGTCAAGGAATTAAATTTTTGATCGTTGTGTTCTACAAAATAGTTTCTATATAATGGGATAGTTAATAAATCTCTTACAGGGGAATCCTTATGCTTTTTTATTAAATATGATAATTTGCCATCGGAACTGTCATTATATGGAGTTAATATCAAACTATGATTATTTTTCACAGCATTTGAAATCTCGGCATTGAAAGCTCCATCTCTACCGGCAATGATGAAACGTATATTCTGATATTCGTTGAGAGCAGCATGTATTTTATGAGTGAGAGTTATTTTATTTTCTTCCGATATTTCATCTAATCCATCTAGAAAAATCAGAAAAAGATTCTTTTTATTTGGGATTTCAAAACTTACATCAGGGAAATTTTTAAGCTCATAGAAAATAGGTAATACTTTAAAGTGTAAATCCTTTTCTGTGCAGTTTAAGATTGTATTATGAGTTTGCTTCATCAAAAAAGTTTTTCCGATTCCGCATTGTCCTTTTAGAAAAAAATGAGGTAAATCTTTAAATTCTTTAGTTCTAAACTGTGAAATTAAATACTCTCCGATTGGGCATTTTGATGTTAACATGAAGTCTTCATTCTCTATGATAAGTTTTGAAGTATAAATTTCATTATTAACGGTTTGTATGTGTTTTTCATGTAAACATAGCTTATCTTTTGCAAAATCGAAACTTTCAACGGAAAGTCTTAATAAACAATCAACTTTTCTCTCATCATCTTGAGAAGTAATATTTTTAATTGATATAACCAAATCTTCTAGTGAAAAAATATGTAATTTTATATTGCTTGTTTTCTCATATTTTATCTTATCAGGTTCACTTATTACTTGATTTGAGAAGAAAAATAGTTCTTTTTCATTTAAAGTTTTCTTTAACTCATCTTTGATTTTGCTGCTATATTCTTCTTGAATAGAACACGACATTCTTGCATTCTTATTGGCATCAAATCCATCCCGTCCTCCATCGCTTGTACCTTTTCCACCGGCAGGTGCTGAAAAATGATAATCGGGTAAGATTATTCTTGCGATAATATGGCAAAATTCCTCAAAAATAGTTGATCCATCATGTCTTGTGTTTAAATCTTCTAGAGCCTTTCTATAAAATGTTTCCATTGTATTTTCTACTTAAACTCGTTTATTATAGCATATTTAAAAAAATATAGTAATCTCCCATATAAGATTCAGAAAACCTTAAATAAAAAGGATAAAATTGCTAAGTGCGTAAACGTCAAACACTCACAAGAATAACTGATGTAATAATTTATTCCACTCTATCGCTCCTAGCCAAAATATATCGCTAACAGGTAAACTTTTACCGGTTTTGCAGACAGCTTATTCAAAAAGATATATAAACAAACCATGCGATTTAAAGATTTTATTCGTGCGGAGGCTTTTATACCCCGGCGCTTTGCGCCGTAATAAAGGGTATAAAAACCGACTGCAACCACCTTATGAGAACAACAAGCCGATGCTCTGCATCGGGCTTGTTGATTATTACAAAAACAGGGTTCAAAACGCTTTCGGTCGGTATCGGTCACGGACTTACGCAGGCTGCATATTTTACCGGAGGCGTGTTCCCTTTCCTTTTCTTTTTGGAACGGGAATTGGCAAAGTGGCAGGAAATGGGAATGAGCCGGGAAGAGATAAATGAATATGTGAAATATTTTACCGGAACCTTCGCCGTCATCGGCATAGTATCTGCTATCACACGGAAGCCGGGAATAAACCGAATTATAAATTAGCTAATCGATTCCACTTCTTCTTGAGTTAGGCCGGTCACTTGCATTATCTTTTTTACGGAATCCCCAAGCTGTTTTAAAATCCGTGCCGTTTCAAGAGCTTTTTGACGGGAGCCTTCAGCAATACCGAGCGATTTACCTTGTTGTATGCCTTCTTCCCGTGCGTCCATTTCAAAGCCCGACATAAAGCGGTATTCCTTGCGTGCCTGTTCGTTGTGTTTTACTGCCTGTATCATCGTTTCTATCCTCCCTGTAAAGTCAGTATGCGCCGCACCTGTTTTTAAGTATTCCAAAAAGCCTTTGAGTTCCGCATCTTCGGCTTTGCCGAATGCTTCCGCATTGATTATAACCTTTTTTGTTCCGTCTTGTAAGGGTGTTTGCCGGTCTTCAAGGCACATATTTTCAAATGTGTAGAGCGGCTTGCCTTTCCCGATAGCGTCGAAAAGACAAACGAAAATAATATAGCTGTCGTTCAAGGCTTTGTAGTGAGTACCCTTGTCTAAGAATGCGATGTCGATTGCTGCCTGATAATAACGCATACGCTTGGGGATATTATGTTCGTTCGCCACTTGCATTTCGATGTCGTAAGATTTGCCGGTTTCGTCCTTTACAAGCAGATCGAGGCGTACTGATTTGGATTCCGAGCCGGTAAAGACGGCATCTTGGGACGACAGATAGGTGATTTTCCCGATTTTATCTGCCAAGACCATTTCGAGAAACTCTTTACAAATACCTTCGTCCTGCATGACCTTGCAAAACATAAAATCATCGGCAATGGTCAGTTCGTCAAAGCTTTTTTTCATCGGTACTCCCTCCTGTTCTTTATTATATCACAGATTAAACGACTTTAAAAGGGAGCGATGGAAGTATTTAAGAGTAGAAATCGCTTCCTCCCACACACAAAAAAACCGCCCCCGAAGCCGGAGTTTCCTCCAACTTGAGAGCGGTCGATTCAATTGTTAATTTGTGATGTGTAACTCAATTGGTAATTGGTAATGTGTAATTAAATTACACATTATCCATTAGCGCATTACCCATTAAATTACGGCAGCGTCAAAAACGGCTTTTTGAAGTCCTTCCATACCGCTGCACCTTCGTAGGCGCTGACCGAGGCGGAGGGCACCTTTAATGTTACGCCGGACAAGGTTACGCCGCTAAAAGGTCCGGCTCCCAGTGCGGGAGGAGTTGTTGCCATACAGGTAACGCTTTGCAATGCCGTACAGTTTTTACAGAAATCACCGCGCAAATGCTCTGTAAAGGTAGAGGGCAGTTCGAGCGTTTTAAGCTCTTCACAGTTGTTAAGGAACAGATTGTCCAATTCGGTAACGCCTTCGGGAATCTTAACATCTTCCACCTTGCTGTAACCGAGGAAGGCACTCCCTATGGAAGTAAGCGTCGAAGGAATATTGACCGTTTTTAACTCATAGCAGCAGTACAAAGCCCCGTCTTCTATCGTCGTAAGACCTGTCGTCGGCAACATAATGGCAGTAAGCGTGTCATTACCCTCAAAAGAGCTGTCTCCCAGTACCGTAACGGAAGCAGGTACCGTATAAGATGTGCCGGCTTTACCGTTCGGATAGCGGATCAGCTTTGTTTTAGCTTTATCGAACAAAACGCCGTCATCTACGCTTAAAAAGGCGCTTTCGCCGCTTAAAGCAAAAGCCGTCAACGAGGTTAAATAACCGAAGTCGCTTATACATTGTTTGCTGAAACCGGTGAGGGTGTAGGTAATGCCCGAGTATTCGACCGTTACGGCAACGGTATAAACGCTGCCGACAGAACCGTTTCCACGCTTTGTCATTATTACATGCTTTTGTTCCTTGTCGACTACCTTGTACTCTGCACCGTTTGAAAGCGTAAAATTATCGGGAATGGTTATGGAAGACACAAAGGATACCCGTATATCCGCCGCCTTTGTTACGGTATGCTCGTAGGTGTTTGTGATATTGCCTTCAATGGTCGTGCCGTTTTCCGTCCATTTTTCCACCTTGTAGCCCGTTGCAGGAGACGCCGTAAAGACGAGTACGGTGTTTTCGGCAACCGCAGTGCCGGAAGTAAAGGCTGCTCCGCCCGCCTTGTACTTTGCGCTTATGCTTCCGTTAGTGCCTGCAACGCCGAAGCTGACGGTATATGTGGTAGGAGGCTTTAACTTAAAGCTCACGGCAACCGTTACCGGCTCGGTTATTTTTACCATAGCCGTACTGCTTCCCGCCTGTCCGCCTGCAAGGAGCTGCCCGCCCGTAATCGTCCACGCGTCCACCGTGTAGCCTTCGTTAGGTTTCGCGGTAAAGGTGATAATCGTATTCTCATTTACCATCCCGTCTGCAGGAAGGGCAGGTTCGGCAGTTATGCCGCCGTTTGTACCGGCACTCATCGTTACCAAGTGCTTCGGAGTAAGCGTTTGCACTTTAAAGCTCACCTTTACGGTAAGATTGCCTTTAAGATTTACCTTCGCCGTGTTGTTTCCCGCAGTTCCCGTACCCGCTTCAAACACCATTCCCGTGCCGAATATCTGCCACTCTTTTACCTCGTAGCCCGCAGCCGGGAAGGCCGTAAAGGTTACCGTTTTGCCTTTTTCGACATTTATGGGGCTTGTCTCCGTTTCGGGTACGCCGTCCGCCTTTGCTTTAAGCGTACCGTTTGCGCCGTCTACACTGAAATTCACGGCGTACTGCGGAAGCGGCGTGCTGTTGCTTTCAAAGCTCACCTTAACCTCGGCCGCCTTGGTAACAGGAAATGAATAGGAACTGTTTGTGCCGTTTACGGCGTTGCCGTCAAGCGTCCAGCCTTTCACATGAAAGCCCGAATCAGGTGTTGCCGTAAAGACAATCGTTTTACCCTGTTCCACCTTATCGCCCGAACTGATTTCCGCCCCGCCAACTTTTGCCGTAAGCGTGCCGTGCGTGCCGTCTACGCTGAATGTTACGGCGTGCTTAGGCGGCGGTGTGGGCGGGGTTCCGCCTCCCGAATCGCTGCCGTTGGAGCAGCCTGTAAAAACGAGCGCTGCGGCAAAAAGCAAAACGCCGGCCGCTGCAATCGGTACTTTTTTTAAAAGGGTTTTACCGAGTCCCCCCCCCCCTATACAAATGTACAGGGTTTGATTTTACTTTGTTCATCATAAACCTCCTCTGAAAACTTTTACAGGATGCACGTCTTCCGATGTCGAACACTTCCACTATCTTATGATTATTATAACATATTCCGCTGATTTTCACAACTTTTATTAATTATTGTTTTCAGGGCAGGTGCGCCGAATCGGAGATATGACAAATTGTTGCCGCGCGAGACGGCTCTGTTTACAACTGTTCGATTTCCGCTTCGGTGAGACCGGTCGCTTGTACGATAACACGCGACAGTCCGCCTCTTGACAAATAATATACCGTTCGGTACATTATATACCGAACGGTATATAAATATGACAATAAACGACAACAGCAGAGATACAATTCTCAACACGGCAATACGCCTTTTTTCACAAAAGGGATACGAAGGAGTCAGCGTGCAGGAAATTTGCGAAAACGCAAACATCACAAAACCGACCTTATATTATTTTTTCAAAAGCAAGCAGGGGCTTTTGCAGGCGATAGCGGATTCAAAGGGAGCGGAGCTTTTGCAAAAGCTCGAGCGTGCCGCAGCGTACGAGCACGATTTTTTGAAAAGCCTGACAAAAATCCTCACCGCCGCGATCGATTTTGCGCTTGAAAATCCCGATTTTTTTAATCTGCACAGCGTGCTTTTAAATGCGCCGGGCAATGCGGAAACCGAAGCGGTCTACGCGCCGTTAAAAAAACGCTTCGATTCGGTGTTTTCGGAATTTTTTATTAAATCCGCGCACGAGTTCGGCAATATGCGCGGAAAAGAAAAACTGTATTCCATACTGTACCACAACAACGTTATTTCGGTTTCGCTTTTATGCGTACATCAAAAATTGTCCGGAGACGATCAAACGATTTACCGCATCGTACACGGCTTTGTCTACGGCGTAGCAAACTGATGCCGGGAGATGTATATGTCAAATTTATTTTCGGATAAAATTTTTTATCATATCTATGCACTGGGTATGGGGAATTGCCCGAAGCGGAATGATTTTGCGTGTCCTGCCGGGGATTTTTTTGAAAAACTTTCGGAGCAGTTGGACAGGATTCGATCCTTAGGCTGTAATGCGCTCCTCATCGGGCCGATTTTTGAGTCGAGCGCGCACGGATACGATACGGTCGATTATTATCACGTGGATCGCCGGTTGGGGAACAACGAGCGCTTCAAACGCTTTTGCCGTCTGTGCCGTGAAAAGGGATTCGCGATCGTGCTGGATGCGGTATTCAATCATACGGGACGGGATTTTTTTGCGTTTAAGGATATTCGGCAAAAAGGGCAATACAGCGCTTACAAAGATTGGTATGTCAATATTGATTTTTCCCGGCGGAGTGCCGAGGGGGACTGCTTTGAATATGAAGGCTGGGCGGGCTGCAAGGATTTGGTAAAACTGAATGTCGATAACGGCGCCGTACGGGAACATCTTTTCGGCGCGGTAAAAATGTGGATCGAAGAATTCGCAATAGACGGACTGCGCCTCGATGCGGCGGATGTGCTGAGTAAAACGTTCCTCGATGCGCTGGGATCTTTTTGTCGAAGTATAAAGAGCGATTTTTGGCTGATGGGCGAAGTAGTTCACGGCGACTATTCCGAATGGGCGCGGAACGGCAGGCTCGATTCGGTAACGAACTATCAGATATACAAATCGCTTTGGTCGTGTTTGAACGATCGGAATATGTATGAGCTTTCGTATAATTTGAACAGAGAATATAACGGCGAAAGCGGTATGTATAAAGACATCGCATTATACAATTTTGCGGACAACCACGATGTAAATCGAGCGGTCAGTGCGCTCACCTCTCCGGCGCGGCACCTGCATCTGCTATACGGGCTGCTCTTTACGATTCCCGGCATCCCGTCCGTTTACTACGGCAGCGAATACGGTATACGGGGAGTGCGGAAAGTCGACGGCGATTACGAACTGCGCCCTCCGCTTCCGCCTTTCGCTCAGCTTCCGGATTTTACGCAGCCGGGTTTTGACGCGGGCTTTATCCGTACGTCCATTGAAACATTTTCGAAAATACGACGAAGCCGTCCCGCTTTGCAGCGCGGTTCGTACCGGCAGGAGTTTATTGCAAACCGGCAATTCGGCTTTTGGCGCGAATGTTCCGAAGAAAAAATCCTGATCATCGTAAATTCGGATTTTGTGCAGGCCTGTGTTTTTTTACCTACTATCCCTGAGGGTGAATATGAAAATCTGACGGACGGAAGGGTCTGTCATTCCGATGATTTGAAAGAACTGCAAACGGCTCCGTGTTCAATACTGATATTGCGCAAAAACGAATGATCGGAAAATCATTTTGTTAAATTTATCCGAAAATCATTCCGTGCATTACACCTGCACGGCTCCTTGACGCAGCACGCGGAGGGTACCCGAACTTATATCGACGATGGTCGACGGAAGGGCGCCCGACGTATCGCCCGATGAAATTATTAAATCGACATCGTCTTCAAACGTTTCGATAATGTCGCCTATTTTTTCGAGTACGGGTTTTCCGCTTTTATTGACGCTCGTCGAATAGACGGGACCGCTTTGTGCGATGACAGCTCTCAGCCACGCATCTCCCGGGCAGCGATACGCGGCAGTACCCCCCGTTCCGTCGTTTACGATGATCGTGAGCGCACCCGGCCACTTTGCAAGGAGAGAATCCGGTACGGCGTCCTTTGCATAACGGCGGATTTCATCGGGATGCGCGATGAGGCGGATAAAAGGCTTTCCTTCGTCCCTGCCCTTTATCGCCCGTATTTTTTCTTCGGTTCGGAATATTTTTTCGCCGCTTTCGACGATGCCCGAAAAACCGTACACGGTGTCCGTCGGAAGGATAACGATTTTTCCGCACTTTAAAAAATCGATACAGAGGGAAGCCGCTTTTTCGTCGGTTTTATGCAAAATCACCGTACACCGCCGAAAGACGCATGTCGTATTTTATCGCGCGATTCGGAACGCGGTCTGTGCATGCGGTCGGCCGAAGCATTTTTCAGTCCGTCTTCTCCTGCAAAACTTTGCTTCTTTTTTCTTCGCGCCATAGTTTCTCCGCTTTCTCCGGCAAGCGTCAAAAGCACAAAGATAAGCGCAAAAAACGCGATGCCGCACGCTTTGCACGTCCGCTCGCTCATAAAGGCTATGGGTGCGCGCCGGATGACGGTTCCCGTATCGTAGAGCGGCGCTTCGTAGGGCTTAAGTCCGGTGATTTTCACGAGTTTTTCTCCCTCGCTCACGTAATCGAGCTTGCGCGCATAGGCTGCGATAACGTCTTTATCTTTTTCGAGCGCCGTGCATTCGAGGGAAAGTTCGTCGTGTATCTTTTGGATGATCGCCGTTTGCCTGCTTATCACGCGTTTTTGTTTTTGCAGCTGATTGTATACGATGATGCCGTCTCTGCCGGCGAAAAACGAAAGAAGTACGTATACGAGGGTACCGGCAAAGAAAGCCGAAAGCGTTTTTGTCAGCGTCATATTGTCTTTATCGGTGTAATCACCTATTTTCTGAAACGGAAATATATGTTATACTGTACCGATAATATTGTCGGAATTTTCCCGACAGCATACTGTTTTTTTGCAGCTTTTATGCCGATAGTATAACGGATAGACTATGCATCTCTGCACATAGAGGGGAATGATATGGCTCATAGTATTGATAACAAAAACGAACTCGACAGTTACGGCGTCTGGGTAAAGCGGGCTCCCGAATCCGAACCCCGGAAATCCGAAAGCGGTGATAATTTTAATTTCGACGTCGATCTGCCCGATTTTTCAGACATAGACTCACCTGCATCCGAAAAAACGCAAAACGATACGCTTGCCGTCGAAGATGTCTCGATCGAAGATTTTCTCGACAACGGCTTTTCGGAACCTCCCGTTCCCGACGATACGCTTGAAACGCTCGCTCCGACCGAAGAAGCCATACCCGATTTTTTCGGTGCAGAAGAAGCGAAAATCGATTCCGCACAGGATTTCATGCCGGCAGAAAACGAAGAAAATACCGTCCTCCCCGAACTTCCCGAATCGCTCGATACGGCTTTTGTACAAGACGATGCGACGGCATCTCCCGAAGCGACAGTTACGGAAGATGTCGACCTGTCCGATTTCGGAGTCGATTTCAGCGCCGATGAAGCGCCTTCGGATACGCCGTCGCCCGGAAGCGCGGCACCCGTTCGAGTGCAAGCGCCGCGTGCCGATTACGATCTTACCGTTTCGGCCGACGACGGCGCCCTTCCCGCCGCACAGCCAAACGCCGTCCCCGACAGCTTCGACGAAGAAGCAAAATCGCTTATGGACAGTGTTTCCGCACCGCGGACGGAAAGCAACGATCTTTTGCGGCAAATCGTCGAAGATCTTTCGGGATTAAAAAACGAAATCTCCGCACTGAAAACGGAATTCGCCGAATTAAAATCGCGCGGAGGAACTCCGGCAACGGAAGCGCAGGCCGGAGGATTTTTCAGCGATTTGGACGAAGACGAAACGATTTCACTTTCCGGCGACGAACTCGACAATATCATGAGCAGCGCCGATTTCCTGAATAACGAAAGCAAAGTCGATGCGCTCGCAGAAGAAACAAAAGCCGCCGAAAAAAGTGCGGAGGCGGTCGACCTCTCCGTCGTTCCCGAAACTCCCGTCGCGGAAAAACCCGCGGAAGAATTTTCAGCGGATAATTTTTTTACACCGGAATCCGATGCGATTCCCGAACTTTCGCCGGAACCCGATACCGTTTCCGAAGCGGATCTCGAAGAACTCCCCGAAGAAGCCGAGCTTGAAGAGCTTCCCGATGCGGAACTCGATCTTCCCGAAGAACTGTCGATTCCGAAAGTCGACGACATCTTAGCCGGAACCGTACCGAGCGAGCCTGTCGCAGATGTGCAGAATTCGCCCTCACAGACGGAGTTCCCCGACGCCGCAACGGACGACTTTTTCCAAGCGGATACGACAGCGACGGATGATTTTTTCAAAACCGAATCGGAGCAGCCTGCGACGCCGGACGATTTTTTTACGGCGGATTCCGTTGCTGCGGAAACTTCTCCGGCCGAAGTCGCCTTTACCGACGCCGAAGAACCTGCGGCAAAAGCGGATTCTGCGTCCGCTTCAAAAGCTTCCGGTCTGCCTGCAAATTTGACCGAAGAAATCAAATCGGTTCTCCTGTATATGGATCAGCTGCTCGAAGATTTGCCCGAAGAAAAGATCGTCGAATTCGCGCGTTCGGAACAATTCGCGACGTATAAAAAACTTTTTGCGGATTTGGGATTGGCATAATATGGGCTTGCTCGGTCTCGCTTCGGGCGGACAGGCAAAAAAATCTCCCGGTCTTTTAGCCGCGGCCGCTCCGCTTGTACAAAAAACGTCGTACGCTTCGTTTTCAAAGCTGTGCAAAGATTTTCATATCCGACACGGTGCCGTCTTTCAAATGACCGACGGCAGCTTTACGATGAGCGGCTGTACGGGACTTGACGCTGCAAGCGCAGTTCTTTCCGTTTCATCTTCCGATTTTTGGGACGGCACGATCGGCAAAGATCCGTCCGTAAAAAGCTTTTCAAAGCCGGCCGGCAATCTCACCGCGTTTTACCAGCTTTTTTCACCGCGCATAAAAGAAAAACTTTCATGTCTTCATTTTTTGCGCCTCTCATCCGATGCGATCTTTGTAAAAGCGGATTTTATAGGGGAAGATTCCGTTCCGCCCGTCGAAGCGATAAAAATCCCCCTTGCAGCATTTATTAAAAACGGCGATAGTCGAAAGAACAACAAATCGCTTTTTTCCGTCGACTCCTCTCTTTTACAGGAAAAAGATGCAACGCTCTTTTTGCTGTCGACAAAAATTGCGATAAACAGAATACTCGTTTCCGATGCGCCAAAAAGCGCGCCGATCAAAGATCGGATTTTCACTGCGATCTACGCAGATGCGGCCGACATACTCGAACGCTCCTTTGCCGCTCCGAACATCTGCTGCAGGGGCAAAAACGGTGAACTGCATATCGTCCTCTTTTGCCGTGCGGATTTCGACGAAGCCGTTTTGCAATTACACGTAAACCGAGCGCTCACTCCCCTGCTCGACGCGGCGGCGGAATCGCTCATGCTCATCAAAGCGGGCACGGCGCACACAACCGAAGATATCGAACGATTTACCGCCGAAGGTTGATGCCTTGGGCATACGCTTTTTTACCGCAAAAAGCGGTCTTCCGTCCTGCGCCGTAAACGGCACGAATCTCCATTCATCCTACGATCCCGAACGCGAAGCCGAACGCTTTGTCGACACAATGTCGCCTTCTTTTTATCCGCAGTACATCGTCGTCACCGAACCCGCCCTATCGTATTGCGCGCAGTTTTTTCGAAAGCGCTTTCCCGCTGCCGTCCTCGTCGCCGTGCGTTATGCGCCGGATTTTGCCGAAGCGGACAAAGGGTGGGATATCGTTTTCGATGCGGCGCAAAGTGCGCTCCGGCTTTCGGATACGCTCTTCGACAAACTCGGCGAAGAAGGTTTGTGCTCCGCTCTTTTCGCTTCGTGGCAGCCGTCCGCACGTGCATTTCCCGAAAAAAATGCGGCGGTCTGGCAGGAGATAAAATACGCGGTCGATAAGGGACGCGACGTCCTCTTTACGCGAAGCTGTTTTGCCTCTCGCTGGATAGCGAATGCGTTTTTTATCTGCAAGCACATAGAACGCGCACGGCGCATCGTCAAAGGTTCATCTCCCGTCGTCGTCGCAGCTTCAGGGCCGAGCCTCAAAAGCGCACTCCCCTATCTCGCGGAGTTTCGACCGTCGTACTTTCTCATCGCCGCATCATCCGCTCTTTCGGTTTTAACTGCATACGGCATCATCCCCGATGTCTGCGTCGCAACCGACGGCGGCTTTTACGCAAAAGCGCACTTGTCGCCGCTGCTGCGTTTTCCGCACATACCGCTTGCGCTTGCGGAAGAAGCTTCGTGCAGCGGAGATATTTTATCGACGAGCGGCATCATCCCGCTGTCATACGGCGACGGATTTGCCGCAAGCCTTTTTGCAGCGTGCGGCATCCCTTCGATGAAAATCGAACGAAACGGTACGGTCAGCGGCAGCGCGCTCGACTTTGCGCAGAGCATAACGGACGGGAGCGTTTTTTTGTGCGGACTCGATATGGCGTCCGCTTCCGGCTTGCAGCACGCCCGGCCGAATGCGCTCGAAGAAAAAGCCACAGCGTCCTGCATGAAAACATATCCGAACGAAACGAAAAGCAGCGCTTCCCGCTTTGCTTCCGGTTCACTTGAACTCTACCGGCAATGGTTTCAATCGCTTCCGAAAGCGCGGGTAAAAAACGTATACCGCTTCGCGCACGATTACCGCTTTTTAAATACGCTCGGCGCGATCGCCGATGTCGATACCGCTTTTTTTGAACAATCGCTTTCGCAGCAACGAATCTTGCCGCGCATCGAAGATGAAGCGCTTCCGAAAAAAGAAGCCGTACAAAAAGCCGCGCTCGATTTTTTAAAGCTGCACGCAGGAAGCGACGCATGGCTTCACGAAATTTTTCCCGCGGAATACGTTTCGCGGCAGCGTGAAATCGATGCGGAAAAAAAAGGGAGCAAAACGGAAACGCTCGCAAAAAAAAGCGACGCGCTGTCGAAAAAGATTGCGAGGATAATAGGATGAAGGTGCTTTTTTCATCGATCGTCACCGCGAAAAACGGAAGCCCCGTCCCCCTTTTTTACAACGGCAAAAGCATGCACTCGCGCTACGACCCGGAAAAAGAAGCGGAACAGGCGGCTTTACGGGTAAACGAATCGAAGTTTTTTATCGTCGCGGGAGCGGGCGGCGGCTACTTTATCCGCGCGCTCAAAAAACGCTTTCCCGGCTCTATCATCCTCGCTGCGGAAAACTCGCAGGAAGACATCGATTTTTTAAATCGGATCCCCGTCTTTAGAGATCTGCTTTCGGACAAGCACATCCGCATCTTTCCCCTTGAAAAGACCTTCGACACGATGCTCGGCTTTTACGTACCCGCGTTTTACGGTTCGTTTTCGATCATCGAAACGCCTTCGTGGGCGAAAGAAAACAAAAGCGGCATCGAAGTCTTTCGAGCCGAGACGACGAGCGCGGCGAAAGCGATTGCAGCCGATTATTCCGCCCAAACACACTTCGGAAAAATCTGGCAGCGCAATATCATCGCAAACCTCACTCAAATCGGCGCCCAATCCCGCACGACCGGCGATGCGCAATCTGCAGGGACGGACGGCACGCAAAACAAAGCGGCGTTCACCGCTCCCGCCGGAAAAACGGCGCTCATCGCAGCGGCAGGTCCTTCGCTCGACAAAGCGATTTTATACATCAAAAAAAAGCGAAACGATTTTTATATCGTTGCAACCGATACCGCATACCGAAGTTTTTCAAAGCGCGGCATAGGATGCGACGCCGTCGTGTCGATCGACGGTCAAATTCTGTCGGCGGAACATTTTTTCTCCGAAACGGAACGGCATCGAACGCTCTTCATTTTCGACTTGTGCGCTCATCCGAGCGCAGTGCGTTTTATTAAAAAATCCGGCGGCAAAATCGCCTTCGTTCAAACAGGTCATCCGCTTGCCGAGTACGCATCGCGGTTTTCGGAACGCAAAAGGGGTACACCTTTTCCGCACGTTGCGACGGGAGCGGGAACGGTGACGATCGCCGCGCTCGACTTTGCGCTCAAAGCGGGCTTTTCCGATATCGCCGTCTGCGGAGCGGATTTTTCGTATTCGGAAAAACCGTACATGAAAGGCACCTACCTCGACTCGCTCTACAACGCCGAAAGCGGACGTACCCGTTCGGCGGAGACGGCATTCGACGCGCTTATGTTCCGCACCGAACTTTTTCAAAACGCAGGTTCCCGCACGACGGAGATGCTCGACGCATACCGCAAAACATTCGAATCGCACCTCGCAGAATACTGTACGCATATCGACCGTGACGGCGTTTTCTACCGCGCAAGCGCAAAAAAAACACCCTCTCCGCTCCGCTTTTGCACTTCATTCGATATGGCGTCGTTCGCCGCATTTTTTAAAACCGATTTTTCGCATTCCGTACGGGAGCTTTCATATCCCGATTTTGATCCCGCAATCGCATCGTTATTTCCCGCCGTCGCTTCTCTTCGGAAATCAAAAAACGAAAACGCAGGCAAAACTTTTTCCGAACTCTTGAAACTTGCATACGCCGAGATTCTGAGATATACTCGACAATATGAAACGTAAAAGCATTACCGTGTATTCGATCGTCATATCCGCAATCTTTGCGGCGGCAATCATATTTTTGTGCTATAAACTCGGCTGCGAATACGCCGCCGGAAGAGAGCGCACCGGCCGTACATTCGACAGCCTCGCTGCCGCAACCCGAGACGCGCTTTCACGCTACGGCGATTCGTCTTCCGATTTCCGAGACGCTTTCGTAAAAGCGTGCGGCACGTACGACGACTACGCTTTTATCACTTTAAAAAACACATCGGGTATTCTCTTCGCCTATCCGCAAAACGAAGACATTTCATCGATACGCACGTCGCAGTTTTGCGAAATGCATTCGAGCAGCTTTCAAGCGGGAGACGACACGTACATTCTCTCGGCATCGATGTATCTCATCCGGCCTGTTTTCGTCTTTTACTATGCGCGCTTTTCGTTTATCGTCATACTCGTCATTACCGTATTTACGCTCATTTTAATACTGTATCTGCATTTTGCGAATTCCGAAAACACCGCAGCGGACCGTACCGACATTATCTCCGAAGCGGCATACGATGATGCTCCTCTCGCGCCGGCGGAAAACGGCTCCTACCCCTTCGACGACGATTTTCCGATTGACGACGGATTTTCGACGGCCGATATGCCGATTGCAGCGGACAACAAAGACAAGTACGGCGCTTTATCCGTACCGGATGCCGCATTGCCCGATACGGACGATGTATTTGAGGAAGAAGAAATTATGCGGCGGGATGCAGCCGCGCACCTAAAAATGTCCGGCGGCACAGCCGGGAACGATGCGGAAAAAATATCCTACGGCCGATTCGAAAACGATACGAGCGGCAGTGAAACGACCTACGTTCCGCCTGAAACGCCGTTTGTGGAAGAAGCGGACGAAGCGCAAAACGATTCGGCAGACCGCTTTTCGCCCCTCACGGGTTTCGGCCATGCGTACAATCTTGAAGGGCGGCTCGACGGTGAATTGATACGAGCGGCATCTTCGGAACGGGATCTGTCGCTGTTTATGATACGTATTCCGAACCTCTCGTTCACTTCAAGCGCATCAAAACGAATATGCGCATACCTTTTCGAACGCTTTCAATCGAACGATCTGCTTTTCGAATATATGACCGACGGATTTTCGATAATTAAACTCGATACGACCGTCGACGGCGCCCTCGAAATCGCCGCCGGGGTTCGAGAAGATATCGTCAAAATAATAAAAGGCGAAAATATGGAACCGAAATGTGCAATCGGCATTTCGTCCCGCTCCGTGCGGATGCTGCCGGGAAAGCGCCTCATACAGGAAGCGAGCGAAGCGCTTGAAAACGCATTGCACGATGAAACTTCCCCGATCGTCGCATTCCGCGCAGACGCCGACAAATACCGCAGGTTTATCGAGGAAAGGCAAAGCTGAGCGGGCGTTATTCCCTGCACGGACTTCAGAGCTTCCGTTTTACCGCCGCGTTTTTATCCGCAGAAGCCTCACCTTTTACCGCGTCCGCACTTTTATCCGCAGCGGTTTTGTCCGCTCCGCTTTTGTCCGCTCCGCTTTTGTCGGCAGCTCCGCTTTTATCCGCAGGATCTGAGGTCTTATCCGCTGCGTTTCCTTCCGAAGTTTCATCTTTTGTATCCGCAGAGCCGCCTTTCGAAGCTTTTTCCTCGGCCGGCTTTTTCAAATCGGACAAACGCTTTTCGTAATCGGCAAGGGATGCGCTTTCGGGAAACCGTTCTTTTAAGAGCGCGATAGATTCTTCCGCACCGGCCGTATCTTTTTGAGAGAGCAAAACGGCGATGAAGTTCACGAGCACCGTTTCGTTTTGCGGATTTTCATCGACGAGCGTTTTATACGCCGCCTTTGCGCCTGCAAGATCGCCCGACATCGCTTGTATATACGCAAGCGACATCCGCACGCTCACGTTTTGAGCATCGCGCTCGAGCAGCCGTTTGTAGATTTTTTCGGCTTCCGGCCAATTTTTCGACAGCGCGTACATCCTGCCTAATTTGTATATCGCAGTCCAATAGAGGCTTTCGTCCTGCATTGCACGCTTATAGTAAGGAGCGGCTTTATCGTATTTTTCAAGTTCGGCGTATGCATCGGCGATTGCCATGTATTCGGCGGCAAGGGATGAGCGAGTGACGGCAGCTTCTCCGGGGATCGGAAAATGCGCGCCCGTTTTACACGAAACGATCAACAACGCCGCTAAAAGGACAGCCGCTTTCCGCATCATCAACCCAACACTGTCTGTTCGATTTTGTACAGCTGCGATCGGTACAAACCTGCGATATTGCTTCCGTAATCGGCGATGAGCTGCATGATATTGCGCGGCGAATCTTTGGCGTCCGTGCCGTTCAAGCGGTCACCCGCATCCCCCAAGCCGGGCATGATGTATGCGGACGTGTTGAGCGCGGGATCGAGCCACAGCGTATAGCACGTGCAGTTTTCGAGGGCGCGCGTAACGCGGATACTGCCTTTGAGCGCGGAAATCGTGTTAAAAAATTGAATCGATTTCGGACGGACACCCTGCCCCTGCAGATATTTTACGACGGTGACGAGAGAGCCGCCTGTCGCATTCATCGGGTCTGCGAAAATCAAATCCTTTCCGTCGAGTTCTTCGAGATTGAAAAACGACTTTTTCAAATTCAAAACGTATTCCATATCCGCTTCCGATTTTTGATCGTTGCGGCTGATCTTAAAAAGCGCAAAGGGCGTCACGTAATCGTGTGACGAATACTCTTCGATCTCTTTCGATATGATCATACTCGGAAGCAGCGCACCGCGGAGCATGACGCACATCACGGCGTTTTCGATTTTCGAGTCGATATCGGGTATTTTGTGGACGGCGTAATTTTGCACCGGATAGGTTACCGGCGTTTTGACGATCATATAATTTTTTTTCGACGAATGCGCATCGGTGTACGCCATACGAAACAGCATTTCATACGCGCGTTGGCTGTAATAGATAAATTCCTGATGACTCGTATTTATATCGCGCAGCTTCGAGATGACGCGGGACGCTTCGGCGTGCGCGCCCTCTTCGGTGACAAAGGAATAGACGCGTATGTGCGGGTGTCCCGCACAGATCTCCTGCATTTTGTGTCCCATCGCATTGAACGCATCGATGATCTTTTGTTTGTTTACAGGATCGAACGACTTCATCGTTTCTTTGTACATTTTATCGAGCTCATCCAAATCGATTTGATCCTGCCGCGTCAAGTACCCGTCGAGGTCTTCCGCTTTCAAGATAACTTCATCGCCTGCCATAGTTCCTCCGCGATCGCCTAAAATTTCAAAGCCGCGCCGATTTTTCACTCGGCTTCTGCGGCATATTTTTACAATACGAACAATTTATACAGCTGCCGCTTATTGATTCGAATACCCGATACCGTAATATTCGTCGGCGAATTTCTCGTCGTTTGCGCGTTTGTCAAACCGAATGCGAGAGCGAGCATCGCCTCTCCCGCGCGCACGATATTTTTATTATTAAAATCGAATTCGATCGACATGAGATACTGATCTTCATGCGCGCTGTCGCTTATCATTGCACCTTTGACGTAATTGAGCTGCAGATTTAAATTCGTGCCCGTGAGGATCGTCAAAAACGAAAGCGGGTTCGGCGCGTAAAAACGTATTTCGCTCCCCGACACATCGAGCCAGTCATAGACGGCATCGCTCACATTGTGCGAGATGCTCCCCCCGTATGTGTGAGCATCGAACGAGGAAAGCATGGGCCTCACATCGTTTGCGACGCAGACGATACTCGGCGACGGAAAAGCGAGAGAAACGCCGTTCGACGCGTAATAAAAATACGGACGAATGCTTCTTTCGGGTATATGGGTTTCGGTTTTCCACTGCGCGCTTTTTAAAAGAAGCGCATGAGCCGTGCGCCTCGGAATATTTCCGGAAACGGCGGCTTCGACCGAAAAGCTCGTTTTCGTGCGCGAGATCGCCGCGTAAATCGTATCGATGCGGCCTGAGATAAGCTTTGCATCGCTTTCGGAAATATGCTGCGCGCTCGCCCTCAAAATCCGTTCGACGAGTTCGCCGTCCGTTTTTTTCGGGATCCGCATATAAAAAGAGGCATTCCCCGAAAGCAAATCGATCGGATTGACTTCCGCTCCTTTCGGAAGCGACGCACACGATCCCAGAATAACAAGGGTAAGAGAAGCAAAAACGGCCGCATATACGGACGGCAAATTACGCCTTTTCAATTTGTACCTTCCACAGTTTATCTTCGGCTTCGACGTTCTTTCCCGAAAGGGAGGCGAGCCAAAAAGACGAAACGGCGAGCGTTTCGTTTTCGATAAAGGGTGCAAAGAGTTCGTACGCGGATTTGAGTTCCGCATCGCCTGAAAGCGAAAGACGGATCCGATCGGTAACGGCAAAACCGCTTTCCTTTCTGAGGTTTTGTATGCCGCGCACCAAATCGCGCACCCAGCCTTCTTTTTTAAGCTCGTCGGTGATCTTCGTGTCCAAGCCCACCGTCAGCGTGCCGTCGTTGAGCACTTTCAAATCGTCTTTTTCGATGCGCTCGACGTTCACTTTCGTACCGTCGAGGTCGATGCTCTTCCCTTCGACTTCGATCGTCAATTTCGAACCGTCGAGGATCGTTTGAATGGCTTCGTGGTCGAGAGAAGCGATCTTTGCGGATGCCTCTTTCATGAGCGGACCGATTTCTTTTCCGAGTACGCGGAAATTCGCCTTCGCCCGGTATTCGACCAGTTCGTCTTCCCGTTCGTGAAAGATGATGCGCTTGACGTTGAGTTCTTCGCGTATGGAATCTTCCATTTCGGCAAGCACTTTTTTTTCTTCGGGATCCCGCGTTACGAGAGCCGCGCTTTCAAGCGGCTGGCGGTTTTTTATATTGAATTGATTTCTGAGCGCGTGTCCCATCGAAACGGCTTTTTGCACCGCTTCCATTTTAAACTCGAGCGCTTCGTTCCGCAGCTTTTTGCCGTATACGGGATAGTCTTCGAGGTGTACCGATTCTTTATCGCTTTTCGTGCGGAGATTTTGCCAAATCGTTTCGGTGATAAAGGGGATAAAGGGACATGCGGCGAGCGCAAAAGTTTTGAGCGCAATGTACAGCGCCGCGTACGCTTCCTTTTTATCGCGGTCGTTTTCGCTTTTCCAAAAACGGCGGCGGTTTCGTCGGATATACCAGTTGTTGAGTTCGTCGATAAAATGCACGATGGGATCGATCGCGCCGGAAAGGTCGTAGGAGTCGAGAGAAGCGCTCACGCTTTTGACGAGCTTTTGCGTGATCGAAAGGAGCCACGCATCGAGCGGATTTTGCGGAAGCGCTTCATCGAATTCATGTCCGTCGGGCGAGATGCCGTCGATATTCGCATACTGCACAAAAAAGCTGTAACTGTTCCACAACGGTATGACGATGCCTTTTAAAATATCGCGCACGCCGTCGTCCGAATAGCGAAGGTCGTCCGCTTTGACGACCGGAGAGTGCATGAGAAAGAGGCGTATCGCGTCGGCGCCGAATTTTGAAATCGCTTCTTCGGGATCCGTGTAATTGCGGAGACTCTTCGACATTTTGCGCCCGTCCGAAGCGAGCACGAGACCGCTTACGATACAGTTTTTAAATGCGGGGCGATCGAAGAGTTCGGCTGCGAGCACGGTGAGCGTATAAAACCAGCCGCGCGTTTGGTCGAGACCCTCCGAAATAAAATCCGCCGGAAAATGCTTTTCGAAATACTCTTTATTTTCAAAAGGATAATGATTTTGCGCATAAGGCATGGAACCCGATTCGAACCAGCAGTCGAGCACTTCGGGAATGCGCTTCATTGTACCGCCGCAGTTTTTGCACGGAATCGTAATCTTGTCTACGAACTGTTTGTGCAGATCTTCGGGATAGACGCCCGAAAGCGCTTTGAGTTCTTCCCTGCTTCCGACACAGATCGATTCTTTGCACGAATCGCACTTCCAAATCGGAATCGGATTGCCCCAAAAGCGGTTTCGACTGATCGCCCAATCGCGCGCGCCCGAAAGCCATTTTCCGAACCGCCCGTCTTTGATATGCGGAGGCCGCCAATTGATTTCGGCATTCGCTTTGAGCAATACGTCGTGCTCTTCGGAAACTTTTACGAACCAGCTTCCGATGCTGCGGTAGATGAGCGGTGAAGAACACCTCCAGCAATGAGGATAGGAGTGCACGATCGTATCCCGTTTGACGAGTTTTCCTTCGGCTTTCAAACGCGACATGATGTCTTTGTCGCAGTCTTTTACGAAGCGGCCTTCGTAGTCGGACACTTCATGCGTAAAGCGGCATTCGGCGTCGATCGGTTCGGCACAGGGAATACCCGTACCCTGAAAAAGCTTGTTGTCGTCTTCGCCGAAAGCCGGCGCCGTATGGACGATGCCCGTACCGTCTTCAGTCGAAACGAAATCTCCGTTGAATATCCTGAACGCGCCGGCCGATCCGTCGTCCATTACCGCCAGATGTTTAAAATACGGAAAAAGCGGTTCGTAGGTCGCGCCTAAAAAATCGCTTCCCTTTCGGGTATAGACGATCGAATACTCTTTTTCGTCTTTATAATATGCACCGAGGCGCGCCGCCGCGAGAATATAATAATCGCCTGAAGCCGTATCGCGCACTTTAACGTAATCGATATCCGCCCCCATCGCAAGACCTTCGTTCGAAGGAAGCGTCCACGGAGTCGTCGTCCACGCAAGGAAATACGTGTTTCCGTTTGCAAAATCCGCATCGTCTATGGCATCGGGAGCTTTTGTCGCCTTAAACCGCACCGTAATCGCAGGGTCCTGCACGTCTTTATAGCCGAGGGCGAGTTCGTGATTCGAAAGAACCGTCGCACAGCGCGGGCAATACGGCAGGATATAGCTTCCTTCGTAGATGAGATTTTTATCCCACAGCGCTTTTACGACCCACCAAATCGATTCCATGTAATCGGGCATCATCGTTTTATAATCGTTGTCGAAATCGACCCAGCGCCCCATGCGCGTGATGATCCTCCGCCACTCATCCGTATAGCGCAGCACGCTCGCACGGCACGCATCGTTGAATTTTTCGACGCCGTAAGCTTCGATTTCGTGCTTGGAATTGATGCCGAGTTCTTTTTCGATCAAATTTTCGACGGGAAGCCCGTGACAGTCCCATCCGAAACGGCGTTCGACTTTTTTCCCCTTCATCGTCTGATAGCGCGGGATAATATCTTTGATAGTCGAAGGAATAAAATGCCCGAAATGCGGCAGCCCCGTCGCAAACGGAGGCCCGTCGTAAAACACGTATTCTTCAGCACCTTCGCGCTGTGCGAGGGACTTTTTAAACGTATCGTTGTCCCGCCAAAACTTCAGAATCTCTTCTTCCTGCTTGGGAAAGTCCGCTTTCGGATTTACCGGTGTATACACAAAACGCCTCTATAGTTAAAGTGGAAAACAGTATACAGGAAAAAGGGAAAAAATACTAGAGCGCGAGATTTCGAGCAGTGCGGAGAAATCGCGAGCGTCTTCTATGAGAGAAAAACGGCTTGGCCGTTTTTCAACTCCAGACTTTCAAAAATAAATCCGAGCAGTGGTCGTTCGCGGTACATCCGTATACCGCTCACTACCGTATTTTTGCTGCGCAAAAATACGCGACCATTTCGTAAAGATACGACACGGCATCCCTGCCGTGCGTTGAAGGACGTTCCCCGCGCAGGATTTTTTCGCGTCTCCTATAAAAGAAAAACGCACCAAGCGTTTTTCAACTCTCGACTTAAAAAATAATTCCGAGCAGTGCGCAGGATTTTTTCGCGTCTCCTATGAGAGAAAAACGGCTTGGCCGTCACGGAAATCAATTTTTACCTAAAAGGCCGGATGTCGAGCTTTTTGAAAAGCAAATACCATTACAATTTTTCGATTTCCGCTTCCGAGAGGCCGGTCGCTTTTGCTATTGCTTCAAGACTCATCTGCATACCCGATAAAATTTTCGCCGTTTCTCGTGCTTTTTGATACGATCCCGCGGCAATACCGTCGCGTCTCCCCCGTTCAAAGCCGATCTTTTCACCTGCCATGCGTAAGTCATCTTCTCTGATATTCAACGACATATACCGGCTCCTGAACTTTTCGTTCCGTTTCGCTTTTTCGACAAGCTCATCAATCCGCTGTGTAAAACCGCTCGTCGCCCGCCTCTCGCAAAGATACTGCAACAATGCGCTCAATTCAGGCTCTCCCTCTTTACCGTAGGCACCCACATTATAAAACACCTTAGCGCTTTTGTCATCAAGAAAAAGAGTGCCGTCTTCACTGCATACGTTGCGAAACGTATACACAGGTAAGCCTTTACCGAAGGGATCCTGCGTACAGATAAAGATGACGTAGCTCTCTTTTAATTCCGCATAATTCTGGCCCCGCAAGAGGTTATCGACATCCATAAGGCTTTGGTAATAACGCGTGCGCTTGGGAAGAGAAGGCGGAATCGACGTTTGTATTTCGATATCGAAGACACGCTCCGAGTCGGAAACATAAACGTCGAGGCGTATACCTTTGCTTTCGTAAAACGGTGCTATCGTTTTTTGCAGGGAGGGATATTCGATTTTGCCGACTTTGATGTGCAGGAGCCGTTCGATGACGCCTTTGCAAATTATTTTGTTTTTCATGACCGTGCCGAACATAAAGTCGTCGGTAAAGGTGAGTTCTTCGACGGGTTTATGGGTATATTCCATAGCTGCACCTTCGATTATTGAGATAGTGCGGCAAGGAAGCCGCTGAACTATATATCGTTTACAAAGCTATAAATTACGCGCTTTTTTATAAAAATAAACGGGAACATCGTTTCCTGCGCTCGAAACTTCGCGCTTACGCGCTCGTTGCAAGTTGCGCGGGGAACTTCGCTCAATGTACGGTACGGTGGTATCGCGTCTCCGTATGAAATGGAAAACTCAATACAGCCTCATTACCCATTAGAAAATACCCATTGAAAATTGATTTCCGTGATTTCTAGCGATTTCGAGCAAATTTCTTCCGCACTCTTGTATTTTGCCTATATACCAGATATACTGAATACAATCTTATATAGGAGGGCTTTATGACAATACGCAATCTCTTTAAATCGCTTTTCGTATTCGCGGCGGCATCTCTTTTATCGACCGCTTCCGTTTTCGGAGCAAACGCGGATATCGACAAAGCGTTCGAATCTTTTACGGACAAAGTGACGGAAGTGCTTCCCGAAACGACGACGCAGCTCGGCGTTTGGTCGGACGCATATATCGGAAAACTGTTCCCGTCCGCACCGCCGCATTTCGGTATCGGCCTTACGGTTTCCGGCACGTTTATGAATACGAAAGAATTTTCATCGACTGCCGAAGCAATCGTCAACGAAATCAACGGCAAGACTCCGGGAGCATCGAAAGACTTCAATTTTTCGATCCCGAACACTATCCCCTTTCCCGCTTATTCGATAAACGCGCGTTTGGGCGGCATCATCCTTCCCTTTGATGTCGGCTTGTACGGTTCATACTTAAAAATCAATTCGTTAAAGTTCGAAGATTTTACGGGAACGATCACGTACTATTCGTTCGGCGGCGATATTCGCTATGCCGTTATGAAAGGAAGCACACTGCTTCCGAAAATATCCGTCGGTGCGGGTTACATATACACGCACATGGCGCTCGGTGCGGAAGGTTCGTCGACGTATACATCCGACTTAACCGCACACGGCATTCCCGGCATTACCACTGCAACGGTTACGGCAAATACGGATATGAATACGAACTTCGACCTGCACACGCTTTTCGTACAGGCGCAGGTTTCGAAAAAATTCTTTATCCTGACGCCCTACGCCGGTATGCGCGCCTACGTTACGGCGTCGAAAAACCATTACGATTATGCATATTCGTCGACATATAAAGCAGGTGCCCTCTCGGGTAACGTTCCCAACGGAAGTGGAAGCGAAGCGCACGATTACAATTCGAACGGTTTTGCATGGGGAAAAATCCAGCCGCAGCTCTATACCGGTCTCGGCTTAAACATCCTCTTTTTCGACTGCACCGTCGGCGGCTGCTGGAACCCGAGGAATAACCTGTGGAGCGCAAACGTAAGCGCGCGCTTTAAGCTATAACACGGTTTTATTCGTGCGGAGGCTTTAATATATCCGACGCTCTCTCTGCGCCGTAATAAAGGGTATTAAAGCCGACTGCAACCGCCTTATAGAAAACATACAGTGCGAAACGTTGAACACTGTACCCGATGCCGCTTGAAGCTTCGCTGCAAGGCTGCGTCGGGGTTATTGATTAAACATTCGATTTCGAGTTTGACAAAATTCGAAATACTGCGGGAAGCTTCTAAAGATATCACCTCTTAGAAGCTTCCTTAGATTTAACTTACGATGGTACGTATATGGCACTCGACGAACGATTACAGACGATCAGGCACAGCTGTTCACATGTTATGGCGGAAGCGATTAAACATCTCTATCCGGGTACAAAAATCGCTATAGGCCCCGCGATCGATACGGGCTTTTATTACGATTTCGATTTTCCGAAAGACGTCAAATTTTCGGAAAGCGATTTTCCTGCGGTCGAAAAAGAGATGCGGAAAATTCTTTCGGGCAATCACGAATTCGTGCGCAAAGAGATTTCAAAAGACGAAGCGCTTTCCCTTTTCAAAGACGAGCCGTATAAAATCGATTTGATACAAACCCTTCCCGCAGACGAAGCGATCTCCACTTACGAACAGGACGATTTTCGCGATCTCTGCCGCGGACCGCACGTTTCGAGCACGAAAGAGATAAACGCGCAGGCTTTTAAATTGATGAAAATTGCGGGCGCATATTGGCACGGAGACGCAAGTCAGCCGATGCTCACGCGCATATACGCAGCCTGCTTTGCAAAGCCGGACGATTTGAAAAATTATCTCAAAATGCTCGAAGAAGCCGACAAGCGCGATCATCGAAAACTCGGCGTAAAGATGGATCTCTTCCACATAGACGACGAAGATCCCGGTCAAATTTTTTGGCATCCGAACGGCTGGTCTGTGTATATAACGCTGCAGGAATACATGCGAAAAAAGCTCGAAGCCGACGGCTATATGGAAGTCAATACGCCTGCAATCATGCCGCGTACGCTGTGGGAACGGAGCGGACACTGGGGACATTATCAAAAAAATATGTTTATCACCGAAAGCGAAAAGCGCATGTTCGCGATCAAGCCGATGAACTGCCCCGGCGCGATCGAAATATTTAAAACGCGGACGAGAAGCTATAAAGACCTGCCGATGCGCCTTGCCGAGTTCGGTCACTGCGTACGCAACGAGCCGAGCGGCACTCTTCACGGCATCATGCGCGTGAGAGGCTTCGTGCAGGACGATGCGCACATTTTGTGTACCGAAGAGCAAATCGAAAGCGAAGTCGCAAAGTTCTGCAAGCTCCTCGTCGGTGTATACGGTGATTTCGGTTTTAATAAAAATCTCATCGTCAAACTGAGCACGATGCCCGACGATCACGTCGGAGACGAAGCGACGTGGCATCACGCCGAAAGCGCTCTCGGAAACGCGTGCAAAGAAGCGGGTCTCGACTACGACGTGCAGCCGAAAGAAGGCGCATTTTACGGGCCGAAACTCGAATTTACCCTCGTCGATGCGCTCGGCCGCGAATGGCAGTGCGGTACGATTCAGCTCGATTACCAGCTGCCGTCAAGCGAACGGCTCAACGCGGAATACATCGGAAAGGACAATCAAAAGCACCATCCGGTTATGCTGCACCGCGCCGTGCTCGGATCGCTCGAACGCTTTATCGGCATCCTCATCGAAAACTACGCCGGCGCTTTTCCCGCGTGGCTCCACTTCGAACAGGCGGCCGTCGTTCCCGTCGGACCCGACTTTTACGAGTATGCCGAAGCTGTGCGAAGCGCGCTCGCCGAAGCAGGCATACGCGCAAACGCATACGTCGACGAAAGCAATATGAAAAGCAAAATCAAATCGATAAGCTCGGAGCGCAAAACGCCGTACATCCTCATCGTCGGACAAAAAGAAAAAGACGAAGGTGCGGTAACCGTCCGCTTCCGCGCCGACAGCGGTCTCGAACAAAAAACGTTTTCGCTCAAAGACTTTGTCGCCTATGTGCGGGAAAAAACAAAAACGCACTACAACGGCATTTGATCGATTTTTAAAACCGGCGTTTCGACACTTCGTTTTAAGCGACGTGCCGGATCACGGTATGCTATCGTATCTTTGTAAGGCCCGCGTTGAATTCGGCACCCGACACCTTTCCTTCGGGATAAAAATTGACGCCGTCGCGGAGCGTCATCAGTTCGTTTTCAACGCTGCCGAGCACCGCATCGAAATCGGGAGAAGCGAGCGGCACATCGGGAATCGGACTCGAAAGCATTCTGCTGCGGTAACGCTCGGAATATCGTGCGGGGTTCGGATTTTTTCCCGCAGCCGTCCGCAAGTTCCATAAAAAGCGTGCACAAAGAATACGGCTCGCTTCCGCTGTCGATCGGAGTTGACCGTCATCCGAAATACCGGAAACGCTTTTCAACAAACCAGCACCCCGCACAACGGCGAACAATCTTTCGCCCCCGTACTTTTTTCCTCCGGTGTAGATATCCAAAAGCTGCGTCGACGCTTGCGTAATTTCGATCATCTGCAAAAGCGAGATCGATTCAAGCGGCAAAAATTTCGCAAGCGCTTTGTCGTCTGAAACGGCATCTTTAAGACGCCATGCTTTTTCTCGAAGCGGCGAATACGCGCTTTTATAAAACGGAGCGAGAAGCAAAAAAGCAGTATCGAAGAGGCCTGCCGCTTCATCGTACCTTCCCGCCTTGTATGCGTCGAGGGCGGATTCGAGCACGAGAACTCCGTCTCCGCTTCGAAGCGAAAGCGCTTCTTTTAAATTAATAATTCCCAAGCGATGACCGAGCACGATCGCTTCGCTGTCGTCGGCATAGCGGCGGGCAGCCTGCTCGTAGCATTTTTTCGCTTCGTTCGAATTGCCGCCGATAAAATATGCGCGGCCCAAAAGCGCATAGAGACGGGAAGCCGCTCGTTTTTCAAGTTCGGGAAATGCGAGACGTTTTTGTATCTCCGAAATGATATGTGCTCTTTCGGATGCATAATTTGCCGCATTGTCCCCGCTGAAAAAAGCGGCGTCGAGAGATGCAAGGCGCGCCTGCATCGAAAGCGAAAAACCGCCGTCAACCGTTTCATCAGAAGAGACGAGTACGTCTTTTTGAAACGTCATACAAGAAACAAGCGCAAACGAGAGCGCCGCAAAAACAATAATTATTAATTTTTTCATCGTATATCCCACGCATATAAATTTTTATCGAACGAAAGCACGATACACTCGTCTTTTTTATCGCCGTTGACATCCGCGATGACGGGTACGCCCCTGCCCGCGACGGGAAACCCGGATACGAGTTCGAGTGACTGCATAAAACCGTAGAGCACGTTTTCGTCGGCGCACGCGTACACGGCATCTCCCGAAGCGGAACGTACGGAAGCGATGTGCCCTTGCCGCGCGGAAGACGCGCCGGGAATCTTTACCGTCGTAAAGGTACCGTCAAGTGCAAAGCGATACACTTCCGCATCCTCCGAAAGCGCAAAGAAAAAAGAGCCGCACGAAACGACATTCGTATAAAACACGCCGTTCGTCTCTATCGGAAATCCGTCTTCGAGTTTACCGTCTTTGAAAAGGTAAAATCTGCCCGATTGCGTTATAAACGCCGTATAGACAAAGCCACCGCTCTCCAGCAGTGCGGGCGAATCGAAGCCTATGCCGTCTATTTCCATCGGCTCGGAAGCATTAATAATTTTTTGATTTTTCATGAGATAGATCGAACCTGCAAACGACTTTTCGTATACCGCAGCCGTATCGCCCGAAAAAGAAGGCGCGGATAAAATTTCGCCGTCGTCCGGAAGCTGCACTTCGTCGTAGGTGCCGTCGTCTTTTACGACGAGGATGACCGATCCCCGAGACGGAATCAAAAGCGTTTTACCGAATACCGCAGGTCGCGCGGACGGGACGGCACCGGTGAGAATCGGAAAGTTTCCGACGTTTTCAAGAGCACGGTTCAGCAGATGTACCGCACCGTTCGCACCGACTGCCCAAAGCACGCCCCCATCCCTGCACTTTTCGGCAGCGGAAACGATCGAAGCGTTTTCGGCCAAGCTGAGTTCGGTCCGCTTCATCGACGAAAGTTCGAGAGAACGTATCTTTTTTCCGCTTTCAAGCCAAAACACCGCGCCGGGATTTTTGCCCGCTTCCGCATGCAGTAAAAAGTCGGTCGTACCTTCGAGCGCGATCGGAAAACCCGGAACGAGGCGCATATCCGATGCCGAAGAAGCGACCGCATGGAGCTGACAAGTGAGCACCGAATTTTTTAAGCGGAAATCGCAGCGGCCGACAGTGTACAGCTTTAAGACGTCGGCAAGCAGCGTACCGTTTCGGATAAAAAACGGAACGCTGCGTTTCAGATCGTAATACACGCTCACCGTCGCTTCCGCCGAAAGATTGCCCGAAACAGTTTTCCAATTTTCGTTTCGCGGGAGCATTTTTCGTTCTTTCAGATCGTTATATACACCGGCTAAATTTTGCGGCGACTCCGAAAAATAGATGTAATTCCCCTGCACAAAATAATACGGACGCGGCAAATCAACGCCGAACGACGAAAGCAGTTCGCGAAGCAGCGGCGGCATATCGATGCGGGGAAGCCGCACGCCGCCGATTATTAAATTCGTATTGTTTTCGATCGCAAACGACGAAAATATGGAGTCGAATATTTTTTCACGTTGACGTGCGTCTCGTATTTCGATCGCAAAAACGGGATCGGTGTTGCCTTCGATGCCCAGTACGGCGCATTCGCTTCCCGTCCATGAAAAAACGATATCGTCGAGCGAAACCGAAAAGAGCCGCCTGCACCACGCATTCGCTCGCTGCCATGTACGCTCGATATCCGTCGTCCTTTGTAAAAGCGGAAAAAGCGCGTCTTTCAACTCGCTGAACTGCCCCGCATTGAGCAGCGTATAATACTGCACGTTCTCTCCGAGCTGCGAAAGGAGTGCGGGCATTTTCGAATTTTTTATTAAAAGAGGCGCAAGCGGAGATGCGTTCGTATCGGAAATCGCAAACGGGAATTCCGCTTTGACCGTGATATCGGCATCTGATATACCGAACGAAACGACACTGAGGGCCGTTTCATCGAGCAGAGAAGAAACTGCCCCGGCGACATCGTTTCCGGCGGTAACCTGTTCGACGAGCCGCTTTCCGTTTGCCACGATGCGGATCGGCTCGCCGCTTTTTTGCAGCAAAAGCGCTTTTTCTTCTTTTTTGTACGCACGGACATTGTCATCCAAAATCGCACGGGAAAGCGTAGCGAGCGAATCGGATGCAACGAGTAGATTGCGCTTTTGAGCAATATAATACGCCGCATTTTTTCCTGCAGTGTATTTGAAATACGGAAAATCGTAATCTTTGACATAGTCCAAATTATTAATATTCAAATGCGGTGCGACAAGAGGCGCGAAGCGCGTCAACGCGGAAAGAAAGCTCATATCGATAAGTGTGATATACGACGAAGCTCCCTTTGCCGCATAAAAAGCGGCATACACGCTTCGAGATGCGGCAAAGCGCACGTATTTGTTGCTGCGCAGAGCCGACGAGCGGAACTCCATAAACGGAGCGCGGTAATTCGAAAGCAGCGGATCGGCAAGCAGCACGTCGGCGGCTTTCAAATCGACTATCGGAGAGACGGCATCCCACAGAGAATCGGTGTGCACGAAAACCGAATAATCGGACGGAATCACGTCAAGAGGCGACATTCTGTCGAGAGCGGAAAAACCGATCCATCCGAACAGAGAGACGAGAATGACGCACAGAAAAATCAAAATCCCTTTGAAAAGCCGCACAATGAACGGCGATTTTTTCTTTTCATTCATAGCGTATAGTATAGCAGATATGTAGGTCGAAAGTCGAGTTTCGAAAGTATTTCTAAATAAAGCTATGCTTTCGGCGAGAACCCGTCCGCTTAGCCGCGGTCGAGCTTTTAGGGTAGGCTTCCGCAAGCCTAACGCTCGAAACGGCACGCAGCCGGAACCTCGCCTCCGCATCACTTTATTCACTTTCGAAACTCGCCGTTCAGTCGGTGAACGAAACAGTTGGTAAATTTCGAGTTTTAGAAAACTCGAAATTGAACCATGTAATTTTTTTTCAGTATCTGCTATACTTGTTTCTATATGAATGACGAACGAAAACAATTTTTTATCGAACTTGAAGGAAAAACGGGCGATGCCGTCGAAGAACTGGAATTCGTGTGCATCAATGCGGATAAAAAAACATACGCCGCGCTCTCGCTCACTTCTTCGCGTACCGAGCTTTGGGGACTCCTCGTCTTTTGTGCGCACGGACTGTATTTTTACGTTTCCCCGTCCGAAAATTTTATGTCTCTGATGTTTCGGCAGATGACACACGGAAGCAAACCCTCCGAACAGCTCATCGACCTCGGCCGAATCGAAGCGCTCGAAACCGAACTGCCTCAGAAAAAATGGTATTCCGTACTTTTTACCGATGTAAAACACCGTATCGACGCGTCGTTCGCCTTTGAAAAAAAACAATATTATTTTTCGATGACGACGCTCTCTTCTGCGGCAGACGTACAAGAGCGGATTCAAAAAAAGCTGCACGGAAAATCGGCGGTATCGACATACATAAGCTCGCCGTAGAGCAGAAGTTAAATTGAACGGCGCTATTTCAGACGTTCAATTTAACCGGCCGACGCGCATCACGCACCGACCGGTTTTATCTATTAATAATTATTAAAAATAATCCGAGCGACGAGGCAAAAGCCTTACTTGCTGATCACGCGGATCATTTCGCAGAGCTTATTCGAGTAACCCCATTCGTTATCGTACCATGCAATCAATTTTACAAAATCGTTTTCAAGCGCGAGACCCGCGTTCGCATCAAAGATGGACGTGTGGCTGTCACCGGTAAAGTCGGTCGAAACAACCTGATCTTCGGTATACGCGACGATGCCTTTGAGTGCGCCGTCAGCGGCTTTTTTCATCGTTTCACAGATGTTTTTGTACGCTTCTTCTTTGCTGCTTCCCGCGGCCTTTTCAAGCTGGCAAGTCAAATCCACAACCGATACATCGGGAGCAGGGATGCGCATCGAAATACCGGTGAGTTTACCGTTGAGCGCCGGGATAACTTTTCCGACCGCTTTCGCAGCTCCCGTCGTCGACGGGATGATGTTGTTGTATACGGAACGTCCGCCTCTCCAGTCCTTTCCGCCCTTTGACGGACCGTCGACCGTAAGCTGCGTACCCGTCGATGCGTGCACCGTTGTCATAAGACCGCGTTTAATGCCGTATGCATCGTGAATCGCTTTTGCAAGAGGCGCGAGACAGTTTGTCGTGCAGGACGCGTTCGAAATGATCGTCTGTCCCGCATAGGTCGAATCGTTGACGCCGTAAACGAACATCGGCGTGTCGTCTTTTGAAGGAGCCGACATGACGACTTTTTTTGCGCCGCCTTTGATGTGCGCTTCGCACGCTTCCTTTGTCAGGAAAAAGCCCGTTGATTCGACGACGACATCGGCGCCGCATTCGCCCCATTTGATATTCGCAGGATCTTTTTCCGCGAAAACGCGGATTTTGTTGCCGTTTACGATGAGGTGCTGATCGTCGAATTCGACTTTGCCTTCAAAACGGCCGTGAACCGAATCGTATTTGAGCAAATATGCGAGATAATCGATCAGCATTTTCGAAGGATCGGCTTTATTGAAAGCGAGCAAATCGTTGATGCCGACAATCTGAATGTCGTTAAAGTTTGAAACCGCAGCGCGGAATACCATGCGCCCGATGCGACCAAAACCGTTGATACCGACTTTAATCATACTAATAACCCCTTATTAATAAAAATCATTTTACGGGAATAATTTTACGCTTTATAAAAGCCAGTGTCAAGTTGATTAAAAACCGTTAGCCTTGCCGCGTCTTTTTCTTTCGATCGATATAGCCGCTTTCTTCGAGGTAGCGGCGGCGGGAGATGATGAGTCCGATGAGTTCCTGATACATATTGTAGTCGACTTCAAGCGCAATCGGCAAAATAAAAAATTCGGTTTCGTCGCAGTACCGCTCGATAAACGCGGGATCGGTGACGAAGCCGAGGCTTATCATATTGCTGATCCTGTCGGCGCATTTTAATATTTTCGCTTTTTGGCTTCCGCTTTGGATGATGGTACGCAGGTAATCGCTTTTCAGCTCTCCTTCTTTTCGTGTCACTTCGAGAACGAGCTTGTACACTTTTTGCCCGTCTTCGTCGATATCGATTATCAAATTCGGATCGAAGCCGGGCACGTCTTCGATAACGTCGTGAATACACGACGCTTTCAAAAGCACCGCGTCGATATAGCCGTAGTCGATGAGTATGCTCATCGTGTCGAGCTGATGGCGGAACATATTGCCGCCGGCGTGGCGGGCTTTGCCGATGAGTACCGTCGCAAGCTGCATGTACGGCGCAAGGTAAATGTTTTTCAGCTGGAGCAAGGATTTGTTGTCCATCCTGCCCGAACGGTCGACATGCATTTTGTACTTCAATCGTTTCATCGGCCCCGCCTCTTACAAGCTTTGCATATACGACGCAAGTTTTTCTATGCGGCGCCTGTTTTCTTCGAGCTTCGCCTTTTCCGCTTCGACGAGTTCTTTCGCAGCGTGCTCTGCGAATTTGCCCGAAAGCTTCGCTTCCGAACGGGCGACGATCGCTTCGGCTTCGGCTTTTTCTTTTTGAAAGCGAGAGGCGAGCTGCGTTTTGTCGATGCTTTCGTCTATGAGCAAAAAGGCTTCGGCGCCCGGTACGACGGTACCGATCGAAGAGGCGGGCTTTTCATCGACAAAATCGATGTGCGAGATTCCCGCAAGCAGCATGATGATATCGGATTTTTCAGCACAGACTTCCGCGGCGCTGCCCTTTTCGATCATAAGCGCAAGGCGTATCTTCGAAGCGGGATCGATGCCGCACTCGGCGCGGAGCGCGCGAACGCCTTTTATGAGTTCGCGAAGCACGTTAAAACGCCGCGTCACACTTTCATCGACGCGAGCATCGCTTGCTTCGGGAAAAGGAGATGCAATGAGCATACCGCTATAGTCGCTCGTCGAAAGGATTTTATTCATACCTGCGAGTTTTCTGTTTTTAACAATTTCGGCAAGCGGAAGTTTTGCGTAGATCTCTTCGGTCACAAAGGGGAGGAAGGGATGGAGGAGGCGGATATTTTCTTCGAGCACGTTGAGCAAAACCGAAACCGCTCTGTCTTTTTCCGCATCGCTTCCGTTTTTAAATGAAAGCTTTGTCGCTTCCACGTACCAGTCGCAGTATTCGTTCCAAAAATATTCGTAGAGCGAAGAAGCCGCATCGTTGTAGCGGTAGCTTTCAAGCGCTTCGCGCTCAGCTCGCACGCACTTGTCGAGCTCCGTGTAAATCCACCTGTCGAGTTCGGTTAAATCTTCGTCGCGCACCGAAACGAGATTCCGCCCTTCGAGATTTCCGAGTATATAACGGCTCGCGTTCCACACTTTGTTCGCAAAACGGCTTCCGAGCTTAAACGATTCCCTGTCGATTAAAACGTCCTGCCCCTGCGCGCACATAAAGCCGAGCGTAAATTTGAACGCGTCGCTTCCGTACATATCGACGATCTCAAGCGGGTCGATTCCGTTGCCGAGCGACTTGCTCATCTTTCTGCCCTGCTTGTCGCGCACGAGCCCGTGAATGTAGATGTCGTGAAACGGCGCTTTGCCCGTAAATTCGATGCCCGCCATAATCATGCGGCTCACCCAAAAGAAGATGATGTCGTAGGCGGTGACGAGCGCGCTCGTCGGATAAAACTTTGCCGAATCGTCGGTCTCCTCCGGCCAGCCGAGCGTGCTGAACGGCCACAGCCATGAAGAAAACCACGTGTCGAGTACGTCGGGATCCTGTTCGAGTTCGGTCGACGAACACTTCGGACAGGCGTGCACGTCTTCGCGCGAAACGATCGTCTCCCCGCATTTTTTGCAGTACCACACCGGAATGCGGTGACCCCACCACAGCTGACGGCTGATGCACCAGTCGCGGATATTTTCGAGCCATACTTTATACGTGTTTTCCCATTTGCGCGGGAAAAATTCGATATCGCCGTTTTTCCACGCACGAAGCGCTTTTTGTGCAAGCGGCTGCATTTTGACAAACCACTGATCGCTTAAATACGGTTCGACGACGGTATTGCAGCGATAGCAATGTCCGACCGCGTGCGTAATCTTTTCTTCACCCTTGAATAAATTTTGCGCTTTCAAATCTTCGATGATCAGAGCCCGCGCTTTTGCACAGGAAAGCCCGCGGTATCGTTCGGGGCAGTTATCGTTCAGCGTACCGTCGGGATTCAATATATTGATAACGTCGAGATCGTTTCGCTTTCCGACCAGCCAGTCGTTCGGATCGTGCGCCGGCGTAATCTTTACCATACCGGTGCCGAAGTCTTTATCGACGTACGCATCGGCGATGAGCGGAATGACGCGGTCGGTACACGGCAGTTTTAATTTTTTTCCGACGATACCTTTATAGCGCTCGTCGGCGGGATTTACGGCGACGGCCGTATCGCCGAGCAGCGTTTCAGGCCGCGTCGTCGCTATTTCGATTTTCGTCGAACCGTCGGGCGCGGGGCCGTCGGCGTATTCGTAATAGATGTGATACATTGCACCGGCCGTATCCGTGTGTTCGACTTCGTCGTCCGCAAGCGCAGTACCGCAGCGGGGACACCAGTTGACAAGATAATGTCCGCGATAGATGAGTCCGCGTTCATAGAGCGTTACGAACACGTCGCGCACCGCACGCGAAAGTCCTTCGTCCATCGTAAAGCGCTCGCGATCCCAATCGGTACTGTTGCCGAGCTTCCGCTGCTGTTTGACGATCGTCGCATGGTGGTCGTCTTTTACCGCCCACGTGCGCTCGAGAAATTTTTCGCGGCCTATGTCGCCCCGCGATTTGCCTTCTTTTTTAAGCGCGCGCTCGACGACGTTTTGCGTCGCGATACCCGCGTGATCGGTACCCGTCACCCACAGCGTGTTGTCGCCTTTCATACGGTGATAGCGCACGACGATGTCCTGCAGCGTATTGTTCAGCCCGTGCCCGACGTGCAAAACACCCGTCACGTTCGGAGGCGGAATGACGACTGAAAACGTCGCAGCTTTAATCTCTTCGGGAGATTTGCCCGCCATACGTTTTTCGTATTCGGCATGAACGGGAGAGGCGGGATCGGACGCGGGTTTAAACCAATTGCCCTCTTCCCACGCTTTGTATATGCGGTCTTCAAAATCTTTCGGGTTATACGCTTTTTCAAGCTCTATCGCTTTCATAAAAAAGCATTATGGCACATAATGTAAAAATAATCAAACAAAATAAAACTCCAATCACCGAATCATTGTACATAATATAATACTGAATAAGTCGATAATACTTGCAAGTCCGCCGATCGACTTCGGCATTGCGGATAATAATCGCTAAAGGTGAGTTTTTAGAAATATCCTCATGTAGTTTTCTACATCTGAGAAATAGGGCAATTATTGAGCCTTGCCCAGCGTATTACATTATTCAGTCTCGCCTGATAGCCTTTTCCCGCTTGTTTTAGCCATGCAAGATTATCATTGTCAATCTTTGTGTGAATGTCCGTCTTAGGCATTTTCAAAGATTGAATATAATAAAAGCCGCCGTTTGCAGTCGGTTTGCTATCGGGAATGTCATCGCAGTTTATCTCACTTGCAGGGCGGCTTGCCATTTCTTCAAGCGTTGCTTTTTCCTCTGCTGTCAGCGGGGGAAAATCAATAACCTTGTATTCTCTTTGCATTTTCTTCATACAGTAAGTAACGGATCATTGAATATACGGCTTGCAAATTCAAAACTAAGCCCCTTATGCTTTATTTTATTGTATTCGTTTTTTGCCGTATCCCATACAAAAGTATCAAGATAGACAAAATCCGTATTCCGTTCCACATCTTTATAGTACATCATATATGTACATAAATCAATAGATCGAAAGTCGAGTTTCGAAAGTATTTCTAAATAAAGATATGCTTTCGGCGAGAACCCGTCCGACGCGCCGCTCGATGCGCATACAAACGGCCGATATCCTATTTCCGCTCCATACGGGAAAGGAGCGCGTCGAGTTTTTCACCGTATTTTTTATCGGACGCCCACGTCCCTGCAAGCTCGAAAACCGTCGGCGCTTTGCCGCGCGGAGAGACGAATTTGGCGCGTTTATCGACGACGGGATTGACGAGTTCGTCGGTATCTCCGTACGCATTCAAATGCTGGATATGTGCACGCACGCCGAGCAGCACCGTCGGAAAACGGTCGGGAGCCGCTCCGCTTCCGGTCGCACCGAGTCCGCAGTAATTGTGCATGTCTTCGGTAACCGCCCCGCCGAATTTCAAAAATCCCGTTTCGAGACACATCTGCGCGAAGGCGACATCGGAATTGATCCCTTCGTCGTGCGCTTCCGAAATATAACACTGCGCAATATAGAGGGCATCAGCTTTGCGTATCGCGGGGTTATGAGAGCGTAAAAACGATGCGAGTTCGGCTGCTGAAAAAACACCCTCGCCCGTAAGGCTTCGCGATGCTGCAGGCCTTTCAAACGAAAGCGTTGCACACGAAACGAACATCACCGCGCAGGCACACGGCAGTGCGATGCGGCGAAATAAAGCCGATTTCGACGGACGCCCTCCGTTTTTTTCGGCCTTTTTTATTTCCGATAGTATTTTCTCAAATCTTGTCATATCGATATTTTCGGCATCGCATCTCTTCTTCGTGAGCGCCCCGATACAAACGGCAGAGGACGGTCCGATGTGCGAATACCGCGCAAACGAGGGCGGTAAAACTCCGATGTGCGAATACCGCGCACGTGCATACAAACAAGCGCAAAATTTTATCGTAAAAACTTCGAGCAAAAACTCCGAAATCGCAACATTTTTTCGATTATTATGTGATGAACTATCACCGAAATGCAAAACCGGACATACGCGAACAGGTTTTAAAACACGGATTTTCATATCCGAGCGATGAAGAGCTTGTCATGCTCATACTCGGAAGCGGCACAAAAAAATCGCCCGTACGCCGCCTCGCGCGCAGCGTCGTCGAAGCGCTGTACGAATCGGACGACAAAAACATCGTGCCGAATCTTTTGGCGATCAAAGGCATGGGAACGGGAAAAAGCCTCGCCGTAGCGGCAGCGCTCGAACTCGGACGCAGACGGAACGCGCACCTGCATTCGGTCATCACGCAGCCGAAAGACGTCGTGCCCTTTGTAAAAAATTATTCGGTATTGCCGAAAGAGCATTTTCTGTGCATAACGCTCAACGGCGGCCACGAAATCATACGGATACGCGTCGTAAGCGTCGGCACGATTAACCGAACGATCGTCCATCCGCGCGAAATTTTTTCCGAAGCGCTCATCGAAAACGCCTCGGCGATAATCGTGTGCCACAATCATCCGTCGGGCACTTGTACGCCGAGCAGAGAAGATATCGAAACGACGAAGACGCTCATAGAAGCGTCGAAAATCATCGGCATCACGCTGCTCGATCACATCATCCTCGACCGTGATTCGTATTTCAGTTTTCTCGAACACGATTTGCTCTTTACGCCCGTAGAATAACGACCGAGCGCATTCAGCGGCTGCGATAAAGCGTGCGATTAATCCAAATACGGCACGGCTTCTACCGGCGCCGGAATTCGGCACCTTCGGTTTGACGCATCGCTTTTAAATCGGTATCATTATCGATATGAAGCTCTATTCGAAAACGCAATTCATACGCGCGATCACCGCGGCAGTCGTAATCACCGCAGCGACAGCGATTTTTATCGATAGAAACATCGACTCATTTGCGTCGTTCGCGGGCATCGGGGAAGCTGCATCGCAGCCTGCCGAAGCGCAGCGCGATTTTGAAAATCAAACGGCCGCCGAAAGCTATCCGGTTTTCGAACAAAGCGCCGCCCTCCCGCTGCGTCCCGTTGCGGATGCATCCGGTTTTACGGAAGACGAACAGCAAAATATCAACGTCTACGATCGATGCGCCGAATCGGTCGTAAACATCAGCACGAAGATCGCCGGCGTAAACTGGTTTCTCGAACCGATAGTCGAAGACGGCGGAACCGGCAGCGGCTCTATTATCGACAAGCGCGGATATATCGTCACGAACGTGCACGTTATTCAAAATGCGTCGGAAATCTACGTGTCGCTTTCAGACGGCACGCAGTACGAAGCGGAGATCGTCGGACAGGACAGCGAAAGCGATTTGGCAGTTATTAAATTCACGCCGCCTGCGGGTACGGTTTTAAAAACGATACCGTTCGGGGATTCGAGCAAAGTCAAAATCGGACAAAAAGTCATCGCGATCGGAAACCCGTTCGGACTCGACCGCACGATGACTACGGGAATCGTTTCGGGACTCGCCCGCCCCGTGCGGAACAACAACAACAGGATCATCCGCAACATGATTCAAACCGATGCCGCAATCAATCCGGGAAATTCGGGCGGTCCGCTTTTGGATACTGCCGGCCGCATGGTCGGTATCAACACGATGATCGTATCGCCTTCGGGAAGCTCCGCAGGAGTGGGCTTTGCGATCCCTGCGGAAACCGCCGTGCGCGTCGTTTCCGATTTGATACGCTACGGGCGCGTAAACCGCGGCATCGTACAGATGTCGATCGTACAGCTGAACCGGACGATCGTGCAGTACGCGGGCCTCGACGTATCGGCGGGCGTGCTCGTTTCGGAAGTGACGAAAAACGGAAACGCGGACAAAGCCGGTATACGAGGCGGCACGCAGCGGGCAAACTACGGCCGCTCGATAATCTTCCTCGGCGGCGACATCGTAACGAAGATCGACGACATCGCGATAGCCTCCCTCGCCGATTATTTTTCCGCACTCGAAGACAAGCGCCCCGGAGATACGGTTTCGATGACGATCCGCCGCAATCGCAGAGATTTGACGATAAACGTAACGCTCGCTCCTCCGCAGCAAAATTAATCAACACCCCCGACGCAAGCGTCGGGGTATTAAACCCTCCGCACGAATAATTTGAACGGCGGGTTTGGAAAGCATATCGGCTGATTGATTTTACCGCGCCCAGTCTTCGATTTTCAGCATACTGATTTTACAAAGTGCCGCGAAATCCCGCTCATTGTGTGTTACGAGGATCATATTGTTTGCTACGGCTGTCGCCGCAATCTGCGTATCCGCATAAGAGCTCGGCGTACCCGCCGCATCGCAGCGCGCCAAAAGTTCTCCGCAAATGCCGGCGGCAAACGCATCGTAGGGGATGACATCCATATTTGATCTGAGGTTTTCAATCGCATCTGCAACGATGCACCGCCTCTTGCCTTCGGGCATCTTTTCCAATCCGTATATTAATTCCTGCCAAACGACGGCGGGGATCGCACAGCGTGTTTCGTTTGCGTAGTACTGTTCCAATGCATGTTCATTAGGAATTTTCTTTGTAAATTCGGAAATAACATTCGTATCCAATAAGTATATCGCTTTCATTTTTCCGACCAAAGTTTTTGAGCTTTCTTAGGATCGGGCATCTCTCGCGATCTGACATAGGGCAAGCCCTCATCAAGCAAGCTGTCGGCATGAGCTTTTCTCCATTCGGAAAGCCAATTTTGCCGCCGAATATGTCGTTCACGGTATGCTTCATAGCTGATGATGACGGCCACCGGCTTATCGCGGCGGGTAAGCTCGACGCTTTCCCCCGCTTCCGCCATCTTTATGAGAGCTGAAAAATTGTTTCGCGCATCGTAGATCGACGATCTGCACATACGCACAGTATACGGTAATCCTGGCTATTTGTCAATAAAATTGGCTATATCGATTTACCATACTGCACCCGGCACTTTATCAACTTTTTAAATAGAGCTCGGAAAATCGATTTCCCGGAAGGCAGACCCTTTTGCCTTTTACCGCACGGTACGGTATATTTACGGTATGCGCAAATTTCACGTAGTGTCTCCGTACGAACCGGCGGGCGACCAAAAACAGGCGATCGACGCGCTCGCCGAAGGTTTTTTACGCGGCGACAAATACCAAACGCTCAAAGGCGTAACCGGAAGCGGCAAAACCTTTACGATGGCGAAAATCATCGAACGAGTGCAGCGTCCGACGCTCATCATCAGCCACAACAAAACCCTTTCGGCGCAGCTGTATCGCGAGTTTAAAAGTTTTTTCCCCGACAACGCCGTCGAATACTTCGTTTCATACTACGATTATTATCAGCCGGAAGCATACGTGCCCGCACGGGATTTGTATATAGAAAAAGACGCGTCGATAAACGATGAAATCGACCGGATGCGCTTGGCTGCAACGTACAGCCTTATGGAGCGGCGCGACGTTGTCGTCGTTGCAACGGTGTCGTGCATCTACGGACTCGGTATGCCGGACTTATACAAAGAGATGCGCGTACACATCGAAAAGGGAGAATCGCGCACTACACATACGATCGCAGAAGAACTTATCGCGCTGCAGTACAAGCGCAACGACGCCGTATTGGAGCGGGGCAATTTCAGAATCCGCGGCGACGTCATGGAAATCTTTCCGGCGTATATGGAAACGGACGAAGCGTATAAAATCGAATTCGATTGGGATGAAGTCGCAAAGATAAAGCGCTTCAACGTGATGACGGGAAAGACGATCGAAGATTTGGACGAAACGGTCATCTACCCCGCACGCCACTTTGTCGTACCGCACGAACTGCTCGTCGCCGCAACCGAGCGCATACAAAGGGAACTGGACGTTCGCCTCGCCGAACTTGAAGCGCAAAAAAAGCCGCTCGAATACGAGCGCCTCAAAACGCGCACGACGTACGATATCGAAATGATGAAAGAGATGGGCTACTGTCCGGGCATCGAAAACTATTCCGCACCGATCACGGGGCGAAAAACGGGAGAGCCTCCTGCGACGCTCCTCCACTATTTTCCCGACGATTTTTTGTGTATGCTCGACGAAGCGCACGTCACCGTCCCGCAGCTCGGCGCGATGTACGAAGGAGATCGGAGCCGAAAACAAAACCTCGTCGATTTCGGTTTCCGCCTGCCGAGCGCGCTCGATAATCGCCCGCTCAAGTTTGCCGAATTTTCCGCAAAGCTCAACCAAGTCATCTACGTGAGCGCAACGCCCCGCAAAGAAGAGGTAAAACAGAGCACGCAAGTGGTCGAACAGCTCATCAGACCCACCGGCCTTCTCGACCCGATCGTCGACGTGCGCCCGAGCGAAGGCCAGATGGAAGACATCTACAACGAAATCAAAAAGCGCATCGCAAAAAACGAACGCAGTCTCGTTCTGACGCTGACAAAAAAAATGGCCGAAGATTTGACCGACTACCTGCTCGGTCTTTCGCTCAAAGTAAAATACATTCACTCCGAAGTCGAAACTTTCGAGCGCGTCGAATTATTAAAAGGGCTGCGTGCGGGAGAGTTCGACGTGCTCATCGGCATCAACCTTTTGCGCGAAGGGATCGATTTGCCGGAAGTATCGTTTATCGCGATCCTCGATGCCGATAAAATCGGATTTTTGAGATCGGCGACGAGCTTGATCCAAATCATCGGACGGGCGGCGCGGAATGCGGAGGGAACGGTCGTCATGTATGCGGACAGGATGAGCGATGCGATGCAGGAAGCGCTGAACGAAACGAAACACCGGCGCGAAATTCAGGAAGCGTACAACAAAGAACACGGCATTACGCCGAAAACGATCGCAAAAGCGGTCGAAGATATTTTAGTGCACGA
Source organism: Treponema sp. SP13 (assembly GCF_050938355.1). Classification (NCBI taxonomy): domain Bacteria; kingdom Pseudomonadati; phylum Spirochaetota; class Spirochaetia; order Treponematales; family Treponemataceae; genus Treponema; species Treponema sp. SP13. Next base: position 119,914 of record NZ_JADOVM010000001.1, read on the forward strand.
AGAAAAAGAAGCCGAAGAAACGGCGGCGGTCGAACTGGCCGTCCTCAAAAAAAGCGCGAACCTCTTTGTGCCTTCTCAGCGCAAAAAGCTTATCGCCGCTCTTAAAAATGAAATGGCGGAAGCTGCCGACCGTCTCGAATACGAAAAGGCCGCCGTCATCCGCGATCAGATACGCGACATCGAAAATCAATACGGAACATAAAAAAACCGCCGAACGCGAATCGATCGGCGGCAATTTTGATAAGGATCGAAACGGAAACGGTCACTTTCCGCTGCGCTTTACTGCTGCTCCAATTTTTGCGAAACGAATTTACCCCAAATGCGGTCGGCGCGCGCGATGTGCATTAAAACCCAGTTTACGATAAAAGAATAAAATTTGAGCGCATCATCCTGAGTACCGCCGTCGAGTTTGCGGACCTGTATTTCGACTTCCCGCACAAACGCGTCATGCGCAACCTTATGCGTACTCGTCGCAGGATAACCGTATTTTGCCATAAATTTTTCTTCTTCAGTAAAGTGGTAAACGGTGTAATCGGTCAATGATTTAAGCACTTTCGACATCTTCAGTTTATAATCTTCGGGAGATCCTTCCACTGCATCATAGAGCTCGTTTGCAATAGCGAGCAGCCGCTTATGTTGACCGTCTATCTCCGGTATATTCAAAAGATAGGAATCGTCCCACTGAACCTTTGCAACCTTTTCCATAGCATACTCCCATTAATTTAGAGACCCTTTAAAACAGAACTCACCGCAAGCAAAGCGCCGCCTGCAAACGTGAGCCAATAATAGCAGCGACCCTGCTGCAAAAAGCCGAGATTGATTCGTCCCATCAACATGACGCTGATAAAGCCGACGGCTATCAATACAACGGCGATCCACCATGTCGTCGATTTCGGCGCATTTGTTTTCATGTTATACCTCTCAAGATGATTTTCAGCACCCGCTGATTTTTTATCATAACTACATTTTCAAATCATGTCAAACGCCTTTTATATGAAATATATTTTTTACTTGACTAAAAACGCTATATCTGGTAGCATCACTCATAATAGGCGCTATATATAGCGCTAAAACTATATCGATATCAATTTTATATCGATTTCACCGAAAATATCAGGGGAATATATGAAAATCATAAAACGAAGCGGCGCGGAAGTTCCGTTCGACCGATCGAAGATAACCGTTGCGATTTCAAAAGCGAATGTTCAAGTGCCGGAAACCGAGCGGCTCACACAAGCTCAAATCGATTCCGTTGCCGATGACATCGAAATCGAATGCGCGAGAGGCGGACACGCGCTCGACGTCGAAACGATTCAGGACCGCGTCGAAAACGGTATCATGAGGTGCGGTGCATACAACGTCGCAAAAACCTATATCACGTACCGCTACCGCCATGCGCTCATGAGAAAAGCGAACACGACGGACGCGCAGATTTTAAGTTTGCTCGATGAAAATAACGAAGAAGTCAAACAGGAAAACTCGAATAAAAATCCGACAGTCGTCAGCGTCCAGCGCGACTATATGGCCGGAGAAGTGAGCAAAGACATCACGAGGCGCTTTTTGCTCGATGAAGATATCGCAAAAGCGCACGCCGAAGGCATCATCCACTTTCACGACGCCGACTATTTTGCGCAGCACATGCATAACTGCGACCTCGTCAATCTCGAAGACATGCTGCAAAACGGCACGGTCATCAGCAATACGAAAATCGACCGGCCTCATTCGTTTTCAACCGCGTGCAATATCGCGACGCAAATCATCGCTCAAGTTGCAAGCTGTCAGTACGGCGGCCAGAGCATTTCGCTTGCACACCTCGCGCCCTTTGTAGACGTGAGCCGCAAAAAAATCGAAAAAGAAACGAAAGAGATGATCGCGACGACGAAGCTTTCCGTAACGGATGAGCAATTTTCATACATCGTCGAAAACCGTCTGCGCGATGAAATAAAGCGGGGCGTGCAAACGATCCAATACCAAGTGATTACGCTGATGACGACGAACGGACAGGCGCCCTTCGTCACGGTCTTTATGTATTTGAACGAAGCGAAGAGCGCGCAGGAAAAATCGGACTTGGCGCTCATCATCGAAGAAACGCTCAAACAGCGCTATCAGGGCGTCAAAAACGAAGCTGGTGCGTGGATTACGCCCGCCTTCCCGAAACTCATTTACGTGCTCGAAGACGACAACGTCGAGCGCAATTCGAAATATTATTATCTCACCGAGCTTGCTGCAAAGTGTTCGGCACGGCGTCTCGTGCCCGATTACATTTCCGAAAAGAAAATGCTCGAACTCAAAGAGGGTAACTGCTATCCGTGCATGGGCTGCCGCTCTTTTCTCACGGTTTATCGCGACGAAAACGGCAAGCCGAAATTTTACGGCCGCTTTAACCAAGGCGTGGTTACGCTGAACCTCGTCGATGTCGCCTGCTCTTCGGGCGGCGATACGGAACAATTTTGGCGCATTATGGACGAGCGGCTTGATCTGTGCCGCCGCGCGCTCATGATCCGCCACAAGCGCCTTCTCGGAACGAAAAGCGATGCGGCTCCGATTCTGTGGCAAAACGGAGCGATAGCGCGCCTGGCAAAGGGTGAAAAAATCGATAAGCTTTTGTTCGACGGCTATTCGACGATTTCGCTCGGATACGCGGGACTCTGCGAATGCGTGCGCTATATGACAGGAAAATCGCACACCGATCCCGAAGCGACGCCCTTTGCACTCGATATCATGCACCGCCTAAACGATGCGTGCGCCGAATGGAAAAAAGAAACGACGATCGCCTTTTCGCTGTACGGCACGCCGCTTGAAAGCACGACGTATAAATTCGCCAAGTGTTTAAAACAGCGCTTCGGCATCATCCCCGGCGTTACCGATAAAAACTATATCACCAACAGCTACCACGTGCACGTCACCGAGCCGATAGACGCGTTTGCAAAGCTGACATTCGAATCGCAGTTCCAAGAGCTTTCTCCCGGAGGTGCGGTCAGCTATGTCGAAGTGCCGAACATGGAAAATAATATGGAAGCGGTTATGACGCTTTTAAAACATATCTACAACAATATCATGTACGCGGAGCTCAATACAAAAAGCGATTTTTGCCAAAGCTGCGGCTTTACCGGCGAAATTCATATCGCTTCCGATACCGACGGCAAGCTCGTGTGGGAATGCCCTGCCTGCGGCAACCGCGATCAGGCGAAGATGAACGTAGCGCGCCGTACCTGCGGCTATATCGGCACGCAGTACTGGAATCAGGGACGCACGCAGGAAATAAAAGAGCGCGTGCTGCACTTATAATGTACTACGGCGCTATCAAAAAAACGGATGTGGCCGACGGAGAAGGAGTACGCGTTTCGCTCTTCGTCTCCGGCTGCCGCAACTGCTGCAAGGGATGCTTTCAAAAAGAAACATGGGATTTCCTCTACGGCAAGGAATTTACAAAGGAAACCGAAGATGAAATCCTCTGCGCCCTCGAACCAGATTATATCGCGGGTCTTACCGTGCTCGGAGGAGAGCCCTTCGAAGAAGAAAACCAGCGGGATATCCTCCCCTTTTTGCGCCGCGTCAAAAAAGCCTTTCCGCACAAAACGATATGGTGCTACACGGGCTACGTGTATGAAGCGGATTTGCTTTCCGGCGGACGGAAATACTGCGAAGCGACGGATGAAATGCTCTCCCTCATCGACGTACTCATCGACGGACCTTTTATCGAAGAAGAGCGGGACATAACGCTCGCGTTCCGAGGCTCTCGAAACCAGCGCATCCTGTATTTGAAAAACCGCAGCCGGTAAATTGCGTCCGCATATTTTTAGGCCGAATGTCGCGTTTTTCAAAATGCGTTGTTTTTACAACGTATTCATTCTTTAAAAAGCGGTATAATTTAACAAGAGTGAATTATACCGATAAAACAACGTTCGCTCAAAAACGTGCGTTTATTACACGGAAACTTTTACGGAAAAATTATGAAACGGCAAATCATTCATATCGATCGGGAAAAATGCAACGGCTGCGGCGCCTGCGTGACCGCATGCCACGAAGGAGCTATCGCCATGGTAGACGGCAAAGCGAAACTCATCCGCGACGATTACTGCGACGGCATGGGAGACTGTCTCCCCGAATGCCCGACGGGAGCTATCACTTTTGAAGAGAGGGAAGCCGCAGCCTACGATGAAAAAGCGGTTGAAGTTCACAAAGCCGCGCGCGCCGCCCTTCACGCGCGGCAGGAAGAGTGCAGCCCCGAAAGAAGTTTCCATCGTGCGGGAGGATGTCCCGGATCCGCTTCGCGCACCTTCGATCGAGATGCCGCATCTCCCCTGCATGAGCACCGTCCGGGTGCCTGTCCGGGTTCCGTACTCCGATCGTTTGATCGGGAAGGCGCCGACGCTTCGCCCTCCCCGTCTTTTCAAGCGATGCCCGTCCCCTCATCGCAGCTTCGGCAGTGGCCGGTACAGATTAAACTCGCCCCGCTCCGCGCTCCGTATTTCGACGGCGCGCATCTTTTGATCGCAGCGGACTGTACCGCTTACGCATACGGAAATTTTCACAACGATTTTATCAAAGGCAAAACGACGCTCATCGGCTGTCCGAAACTCGACGAAGGCGACTACACGGAAAAGCTTGCTGCGATTATCGGCGAAAACAATATCAAAAGCCTCACCGTCGTCCGCATGGAAGTACCCTGCTGCGGCGGCATCGAAAACGCTGCGGTAAACGCGCTTAAAGCAAGCGGAAAATTTATTCCGTGGCAAGTCGTCACCGTTTCCTGCGACGGCCGTATTTTGGACGAATAAAAATAAGCGCGGTGTTATTGCGGAACTTGAGCGATAAAAGTATGATATGGTAACTATGAAAGGAAAATTGCTTATCAAACGGGTATATCTTCCCGCATCGGACGATGACGGAGAACGCTGTCTCGTAGACCGCCTGTGGCCGCGAGGATTAAAAAAAGAAAATGCCGCCATCGACGGTTGGCTCAAAGATATCGCGCCGTCGAACGAAATTCGAAAAGATTTCAATCACGAACCGGAAAAATTTCCGATGTTTCGTGCCGCATACAAAAAAGAACTTTCAAAAAACGAGGGAGCAAAACAATTTGCACTCGAATGCGCGGAAAAGCTCAAAACGAAAAACGTAACGCTGCTCTACGGCGCCAAGGATGCCGAACACAATAACGCCGTCGTACTCCGCGATTGGCTTTTGCAAAAAATTACATAAGTCGAATTTCGAGTTTTAAAAGTATTATCTAAACAAATGTATGCTTTCGGCGGTGCCCCGGATTGCGAAAAGACGGGAGCAAGGCCGGCTCAAACGTCCGTCAGCTTTTAACACGGCCCCGTCTCCCGTTTTTCATCAATGCAGGAAAAGAGAAAGGATGAATATTTCAATAACGCCTGCGATACCGAGCACGAGTGTACCGAGCGTCTGCGTTTTATAGCCGCGTTCGGGCGACATGGCGCCGAAGTTCGTGACCACCCAGAAGTACGAATCGTTCGCGTGACTTACGGTCATAGCACCGGCGCCGATCGCCATACACGCGAGAGCCGCCCGTACCGGAGAATCGAGGCCGAGTACCGGAAGCAGCGGCGCGATGATGCCCGCAGAAGTCACGAGCGCGACGGTCGAAGAGCCTTGAGCCGTTTTCAAAATCGCCGAGAGGATAAACGGGAAAAAAATACCCATCGTCTGAAGCACCGTCGCGTGTATTTTGATATAGTTTACCATATCGGAGGACGCGATAACTTTTCCGAGCACGCCGCCGGCAGCCGTGATAAACAGGATCGGGCCGGTCACTTTGAGTGTTTCTTCCACGATCGCATAAAAATCCTTTATTTTATCGGCAAGCTTGAGCTGCAGCACCGCAAAGGCAGTACCCACGCCGAGCGCGATAACCGGAGTTCCGAGAAATTTAACAATATCGATTCCGAAGCCTTTCATCTTTGCCATCGTAACGATAGAGGATGCCGCCATGAGAATAACGGGAACGACGATCGGTGCGAGCGCGTTAAAACCGTTCGGAAGTTTTTTAAATTCGGCGACGAGCTGTTCGTAGCTTTTCGTCACCTGCCCCGCATCGGCTTCATCGTCTGCACGAACGCGGGCGCCGATATATTTGGCAAAAAAATAGCCTGCGATAAGCGGCAAAATAGAACACAGCGCGCCCATACCCATGACGAGCAAAAGATTGTCGCCGATACCGAGCGTATTCGCTGCAGCGATAGGACCCGGCGTCGGCGGGATAAATACGTGCGAAATATACAAACCGAACGAAAGCCCCGCCGTCATCGCGACGGAAGAAGCGGCGGTTCTGTTGACAAGCGCTTTGCGGATGGGGTTCAAGATGACAAAGCCCGAATCGCAAAATACCGGAATGGAAACGACCCAGCCCATGAGTTCTACGGCGAGAACGGGATGATTTTTTCCGACGAGATGAATGATCATATCGGCGAGCTTCAGTGCAGCTCCCGTTTTTTCAAGCACCGATCCGATGAGCGCGCCGAGGATGATGACGATGCCGATACTCGTAAAGGTACCGGCAAAGCCCGCTCCGATGACGTTTGCAAGTCCCTGCACCGTTTTTCCGTCGGCGGTTTTCACGTTGACGAGCGGAATGCAGGCAATCAAACCGAGCAGCAACGAAATGCACATGATCGAAATAAAGGGGTGAATTTTAAATTTTGAGATCGCAAACACCATGACGATGATCGCAATGACAAAAACGAAAATAAACGGTAAGCCTGTCATGTATAACCTCCTTTTTTTGCAATTATACTAACACGAGTTTTTCGATTTTGCAAGAATTTTTTTATGGAAAGCGCCTGTCGGGATCGTACGGAATAATAACGGTTCGCGACACGAAAAAGCGGCGCCGCAGCTTTTGTGCGGCCTCCGATTGACGCATGGCGGACTCGAACCGCCTACCTACTGCTTAGAAGGCAGTTGCTCTATCCAGATGAGCTAAAGCGCCGTAGGGCTTATACTACAGCAAACGCGCGATTCTTGCAAGACGGAAGTTGCTAAACTGCGGTACCGCATCGTTAGATTCGATCTGCGTAACGCAATGCGAACGCGCGTCGTTAGTTATCTTCCGTGCCGGCATTAACGGCGACGGTTCCGAGGTGCAGCACTTTGCTGTAATACGTCGTGTACGTCGTATCGCGGCCGACGGATACGGCATACATATCGACAAAATAGGTGTTGGGATACGAGCTTGAAAATCCGGAACTCGAATGACTGTAGTCGTCCTCTCCTTCCGCAGGCGTGCGGTCTTCCGCTCCCGTCCTGCCGAAGTCAAACGAATATCGGTTACCTTCCCGTTTCGGCACCATCGTCGCAACGATACTGCTGTCGCCGGCATAACCGACGATAATCTTTGCCTTATAACGAGCATCATTCTGATAATTCGTCAAACGAATATAGATGCGCCTGTCTGCACCGGTCGATGCGATAAGGGGAGTGGTCGTAACCGAATCGGTTCCGAGCTGCCGATATTTATACTTGCCGGTAAGCAAAGTCGCCGCAGAAGAAGGATCGGTCGAATTGTTTGCGCTGCTCAACGCGGAAGTGACACTGCCGATCGATTCGTAACGATTGTAGATCTTATAGTAAACGGCCGTTCCCAAAAAATTAAACGAAGGGCTTATACCTGCATTGCCGGTTTCGTTCGTCACAAAATCGAAATATTTATTGTCATACGTCGTATCGGCATTCGGCGTGTTGTATATACGAAAGGGCGCTTCGAGCACATAATACTCTTCCAGTCCGCAGCCGAAAAAACAAAGGCAGCATATTGCAAGAGAAAACAATTCGTATAAGTGATATTTTCTCCGCATACCGCCGCCCATTCTCATGTAAAAAAACAATTATATGGATATATCGGTTACTCGGTTTTGCCTTCGGTTTTCAGCGCGATAAGGCGCGTTTCGGCAAGGTTCGTCCACACATCTCCGAGCGCGCCTGCACTAAGCTTCGCATACGATTCGGAAGCTTTTTTATAATCGCCGAGCGCTTCGTATGTACGCGCTTCGGAAAAACGCGCGTGAGAAGCGAGCGGAAAATCTTTTACGTCCGCAGCTTTTCCGTAGCTCGCCGCCGCATCCGCAAGGTTTCCGATATTTTCATCGCAGACCGCCATATTGTAATAGGCAAGCGGCGCCGTATACGACTTCGCGCCTTTCGCTGCGGCAGCCGTCCAATAGGATTTTGCCGCCGCGTAATCTTTGCGCCCGTAGGCGATGCCGGCAGCGATCATATTCGCCCGCACTCCGACAACGCCGCCTTTTGCAAGATACGGCGTGAGCTTCGTCATTGCATCGCTTCTCTTTGATTCGATTTCCGCGTCGGAAAGGGACGCCGAATCGTTCGTGAGCTCGTATTCGACGGTATCGACAAATGAAATGCCCTTTGCCCGCGAAGACGAAACGACGGCGGCGGAAATGCCGTATACGACTATTGCAGCAATGACGACAGCCAGCGAAACGATAATCGGCATGCGGTGGCGCAGCATAAACTGCGAAAGGCGTTCACCCGCAGTCGCTTTTTCAAATTTTTTTTCAATCATATCTACTCCCGTATTCACATCTCTTCCGACAGTTCTTCCCGATCGCGAAGATCGTTCAGCAAGCGCGAAACGTATGTCCGCTGGATGCCGAGTATTTTTCCCGCTTTCGTTTTATTCCAAGCGGTTTCTTCCAAAATCTTGCGCACATAAGCGCTTTTAAATTTATTAACCGCTTCTTTCAGCGAACGATCGCCGCATTCGTTCGATGCAAATTCTCCCGCCATGCGTTCGATTTCATCTTCGCCGCTTCCGCGCTCTTCATAACCGATGCGCAGATCGAGCGCATTGATAAGAGGCGGCGTGCCGAGCACGCATGCGCGTTCGATCGAATTTTCGAGTTCGCGGATGTTCCCCGGCCAATAATACGAATAAAGGGCATCCATCGCCGAACGCGAAAAGCCGGTAAAATTCTTTTTTGTCTCTCCCGAAAACTTTTGCAAAAAGAAATCGGCAAGAGCGGGAATATCCTCTTTGCGTTCACGAAGCGGCGGCACTTTTAAAGGTATACCGCTCAGGCGGAAATACAGATCGCTTCGAAATTTTTTCTCGCTCATCATCGCTTCGAGATCGCGATTTGTCGCCGCGACGACGCGCACGTCGACGGACACGGTTTTGCTCGATCCGACTTTTTGAAACTGCTTCGACTGTATGACGCGAAGCAGCTTTGCCTGCAGTTCGAGCGGCATCTCTCCGATTTCATCGAGAAATATCGTCCCGCCGTCTGCCGTCTCGAAGTAGCCTTTATGATCGGCTTTCGCATCGGTAAACGCACCCTTTACGTGCCCGAAAAGCTCGCTTTCGAGCAGCGAGGGAGAAAGAGCTGCGCAGTTGACGCGCACAAAGGGCTTTCCCGCACGATCGCTTTTTCGGTGTATCTGTTCGGCAACGAGCTCTTTTCCGACGCCGCTTTCACCGGTAATGATAATCGAAAGATTCGTCGTCGCGATGCCGTCGATCATCTTCAGCAGATCCAAAATGACCGGGCTCTTTGCGATAAACGGATGATAATCGCTTCCCGCCGAAAGCGTATTTTGCAGGGCGGAAATTTTATTTTGCGCGGACTGATACTTCGCCGCATTCCTATACGCTATGCCCGCTTGGCTGCACAGCATATTGAGTATTTCGAGATCGTCGTCGTCGAAATATTCGCCGCCCGCTTTATTTATCAATTCGATGACGCCGATGCACTCATCGCCGACGCACAGCGGAACCGCTATCATCGTTTTGGAAACATAGCCGGTTTTATGCTGTACGTGATCGGAAAAACGCGGATCGCGCGTAACATCCCGCAAGATAAGCGGCTGCCGGTGAGATGAAACCCAGCCTGCAATACTGCTTTTATCGACGGGTATGTCCTTCGCTTCCGCACCTTTCGGTCCGAGTGCGATGACGAAACGCAGCGTACCGTCATCGTTTACGAGAAGCAGCGACGACGATTCGCAGTGAACGAGACGCATCGCCGCTTCGAGAATATATACGAGCAGCGCGTCCAAATCGGCGTAATTCGAATTGATTCTGTTGTTGATTTCGATGAGCGTATTGAGTTCATCTAAACCAATCGAAGTCATCTCGGTTTTCGGTAAAAGTATCAGTCTTTTTTCTGCGTCTGCAGAAAGTCGCCGAAGGTATACGCGCCGTCGTTTTCATCCGGCTTTGCGATATACTGCGAAATGGCCGCACGCTCCTGCGCTTTTTTAAATTCGCGCACGGAAAAAGCGATCTTTTCTTTTTCGACGTTGACATCGACGACGTACACGTTGATCTTGTCGCCGACTTTATAATTTTTTACCGCCTCTTCAAAGGGCACGTTACGGTCTTCGCTCAAATTCGTTTTATTGACCAGACCTTCGATGCCTTCCGGTGCTTTGACGAAAATGCCGAATTCCGTGATCGACGTGATTTCGCCTTCGAGCGTGGAACCGGGCTTATGCGCTTCGGCAAAGAGCTTCCACGGATTGTCGGTAAGCTGTTTGATGCCGAGCCGAATACGATGACTTTCCGCATCGTTTTCGATGACAACCGCTTCCACTTCCTGATCCTGCTCGAGTTCGCTTCCGGGATGCTTTACTTTTTTCGTCCACGAAATATCGTCTCCGTGCAAAAATCCGTCGATGCCGTCTTCAAGTTCGATAAAGGCGCCCGCATTCGTGATCTTTACGACTTTGCCCTTTACGCGGCATCCGACAGGATATTTTTCGCCGATCGTATCCCACGGATTCGCCGTCACCTGCTTTAAGCCCAGCGATACGCGGCCGGCTTGAATATCGTAGCCGAGGATCATGCATTCGACTTCGTCTCCGACTTTTACCATGTCGGACGGCTTGTTGACTTTTTTCGTCCATGAAAATTCGCTTATGTGCACGAGCCCTTCGATGCCCTCTTCAAGTTCGATAAAGGCGCCGAAGTCGGTAAGTTTCGTCACTTTGCCCTTTACGACATCGTTGACGTGATAGGTATCTTCAAAGTGCATCCACGGATCTTCGGTAAAGTGCTTCAGCGAAAGGTTGATACGCTTTTCGGCTTCGTCCATGCGGATCACTTTGAGTTCGATTTCCTGCCCTTTTTTAACAAAATCTTTCGGACGGGCGACGTGCCCCCAGCTCATATCGTTTATGTGAAGCAAGCCGTCGAATCCGCCCAAGTCGATAAAAGCGCCGAAACTCGTAAAGCTCTTTACCGTACCCTTTACCGTGTCGCCGATCTTTACGTTCGAAAAGAATTCGTCGCGGGCTTTATCGATCTGCTCTTCGAGATATTTTCTGCGATTGACGACGACGTTCGCTTTGTTGTCGGAATACAGCCGTTCGATATACATTTTGCTTTCGGTACCGATGAGCGATTCGGGCTTTTCGACCTTTTGGCTGTCGGACTGGCTGATCGGCAAAAACGCACGGATGCCGCCGCCCAAATCGACTTCAAAACCGCCTTTGACAACCTTTGTCACCGTACCGTCTATAGGTGCTTTATCTTTAAACGCTTGGGTAATGTCTTTCCACAAACGCTTTTCATCGGCCTGTCGCTTGGAAATCTCCGGACCGTTTTTGCCGAATTTATTGACGAGTTTAACCGTAACCGTATCCCCGACTTCCGGCGCTTTTGAACCGAACTCCGATTTGGGGATTCTGCCTTCCGATTTGCAGTTTACATCGACAAATACGGTATCGTCGGTAACCGCGACGACCGTCCCGTCGACGAGCTGTCCGTTTTCCGGCGTGCTCAAACTGTTCAGAGATTCTTCTAATTGTGTCTGGAACTTATCCTTGGAGTCCTGGTTTTGTTCCTTTTCCACTTCCTGTGTTTCCATCTTTGACCCTTTTTCGTGAATTTGATTTAATATTATCTCACAAACTTTCTCTATCGTCAAGGTGGATGTATCGATATATACGGCGTCGGGAGCGACGACGAGCGCGCCTTCTTTTTTGTTTTTATCGATTTCGTCGCGCTTTTTTATCGCTTCTTTGATCTCTTCGAGCGTCATACCGCTCACGCCCTGTTTGAATCTCCGCTCGGCCTGTACGTCGAGCGACGCGTCGAGATAGAATTTACAGTCGGCATCGGGAAATACGACGGTCGTCATATCGCGTCCTTCCGAAACGATGTCAAGCGATTTTGTTAATTCTTGCAGGCGGGCGTTGACAAAACGGCGTACTTCGGGAAACGCGGACACGCCTGCCGCGTGAGCGCTCACTTCGTCCGAGTGCAGTAAGGATTCGACGTCATCGCCGTTTAGAATCAAATGCGAATCGACGTAATCGAGTTTTTGTTTTTTGCAAAAATCGACGACCGCCCGTTCGTCATTCAAATCGATGCCGTTTTTTAAAAGCGCGAGCGTGAGCGCGCGGTAAAAGCTTCCGCTGTTTAAAAACGTAATGCCGAGCTTTTTCGCAAGAAGAGATGCAATCGTGCTTTTGCCGGTACCCGCCGGACCGTCTATCGCAATAACCATATATCCTCCCTTATCATCGTTGTCGTCCGATCTCCGAGACGGCGGCTTCGCACACCATACATCCGCGCCTTTCTAAAATCGCTCCGTTCCCGAATTTTTGCACAGTGCGAGAAGACCGCGCACTTCACCCTTCGTTAAATCGCGAAACTTGCCGCGTTTAAGGCCGTCGGTCGTTACGTTTCCGATCCGCACGCGCTCGAGCGATTTGATGCCGACTTGATAATATTCGAACACGTGTCTGATTTCACGGTTTTTGCCTTCGATCAAAACGATGTGCATTTTGCGCGCATTGCGTTCTTCGGCTTTGATGCAGCGGTAAAATACATTGTCTATGCGGACGCCCTTTTCAAAATCGGCTGCAAGCGTGCGCGGGATATGCGTACTCGTTTCGACCGCGTATTCCTTTTCCAATTCCGCCGACGGATGCGAAAGGGTTGCCGCAAAGCCTCCGTCGTTCGTAAAAATTATCAATCCCGTGCTGAACATGTCGAGGCGTCCGACATTGTACAACCTTTCGGTATACGCGGATTTTAACAAATCGGATGCAACCGGTCTCCCCTTTTCATCGGAAAGAGAACACACATAGCCTGCAGGTTTATTGAGAAGCACGTAGCGGAACTCTTTTTCGGGCGAAACGATCTTGCCGTCGACCGCCACTTTATCGCCGAACGACACTTTCGTACCGAGCGCCGTAACGATTTCTCCGTTTACCGAAACGCGGCCGGACGCGATGTACTCTTCCGACGCGCGGCGGCTTGCGACGCCCGATCGAGCAAGGTATGCCTGCAGCCTCATCGGAAACGAAAAGTCAGCGGGCAAGCTCGAACCTCTCGGCTTCGTCTTCGTCGAGCTTCGGCAATTCGGATATGCTGTTCAAACGGAAAAATTTTAAAAATTCTTTTGTCGTGCCGAAGAGCACCGGTTTTCCCGGCACGTCTTTTTTGCCGACTTCTTTTATTAAATTTCGCTCCGAAAGCAGACGGATCATATTGTCGGCGGACACGCCTCTGATCGCTTCGATTTCGCCGCGGGTGATCGGCTGCGAATACGCGATGATCGAAAGCGTTTCCATAGCCGAGCGCGAAAGCTTTCCTTCGCTTTTAGAGCCGTAACGTTCTCGCAGCACTTGCCACAATTCTTTTTTCGGAACGAGCGACCAGCCGCCGGTGATCATCTGCAGTTCGATGCCGCTCGATTTTTCGGCAAGGCGTTCTTTTAAAGCATCGATACACTTTTTGACGACTTCGCTCGAAAGCTGCGAAATATTCGCAAGCGATCGTTCGCTTACGGGTTCGCTTTCGAGAAAGAGAATCGTTTCGATCAATGCCGTTTCTTTTTCAAGCTCCATACCGCTTCCGTCACCCCTGTACGCTTGCACTGCCGGCGCCCGAAACCGAAGCCGCCGCGTGTTCTCCTTTCAGTCTGCATATCTTTATATCACCAAACAGCCTGTTTTGGAAGACCGCGATCATCCGGTCTTTTACCGCTTCAAGCAGCGCCATAAACGAACAGATGATATCCATTTCGTTTCCCGGCCGCGTAATCAAATCGGTAAACATGCACTCGTCCGCCTCTTCGAGTTTTTCGTTCATCAGCGTGATCTTTTCGTTGATCGAAATCTCTTCGTACATATTCAGTATCTTTTCGTTCGAATACTGAGAAACCATGTCGCGAAAAATCCGCTGCATCTGCTGGAGGAGATCCCACGTATCGATCTGCTCCCAAATGCCGTCGTCTTTGTCGAAGGGCAGCACGCGTTGAATCTTCGCGCGTTCGAAATTCCACTCCGACGTATCTTCCTGCTCTTCCATAAGTGCGGACAGCCGTTTGAATTTTTGATATTCGATGAGGCGGTCGACGAGTTCCTGCCGCGGGTCTTCGTCATCGTCGTCATACTCGATTTCAACGGGGAGCAGCATACGGCTTTTGATATAGAGAAGCTTCGCCGCCCAACTGTAAAATTCCGACAAATCGCCCAAATCGGTCTGCACCGCATAATCGAGATATTCAAGATATTGATCAGTGATCTCGGCGATCGGAATATCGTAAATATTGACTTTGCTTTCTCTGATAAGCGTCCACAATAAATCGAGCGGGCCTTCGAATTCGCCCGCCGTATAGCTGCGCTTTACTTTCGCCGTATCCGCCGTCTTTTGCAGTACCGCCTGTTCTTCCGCCATTTTATGCCTCTCGAAACATCAAACGCCTGCGAGGAAATTACCCCGCGTGTTCCGCTGTAAAGTATGGGGCGGCAGCGTGTATTAAAATAGCCGTCCCATAAAACAGCACAGCGAGTAAATCTTCAATTTGGGAGCTGTACATCCGTTCGAAGCGTACAGTTTCCTTCTCTACAACTATCGGCAAAATCGCATAAAATCTCAACCGGCGGAACGATAAAAAGAAAAGTTTCCAAAACGGAAGTCTTCGGGCAGCCGTATTTTTTTTAAAAATTTTGCTTGCATTATTCGAAATCTGTGGTATACTTAAAAGCGGTGAAAGGGACAGAGCGTGAGAAGCACGCCGGAACGGCCAACGCCGTTGAGGACGAGCGGTAAGGAGGGCAGCCTATGGTTGAAAATCCCCCGTACACAACTGTCTTGGATCACTGATATTCAGCCGGTCGGAATGACCGCGCATGAAATGAAGGTCGGCAAAAGAACGCATAGAGCGCGCTTATTGCCGTGACCGCAAATGCCGGCGTTATGCCGGCTTTTTTTGTCCTATGGCAACCGGATAATCGAAACTCGACATTCGCTCCGATATAAAGTACACTGACAAACGATATGTTGAAAAACGATGCGTCCAACAATTCTTTCGATAAACTCGTATCCGGTATAAGTGCGGAAGAACGACGGTTTTTGCTTGAAAGGCTAAAACAAGAACATGCGGGAAAAGTGCCGCAGTCGCTTTCGGTTCCGGACGAACAGGCATCCGATACGAGAGCGCTGCACGTACGCATACAAACCGAATCGCTTTTGTATCGTTTTGTTTTATGGCTGCGTGCGCTGCTTACAAATCAAAGCAGGGAAACGCTCTATAATAAAGATTTTATGGCAGATGAAGCGAAAAAGATCGCCCGTGCGCATCCGGGCTTGATCGATTTTCCGCACAGTGTTTTGGAATCGATCTTTTATGAAAAGCTCAAAGATATTCACGACTGCGCTTCTTTTTTCAAACCCTACATTGCCCAAGCGTATGAAAACCCCGGCGAATTTTACGTCTTTTTAAGCACCTTCGTCGCACCCGAAATCGCGGAACGAATCGACAGTGAAGCCGATCCTTACTCGATCCCGTTTGACCGGCCGCTTACGAACGAATTGCGCGTTTCGCTTACACGCAAGCTCGATGCGGCGATCCGCGATATTTCAAGCGCAGCAAAAGCGAATATGTATGAAGCGGTGCGCGCCGTAGAATGGCTCAGGCAATTTACCGCTCTGCCGTATTTGCACTTTCTCGCACAGTTTACCGCGATCGCGTCGAGCTCGTACACCTGTCCCTTTGCAAACGCACACACCGATTACCCTGCCTTTGCCCGAGTGCTGTCGAACGGAATGCTGATTTCAAATGAAGTGCTTGAAAGCCTCTTTTTCTTTGTCCGACGAAAGATGGTGCACTCGCTCGCACTTGACGCCGGTGCCGAAAAAGCGTTGAAAGACTTTTTGCAAAAGTCGGCGGCGACGCTTTCGAGCATACGCATGTTTATTGAAACCGTTCCGCTCGTCGCGATCGGACGTATCGTCCACGGAAACTGTACGTGGGTTCCCGAACCTTTCGGGGGAGCGGAAGACTGGGCGATAAAATTCCGCGGCCAATGGAAAGCGGTTTTCGATGAGCGATGGAATTCGTGGCTTGCCGACAGAAAAAAACATCAACTTGTCGATTCGCTTACCCTGCATTTCGGACTGCAGGAATTTCCCGAACTGCCTTACCGTCCGTGGGCGTCGCTGTGGGGCGGCATTCCGTTCCGTTGTGAAATGACGGCGGGATTTTTAGCGTGGTTTGCTTCGAATAAATACGGAGAAGCGATGCCGACGCTGACGACGCTCATGCTCGAAGGCATCTTTTTAAAAAACGAAAACCGCATCGAATTTTCCGAAGCGGTCAACGACTTTGCTTCGACAAATAAAAAAATCGAAGCGTTCGCCGAATCGCTCGCCCCCCGCGGTACGAAGGGCATCGTATTTGAAAGCATCGCATCCGAGCACATACGCTCGCTGAAAGGACAGGCACGCATCGATTCGCTCATGCTCGCAATCGAAGCGGAAGTCCGCGAACTCGGCGGCGCATTTTGCAGAGAATGCCGTACAATCGAAAATATTTTTTCCGGCATCTTTAATGAAAGCAAAAGTGCCGACTACGACGTGCTGCAAAACTTCATGACGATTCAAGGACGCGACAATCAGGATTTCAGAGACAAAATGCTCGACGTACGAAGCTTACTGCAAAATTCGTTCAAACTGCTGGCGGAAATCGAACCCTTCAATTTGCCGCGCGAAAACCCTTCCGATGCGGCGGCGGCCGAATGACTCGTATCACCCTCGCCTGTACGGAGCCGTACGTCGTACTTCCCTTTTATGCAAACGGTAAACCTCTTATGCGCGATGCGCCCTTTTGGGGCATGACGCTCAAACAGGCGGGAAGTATGCGATTCCGTTGGGACGAAACGAACGAAACGCGCGATACGCTGCTTAAAGAAATCGCATCGGGCAGAAGCGCTTTTCGAAACGACGTACCCTGTGAGCCCGTTCCGCTTGAACTCCTTCATTCGAAAATCGTATACGCCGTTTCATCCGCTGCAGATACCTACGGCCGTCAAGGCGACGGTATCGTGACCGATCGCACATCGCTTATGCCCGTCGTCACGGCGGCGGACTGTATGCCGATATTTTTTTACGAACGGAAACGGGGCGTTTTCGGCGTCGTTCATTCGGGATGGAAAGGGACGGGAATCGTTACGGAAGCGATCGCCGTAATGCGGCAAACATATGGGGCGGATGTGAAATACTTATCCGTCGTACTCGGTCCGCATATACGAAGCTGCTGTTATATCGTAGACGAAGAGCGCGCATCGTATTTTAAAAAGAACTTTTGCGGCGATTGCGTATGCGGAGCGGACGAAAGCGGATATGCCAATGCCGAAAGCGTGGACACAGGCAGAAGCCGCGCTCGGCTTTCGGGAGCGGCAACTCTTTTGCAAAATGAGGGAAAGGCAAAGCGCTACCGGCTTTCGCTTGAA
This sequence comes from Treponema sp. SP13, assembly GCF_050938355.1. Lineage (NCBI taxonomy): Bacteria > Pseudomonadati > Spirochaetota > Spirochaetia > Treponematales > Treponemataceae > Treponema > Treponema sp. SP13. The sequence goes on from NZ_JADOVM010000001.1 coordinate 137,644, forward strand.
AAAGCAAATCTTGCGCTCCTCGAAGCCTCAGGCGTCCGCGATGAAAATATCGCCGTATGCGATGACTGCACCGGATGCGACGAACGATTCGGATCGTTCAGGCGCGAAACGGGCGGCGACATACAAAAGCCCTTTACCGTACAGGCTGCCTTTTGCGGACGGATTCGGTGAGTTCGCGTACCTCATAAATTCTTACGATTTGTTACTGCCCTTAGATAAAAATTGATTTCCGGCGGCGCTGTGTATTTTCAAGCTTTACGGATATCGTCGTTTCGGATTATAATTCAAATATGCCCCACGAATACAGCAAAGCCCGCATCGCACAAGGCGTCTTCTATATCGTCTGCGCGTCGTTTTGCTTTGCGCTTATGGGAATGCTCGTACACCTTGCAGGCGACATACCCTTTATGCAAAAAGCGTTTTTCCGCAATGTTATAGCTTTTTTTATCGCATGCGTAGTATTGATAAAAGAACAGCGCGAAGGAAAGCACCCGTTTGTACTGCCGCGAGGAAGCATCTGCCTGCTTTTTTTACGATCGCTTGCCGGTTCTCTCGCCCTATTCGGAAATTTCTATACCCTCGACAAAATCAACATCGCAGACGCATCGATTCTCAATAAAATGTCTCCGTTTTTCGCCGTCGTCTTCAGCTTTGTTTTGCTTGGAGAAAAAATTATGCCCGTTCCGCTTACAGCGATCTGTATTTCGATTGCGGGAGCGGCTCTCGTCATAAAACCTTCGTTCGACATTGCGGCGATGCTCCCTGCACTTGTCGGATTCTTAGGAGGCGCAGGCGCGGGATTCGCATACGCGTGCGTCCGCCGTTTAAGAACGATAAACGTAAACGGCAAACTCATCATCGCCTGCTTTTCGCTTCTTTCATTGCTCCTTGCCGTTCCGTTTTTACTCTTTCGGTTTTCACCGATGACCGGCCGTCAACTGCTTATCATGTTCGGAGCAGGAATCGCGGCGGCAGGCGGACAGTTTTTTATAACCGCCGCGTACGGTGCGGCACCTGCCGCAAAGATCAGCATATTCGATTATTCGCAAATTTTATTTTCGTCGCTCATGGGATATATAGCATTCGGCCAAATACCCGATGCGATGAGTTTTGCAGGTTACACCGTCATCATCGCCATGGCGATCGTCGTATTCGTGTACAACAGACGGCACAGCGATTATTAATTATTAATTTGATTGAGGAACCACTCGTAGAGCGCATCGGTACGGCGTTTAAATGCGTCGGCCAAATCCACTTTTATAAAGAGAACGGTTACCGTCTGTTTTTGCCCCGTAACGATTGCGGCGGAAGAAAAGAAAATGCCTTCTTCGAGCGGATACGCCGAAATACACATTTCCATTTCGCGCTCTTTTAAGCACGTCACTCCGTGATATTTCATCGGCGTACAGTTTGTGATTTCGACGAAGATTTCGGATGCGGAATCGGTGTACGTGTGGAGATACGTATTTTCGCCGAACGACGTATCTTCCTGAAACACGTAGCGCCGGTCGGAAGAGGGAACTTCGCTTGCAACGGGATCGGCGAGCGCATTTTCCGTATGCTCGGTATCTGCAATGTAGTACGAGCGCGTAAAAAGCGTTTTCGGCTTATAGCCCGCGCGGCGCGAAATATACGTAATGCCCTTTTGCGCGGAAACGCGTCCGAGCGCATTGTAGAGGGAAAGAAGCTTTTCGTCCGCGCTCATATTTTTCCACGAAGCGGGATACGGGATAATCGCACACGATACGACGGCAAAGCCCTGTTTGCCTTGCGGAGCCGCCGCAAGTTTTTTCGCGGCGGCACTCGAAGAGGGCACATACTTTGTCAAATCTTCCCCGCTTCCGTTGCCGAAAGAAATCATCTTTCCTCCGACAAGATCGGCCGCCGCTTTTTCGTCGAGATTCGGAAGAGCCGCCGAAAAGCGCTCGGTCTTTTTCACAGCGAGTTTGTACCCGTCATCCCCGTATGAAGGAAAAACCACGGTAGACGAATCGACCGTCCCTTCATCGCCTGCGGAAGCGGAAATCATGCAGAACGACACCGCGAGAGCGAAGACTATTTTTTTTATATTTTTTTTCATGTCGATTTATTCCGTAGGCCGCTTTTTCAAAGAACGGCTTTTTACGACAGCCTGTCCTTTACCCGCTTTTTGTTCCATCATTGCGCGCACGGTAAGCGGCAAACCGAAGAGCGTGATAAAGCCGCCCGCGTCACGGTGATCGTAGAGATCGCCTGTCGTAAAGCTTGCAATGCTTTCGTTGTACAAGCTGTACGGCGAGAACGAACCCGCACCCTGCATCGTGCCCTTGTACAATTTGAGGCGCACCCAGCCGCTCACGGTCTCTTCGACTTTGTCGTTGAACGCCATGATACCGCTCATGAGAGAGGTAAACCACAAACCGTTGTAAATGAGCTCCGCCTGCTTGAGCGCGATCTGCTGCTTGTAGTGATAAGTATCGCGGTCGAGGCACAAGTGCTCGAGCTGCTCGTGCGCGTAATACAAAATCGTCCCGCCCGGCGTTTCGTATACGCCCCGGCTTTTCATGCCGACGCAGCGGTTTTCGACGAGGTCGATTAATCCGATGCCGTTTTTCCCGCCGATTTTGTTGAGCGTTTCCATGAGTGAAAGAGCATCCATCTTTTTTCCGTTGACCGCAACGGGAATACCTTTTTCGAATTCGATCTTTACGTATTCGGCTTTGTCGGGAGCCGCTTCCGGCAGCTTTGTGATTTTGAGCATGTTTTTCCAGTCGGGTTCGTTTTCCGTCTTTTCAAGTTCGAGACCCTCGTGGCTGATATGCCAAATATTTTCGTCGCAGCTGTAGGACGACGATTTTTTTACCGGAACGGGAATGCCTCTTTTTTCAAGGTATTCGATTTCGTCTTCGCGGCTTTGGAGATCCCACTTCGGATCGCGCCACGCGGCGATGACGCGGAGATCCGGCGCAAACGCTTTGATCGCAAGTTCGAAGCGGACTTGGTCATTGCCCTTTCCCGTCGCGCCGTGACAGATCGCACAGGCTTTTTCCTGTCGAGCGTATTCGACGAGAATTTTTCCGATAAGAGGACGCGCCGTCGACGTGCCGAGCAGATATCGGTCTTCGTAGAGCGCACCGCCTTTCAGAGCAGGCCAAATATATTCTTCGATATATTCTTTTCGTGCATCGACGACATAACACGCCGAAGCGCCCGTTTTGATCGCGCGCGCTTTTATCGTTTTCCAATCATCACCCTGTCCCAAATCGATGCAGACGGCGATGACGTCGTAATCGTAATTTTCCTTTAACCACGGAATGATGACCGTCGTATCGAGTCCGCCCGAATACGCGAGAATCACTTTGCTTTTTTTAGCCATACGAAGCCTCTTTTCGATAAACAAATTTCTGAAAAGAATTGTAACAACAATCGTGCACTATGGCAATCGCACGAATTCCCGATATCGTACGCATTCGAGCAAAGTATGCGGCAATTGAAAAACCGCATATTTATCGCTACAATCGCTGTATTATGGAAAAGCTCCTGTCACAATTGCTGCCTTCTTTTGCGCACAAAGCGCTTGCAGCCGACGGAATCAGCTCCGTCGAAACCGTCGATATCATGAATATTCCGATCACGAATCTCGCATTCGATTCGCGCGACGTAAAAGAGGGTTCGCTTTTTTTCGCGCTTCCCGGAACGCATCAAAACGGAAACGATTTTATATCCGAAGCGCTTGAAGCGGGCGCGAACGCAGTCGTCTATCAGGGAGATATTCCTCACGAAGTTCGGCGAGAATGTGCAAACGTCATCGCGCGACGTGCGATCGAAAGCGCCGTCGGCAAAACGAAACGATATCTTCCGGCCTTTTTGCGCGTAAACGATGCGCGTTTTGCCATGGCGCCCGTTTCCGACGCTTTTTACGATTCCCCGTCAAAGCGCCTCATCGTCATAGGAGTGACGGGTACGGAAGGGAAAAGCAGCACGGTTTCGTTTATCTGGCAGCTCTTACGCCTGTGCGGAGAAAAAGCGGGCTTTATTTCGACAGTCGAATATTCCCTCGGAGGCGATGCCCTCCCCAACCCCGAACATCAGACGACGCCCGAAGCGCCGATTATCCAAAACCGTCTCAACGCGATGCTCGAAAACGGCTGTACTTATGCGGTCATCGAATCCTCTTCTCACGGGCTTTCCGTTTTGACGAACAGACTCGGCAATGTCCAATTCGACTGTGCGGTTTTTATGAACGTCACGCTCGAACACCTTGAATTTCACAAAACCTTCGAGCAGTACCGAAGCGATAAAGCGAACCTTTTCCGCGCGCTCGACAAGTGCGACCACGTAAAAACGATCGCCGGCACTCCGATGAAAATTCCTTCCATCGGAGTCGTCAACGCCGAAGATCCGTCGGCAGTCTATTGTATCAATTCGACAAAGCATCCCGTCTATGCGTTTACGACCGAAGGACAAGCGGGAAAAGCCGCAGCGGAAACGGGAGCCGATGCGGTCGCCCTTCCGCCCGTGCCCGAAGGAGTCCGCTGCATGACGGCTCGGAACATCGCATCGGCGAGATTCGGTATTTCGTTTACGATCGACGCGGACGGAAAAGACGCCGTATTCCGAGCGAGCGACGATCCCGCCTTTCCGAGAAAACGTCCCGTCATCCACGTCACCGCCCCGCTTCCCGGTGCGTTCAACGCATACAATCTCATGGCGTCCCTCATCGCGGTGAGCAGCGTTACGCAAAAATCCTTTGAAGAGGTCGCGCACCACTTTCCGTCACTCACTCCCGTCAAAGGACGCATGACGGTTATCGACAGGGGACAGCCCTTTGAACTCATCGTCGATTACGCGCACACGCCTTCGTCGTTCGAAACGATATTTCCTCCGATCAGAAAAAGATGTACGGGAAGGCTTTTCGCCCTCTTCGGTTCGGGAGGAGAGCGCGATTTGACAAAGCGGCCGCTGCAGGGAGAAATTGCCGCAAAATTCTGCGACGTCATCGTGCTCGCCGATGAAGATCCGCGAGGAGAAGATCCCGTAGCGCTGCTCGAAATGATCGCAAAAGGCGCCGAAAAGCGCGGCAAAAAAAAAGGCGTCGATCTCTTTATCATTCACGACAGATCGAAAGCGATCCGCGAAACTTTTAAAATGGCGGCAGGCGGAGACATCGTGCTGCTCCTCGGAAAGTCGCACGAAAATTCGATCATCTACAAGGACAAAACCCTGCCCTACGATGAAATACGCGAAGCGCTCGCCGCCCTGTCCGAACTGGGCTACGCATAAGCCAAGCACTCCGCGTTTATCAGGTCGAATGCCGATTTTATTAATTATTAAAATCGTCTTTGCTAAATCTTCCAGCTTACGGCGAGCTTTCGCGCATCGACGAAGCGGCGGTATATGCCGTTCTTTCTCATAAGCGATGCGTGAGTTCCCTGTTCGGCGATTTTGCCCTGATCGACTACGACGATCTGATCCGCATCGCGCACCGTTTTCAAGCGATGCGCTATCATCAAAATCGTCTTCTTTTTCGTCAGCGCGTCGATCGCTTCCATAAGTTCTTTTTCATTTTCGGGATCGACGTTCGCAGTCGCTTCGTCGAGTACGATTATCGGAGCGTCTTTCATAATCGCACGCGCAATGGAAATACGCTGTTTTTCTCCGCCCGAAAGACTCGCCCCTCCCTCGCCGATAACCGTATCGTAGCCGTCCGGAAGAGCTGAGATAAATTCGTGGCAGCACGCTTTTTTTGCCGCGGCGATAACTTTCGACATGGGCGCGTCACTCTGCCCGAAGCGTATATTGTTCGCTATCGTATCGTGAAAGAGGTAGACGTTTTGGAAGACGAAACTGAAATTTTTCATAAGGCTGTCCATGCTGTACGCTTTTACGTCTTCGCCGCCCAAAAGCACGCGCCCTTCCTGCACGTCCCAAAAGCGCGAGACAAGGCTGCACAACGTCGTCTTTCCGCCGCCCGAAGGCCCGACAAAAGCCGTCGTCGTTTTTTCGGGAATATGCAGCGACACGCCGTCGATGATCTTCCGCGTATCGTACGAAAAGCCGATATCTTCGATATCGATATCGCATTTTTTCGGCGCAATGTCTTCACCGCTCGTATCCATCGGCTGCAAATCGAGGATGGCTTTCGCTTTATCGATACTCGCGTCAATGACGCGAAGCAGCGCGGAATAATTTCCCGCCGCATCGAGGTGAGCGTAAATCATAAACGAGCTTATGATCATAACGACAGCGACGAGCAGATCCATAGAACCCGCGATATACAATGCTATCGAAAGCGCGCTCATCGCAACTCCGAGCGCCTTTGTGATGAAATTCTGCGCGGTCATGTAACCGATAAATTTCATCTCCATCCGAATGTTGATATCGGCGTTGCCGTCGATCGCTTTGACGAGTTTTTTCGCGGCCGCTCCGGTCAGATTGTAGGCTTTTACTTCCGCAATGCCTTGAATATATTCGAGGATGCTCTCGACGAGGTCCGTATCGGCTTTCATCTTTTGCGGAGCAAGGTGCGCCGCCTGACGCTGCATAGCCCGGTTTACGAGCGAATAGAGCGCGAGGCCCAGAACGACGACGATGCCGATCCTCCGGTCGTAAAACAAAATCATCGCCGCAACAAGCACCGTATTTAAAATACCCTGCGTCGTCATCATCACCACCCGCGCCGCGATATCTCCGAGGCTTTCCATCGTATTCGTCGTCACGGACGTGATGGAGCCGAGACTGTTATTGTTAAAATAGCCCATCGGAAGATAGCGCAAGTGCTCTGCGATTTCGATCCGCTTGTCCGCACATGCCGTATAGCCCGCTTCCGTTTGCAGCATCGTCGACGTATAGCGCACAAAAAAATTGACGACCATACTGCCGAGCATGATGGCGGTACAGGTAAAGATCGTCCGGGTCGTAAGCGAGTTTGAAACGATCGCTGAAATCATAACTGCGATCGCGGGAATTTTCATCGCGTCGCACATAGCAATGACGATACCGAGCACGACGGCTATATGGAATTTCTTTTTATTGATGCCGCCCGCAAAATCAAAAAACTTAAACAATATTTTAAACATCTGTCGTATCTCCTAGCCTTTCACTGCGCTCAAGCCGTCTTTGACCGATATGTGCGCTTCCCACATCTTCGCATACAAACCTCCGCGCAAAAGGAGTTCGCGGTGCGTCCCTTCATCGTCGAGCGTTCCGTCTTTGATAACGAAGATCTTGTCCGAGTCTTTGATCGTCGAAAGGCGGTGCGCGATGACGAGCAGCGTTTTCCCTTTTACGAGCTTTGCGACCGACGACTGGATGACCGCTTCGTTTTCGGGGTCGGTGTACGACGTCGCTTCGTCGAGGATGACGACGGGCGCGTCTTTGAGCATGGCGCGCGCGATCGCGATGCGCTGCCGCTCGCCGCCTGAAAGGTGCCCGCCGGAGTCTCCGACGATCGTATCGTAGCCGTGTTCGAGGCTTTCGATGAATTCGTGGCAGCCGCTTTTTTTCGCAGCTTCTTCGACTTCTTTATCGCTCGCGCCCTCTTTTCCGATACGGATATTTTCGCGCACGCTTTCGTTGAAAAGATAATTATCCTGCGACACGAAAGCGATGCGTCTGTTGTACGCTTCGAGCGGAATCTTTCGGATATCGACGCCGCCTAAAGTGATGACACCCTCGCCTGCGTCCCACAAAGACGCGATGAGCTTTGCGATCGTCGATTTGCCGCTTCCCGAAGGCCCCACCAAAGCGCACACCGAACCGTCGGGGATTTCAAGACTTATGCCGTGCAGCACTTCTTTTTCGCGGTATGCGAAGCGCACGCCGTCGAGGCGGATCGCATTTCCCTCAGGTTCTTCGGTCATTTTGTCGGGACGCGAAAGTTCTTTCCGTTCGAGGATATCCGAAACTTCACCGATAACGACGCCCACTTTTGCCATATCGTCGGTATACGACATTGCGGTGATGAGCGGCGATATCAATCCGACGCTCAAAATGATTATTTGAATAAAATCGGTCGCGGCAAGTGATCCGTTTTTAACAAAAAATCCGCCTGCGGGCAGAACAAACAAAAGCGTCGCGGGCGTGATCACCATCGTAAGCGTAAAAAATATATTGGCTCTCCTCATCCAGTCGATAAAGCAGGACGCACCCTCTTTCGCCGCAACGACAAAGCGGTCATACGAACTTTTCACTTTGCCGAACACTTTGATAACTTCAATGCCGTTGATGTATTCGACCGCGGTATCGTTGAGCGCTTTCGTTTTGTCGATGACCCGCTTCCACGACGCTTCATAGCCTATCCACATACACGAACCGAAGATAATACCGATCGGAAGCGAGATGAGCGATACGAGAGCCATGCGCCAATCGATAAAAAAGAGATAGATGAGTACGCAAAGCGGTCCGAAGAGGTTTCCCGTAAACTCGGGTACGACATGCGCGAGCGTCGTTTCGATGCTGTCGACTCTTTCGACGAGCGTATTTTTGAGAGAACCAGACGGAATATCGAGCACGCTGCCGAGCGGCAATCGAGCAAGTTTATCGCAGCATCTCTTTCTGATTTCGGCAAGCACGCGGAATGTCGCTTTGTGCGAAAGAGAAGTCGAAAGTGCATGCAGGACGACGCGAAATGCCCAAAACAACATTATTAAAATAAGATCCGCTGCAAAAAAGCCGAAAACGCGTGTACCCGCCAAAAGTTTTTTTATGATATCGGCGATAAAAAAATACGGAGCGATACCGCATAAAACGCCGAGAGCTGCCGTAAGCACGCTCAACGCATAGTACATTTTCCGATCTTCCGCAAATTCTACGATCCAAAAAACAGCCGAACGTTTTTTTTCTTTCATCGATTACACCTTTCCTTCGCGTATCGGTCTTCTGCCGGTACGCGCGCGGCAATGCCGTTTTGATTAGCTTAGGCTAACTTAAAAAATTGTAGCGTATCTCGGCAAAATCCGCAAGTACGCGCGTGCATATTATCGCCCGCTTATCTCGCTCGTTTGAGTTTCAGTGTGTGTTTTGCACGCATCTTGTACGTCTGCTCGACGTGCGCGTTTACACGACGGCGCCCGTAATTCGGTACGCGCTAAGCCATTCCCGAGCCGCACCGAAAGTGCTATACTCGTTCTATGACGATAGCACTTATCTATGGCGGAAAAAGCGGCGAACACGAAGTATCGCTCATGTCGGGCGCGGCGGTCGCGCGGCACATCGGCAAAAAGCATAAAATCATTCTCATCGGCATCACAAAAGACGGACGATGGTTTTTACAAGACGATGCCGAACTCGACCGCGTAAAAGCCGACGCAAAGGCGGCGCTTAGGGTAACGGAAAAAGAAGGCGCTGAAATAAGGGTCGCACCCGGAATGAAAAATGCGGCCTTTTCGGCAGGCGGCAGGATGCTCGACATCGACGTCGCGTTCGCAGTCCTTCACGGCACGAACGGCGAAGACGGCACGATTCAGGGACTCTTCGAAACGGCGGACATCCCCTATGTCGGCTGCTCCGTCACGGCGAGCGCGCTCACGATGGACAAAGAAAAAACAAAGGTCGTCCTTCAGGCGGCAGGCATTCGGATCGTCCCCTACGTTACGGTTCGGAGAGCGGATGTACTCGATTCGCGCGCGTACGATGCGCTCGTAGAAAAAGCCGTCAGTACACTCGGCTTTCCGCTTTTTGTAAAGCCCTGCGCGGCGGGCTCTTCGAACGGTGCTGCAAAAGCGGAAAACGCAAAGGCGCTTTCGGTCGCACTTGCGGACGCTTTTTTGTGGGACGATAAAGTGCTTATCGAAAAGGCGATAAACGCCCGCGAACTCGAATGCGCCGTCACCGGCAATACGACGGCGGCGGAAGGAGTGCGCGAAAGCGTTACCGTATATGGACCCGGTGAAATCGTTTTGACGCACGAGTTTTACGATTACAACGCAAAATACAAAGACAGCGACGGCGTGCGCATACCGGCGGACATAAGCGAAAGCCTCCGCGAAAAGATCAGAAACATCGCACTGAACGCATACAAAATCGTCGACGCATCGGGTTTGAGCCGCATCGATTTTTTTCTCGACAAAGACTCTGGCGAAATCTATCTCAATGAGATCAATTCGATGCCGGGCTTTACGGCTATCAGCATGTTTCCGAAAGCCTGTGAAAGCGAAGGCTTGAGCTTTACCTGCCTCACCGAATTGCTGATCGAAGAAGCGATCCTCCGCCGAAAAGAGAGGCGCGTTTTAAAAACATCGCGCTGAAAAAGGGAAACGTTTTTTTCGATCGGCTTGCAACACCGCGCCGACACGCTTGCTGTACAATTGGAACATTCACAAAAACACGATGCCGAACACAGCTCCGAACAGCATGACGAATACGGGATGGATTTTCGTCTTCATCAAAACGATAAGAGCTGCGATATAAAACGCAAGACTCGGCCACACGAAAAGATTTTTCCAGCCTTCAATCGTCAAAAGCGAACCGAACGAAAAAGGCGTGTTCAAAAGCGCGACGATAAAAACCTGCGCCGCCGCAACGAGGATGATCCCCGTAGTCGCAGGTCTGAGCGTGGAGAATGCGGCTTTGACGAGCGGCGTATCGTGGAATTTCATAAAAAAATGCGCGATTATTAAAATACAGATAACGGACGGGAGCACTTGCCCGAACGTCGTAACGATGCCGCCGAAAACGCCGTACTGCGAATAGCCGATGTATGTCGCCATATTGATGCCGATCGGTCCCGGCGTCGATTCGGAGATGGCGACCATATTGTAAAACTGTTCGGCGGAGATGACGCCCTTGTCGACGAGGGTTTGCTGCATGAGCGTTACGGCGACAAGCCCTCCTCCGATCGTAAACGCGCCGATATAAAAGAAAATCCAAAAAAGCTGAAAAAGCGAATACGTCGTTTCCATCACTTGTCCTCCGCGCTTTTTTTCATTTTTCGAGAAAGTACCGAAACGATGACACCCGTCGCCGCTCCCGCGATGATCATCCAATACGACGGTACTTTGAAAAACCATATCGCCGCAAACGAAACTGCGAGGCACAAAAATCCCAAAATCGATTTTACGGTTTTTTTTGAAAATTGAAACACGACCGACGTGAGAAGCGCCGCGACCGACACATTGATGCCGCGAAGCGCTTTTTGCGCAAGCGGCAAGTGATCGACCGAACTGATAAAGCGCGCGATAAGCGAAATGATAACGACGGACGGAGTTACTATACCGAGCGTCGCGACGATGCCCCCGATTATCCCCGCCTGCTTAAAGCCGACAAAGGTTGCGACATTTACCGCGATGATACCCGGAGTCGATTGTCCTATCGCATAATAATCGAGCAGTTCGTCTTCGGTCATCCACTTCTTTTTTTCGATCAGATCGCGCTGCAAAATCGGCATCATCGCCATACCGCCGCCGAAAGTAACCGAACCTATTTTGGCAAGGGAAAGATACAAATCAATCAGTATCGGAATCTTTTTCATACGTATCCTTATTAATTTACAACATCAGTTTTCGTTCGCTCGAATATCGGGCTCGTATCCGTAAACCGAAACATAACAGCTGCGCCACGCCTTAGAAGCGCGCGACATCAAAAAAGCGGCGTTCTCTTTGCGCGAAAGCGTTTTATCGGGATAGATCGGAGAGAGGATATGGAGCGTCGCAACTTTTTTTTTGCTGAAAAAAGAACGTAGTTTTGAAGGCGCGGAAAAGGTGATAAACATCGGAACGACAGGCACCGAATTCGCTGCGGCTATATGGAACATGCCGGTGTGAAAGGGGCGCGGCTTTTCATAGCGAAGCCACAGCGATTGCTCCGGATAGCCGAGCACGGCGCAGCCCTTAGCCAGCAAAAGCGACAGCGTCTTTTGCAGCTCGTTCATCGCTTTTACGTTTCCGCTGAACGGCAGCGTCCCCGCCCCGCGCATAATAGTTCCGATAGGGCCTTTCATATTGTTAAATTCCGCAACCGTGATGTACAGCGTATGACCGAAAACCGCCTCGCGCACGATCATATTGTCGAGCGAGTGCACGTGATTGCAGACGGCGACAAAGCCTTTCACACTGCACAGATTTTTGCGCCCTTCGACGCGAGCGCCGAGCACGAACTTTGTCAAAACCGGGCCGAGTACCGTCGCCGCCGCGCGGATAAAAACGCGCCATAAAAAAAATGAAAACGTGCGTGGGAGAAAAACATAATCGTCGGTTACCCGAATCATCGCATCATAGTCGATCGGCTGAACGTTTCCGTCGAACTCGCCTTTTTTTTCAAGCTCTGCGATGCGATTTTGTATTTCGCGCTGCGTATCGCCTTTGATGCCGCCGATGTCCATCACTCCGATCCCCTCATCACCGTTTCAATGCGCTCGATCTGCTGCCACGGCACACCTTCGCCGTAATGCGGATTTCGAAGCAGCGTAAAAAATGCCGCAACGTAAAAATATGCGTACTCGGCTATAAAAAAGGGATTGTACAAAAGCACGGCAAGCTTTTCGCCGAACGTAATCTTGAGTGCTTTCGGATCGATTATGAGTGCGATAAACGTATAGGAGACGAGTACGCCGTAGAGTATAAGCATGATGACCATGCCGTATTTTAAAGCGGTAAAATTAATAAATCCGCGATTAAAATAATCAATACCTGCAGCGATTATGTAAAGCACAAAACAAACAGCGGTATTGCCGAAAAACAAAAAAAGCGGGCCGAATCCGTACAAAAAATCGAAATTTTTTATGCGGATACCGCGTATCTTTTGCACAAGCGAAAGCGAGCGATCGCGAAGAGATGCGTACGTTTGTTTTGCGATTGTATTGCGGTACTTAAACGCAATCTGCATATAGCCGATGAGCCAACGCTCACGGCGCCGATCCAACGCTTTATGCGAAAGCGCTTCTTCGGTGTAGACGACTGCGTATTCGTAAAAACACGACGACCAGCCGTGAAGAATCGCATTGATAGTCATCTCAAGATCTTCGGTAAAACTGCGGTACGGCCAGCCGCCGATCTCTTCGATGACGTCGTGCCTGACCATAACGCCCGTCCCGCACATCGTACAGGGAACGCCTGCCTTCGTTCTGAACGCATTTCCCATCTTGTCGAGAAACGTGTACGTAAGCGCGCTGCAGTTCGTCGCAAGCGAACGGAGTCTTTTCCCCCCAAGGAGATAATTTTTTACTTCGCGCTTACCGAGCACGATCTGAACGTCCGATGCGAGAGCGTTATTCATCTCTTCGATAAAATTGTCCGAAGCGACATTGTCTCCGTCGATGATGATATACGCATCGTAACGCCCGTATGCGCCGGAAAGCAGCTCTTTGAGCGAACCGTCGAGCGCCATGCCCTTGCACGTTTGATTTTTGACAATCTGCACATAGGTACTCTCGTATTTTTTCACGATGGCGCAAGTCGGGTCGTCTTCCGAATCGACGATGACAAACGTATCGAATTTTTTGCAGTCGTAGGTTTGACGCGCGAGACTGTCCAGCAAAAGCCCGATACCGACGCTTTCGTTCCGCGCGGGGATAAGGACGGCAAAGCGATTTTGCACGCGGTTTATTAAATGCTCGGGCTTTTTAAAACCGCTTACATAATACAATAAACGCGGTATGTATAGAACAAAGGCGATCAACGAAATAAGACCGTACATATAGAAGAGCGATACGGCTTGTATATCAGTCATACACAAATGATAGGAAGTAAACGGTGAAATGTCAATTACGCGCGTATGTCCGAAACCCTGTATATGCCGTCAAACGAAACGGATATATTCACGCTTGCTTTTTTACGGTAATATGGATATATTAAGAACGGAGCAATTACCTACTTTTTTCGTAGATAATTCAGCTTTTTGTTCCTTAATCATAATCAGGAGTTCGATTATTTATGAGTGATCTGCTGCTCGATGTTCAAAATATTTCGTTCGATATAAACGGAAAGTCCGTGCTGCACGGCATCGATTTGAAAATAAATAAAGGCGAAACACACGTATTTATGGGGCCGAACGGCGCGGGTAAATCGACGCTCGGCAATACGCTTATGGGAAATCCCGTCTACACGCTTACCGAAGGAAAAATCATATTCGACGGTAAAGACCTCACCGAAGAAAAGACGGACGTGCGCGCGAAAGCCGGTATGTTTTTATCCTTTCAAAATCCGCTCGAAGTACCGGGCATTTCCCTCGAAACCTTTATCAGAAGTGCGCTCCAGCAGCGTACCGGAGAGCACGTTAAACTGTTCCAATTTCAAAAAGACCTGCAAGCGGCGATGCAATTGCTAAACATGGATATATCCTACGCTTCGCGCGATTTGAATGTCGGCTTTTCAGGCGGCGAACGCAAAAAAAGCGAAATACTGCAGATGCTTATGCTCAAGCCCAAATTCGCAATCCTCGACGAAACCGATTCGGGCCTCGATGTGGACGCGGTGCGTACCGTATCAAAGGGCATCGAAGCGTATAAGCAAAACGGCGGCACGCTGCTCATCATCACGCATTCGGCGAAAATTCTCGAAAGCCTTACCGTCGATTTTACGCACGTGCTCGTCAAAGGCAAAATCGTCAAAACGGGAGATGCGTCTCTTGTCGATGAAATCAACAAAAACGGATTCGAACGTTTTGAAAAGGACGGTACGCAATGAACGAAGTCATCGACAGAAACTCCGCCGCAAAAATCGATATCGATACGTCGATGTATGATTTCCGTTACGATGAAAAAGATTTTTACAGAAACGATCCTGGATTAACCGAAGAAATCGTTTTAAAGCTTTCAAAAGATAAAAACGATCCCGAATGGATGAAAGACTTCCGTCTCGCTTCTCTTAAAATTTACGATGAAATGCCCGTGCCGTCGTGGGGGCCGGATATAAGCGGGCTTCACATAGAACACATCGCGACTTACGTGCGCCCGAACACGAAGATGAAAAACAACTGGGAACAAGTTCCCGAAGATATAAAAGAAACCTTTGAAAAGCTCGGCATTCCCGAAGCGGAGCGCACCTCTCTTGCAGGCGTCGGCGCGCAGTACGACAGCGAACTCGTCTACCACAATATACGCGACGAAGTTGCAAATCAGGGCGTCGTCTATTCCGATTTTGAAAGCGCTCTCCGCGGCGAATACGCGGACATGATCAAAAAACATTTTATGCGCCTTGTTCCGCCCCGCGCCCACAAATTCGCCGCGCTCCACGGAGCGGTATGGTCGGGCGGTTCGTTTGTGTACGTGCCCAAAGGCGTTCACCTTTCCTTTCCGCTGCAGTCGTACTTCCGCTTAAACGCGAAGGGTGCAGGCCAATTCGAACACACGCTCATCATCGTCGACGAAGGAGCGGATCTGCACTTTATCGAAGGATGCTCCGCGCCGAAATACAACGTCGCAAACCTGCATGCAGGAGCCGTCGAACTCTACGTTGCAAAAAACGCCCGGCTCCGTTATTCGACGATCGAAAACTGGTCGAAGAACATGTACAACCTGAACACGAAGCGCGCACGAGTCGAAGAAGGAGGCTCTATCGAATGGGTTTCGGGTTCGTTCGGTTCCCATATTTCGTATCTGTACCCGGAAAGCGATTTGGTCGGTGAACATGCGAGAGCCGAGTTTACGGGCGTCACCTTTGCCGGAAGCGGTCAAAACCTCGACACGGGAGCGAAGATGGTACACAGCGCACCAAATACGTCGAGCGTCATTACGACAAAATCGATTTCAAAAGGCGGCGGCGTAAGTACGTATCGATCCGCAATTTACATCGATAAAAAAGCGCACGGCAGCAAAGCTTCCGTTTCGTGCGAATCGCTCATGCTCGATGAAGATTCCAGAAGCGATACCGTGCCTGCCATGGAAATTCACACTGACGACGTGGATGTCGGACACGAAGCGAAAATCGGGCGCATTTCGGGAGAGGCAATCTTTTACCTCATGTCGCGCGGCATCGCGGAAGACGAAGCGAGAAGCATGATCGTCAGCGGCTTTGCTAATCCGGTCAGCAAAGAGCTGCCGCTCGAATACGCAGTCGAAATGAACAATCTCATCCGCCTCGAAATGAAAGGCACTCTGTAAGGATCGCGTATGGCTGAAATATTAACGATTAATAATTTACCGACGCTCACGTGGAATTGGCTGAAGATAAATTCGACGCCGTTTTCAACCGATGCGCGCCTTTCGGGCGACGGGGAGCCTCGCATAAGCGCCCTGCCCCACGGCGTCGAATATGAGCGGCACGCAAAGGCGGATGCCTATCGCAATCTTGAAACGGGCTGCGGCAAAGAGCTCGGCGCTTATTTTTTCAAAGATGCGAAAGCTTCGCGCATCACCGTAAAAAAAGGTCGGCGCGTCGAAACGCCCGTCTTTATCGATTTCGATTTAATCGATAAAAGCGCTACTTCCGCTTTTCACATCATCAAGGCGGAAGAAGGCGCGTCGATTACGGTTATCATGCGCTATGAATCCGAGCGCGCTTCATCGGGCACTCAGATTGTCCGCACGATTTGCGACGCGGGAAAGGATGCGTTCATTCACTTGGTAAAAGTGCAGCTTTTAGGCGACGGTTTTGTGCAGACCGACGATATCGGAACCGTCTGCGCCGAAGGCGGCCGCGTCGAAGTGACGCACGTGATTCTCGGCGGGGAAAAAACATATACGGGAGCCGCGGGCAAGCTACCCTCGTTCGGCGGCTCTTTTAAGGCGGATACGGCCTACCTTTGCCGCGGAGAGCAAAAGCTCGATATGAATTACATTGTGCGTCAGATCGGTAAAAAAACGGACTGTCAAATGAGCGCTCAAGGTACGCTGTGTGACCGCGCGGCAAAAACCTACCGCGGTTCGATCGATTTTATAAACGGCTGTGCGGGCTCGACGGGCAACGAATATGAAGAAGTGCTCTTGCTTTCGCCCGATGTCGTCAACAAATCGATTCCGCTCATTCTGTGCGGTGAAGAAAACATAGCCGGCGAACACGGATCGACGATCGGAAAGCTCGGAGACGACACGCTTTTTTACATGCAGTCGCGCGGTATCGCTAAATCGGAAACCGAAAAGCTGATGGCACGCGCAAAAGTCGTACGCATCGCCTCCCTTATTCCCGACGAAACGACCGTCGCAAAAATCAACGCGTACTTGGATGAGGTATTTTCACATGAATGATTTTCGAAACGATTTTCCGTTTTTCTCAAATGCGAAAAACAAGGGTTTAATCTATTTCGATAACGCTGCGACGACGCAGCGGCCGCGCCGGGTAATCGATGCGATAACGCATTTTTACGAAGAAAACAATGCGAATCCTTTGCGCGGCCTCTACGATTTGAGCGTACGGGCAACCGAAGCTTACGAAGGCGCGCGGCACAGTGTCGCCCGCTTTATAAACGCGGCAGAAGATTGTGAAGTGATTTTTACGCGGAACGCAAGCGAATCGTTGAATCTCATCGCTTATACCTACGGCATGGCAAACATACGCGAGGGCGACGAAATCGCCGTTTCGATTATGGAACACCATTCGAACATCCTTCCGTGGCAGATGGTTGCAAAAGCGAAGGGTGCAAAGCTCGTGTATTTGGAGTGCGACAGAGAAAGCGGCATCATCTCCGACGAAGAAATCGCAGGAAAGATAGGAAGTCGCACAAAGCTTGTCGCCGTCGCTCACGTCAGCAACGTGCTCGGCATTACAAACGATATCGCAAAAATCGCAAAGGCCGCTCATAAAGCGGGAGCCGTTATCGTCGTTGACGGCGCGCAAGCCGTGCCGCACATCAAAACCGACGTGCGATCCCTTGATGCCGACTTTTACGCGTTCAGCGCTCATAAACTCACAGGCCCCACAGGATGCGGCGTTTTGTACGGCAAAAAATCGCTCCTTGAAGCGATGCCGCCTTTTTTGCGCGGCGGCGAGATGATCGAATACGTTACGAGAGAAGATGCGACATGGGCGCCGCTTCCGGCAAAATTCGAAGCGGGCACGGTAAACGCGAGCGGAGCCGTCGGACTTGAAGCTGCCGTCAAATACATCGAATCGATCGGCTACGATTATATAACAAATCACGACAACGCGCTCGCCTCTCGCCTTATCGAGGGCATGAAAACAATTCCACACGTGCGCGTCATAGGTAACAGCGACGGGATGCGACACTGCGGTATCGTCACCTTTACGATAGACGGAGTGCACCCGCACGATATCGCGACCGTGCTCGACACCGAGCGTATCGCGATCAGGGCGGGACACCACTGCGCGCAGCCGCTCGGAAGCTACCTCGGCGTTCCCGCAACGGCGCGGGCAAGCGTCTATTTTTACAACACCGAAGAAGAAGCCGACGTTTTTTTGAGCAAAGTAAAAAACATCCGCTCATGGATGGGCTTTAAAGATTAGGGAAAACGCTTTCGGCTGCGGAACAAAAAAGCTCGGACGAAAGAGACGGCGCATAAACGCGAATACACAAGGACGGCATTGGTATGGAAACGAAAGAACTGTATCGGGAAATTCTCAACGAGCACAATTTAAATCCCGCTCACAAAAAGCCGATGGCGCATCCGACCCTCATTTTAAACGGTGTCAATCCGAGCTGCGGGGACAATATCACGCTCAGTTTGCAGATCGATAATGACGGAACGATTACCGACGGCTCTTTTACGGGAAGCGGCTGCGCCATCTCCCAAGCGTCGGTCGATATGATGCTCGATCTCGTCGTCGGAAAAAATAAAACCGAAGCGCTCCGCCTCGCAAATATCTTTATGAGCATGATAAAGGGCGATGCGGCGGCATCCGACATCGAACAACTCGACGAAGCGGCCGCCCTTGAAGACGTTTCGAAAATGCCCGCGCGCGTCAAATGCGCCGTGCTCGGCTGGCGGACGATGATGGAAATGTTCGACAAAAATAAATCAGTCGGAAGCGGCAGTGCGACGCACTGCGACAACTGTACGCAAAAAGACGTGTGTACGAAAGCTTAAAGCCCGCCTCAAAAATACGCTTCGTAAAAATCGAGGGCAAGCGAAATATAACGCACGCGAAGCGGAAGCCAAACACACTTCGGCAGGCAGTTACACAGCCGCCAAAACAAGAAAAGTCTTAACCGTGGATTTTTTATATTTTCGTTTAAAATAATCCCGAAATGACTCCGTCGTCGTTCACGTCGATATTGAGCGCGGCGGGTTTTTTCGGCAGCCCCGGCATCACCGTGATGTCGCCCGAAAGCGCGACGACAAAGCCCGCGCCCGCGTAAAGCTGCGCGTCGCGGATCGGAAAGGTATAGCCGCTCGGAGAAGCGAGCAGTTTCGGATCGTGACTCAGCGAATTCTGCGTTTTTGCGATGCACACGGGAAGCGCTCCGTAACCCGCCTTTTCGAAAGCCGAAAGCTTTTTCAAAGCGGCGCTTTCAAACGAAACCGCACCTGCACGGTAGATTTCCCGTGCAATGCGTTCTATCTTTTTTGAAAGGGGCATATCGGAATCGTAGAGCGGACGGAAATCCGCTTTTCCCGCATCGCAGAGCGCGCTCGTTTTTTCGGCAAGCGAAATCGCTCCCTCGCCTCCCTTTTCCCAGCTTTCGCAGACGGCGCTTTCCGTACCCGTTTCCGCAATGAGTTCAGCGAGGAGTTCGAGTTCTTCGCTCGTGTCCGATGCGAACTTGTTGATCGCGACGATTGCGCTTACGCCGAATTTGCGGATGTTTTCGATATGCGTTTTCAGATTTGAAAATCCCGCCGAAAGCGTTTTGAGGTCGGGACGGGCAAGATCCTGTTTTTCCGTACCTCCGTGCATTTTAAGAGCTCTCACCGTTGCAACGATGACGGCACAGGACGGAGCGATGCCCGCCGCACGGCACTTGATATCCATAAATTTTTCCGCACCCAAATCGGCGGCAAATCCCGCTTCGGTTACGACATAGTTTCCCGAAGCGAGAGCGGCGAGCGTCGCGTTGATGCTGTTACAGCCGTGCGCGATGTTCGCAAAGGGGCCGCCGTGCACAAACGCGGGAGTTTTTTCGATGGTTTGCACGAGGTTCGGCTTCAGAGCATCTTTGAGCAATGCGGCGATCGCGCCGGTACATCCGAGTTCTCCGAATTTAACGATTTCTCTGTCGTAATTTTCCCCGATGACGATATTCGAAATGCGCTCTTTCAATTCCGAAATCGTGCGGGAGAGACAGACGATCGCCATGATTTCGCTCGCGACGGAAATGCAAAAGCGGTCTTCGCGCGGTACTCCGTTCACTCTGCCGCCGAGTCCGACGACGATGTTGCGCAGTTCGCGGTCATTGAGATCGACGCACCGCTTCCACGAAATCGTGCGGGGATCTATCCCCAGTTCATTGCCGTGGTGAATGTGATTGTCTATGAAAGCCGCAATCAAATTATTCGCTGAGGAAATCGCGTGGATGTCGCCCGTAAAGTGCAAATTGATTTCTTCCATCGGAACGATCTGTGCGTATCCGCCTCCGCAGGCTCCGCCCTTTATGCCGAAACAGGGACCCAAAGACGGTTCGCGGAGCGCCAGCACCGTTTTTTTGCCGATACGGTTGAGCGCATCGGCAAGCCCTATCGAAACGGTCGACTTGCCCTCCCCCGCGCTCGTCGGCGTTACGGCAGTGACGAGGATGAGACGAGCGCGCGAAGTTTCGTCCAGAGCGCGTTTTTGCAGAGTGCGAAGCGTTTTTGCACTGAGCTTTGCTTTGTACGCTCCGAACGGTTCGATCCCGTCCGCATCAATCCCGATCCGCTGAGCGATGTCCGCGATCGGAAGCATTCGATTTTTTTGTGCTATTTCGATATCCGACAACATAGCGTAATTATACGCGCGAACGCCGGCCTTTGTAAATCGTTCGGAACGCTTTAATCAAGGCAATCGATCCGATTCGCGCATAAATTTTTCCTACAGATGATTTTAAGCCGCGCATCTTTAATCTGCAGCTTTTAAAATCGCCGTTTCAAACTTGACACCGTAAAGATTTTACGCTATTATCTTGACACTGTAAAGATTACAAGGAAAAAGGAGCCGCTTATGCGAAAATCGAAGTTGCCGTATCACCGCGAAGGATTGAAAAATCTCCTAATCGAAAAAGGCATCGAAATCGTCAATGCCGACGGTGTGCAGTCTTTTTCGCTGAGAAAAGCGGCGGCGGCTTGTAAAGTCAGCCATGCGGCTCCGTACAGCCATTTTCACAACAAAGAAGAATTGTTGAACGCGATGCAGCTGCACATCACCGAACGTTTTTCGAAAACGCTCGAAACGGCTGTCGCCGAAAATAAAAAGCCCGCCGCATTGTTAAAAAAATTGGGTATAGCCTATGTTTCTTTTTTTATTGACAATCCCGCCTATTTTCAATTTTTGTATTCCTCGTCCGATATAAAGGTCGATTTAACTTTATCTATACCGGATGAGAAAAACTATAAACCCTTTATTTTGTATAAAAACAGCATCGTGTCACTGCTTAAGCAAACCAAGGTTCCGAAAAAAAAGCAAAACGATATTTTAATAACGATATGGGCTTTTATTCACGGACTTACGGCGTTGGCCGCAATGAAAAATGTTCACTACGACAAAAATTGGAAAGAAAAAATCACCGATTTTATGGACTTGCTCGAGCCGTCATTTTTAAAGTAAGGGTACATGGATTATTGCAGGAGACGATATGAACGGAATTTATTTCAGCGGAACGGGAAACACAAAATACTGTACGGAAGCGTTGGCACAAGCGACCGGCGGCAGGGCTTACAGCATGGAATCACGCGAAGCGCTTGAAGTTTTACGTGCGTCGGATGAAATCGCGCTCGGCTACCCGATTTATTTCAGCGACATTCCGCGTATCGTAAAAGCGTTCATTATAGAACACGCCGATATGTTTTGCGGAAAACGCGTTTTTATTATCGCGACGATGGGGCTTTTCAGCGGAGACGGCGCGGGACTTGCATCCCGGCTGCTTCGAAAATGCGGAGCCGCCGTTACCGGAGGCTTACACCTGCGTATGCCGGACTGTATCGCCGATGTAAAGCTCTTGAAAAAAACGCCGGAAGAAAACGGGGCGCTCATAGCGGCGGTGCAAAAAAAGATCGCGCAGACGGCGGAAGACATAAAACGCGGAATCTATCCGAAAGACGGCCTATCTTTTTTACATCGAATTGCGGGTTTGTTCGGACAGCGCCTGTGGTTTAAAATGCATGCGAAAAAATTGAGAGAACGGCTTAAAATCAGAACGGAACGCTGCATCGGCTGCGGTCTATGCGCGGCACACTGTCCTTCAAAATCATTGTATATCGAAAACAATAAAGCCGTGTTTTATCCCGGAAACTGCACGATATGCTACCGCTGCATAAACAATTGCCCCGCAAAGGCGATTACGCTTATCGGTACGGACGTATTCGAGCAGTGCCGCTTTGAAAATTATGCAGCGCAATAATTAGGAGGCAATATGAAAAAAACACTTACCTTATTTTTCTGTATGATGATTTTCGCTACGCTCTATTCCTTGTATCCTCAAGCGGCGGACGGTGAAACGCTCTGTGATACGGAAATCGTCGTTACCGGCATAAAAAAGAATTCGGGAACGATTGTTATAAGCATCCATGATTCCTCTGAAAGTTTTCGCAAACACATTCCGTATCGAAACGTCGAATTGGCGGTGACGGGAGAAAAAGCCGTGTATCATATACGGCTCAAAGCCGGCGACTATGCTTTTTGCGTTTACCATGACGTCAACGGCGACGGAAAATTAAACACAAATGCGATCGGCATACCTAAAGAGCCGTTCGGCTTCAGCAACTACGACGGTAAGGGACCGCCCGGTAATTTCAAAAAACACAAGGTTTTTATAGACAGCACAGCGACGGTAAACATCCCGCTGGTAAAAATGAATTAGTCTATTCCTCTTACACAAGTTTTCAGATGCGGCTAAGCAGTTCGATTTCGTCTTCTGAAAGTTCGCGACAGCCGCCCCGCTCAAGGCTTTCGTCCATCCGAAGTGCGCCGATCGCGATGCGCTTCAAATAGACGACTTTGTTTCCGAGCGCGGAAAAGATACGCTTTACTTCGTGAAACTTTCCTTCGTAGATCGTAAGCGTGCATTCGTCTTTTTCATCGCCGCTTCCGAGCCATACGAGTTCGGCGCTTTTGCAGTCGACTTCTTTTTCTCTTCCTTCCGCCGCTATGTGCACGCCTTTCGCACATTCGGAAACGTAGGCCGATCCTTCCGCGCTTCGCACTTTTTTTGCCAGGCGCACAAAATACGTTTTTCCGCATTCGCTTTTCGGAGAAGTGATGCGGTGCGTAAGCTCTCCGTCGGTTGTAAGGATGAGCAGGCCTTCGGTATCGCAGTCAAGCCTTCCGATAGTGTGAAGATTGTCTTCGAAAAAAGGCGTACGGTACGCATCGCCGAGCAAATCGAAAACCGTTCGGTGAAGTCCGTCGCGCTTTGCGCACACATACCCCGAAGGCTTGTACATCATGAGATAGAGAGCTTTTCGGATTTCGATTTTTTTACCGTCCGCGGCGACGATATCTTTCTCTTCATCGACGCGCATCGATGAGTCGAATACGCTTTTGCCGTTTACCGTTACGGCGCCCGAACGGAAAAGTTTTTTTACGGAAGAGCGGGAGCCCAAGCCTCCGTGCGACAGCAATTTGTCGAGGCGGATCATAAGCGCTTACTTTACGCGCTTTTCGATCGGAATGTAGTCCCGCACATCGCACACGTTTTTATACGCCGGCCGATAAATCCTGCCGCCTGCGACGATCTCTTCGATACGGTGCGCGCTCCAGCCGGCAATACGCGAAATCGCAAAGATGGGTGTGTAGAGTTCGCGCGGAATATTGAGCATGGAATACACAAATCCCGAATAAAAATCGACGTTCGGACAGATTCTTTTGTCGGCGCCGTGCACTTCGGCGAGAACGCCCGGTGAAACCTTGGCGATGAGATTGTAGAGGCGGAATTCCGCTTCGCATTTTTTTTCTTTTGCGAGTTTTGCCGCCCGCTCGCGAAGGAGCACCGCTCTCGGATCGTCGATCGTGTACACCGCATGCCCCATACCGTAAATCAAACCCGTACCGTCGAACGCTTCGCGTTTTGCGATTTTTATTAAATAATCGCGAATCTGCTTTTCGCTCGTCCAATCCTTTACGTGCGACTTGATGTCGTCCATCATCTCCATGACGCGGATATTCGCCCCTCCGTGCCGTCTTCCTTTGAGTGAACCTATAGCCGCGGCGATCGCCGAATACGTGTCGGTGTCCGCAGATGAAACGACGTGCACCGTCAAACTCGAATTGTTTCCGCCTCCGTGTTCGGCGTGCAAAATAAGGGCGAGGTCGAGGATTTCCGCTTCAAGGCGGGAATAGGTTTTATCAGGACGGATGAGACGCAAAAAATTTTCCGCAGTCGAAAGCTCGGGCAGCGGATTGTGAATATACATACTCTTGTCGTCGTAAAAACGCCGCTTCGCCTGATATGCGTAGGCGGCAAGCGTCGAAAATCGCGAAATAAGTTCGATGCACTGCTTGAGCACGTTCGCGATCTCCCGTCCTTCAGGATCGGGATCGTACGAATAACTTGCGAGTACACCGCGCGCCATCTTGTTCATGATATCGCTCGACGGCGCTTTCATAATCATATCTTCCGTAAAGTTCGGCGGAAGCGTACGGCGGAGTCCCAAAAATTGCGTAAATTCATCGAGCTGACGCTGCGTCGGAAGCTTGCCGAAAAGCAAAAGATAGACGCACTGCTCATAGCCGAACTGCTTCGTGCGCTCGGCATCTTTGACAAGCTCGGCAACATCGTAGCCGCGGTAAAAAAGCTTTCCGGGAATCGGCACCTTTTCGCCGTTTACCATATCGTAGCCGACGACATCGCCGATGCGCGTAAGCCCGACGAGCACGCCCGTCCCGTTTGCATAACGCAGCCCGCGCTTAACATCGTACTTCACATATAAAGCGGGAGGAATCGGGTCGTTGCGTTGGGCAAGCACCGAAAGTTTTTTTAAAAATGCGTTTTGGATTAATTCTTCCGACATGGCAATCCCGTTATAAAAAAAATACGTGCGATTATTATATAGATTTTTTACCGCTGCGGCAACAGTCACATTGCGTTGCGTTAAATCTTGTCGAGCGGGAAGCGGGATGTATGTATGCGGAACATATTTTCGCAGAATCGCCTGTCGAAACGCACAGTACAAAGCGTACGCCTATCACGGCCGCTCCCTCCCCGCACTCACAAGCTGCAACACAGCCGGCGTGAAGCGGAGAGAAAGAGCGCACCGTTAAAACTTATACGTTCCCGTCGTAATCGTGCCGCCGTTCGAATACACGTCAAAGTTTACGCCGCGCTTGGCTTTGCCGAGCTCTGCGTAAAAGTCTTCGATCGAACTTATCGATTTGCCGTTGACGGCGGTGATCACGTCTCCGTTTTGCAGACGAAGGGAAGCCGCAGGCGATTTTTCGAGCACGCTCGTAACGGCTACTCCCTGTATTCTATTGTTGTCGAGCTTCAAGTCTTTTCGCGTTTTTTCGGTGAGCGGAACCGCGATAAAGCCGGGCCAGAGTTTACTGTTGTCGCCCGATACATTTTCGCTCCGCGCTTCGATTTTGACGGAAAGTTTTACCGTCTGCTTGCCGCGAAGCACTTCGAAAGACACCGTAGAACCGGCTTTTAAGCTGCCGACATCGCGCACAAGCTGATTGACGCTTTTGACGCTCTTTCCGTTCAGAGAGACGATATAATCTCCGGGCTGGATGCCGCCCTTTTGCGCAGGCGAATCGCGGAAAATCTGCGAAGCGAAGGCGCCTTCTTTATCGGCAACCCCGAGCGCCGTCTTATATTCCGAAGAGATGTCGACGAGCGAAACGCCGAGCCAGCCGTACGCCAATTTACCGTTCGAAATAAAGTCGTCGATCGCGTTTTTGATATTGTTGATCGGAATCGCAAAGCCGAGTCCCTGCGAACCGCCCGATTGAGAAGCGATCCACGTGTTGATGCCGATCACTTCCCCGTAGATATTGATAAGCGGGCCGCCGGAGTTTCCCTGATTGATCGCGGCGTCGGTTTGAATAAAATCGCTGATGTTGCCGATATCGCTGCCGCTTCTGCCGGTCGCACTGATGATGCCCTGCGTCACCGACTGATTATAGCCGAGAGGCGCTCCCATCGCAAAGCAGAGATCGCCCGTGTGCACCGCATCCGAATCTCCGAGAGATGCGACGAGAATCGATTTATCGCTCGATTCGAACGAAACGAGAGCGACGTCCATACGGGAATCGGCTCCGACGAGTTTGCCGTCGAACTGCCGTCCGTCGTTGAGCTTTACGGAAATCTTCGTCGCTTCGCCGGCAACGTGATTGTTCGTAAGCACGTAGAGCGTATTTCCCGTGCGCCTCACGATAACGCCCGATCCGAGTCCCTGCTGTTCATATTGCCTCTCTCTTCCGCCGCCCTGATTCGGCAAACCGAAAAAGAAAAACGGTAAATCTCCGAGCGGATTCGACTGCACCGTTTTCGTTTCCGTCACGTCGATTTCAACGACCGAAGGAAGCAACGTATCGCTGATCGAACGGAACGCATCCTGCATCGCTTGAATCATCTTTAAAGAATCGGCGGGAATCGGAGACGTCGTTCTCGTTTCCGCAAAAGCCGTGTCCGCGCTTCCGTTTACCGGCGTCTTTCTGCACGAAAGCGAAATCGCGCCGAATGCCAAAACAGCGGCGCACGAAATGCCGATTATCCTCTTTGTCCATGTTTTCATAATCAAAACCTCCGGAGCTCCGCTGCACGTAATTTCCGCAGTCCGCTCTTTTATCAATCGAATGCCGAAAGGATCTGTCTCAAAAGTCGGTTACCGTTTCAACACCCATACCGTTAAAATAATACATATCGAAGGGCAAGTGTTACAAAAAAGCGCCGCAGTCTTAATAAAATTTTGTTAGTTTGAAAAATTGTTAGGAGGACAGCTCACTGACATACTAGAAATAAATCATTGATTACAAACTGAAAATAACGATTTTGTTTGTAAAAACAAACTTGATTCGTTTTTATCAGCGGAAGTTTTAATTTCTATTTTCGATTCTGGAATCTCTAGCCCCCAATTATCCCAACCAAAATAATTATTTCTTGCAAAAAGCTCTATTTTTTGCTGTTCTGGAAACATCCGTGTTATTCGATCAATTACTTCCGTAGGTTTTACGCTATGTTCTTCCCTTGGAACAGAAATTAATTGTCGTATGTTTCTAGCACCTCTTGGAGAAGGTATACAACCTTTCTTAAAAACAATACAAAATTCTGTTTGAGATAAAGTATATCTTCCAGGATTATGAATCTGCTTATCCCAAACAAAAGCTACTGTTTTATATTCAAACCTCCAAGCATTTCCCAATTCTATGGAATTTGCAAATTGGGGACCTGTGGTCCACATGAATAATAAGCAATTTTCATCAGCAATAGAATTTACATCCAACTTTTTTAAGTCGCTCAATTTCACAGTAGGATATTTAAAAGTTGCAGAGCTAATAAAAATATTTTTTTCAAATCCGACATTTATAGTTTTTATGCTTGACTTATCATATTGCATTTTTCCGCCATAATCCCAAGGCGGATCTGCATATATAATCTGATATTTTTTATTTGGTAATGCAGGATATAAATCCTCTAAGGGATTTATTTTTGTCCTTTGCTTTGCCTTTATACTATATATTGAATATCCTGAAATCTGTTTTTGCTCTGACACATCAACCACCTTGTTTAGTATAATAACATAAAGAAAAATAAAAATCAACAATGTTACTTATAATCCGTTGTTTTTTAAGCAACAAATCTATAATTTAATTATATGTCAGAAGAATCAATATTAAAAATTTTTGGGAAGCGAATACAAAGAATCCGAAAAGAATCCGGATTAAGTCAAGAAAAATTTGCTCTAAAAATAAAAATGGATAGAACTTATTATGCCTCTGTCGAAAGTGGAAAAAGAAATATTTCCTTAGAGAATATAAAAAAAATAGCAGATGGTTTTGAAATTACAATTTCAAAATTATTTGAGGAGGTTTAAGAATGGGACACAAAGCATTAAGCGGAAGAGATAATTGGGAAACTGCTTCTGGTAAAAAGGCACAAAATGCGGAACAGAATCTAATTAAAGCTTTTGAAAAACATTTCAAAAATACAGACTACGAAATTATTGATCACCCCACTCAATTAAAAAATCTATACTCACAAGTACAGCTATCCCCAGATGAAATAAAACAAATATATAACCCTGAGATTGATATTTCAGAGAAAGAATGGGGTTTATCTCCCGATTTTGCAATAAAAAATACGAAATCAGGAAAAATATTGTTCGGAGAGATTAAACGACAAGATGGTTGGGTAGAAGGAAAAGCTCCGAGTGCAGGACGTGGAAATGCACATGAACGATTATGTAAATTATTTACACCGGGTTTATTAAAAATATATAAAGCTATAAGCCATATTGATGAACAGTATTTTTTACCTTTTTGGGTGATATTCCAAGGTGATATTACAAGAGATCCAAAGAGAGTTCGAGAGATTACATATTGGTTTGATGTTTTCAAAGCTAATTATTTTTTTTGGCGCCCAAATATGACTGATGAGGATTTGATTCAATTTTTTGAAAAATGGATTAAGAAGCATATGAATTAGTAGCACCTATCGTTCCGGTCGCTGCCTCCGGCACTGCTCCACGCGGGCGTAGGCCCGGTTTTACTCACCGTTATCCGGCATAGTCGAGCGCCGTGAGTATTTCCGTGCGGTCTTTAAAAACCGCGACGGTGTGCTCTTCGTGCGCGGACGCTTTTCCGTCGGCGGTCAGCACCGTCCAGCCGTTGTCTGCCGTCACGACATCCGCCGTTCCGAGGTTGATCATCGGTTCGATCGCGAGCACCATACCCGCCTGAATGCGCGGATTCGGCCCCGACGGGCAATTCGGGATCGACGGATCTTCGTGCACGTCGAGACCGACGCCGTGGCCGCAGTATTCGTAGACGACACCGTAATTGTGCTTCACGGCGATATCGTTGACCGCCTTCGAAATATCGTGGATCCTGTTTCCGACGACGCAGGCGGCAATTCCCGCGGCAAGGCATTCCCTCGTCACATCGTCGAGCGCTTTCCATTCGGGCCGGACGTTTCCGACCTGCACCGTGTGCGTCGAATCGCTGATAAAGCCGTCCAAATCGATCCCCGCGTCGATCGAAACCAAATCACCGTCGTGGATTATCTTTTTCGCCGACGGCAGGCCGTGGATGACTTCTTCGTTGACGCTGACGCATACGGCTCCGGGAAAATTTTCGCGATACCACGCGGGTTTGCCGTGATGAGAAAGCATAAAATGCTTGCACATATCGTCGATATCCTTCGTCGACATACCCGCTTTTACGCGCGGGAGGATTTCATTGAACATATCCGCAAGCAGGTGACAGGATTTTCTGATACCTGCGATTTCATCGTCATTCTTTAACCGTATCATAAACACCTCGTGTTCGAATGGCAAGTTTTGAAAGCATTAACTAATAACGCTGTGCTGTCAGCGAGAACCCGCCCGCTTAGCCGCGGTCGAGCTTTTAGAGCAGGCTTCCGTAAGCCTGACGCTTAGATCACGGCACGCAGTCGGAACCTCGCTTCCGCACAAGCTTATTTGTTTTCAAAACTCGCCATTCATTTGACGTTAAAAAAAAATCGGAAGATTTTTGAAAAAGTCTGCAAGAAAGCTAAAAATATGCTATAATAATATTGGGAGGCAGCAAAATGTACGCAACCACAGGAATAATTCAGGGAAATACAGTTCTCACTAATGACTATTCTCTTGAACGCTATAACGGCAGAAAAGTTGTTATCACCGTTTTAGAAGACGAGAAGCCGTTTAACACTGTTTCTGCGGAAAAACTTTTTGCACTTTCCGATTCCCTTATAAGTCAGAATATGGAATCTTATAAAGAACTTGCAAAATGATTTTCTTTGAATATGAGCAAGTCGTAAAGCTTCATAGTTCTCTTGTCGAAAAAACAGGTGGACTGGATGGTGTCCGCGATGAGAATCTTTTAGACTCTACATTGAAATCACCTTTTCAAACATTCGGGGGAAACGATCTTTATCCCGAAATTTTAGACAAAGCCGCTCAGTTATGTTATTCGCTTATTCAAAATCATCCGTTTGTAGATGGAAACAAAAGAATTGGAGTACATCTTACTTTGTTATTCCTAAAACTTAACGATATTAATTTACTTTATTCTCAGCAAGAATTGATTGATTTCGGTTTCAGTATTGCTTCCGGGAAAATGCCGAAAGATGATATAAAAGAATGGTTTATTGAACATAAAAAGTAGAATCGCCTAACAAGAAGTTTAAAGCAGGCGCAAGGTCAAGCCTTGCGCCGTTTAACTCACCGTCATCCGGCATAGTCGAGCGCGGTAAGTATTTCCGTACGGTCTTTGAAAACCGCAACGGTGTGCTCTTCGTGTGCGGACGCTTTTCCGTCGGCGGTCAGTACAGTCCAGCCGTTGTCCGCCGTTACGACGTCCGCCGTTCCGAGATTGATCATCGGTTCGATCGCGAGCACCATACCCGCCTGAATGCGCGGATTCGGCCCCGAGGGGCAATTCGGGATCGACGGATCTTCGTGCACGTCGAGACCGACGCCGTGACCGCAGTATTCGTAAACGACGCCGTAGTTGTGACTCACGGCGATATCGTTGACCGCCTTCGAAATATCGTGGATCCTGTTTCCGACGACGCAGGCTGCAATCCCCGCGGCAAGACATTCCCTCGTTACGTCGTCGAGCGCTTTCCATTCGGGACGGACGTTTCCGACCTGCACCGTGTGCGTCGAATCGCTGATAAAACCGTCCAAATCGATTCCCGCATCGATCGAAACCAAATCACCGTCGTGGATTATTTTTTTCGCCGACGGTACGCCGTGTATAACTTCTTCGTTAACGCTGACGCACACGGCTCCGGGAAAGTTTTCGCGATACCACGCGGGTTTGCCGTGATGAGAAAGCATAAAATGCTTGCACATATCGTCGATATCCTTCGTCGACATACCCGCTTTTACGCGCGGGAGGATTTCATTGAACATATCCGCAAGCAGGTGACAGGATTTTCTGATACCTGCGATTTCATCGTCATTCTTTAACCGTATCATAAACACCTCGTGTTCGAATGGCAAGTTTTGAAAGCATTAACTAATAACGCTGTGCTGTCAGCGAGAACCCGCCCGCTTAGCCGCGGTCGAGCTTTTAGGGCAGGCTTCCGTAAGCCAAACGCTCGAAACGGCACGCAGTCGGAACCTCGCTTCCACACAAGTTTTATTTATTTTCAAAACTCGCCATTCAGTTATCATAACAAATGGTCGGAAAATTTCAAGTTTTATTAAACTCGAAATTGATCCTTTTTTATCAATCGTTCGCTCTCTTCAAAGCAGATGTCCGCCGTGTGCCGGTCGCCGAGCCTGAGATAGGCTTCCGCCATTTTTTTCAAAAAAAACGAATCGTCCGCCGCCGAAAACTTAAGATCGAGAGCCCTCTCCCACGCGTCGAGGGCAAGCTCGTCACTGACATTTCCCTCGATATTGCTTTTTAAAATATGGAGCGCAAACGAAATCACTTCCGGAAAAAAGAGCCTGAAATAATCGCTCTTGTATTCCATTTTAATAATCCGCTCGAGCAGCAAAAACGCATCGTAAAACTCTCCGCGCACCGTAAGCTCTTCGGCAAGGATGTAGCCGTAATCCATAAAGTCTTCGCGCGAAAACCATCTTGCAAGATTAAAGCTCGGACGAGAAGTCATCATACGTTTGAATTCCGAAACGGCTTCGTCTTCGCGGTGATGCATCAAATCCCAAAATATGAGCTTTGCCCTGCTTTCATCGTCGCTGCGTTCCGAAAGCCACGCATGATAGTCGAACGAATTTGTACGGGCTTTTCGTATATGATAGCGGCTGAAAAAAGAATTGTCAAATATGGAACGCTGTCTCGCATCGGAAAGGATGTCGTAGGCTTGCACAAGACGGCGGAACAGGGCGGTCGTTTCGGCATCGCTTTTTTTCGCCGTATCGGGATGATACTCTTTCGCTTTTTGTCTGAACGCGCGTTTGATTTCCGACGCCGATGCATCGTGCGCTACGCCGAGGATTTCATAGCAGTTTTCCAAGCGGCCGTACCCTTATGCGATTTTAAATAATTGCTCTATGTCTTTTTGCTTGACGACGATGACGGAACACTTCGCAGCGGCGATCGTTTGGCTTTGGTCGAGAGAAACGACATCGCTTCGGTTTGAGCCCGAAGGCGTGTACGATACGTCGCGTATTTTTCCGCCGAGGAGGATAAAGTCCGCGTTGTAGTCGTCGGCCGCTTTGACGATCTCCGCCCATACGGCTCCGTTGAGCAGTTCCGTTTCGGCGGTAACGCCTTTCGATTTTGCCAAATCTCCCGTATACGCAAGATATTTTTTTCCGTCGGCGATGAGATTTTCTTCGTAGAGCTTTCGCTCATCGCTCGCAAAAAATTTCGACAAGGTCAATCGCTTAATCGTCGCGGTATCGACGACGTATATAAATTTCAGATCGAGGTGATAGGTCTTTGCCATGATGATGCCGTACATCGCAGCGTGAATCGAAGCTTCGGATCCGTTGACGGCAACAAGAATACGGCTGAAAAGCGGTTTACTCATTTTATCCTACCTCCTATCGGCTATCGCCTGTTGCGGTTTTTAAGCGCTTTGAGCGTAAAGATATTTTCACGATCACGCTCTTCAAGTACGCTTTCGATATATTTTTTCGTTTCGCTCGTCTGCGGAATGATCATCTTGTCGAGCGCGTTGACCCGCCGCTGCGTTTTTTTCACTTCGCCCGCGAGCCGCCACACGATCGTGCGGATCGACGCCATCTTCGTCAAAAGCGCGAGCAAGCGAAAAAAGAGATCCATCGCTTTATCGCTGTCGGATGAAGTGCCCATAAACGAATAAAACAATTCTTTTTTCGGCAGTTCGACATCGAGCGATTTGAACGACATGCCGCCGAGCGTTTCCTGCTTTTCGTGTATGACAAAATCGTAGTGCACGCCGTGCGATATGCGCTCGACTTGATCGCTTCCCATACTCGCAAGCATTTTTCGAAACGCGGGATACGCTTCCTCGATCACTTTATCGATGTCGTGTTCGAGGAGCTTGACGTTTTCGACCATGTGCATGAGTTCCATGACGAGGATTTCGCGCTTTTGTTCCAAGAGATCGTAGCCGTTTTTGGACACGGCAAGCTGCTCTTTCATGGCGAGGAGATTCGATTTTGTCGGCGCAATATTCAGTTTTGCCATAGGCTAGTTCCGCTCCGCATCTCCGCTTTCGTCTTCACTTTTCGGCATATACTTTTCGATATATTCCGGTTTGATGCGGTAGAGCTCTTCGCGCGGCAGCGTCGTCAAAATCTTCCAGCCCAAATCGAGCGTTTCTTCTATCGTGCGGTTTTCGTATTCGCCCTGCATCAAAAATTCGTTTTCGAATTTATCGCCGAACTTAAGGTACTCGCGGTCGAGCGGTGAAAGCTCTTCGTCGCCGATAATCGCCGCGAGGTTCCGCACCGACTTCACTTTCGAATACGAAGCGAAAAGCTGACTCGAAACGTTCGCGTGATCTTCCCGCGTCATGACCCTGCCGTCCTTTGCAACTCCGATACCGTCTTTCATAAGGCGCGAAAGGCTCGGAAGCCCCGCAACGGGCGGATACAATCCTTTTTGCGAAAGCTCTCTGTCGAGAACGATCTGCCCTTCGGTGATATAACCGGTCAAGTCGGGGATCGGATGCGATATGTCGTCGTTCGGCATCGTCAAAATCGGAATCTGCGTGATCGAACCGGCCGATCCCTTGATGCGCCCCGCCCGTTCGTAAAGTTCCGCGAGGTCGGAATAGAGGTAGCCGGGATACCCTTTGCGGCCGGGCACTTCGCCTCGCGTCGTCGAGATTTCGCGGAGCGCTTCGCAGTAATTCGTCATATCGGTGAGCACGACGAGAACGTGCATGCCTTTTTTGAACGCGAGGTATTCCGCCGCCGTAAGCGCACACCTCGGCGTGATGATACGTTCGATGGACGGAGCGTCGGCAAGCGACTGAAACATGACGACTTTCGAAAGGACGCCCGATTCTTCAAAGGTGTCGGTAAAAAAGCGCGCGATATCGTATTTGATTCCCATGCCGGCAAAGACCATGACGAACTGTTCGTCGCTCGAGCGAAGCTTTGCCTGACGGATGATCTGTGCGGCGAGCTTATTGTGCGGTAAACCGTTGCCGCTGAAAATCGGCAGCTTTTGTCCGCGCACGAGCGAGTTCATGCCGTCGATCGCCGAAATACCCGTTTGGATAAAATCGCGCGGGTAGATACGCGCATAGGGATTGATCGGGTTTCCGTTTATATTGACGAGCTCCGACGATACGATGGGTGGGTATCCGTCGATCGGTTCTCCCAGTCCGTTGAAGATGCGTCCGAGCAATCCTTCACCGACGCGCAGTTCGAGCGGCGTGTCGAGGAATTCGTAGGTCGTCGCATCGAGGTCGAGCCCCGTCGTATTGCCGAAAATCTGAACGACCGCCGCGTCTTCGGAAAGATCCATAACGCGCCCGATACGCTTGTTTCCGTTTCTGTCCCGCACGCACACCGTTTCGAGGTAAAAAATATTTTCGGTTCGGCGGACGATGACGATCGGGCCGTCGACCGATGTAAATCCGCGGTATTCTATTCCTTTCATACGCTGCCTGTCCTTCGGTAGAGCCGTCTCAATTCGTCGAGCTGATTTTCAAGGTGCATCTTCACGTCTTGAATTTTGTCGGCTTCGTCGTTCGTATACTTCGACTTGATACGCATGATCTCTTCGCGCACCGGAAGGCCCGTCAATTTGACCAAGGGCGCGCCGCTTTTTATGAGCGCAAGCGCCGACGAATAATAATCCATGATGAGTACGAGGATCGCGATCTGTTTTTTCGAAACGCAGTACGCATCGATTTGGTCGAATTGATCCTGCTGTAAAAATCCGTTTTTAATCATTTCCGCAACCGAAAGCACGAGGCGGTCGGCGTCGGGAAGCGCGTCGGGACCGATGAGGCGTACGATCTGTTGGAGATGCTGTTCCCGCTTTAAAAGGTCGAGCGCACCGGTGCGTACCGACGACCACTCGGGATTATGGCGTTCCCACCACCCCTTCACTTCGTCGGCGTATTCGGAATACGAATCGATCCAGCCGATAGCCGGATAATGGCGCGCGTTTGCCAAATCCCTGTCGAGCGCCCAAAAACAGCGTATAAATCGCTTCGTGTGCTGGGTGACGGGTTCCGAAAAATCGCCTCCCGGAGGTGAAACCGCGCCGATAACGGAAACAGATCCTTCCCTGCCGCACAGCGAATTGATGCGTCCCGCCCTCTCGTAAAAACTTGCAAGGCGTGTCGGAAGATAGGCGGGAAAGCCTTCTTCGGCAGGCATCTCTTCCATACGGCCGGAAAGTTCTCGGAGCGCTTCCGCCCAGCGGCTCGTAGAATCGGCCATGATCGCGACGGCCATACCCATATCGCGGTAATATTCGGCAAGCGTGATGCCCGAATACAGCGACACTTCACGCGCGGCGACGGGCATATTCGACGTATTTGCAATGAGGATCGTGCGTTCCATGATGGAGCGTCCCGTCCGCGGATCGACGATTTCGGGGAATTCGGTGAGAACGTCGGTCATTTCGTTTCCGCGCTCTCCGCAGCCGATGTAGACGATGAGATCTGCATCGCACCACTTTGCAACGGCGTGCTGCGTCATCGTTTTGCCCGTACCGAAACCGCCGGGAATCGCCGCAGTTCCGCCCTTCGACAGCGGAAAAAACACGTCGATAACGCGGAGCCCCGTAACGAGGGGCTCGGATACCGTAAGCTTTTCGATATAGGGACGCGGAGTACGCACCGGCCAATACTGCGAAAGTTTTATCTCTTCGTCCAATTCCGTCGTCGCAATGACATCGTCGACGGTACAATCGCAGCTTCCTTTAAATGTTTTAAGCACGCGCCCGCGGATATAGGGCGGCACCATAATCGTATGCAAAACGGACGGCGTTTCCCGCACCGTTCCGAGCGGGAGACCCGGCGCGATCGGAGAGCCCTCCCCGATCGTTTTTCCGTCGGAAGTTTTTCCGGCATCGAAGTGCCACGTTTTTTTCGTGTCGAGCGGTTCGGTGCGCTGCCCCGGAAGCAAAAACGCAGTCCCGTCTTCGTACATCGATTCGAGCGGGCGCTGGATACCGTCGTAAATCGTACCGACAAGTCCCGGCCCGAGCCTGAGCGACAGAGGGCGTCCGTAGCTTACGATCTTTTCACCGACGTGCATGCCAGTGTCGTCTTCG
This sequence comes from Treponema sp. SP13, assembly GCF_050938355.1. Classification (NCBI taxonomy): domain Bacteria; kingdom Pseudomonadati; phylum Spirochaetota; class Spirochaetia; order Treponematales; family Treponemataceae; genus Treponema; species Treponema sp. SP13. Next base: position 173,949 of record NZ_JADOVM010000001.1, read on the forward strand.
TAAACCTGAACGGTTGCTTTGCCTTTATTTTGCCTGATGATTTCGCCGATAAGCTTTTTTTCGCCGACATCGACGACATCGTATAATCCGCATTCGTCGAGCCCTTCGGCAAAAACGATGGGGCCGGAAATGCGCGTAATTTTCCCTTCAACTGTCATGAATCAAACCTCCCGCCGAACAGAGCTTTGGCGAGTTCCGCGCGGTGTTCCGTTTCAAGCTCGCCGACGATCTGTGAAAGCGTCAGACGGCAGCGGATCATTTTATCTTCCGTTTCGAGGATGATACCCTCTTTAAATGTCAAGCCGGCGATCTCTTCGTCACCGCTTTTTTCGTATGCGACGGACGAGCAGGATGCAAGCGACACGCCTTCTTTTTTCAAAGCCGCTTCCGCACGCGCGGCATCGAAGCCGAACACAAGCGCGTTCACTTTTTGAGAAGCGACAACCGCTTTATATGCGTTCCATCGGCGGACGGCGAGCGCGATACGCTTTTCTTCCCCCAGCGCTTCGAGGTAGGAATCGATCGCTTTAATAATCGCGCTTTCCATAAACGAAACGAGAAAACGCTCTTTTTCAAGCGGGACGACGGCGTCTCTGTCGGCTTGATAGCTTTCCGTCTTTTTTTGATATTCGGCGGTTTTTTCTTCCGTAAATTTTTCGATGCGGTGCGCCACATCGGCGACGAGCGCTTTTCCGTCGCTGTCGGCTTTTGCCAAAATGCGTTCCGCTTTTTTCCGTGCGTCCGTTTCGATTTCTTTGTCGAGAACTTCGGTCGAGCGTAATTCTTCCATAACGATAATCCTTTAAATTTTTACGCCGATTGCTTCCCCGATCGCTTCGGTAAGCGTTTTGCGCCCGCTCAAATGGCCTTCGAGCCCGGGTATCTCTACGATAAGCGGATAGTCGGCCGTCTTTTGCCATTCGAGCTCTTCGTCTTGAATATAAGAGGCGGCGCTTTCCGTGAGAATGAGGACGCGGGGAATTTTTTCAACGGGAACGGATACGGTACCGCTCCTGCCGGTAACGCGGTTAAACGATTCCAGCACTTCCTGACGCGTTTCGGCTATTGCACCGTCGACGCCGACAAGTCGGAATGCGAGAACCATTTCGCGTTCACCGATCACAAAATAGTTCAAATCGGTGTATCCTCGATCAGTTGATGATAAGGAATCCGATCAAAAAGCCCCAGAGGCAAATACCTTCGGCAAGACCGACGAAAGGAAGCGCTTTTCCCGAAAGGTTCGCGTTTTCGCTCATCGCGCCCATAGCAGCCGCTCCGATTTTGCCGACGGCCATGCCGCCGCCGATACACGCGATACCGACCGCAAGAGCCGCAGCGATGTAGCGGATGCCGCCGCTCACGGAAGCTTTCGATTCCACGGCAGGTACGCTCTGCGTTTCATTTGAAGACTGCGCGAAAAGCGCGCCGACCGAAAAAATTGCCGAAAGAACGGCAACCGCGATAAGTTTTTTATACATAGAAACTCCCGTTTTCGGACATCATCAGCATCCGAAAAAGTTTTTTAATCATGCGCGTGCTTCGAAGCGCAGAGCCTTACTCCGACGTTTCCTGCAAGCGCACGCTATATATTCGAGTCTGCGACGCAAACTCACCGGGCAGCCTATTGCACGGCGCCCTGTTTATACGTAAAGCAAAACGGCGAAAACTCGACACCCGTTTCATTGAAAAACTTCGAAAAGAATTCGTAGTATTGCAGACGCACGACTTGGATCGCGACGATCATGCCTTCGAGCACGATGACGAGCGCGTTTCCGAGTACCGTTACGATGATACCGCCCGGAGAGCCGATCATGTCGGCGAGCATCGAAATGACGAACGCGAGCACCGCGTGCGCAAGCGCAAACGCACCGACGCGCAAAAAGCTCACCGAATTCGAAAGATAGGTCGAAATCACTTCGATGAGTTCGACGACGCCCGAAATGACGAGCGCACCGATGCCGTTTTCGGCGATGGGACGCTCTCCGTCGACGAGACGCTCAAAGGGCTCTCCGAATGCGGCAAAAAACATGAGCACGCCGATCACGATAAAGTCGAAACGCGACGCCGTTTGATGGAAAAACAAAACGCGTACGACGAGCGCGACGATGTACCAAAAAAAGCACGCGCCGGCAAGCCCCGTCTTTCCGAAAAGCGCACGGCCGGGTTTTCGCACGATGAATTTATTCGTGATATTGATTATTAAGCCGATCGTATTGATGAGAAAGCCGACGGCAATCGCAACGCCGAACATCGCAAACATCGCCGACGTATCGGTTCCCGACGGCATGAGCTTTATGATCGGCGCGTGCGGCTTTCCGAAAAATCCCGTCACCCAATATGCAAAGGGTTCGAGCAGCGTTTCGTTCGTAAAAAACTCGCCCGTCAAAAGTCCCATGATCATACTGCTCGCTCCGACTGCGATAAAGACGGGTGCGGATCTGTTGTACGAACCGATGCGCACGATTCGTTTTTCGAGCAAAATGCCGAGCAGAAATATGACAAGCCCTTGTCCGAAATCTCCGAACATGATGCCGAACAAAAGCGTAAAAAAGAGCGCGACAAAGGGTGTCGGATCGATCGTACCGTAGACGGGCGCGCCGTAGCTGAAGAGCATGCGCTCGAAGCCTTTGACGAATTTCCGGTGATGCACTTCGACCGGCACCTGCTCTTTTCCGTTTATGACCGACGGCACTTCGGACGGCAGATATTCGCGGATAGCGATCCGTCCCTCCGTGAGCTCATCGAGCTCTTTCATCATCGCTTTGCTGTCGCGGGATGAAACCCAGCCGGTCAAACGGTAGACGAGTTCGGTCGACTGCAGCTTCGATTCGACGTCCTGAATCTGCATGCCGATCGAAAACGAGCCGAGGAGCGCGAGCAGTTTTTCGCGGTGCGTTTCGGCAAAATTGCTGCGCTCTTTTTCCAGTACGGTGACTTTTTCCGCAGCGACGCTTTTTTCATTTTTGAGACCGGAAAGCACATCGTCGGGAATCCCTTTAAAATCTTGGGGGATTTCCATATTGACGAAATTGAATTTTTTCAATTCCGTGTCGAGTACGAAGCGTCCCTTTTTCGAAGACGCCGCGAGGATGCGCGAATTGTCGTTGCCGAGCGGAATGACGACAGCCCGCTCCCCGACCGCATCTTTGAGCGCTTCAAACAACGTCGGATCGATTTTGCCGATTCTCAGCGAAAGGAACGAAAGATGCTCGAGCTCGGAATACGACGCTTTTAAGTTCGAAAACGCGAGCGCTTCTTTGTATGCGTCGTCGACACGCTTGGCTTCTTCGATGCTTGCGGTAACGCGATGTTTCAAATCGTCCACTGCGGCAAGCAGTTTTGCAGCATCGTCCCTGTCCGCGTCGGAAGGCGCGCTGCACGATCGCCCGTCATCGGTTCTGTCGGGGACGGCGAGAAAGATGCGTGCGCGCTGAAGATTGTCGAAAAATTCTTTGTCGGCATTTTTAAAAGCGTCGGAGGGGGAAGCGTCCCCTCCCTGCAGTTTTGTCTGAAACTGAAAGTTACCCTTTTTACCGAGGTATTCGATCACTTTTGAAATATCCTGCCGGAGCGTCATAAGCTCTATGAGCCGCATTTCAGTCGTTCGTGCCATATTTCACCTTCTCGCTTTTTGCTGCAATATTATGATCGGGCATTCGCCGCCACTCCCGCAATCTTCATCCCTTCTTCCGCGCCGACATTGAGGCGGATACTTTCGGCCGCCGTCCGTATGATATCGCATTCGTGTTGCTTTATCTTAAACCACGAAATAAGCACGACATCGGTCAGCGGATATCGGTGGAAGAGACGTTCGGCGCGGCGGTTTATGTCGACTTTGCACGCATCTTCCATCCAGCGCGGATCGAGCTTCCACACAGCTCCCTCTTCGTGAGGATTGAGCAGCGGCGCATACTGCCAGTCCTTCCAATCGGCGTAGGTGTCGACCGCTTTGTCGAGAATCGCGATCGCAGGAGCGGCAAGAGGATCGGATGCTTCATGCCGGTCGTCCGCGTACGCAAGATGCGTCAATATCTCTTCCTTTTTCATGTCGTAGTACACTTTCAAACGGAGTGCCCACACGATGTTTTGCATAACATAGTAATGCGTAAAAAAATCGACGACGGGCTTTTTAATTTCTCCGCGCACTTCGTTTACGCACTGCCACATGAGCTTAACGTATTGACTGTCGAGCTTTGCGTTGACAATATGCTGGTCGTGGATATCGGGCACCGAATCGTACCACGCAAACGGTGTTCCCTTTGTGATCGAAGCGATATCCGGCCACGCTTTATAATCGAGCACACCGTATGAGCCGAGCGCAGAGAGGTGCGGCATCTTTTCTTCTTTTAAGCACAGCGCCGCGCTTATCGTTTTTAAATTTTCGATAACATAAAAGTACAAAAGCTCGGTCAAAATAGCATGAGGCTTGTCGTACATTTCAACGAGCGAAATATACTGCGCCAAAAAACGGTCTTCCGCTTCTTCTTCCAATTTTTCGCCGAGCATAGTCTGCGGGATGAGCGGTACTTCCGTACCGAACACGAGCGTCCACAATTCGGGAAGCGTCTTTACGGCAAACAGAGCTGAAGCTCTCTCGCCGACAAAAGCTTTTCGGAGCATTCCCGCAGCTTTGGCGTTTACATAAGAAGCAGCACCGGAGTATTCCATACGCGCGCCCGTCAATGCACGGCAAGCAGCGTATCGAGCAGCTTATAAAAAGCTTCGGTATCCTGTGTCGTATTTTGAATTTCGGATCGATATGCGGCGATCGTCTCAGCGTGTTTTTCGTCGATCGCTTTTGTTCGCGCAGCATAATCGCTTTCGAATTTTGCCAAGATTTCGTCGTGCTGTTTTTTATAATCGTTTTCCGCTTCGGCGCGGTACACGGAAATGCGCTTATCGGCTTCCGCCTGCGCGTCGGACGTCATACCCGATGCACGCCGCTCCACTTCAAGCAGATGATTGATAACATTGACTTCGCTTTCCGCCATAGGCTACCCCTGTAACGACATTTCAAAATTGCATACGGCGTCGAATATTTCCTGCGGCGTCTTTTTTTCCATAATTGTTTTTAAAAAATCGGGCGATTGCAAAAGATTCGCGACATCCTTCATCGTCTGAAGATGTGATTCCGTATCGCCCTGAGCAAAGAGCATCATGATGATAAAATTGACGGGGCTGCCGTCGAGGGAATCATATTCGACGCCGGTGCGGCTTAAACCCAGCGCCAAAGCCGTGCCGCGCACCGAAGCGCACTGCGCGTGAGGAACGGCGATACCGGGGATGATTCCGGTAGTCTGCTGCGCTTCCCTGAGCATGAGCGCATTCAGCGCATCCTGCCGATCTACGGACGGCTGGGATGCAACGACCATTTCGAGCATCTCTTCAAATACTTCGTCTTTTTCCGTGCTTTCCAAATCGGCTTTGATATTCGCGGGAGTGAGTAAATGACTTAACATCGCTTATCTCCTCCCGAATCACTGCTGCGGCTCAACCGCTGCGCTTCCGGCATCGTCCGCCTGAGCCCCTTGAGCATCGGATGACTTCCACCAATTGTTCGATTGCGTATCGGCAGGAGAGGTGCTCGGCTGCACGGTTTCGGCAGGAGCGAGATTTTGTTCGAGGCGCGGCCGCTTGTTCAACAGCGCGAGCGCTAATGCAAAGGCAAAAAAGAGCACGACGAGCACAAAAGTCGAGCGAGTCAGGATATTTGCGGAATGAGAACCGAATGCCGTCGTTCCGCGTCCGCCTAAAAGGCCGCCCATACCGCTCGAACCGTCATCCTGCACGAGAATAATAAGGATAAGCAACGCACACGCAATGATAAATGCGACGAGCAGAATTACACGAATAGCACCCATAACTATATACTCCCGTAAACACTCCCCGCAGAAAAGCGAAGAGAATGATATCGATAGTTTTAGTATATTAACCTAATTGTGCACTTTGGTCAATCGGCGTTTCGGCGTTTTGATCGACTTTTGAGACAGCCCTTTATTAGTTTAGAAAACGATAGACGAAATCCTGTTATTTCCCATTCCCTTGTACGCATAAAAAATACGGCGGCAGCTCATTTCGTCCGTAAGCACAAAATAAGCGCCGCCGCAAGTACACGTACCGTTTTTATAAAGCAGTCGTTATTTTAATTCATCTATAACCGCGTCGGCCGCAATCGCGCCCGTATAGGCACTGATACCGACGCCGCTTCCCGAAGAAACATAGGCGCCGGAAAAAACGTTTCCGAAAATCAATTCGCCGCAGGCAAACAGATTTTTTATAGCCTGATTCTGCGCATCCAATACACGGCAGTTTTCATCGACTTTTATGCCGGGGATGGAACCGATTAATACGGGATTGGTAACGATGCCGTAGAACGGCCCGTTTTTAATATCGTTCGCTTCGGCGGTACGTTTAAACTCCGCTTCATCGATACCGTAAGAAGAAGCCAAAGCTTCAAGCGTATCGAATTTCTTTGCAACTCCCGCAGCTACGGCTTCTTCCAAACGGTCGGCCAATTTTGCGTTCGTTTCGTCATAGATACTTATCCCCATCGAATCCGTTTGATCCAAAATCAATTTTAAACCGTCGGCATAAAAGGCTTTTTTCAGACCGAAATCTTTACCTTCTTTATTTACAACCGCTTTTGCACTGAACACAAGATTTCCGATACGGCCGTAATAACCGTAAGAAGCGGTAGTTCCGCGAATTCCCATCATACCGTTTCCGACAATTTGAACGCCGAGATTTTCAGTCAACATAAAACCGTCCCCGGTACTGCCGGCACAGGTAAAGGGAATAGCCTTTGTATAGTCGGGTGCATATTTTTTTACCAGTTCCGGATTCCGAGAAAAACCGCCGGTAGCTAAAATTACTTTTTTAGCATTCAGCGTATATTTTGAAGTTTCGTCTTCAACTTTCACTCCCGTAACGGCGCCGCTTTCGGTAACAAGTTCGGTTACTTTACTGTTCAAACGGATTTTAACTCCCAAACCTTCGGCTATTTTTCCGACAGCGTCGAACATTTGACTTTCACCGAGTTTCCATGCGTACCTTCCCTCATACCTCGATTCAAGTACGGGCAATTTACTGTCGGGGTGCGCCAAATACCAGCGCTCTTCGGAGACGGGCAATCCGCCTTTAAGGAAATAATCAAACACATCGGCAGACTTATCGTAAATATTGGCAATCAATTTTTTGTTTAAGGGGGCACCCTTGCTCCGTTTTTCATAAAATGCAATCAGCTCTTCTTTAGTGCTGTCCAATTTTACTTTTTTATTCATCTCGGAATTGACGACCCACATACCGCCGCCGCACACTCGCGCAGAGCCGCCCGTATACGCTTCTTTTTCCAGCACAACGACGGATAAATTGCTGTTGCGCGCAAATTCGATCGCGGCGCTCACACCGGCAAGACCGCCGCCGACAATCACAACGTCAACGTTTTCGGCTTCGGTTTTTTCCGTTTTTTTAACTGCGTCGCTGCCTTTTTTATACGGATCGAGTACCGCACCGGCTTCGGTCAAAGCATTTGCAACGGCGGTTTTTATCGCAAAGCTCGTTATCGTTGCACCGCTTACGGTATCGACTTCAATATTTTGCTGAGCGCAGATTCTTTGAGGAATCGAATTGACGGCGGCATCGCTGATTACGGGTGAGTCTTCGTTTTGCACAACGGTTACGGCTTTTATTTCCCCTTTTTCAAGCGTAACATCCACGACGATCGGAGCGCGCATACCCTGAGCCGAACCGCGGAAAGTGCCGTTCAGCTTTTTATTTACGCCCGACTTCCCCGCACATCCTGAAAACACCAAGAAGGCGGCAAAAAAAACCGTTACAATTTTTTTCATAAAAACTCCTTTCAGGTACAAACTTTACTGCATAAATTAGAAAAAAATGTACCACGAATAAATATTTATTGAACTTCTATTATTTTTTATTAGAAAAGTCAAGGTCGCATTCCAAAAACAAGATACGCATACAAGAGAATTTTCACTGCAGAAGATTCCATCTGCATTGCGCTTTTAGCTTTCGGGTGCTACACTGTGCGTATGAATTACGGATTTTTTCGTACGGCGGCGGCGAGTCCCGAAACCGTCGTTGCGGACTGCACGACAAATGCAAATCGTATCATAGACGCATGCAAAAAAGCGGGTGCACAGGGCGCATCCCTCATCGTATTTCCCGAACTCGCCGTGACGTCATATTCGTGCGGTGATCTCTTTTTGCAAACGACGCTCCAAGAGGCGGCGATTCGCGAAACGGAGCGCATCGCAAAAAAGACGGCTTCCCTTCCGATTCTCATCGCAGTCGGTCTTCCGTTCGCATCCGGCCGATCGCTGTACAACAGTGCGGCTTTTATCTTTGCCGGAAAAATTCTCGCGCTCGTGCCGAAAACCTATCTTCCGAACAGCGGAGAATATTCCGAGCGGAGATGGTTTTCGCCGAAAAAAAATGCCGAACCCGAAACGGTATATTTTTCAAAAGCTCATCCGGCCGTCCCGTTCGGATGCGATATCATTATCTCGGATGCGGACGATGAACGCTGTGCGATCGCTTTGGAAATAGGCGAAGACCTTCGGGCACCCGTACCGCCCTCTTCATACCACGCGCTTTCGGGCGCCGCGATCATCGCAAATCTTTCGGCGAGTTCCGAAACGGTCGGCAAAGCCGAATACCGCAGGCTCCTCGTCAAAAGTCAGTCGGCACGTACGCTGTGTGCCTATGTCTATGCCGATGCGGGACACGGGGAATCGACGCAGGACGCCGTATTCGCTTCTCACAAGATCATCGCCGAAAACGGAACGATCATCGCCGAATCGAAATCGTTCGACGATACAATTTGTTTTGCCGACATCGATATCGAGCGGCTCGCTTCAGAGCGGCGGAAAGATACGACGTTTTCGGACTGCGCGGAAAATGCAAATACGCGGCCGTACCGAAAAATTTCCGTCGACCTTTTATCCCGCGCAAAAGCTTTTTCAAAAAATACGCCGCTTTTCCGAACGATCGATGCTTCGCCTTTTGTTCCGAACGACGAAAGCGGGCAAAACGAACGGTGGAACGATATACTTGCCGTACAGGCCGAAGGTCTTGCAAAACGGATGCGCCACACGGGCGTAAAAAATGCCGTGATCGGCCTTTCGGGCGGTCTCGATTCGACGCTCGCCCTCCTCGTCACCGTCCGTGCATTCGGTCTTTGCGGTTTAAATGCGAGCGGGATTCATGCGATTACGATGCCCTGCTTCGGCACGAGCGACAGGACTTACCGCAACGCATGCACACTTGCAAAGGAGACGGGAGTCGCTCTCACGGAGATCAACATCGCCGAAGCGGTGCGCGTCCACTTCCGCGACATCGGTCAGGACGAAAGCCTACGCGATGCTGCGTACGAAAACGCTCAGGCGCGGGAGCGCACGCAAGTGCTCATGGACATCGCAAACAAAATAAACGGCATCGTCGTCGGCACGGGCGATCTGTCGGAACTCGCGCTCGGCTGGTGTACATACAACGGAGACCACATGTCCATGTACGGCGTCAACGGCTCGGTTCCGAAAACCCTCGTCCGCCGCTTGGTGCGATTTTGCGCGGACAGTACGGACAATAAAAATCTTTCGGCTGTCTTAAACGATATCCTCGCTACTCCGGTGAGTCCCGAACTGCTTCCTTCCGAACGGGGAGCCCTTTCGCAAAAAACCGAAGACATACTCGGTCCCTACGAACTGCACGATTTCTTTTTGTACTATATGCTGAGATTCGGTTTTTCGCCCGCAAAAATTTTATTTCTCGCGGACAAAGCCTCTCTCCCGTACACGCATGAAGAAAAGCTCCGCACGCTCCGCATATTTTACCGGCGCTTTTTTTCGCAGCAGTTTAAGCGCTCGTGCATGCCCGACGGCGCAAAAGTCGGCTCGGTAAGTCTCTCCCCGCGGAGCGACTGGCGCATGCCGAGCGACGCAAGCGCTTCCTTATGGCTTACGGAAATCGATTCGCTGAAATAATATGCTGAGCTACCGGCACGCTTTTCACGCGGGAAATCACGCTGACGTTTTCAAGCATACGCTTCTCGTCATGCTGCTCGAACGCTTTAACGCAAAAGAAACGCCGTATACCGTCATCGACACGCACGCAGGATCTGCGCGCTACGATTTGAATGACGAGCGTGCACAAAAAACGCTCGACGCGCAAAGCGGAATCTTGAAATTGCTCGAAACGGCTCGATACGTGGAAACACAGTCCCCCGATCGCGAACAGCCTGCCCCGGAGTTATCCCTGATATCGCGTGACGATTTGCAGTCGGCCCGAAAATCGTCCGAGTCGGTTTTACGTGAATTGCTTTTATCGGAGTGCCGAAGCGATTTTATCGATTTTCAAAAATATCTTCGCTTTGCAAAAGCCTGCCTCGATGCGGGCTTTTATCCGGGCTCTCCGGAAATCGAGCGCGCTTTTATGCGGGCAAAAGACTGCCTCATACTCTCCGAACTGCACCCTGACGAAATCGGCGCGCTGCAGCGCAATATGCGCTTAAACGCCGCTGCAACCGAAAACGCGCCCGCAGTACACATCCATCACCGGGACGGATTCGAAGCGCTCCGCGCGCTCACGCCGCCGAAAACGAAACGCGGCATAGTGTTTTGCGATCCGAGCTATGAAGATACGTCCGACTGGGAAAAAGCGGCAAACGCGCTTATCGAAACGCATAAACGCTGGGCAAGTGCGACCCTTGCGCTTTGGTATCCGCTCGTCGCGGTAAAAAAAATCGAACGGGATGCGATGAAGCAAAAGATAATCGCCGAAATAAAAGGCGGAAAAACCGAAAGAGGCATACTCGATGCACTCTTATGCGTAAACACCGAAAACTCACACCGTGAATCGGCATTGAAAGATGTGAAACGCTCCGAACCGCCGCGCCTCTACGGGAGCGGCATGCTCGTAGTCAATCCTCCGTGGAAGCTCGACGAAAAACTCGACGTCGTGCTGCCCCGCCTTGCCGACGCGCTCGGAAGTGGCGGCGCGGGTTCATATAAAATTAATAATTATTAATTTCAGCAGTTAAAACCAAAAGCGCAAGCCGACGCTGCTCGGAAAGTAGACGGGTATATAGAAAACGCCGTTTGCCCTGCCGTCTTCACCGAACGTAAACTGCAGTTCAGGTTGAATCGCCTGCTGTACGTAGAGTTCCAAAAAGCCGTCGGCAAAATGCCAATTCATGCCGGCGAGAACGCGGGGACCGGTCGCAAAGTAAAAATTTTTCCCGTTCGCCGTAAAATCCGTTCTGACTGCACCTCCGACACCCCAAAACCACCGCCACAGACCTATGATTTCGGGATTCATAAACCAATAGTCGGCCGTAACTTGCAAACCGAGTCGTGCGGTCGCGACGACAGCTCCGTCATCGTCCTTATAAAAATGCGGTGCGATATCGAATATGCCGGCAAAATACAGCGGGATACTGTCGAACTTGGCAGAACATGCGAGCCCCCATGCGGGTGGAGTGATGTACCGGGCAGCGACCGGGTCGAAGTTGAGCTGCGGCCCGATCCCCGTAGCAAACAGTCCCGCGCTTGCAGATACGACGACGGCTGCAAAAACGGCAATCAATTTCTTTTTCATAGATTTCCTCCATAAAAAACTTTTGCAAAAAGCTGTAACTTCCGAAAGAGCTTTCGAAAATCATAACACTTTTTATCGAGCGGGTCAAATATGCCGCTTGCAGTTTTCAGAACAGAGAAAGAGTTGACCGACGCGTTTTTTTTCGATATAGTGATAGCCGTATCGGCAATTTTTTACCGCTACGTTTCGGGCTATAGCGCAGCTGGTTAGCGTACAAGTCTGGGGGACTTGGGGTCCCGGATTCGAATTCCGGTAGCCCGATGAACGAGGCAGGATCGGAAGTTTTGAAAATTTCCAATCCCGCCTCATTTTTATTAACCCGATTTTTCAAACGCTTTCTTACTTTGTTATAAGGGTTACCGTAACGGGGATCGACGCTTCAACGCTTTCTCCGCGCATGAGCTTGAGCGCCGTCTGTACGGCAGTCTTTCCCATTTCAGCAGGAAGCTGAGCGACCGTTGCCGCCATGCGGCCGTCTTTTACGGCGGTAAGGGCATCGTCGGTCGCATCGAATCCTACGATAACGATATTTTTTCCGGCAGCCGCCGCGGCTTCAAGCGCACCGAGCGCCATCTCATCGTTATGTGCGAAAATACCTTTTATATTCGGATTCCCCTGCAAAATATTTTCGGTCACGGACATTCCCTCTACGCGATTAAAGTTCGCCGTAAGACTCGCAACGACGTTCGCCTTTCCGTCAACGGCTTCATGGAAACCTTTACCTCTGTCGATTGCGGCGGAAGAACCCGGGATCCCCTGAAGTTCCGCGATATCCGCAGCCGATCCGGTAAGTTGTAAAAGATATTCCCCCGCCATCTTCGCGCCTGCAACATTGTCCGATGCGATCTGACAGGCTACGCTTTCGCCGATAACCGCGCGGTCTACCGAAATCACGGCAATTCCGGCCTTTTTGGCGGCGGCAACAGCCGGTGCGATTGCAGAAGAGTCTACGGGATTGACGATAATCACGCGAACTTTTTTTGACACGAGGTCTTCGATATCGCCCGCTTGTTTCACAACGTCATCGCCCGCATCTACGACCGTCAGCTCGATCCCCTGCCCCGCAGCTTCCTGCTTCGCTCCTTCGACAAGCGTCACGAAAAACGGATTGTTCTGTGTCGATACGGCAAGCCCCACCGTATTTTTAGCCTGCTGTTTTACGCAGCCTCCCAGCACTAACGCGGAAAGCGCAATAATACCCATCACCTTTTTCATACAACCTCCTGCTATGAGATAAAACAAATCCCTGCTTTACCATGTACGTACGATCATAACCGTCCGCGCAAGTTGCAAAGCGTTCACACCGTTTAGAAAAAAATCCAAACCCGAACGACAATCGATCGGCAGAATTTCCGCCCTGCGGATCAGCGTTTGCGATCGGACAGGACGGCGAGCAGAATAACTGCGGCTTTTGCGACTTGCTGATAGTATGCGGAAATACCGAGTATATTCATGCTGTTGTTGAGCGTCGCGATAATCAGCGCGCCCGTAATTGTCCCCAATATCTTCCCACGTCCGCCGCTCATACTCGTTCCGCCCAACGCGACGGCGGCGATCGCATCAAGTTCGTAGCCCTGCCCCATCGTAGGTTGTGCGCTGCCGAGCCGCGAAACGATTATCAATCCCGCAAGCGATGCCATCAATCCCGAAAGACCGTATACGATCATTTTCGTTCTGCCTATTGCAACACCTGCAAGAGCCGCCGCTTTACTGTTGCTTCCTATAGCGTAAATCTTTCGTCCGAGAACCGTTGCATGGAGCATAAAATAAAATCCCGCAAACAAAATAAAAAGGATTATTACGGGAATAGGAATACCGCCGAAGCTGCCTTTGCCGATCCCTTCCAAAAGGCGGTTGCTTCCCAAAGCGGAAATCGGACGGCCTTTACTGAAAATCATCGTTGCGCCGCGGTATGCGGTCATTGAAACCAACGTCGCGATAAACGGCTGGAGCCTTCCCTTTACGATCATAATACCGTTCAGTATTCCGAGTACGATTCCGATCGCGAGCGCTATGAACATCGCAAGCGGTGCGGAGAATCCGCTCTTGATCATTCCAGCGCACAATATCGCCGAAAGACACAGCGTTGAACCGACGGACAAATCGATTCCGCCGGTAAGGATTACGCAGGTCATTCCGAATGCAATGAGTCCGTTTATCGCAGATTGCCGCAACAAAGAAAGTACATTGCCGACGGAACGGAATTCGGGACTGATTATACACACGGCAATAACAAGGAACAGCAACGCGATCTGCGCACCGTAATCCTCAAGCTTTTTCGCCGTCTCTCGAAAGTCAATCATGCAGCGCGCCTCCTGTCGCAAGCGTCATTATCTTATCTTGTGTGGCATCGCGACGTTCAAGCAGGCCGGCAGCTTTCCCGTCGTGTATGACTAAAATCCTATCACTCATACCTAAAACTTCCGGCAATTCGGAAGAAACCATGACGACGGCAGCGCCGCCCTCCGCGAGTTTTGTGATTATCGAATAAATTTCCTGCTTTGCACCGACATCGACACCGCGTGTGGGTTCGTCGAGTAAAAGAATTCTCGGTTCCGTATGCAGCCACTGTGCAAAGACGACCTTTTGCTGGTTACCGCCGCTGAGATTTCCGCATATATGCTCGCCGCCGGTACACTTTATGCTGAAATTACGAATCGATTCTTCGCTGAGCCGCGCTTCTTTTTTGCGGTTTAAAAAAATACGCATATCCGTTATAGACGGAAAATTCGGCAGATCGAGATTGCAGGTGATCGAATTATCCAGCATCAACCCTTCGTCTTTTCTGTCTTCCGTGATAAACGCCATTCCCAGTTCAATCGCTTTTGCAGGACTGTGATTTTTCAGCGGCACTTCTTTTCCGTCGACAAAAATCCGACCGCCGTTCGCACGGTAACTTCCGAAGATCGTCTTCATAATCTCCGACCGCCCCGCACCCATGAGCCCCGCAATTCCGAAAATTTCGCCCGCTCTGACTTCAAACGAAATATCGGAAAACATATCTTTCTTTGAAAGCGAACGGACTGCAAGACGCGTTTTACCGAGCGGGATATCCTTTTTTTGAAACAGATTCCCCAGCGGCCGGCCGATCATCATCCGTATGAGCGCATCCGGAGTTGTCCCCTCAGCGGGCACCGTACCGGCGTATGCACCGTCGCGCATAACGGTAATCCTATCGCAAATTTTGAATATTTCGTCCATGCGGTGGGAGATGTACACAAAAGCTACGCCCTTGTCTTTCAATATGCGGATAACCGAAAAAAGTTTTTCGACTTCAGTTTCCGTCAGCGCTGCCGTCGGTTCGTCGAGGATGATGACTTTTGCATTTCCCAGCAAAGCCTTCGCAATTTCGACGATCTGTCTTTGACCTACGGAAAGCAAAGCGAGCGGCGTAAGCGGATTAAGCTCGACTCCCAAAGTGTCCAAAACGCGCTGCGTTTGCCGTCTCATCGCTTTTTTGTCAAGCACGCCGAATTTTCCGAATACTTCACGCCCCAAAAATATATTTTCTTCGATGTTCATATCGGGAAAAGTATTGAGCTCTTGATAGACAAAGCTTATTCCCGCTTTTTCCGCCTCTTTGGGATTCGCAAACGAAACTTCTTTGCCGTCGATATACAGTACACCCGCATCTTTCAAATGGACGCCGGTGAGTATCTTCATCAACGTCGATTTCCCGGCACCGTTTTCCCCCATAAGGGCGTGAACTTCTCCGGGCATAAGGGAAAATTCGGCATTATCAAGAACAAGAGCGTTTCCGAAATGCTTTTTTATACCCTGCATTACGATATGCATCTGTGCGCCCCTTCCGCCGTCCGCCTAAAATATACAAGCCGATTGTAAGATGATATTCGCATACGGACTCGCTTCCCCGCTCCGCACGACAGCCTTGCACGATAAAAGCTTTTTTTTGAATTCTTCATGCGGCATAAAATCCGTCCTGACACCGGGTAAAAGCGTTTGGATTTCTTTGAGCACTGCCGGATTTTTTACGCGTATCTCCTCCGCTAAAAAAATCTTTTCGACGCTCATATCGTTTACTACGGCTTTAAGAACCCGAACAAAATCCGGCACCCCTTTTTCAAGCGAAATGTCGATCAATTCCGTTTCGTCGGGGCACGGAAGTCCGCAGTCGCTTATGCAGATTGTGTCGGTATGCCGCATATACGACAATACTCTCGAAATATCGCTGTTCAAAACCCCTGATTTTTTCATATCCGCCTCAGTTAATCGATTACGTAATCGATTAACTATACTGAATGATATCATGAACAACAAGAGTTGTCAAATTTTTTAGAAAATTCGTTTACACGATTCGCGGATTATCAAATGCGGCTCAAGAATAATTTTTTTTACATCGCGGCTTGAGTTTTCAACCTTTTGCAGCAGACGTTCGGTCGCAATCTCGGCAATCTCTTCTATAGGCTGCGCAATCGTCGTCAACGTCGGCGATACGACAGCGGAAAGTTCCGTATTGTCGAATCCTATGACGGAAATATCGTCGGGAACGCGTACGCCGTATGCAGCGGCGGTATGAATAAATCCGATCGCCATCATATCGTTGCACGCGAACACCGCCTGCGGCATTTTCGAAAGGAGATGCAAGTGTAAAAATGCATCCCTTCCTCCGCTGTAATGAAAGTCGCCGCCGTATACAAACTTTTCATCGAATGCAATGTCGTTTTCTTCAAGCGCCCTCTTAAAACCCGCCATACGCTGCATACTCGAAGAAATTCCCTTGGGTCCCGTTATACATCCGATCTTCGTAAATCCGAGTCCGATCAAATAGGACGCAGCGTCATAACCGCCCTTTTCATTGTTTACGATTATATTGTCGGCGGAACCGTGATGCACATCGCGATCAACGATAACCGCAGGAACCGAAGCCGTTTCGCATTTCCGAATATCGCCGCCTGCCCCGTTGCTCGATATAAATATAACTCCGTCAACTTGTTTGGAAATCAGCATATCGATGTAATACGACTGCTGCGCGGCGTTGTTATCCGTATTGCACAAGATGATATTGTAGCCCAATGAAAAACAAACCCTGTCTACGGCGCGCGCGATTTCAGCAAAAAAAGTATTCGTACAGTCGGGAACAATCAGCCCCAGCGATTTGGAAGCCCCGCCCCGTAGCCTCCGTGCAGCGACATTCGGCTTATAATTCAGTTCCCTTACCACCATAGCTACTTTTGACCGCAAATCATCGCTCACATAACGCGTATTGTTGAACACGTGTGAGACCGTCGCAGTAGAAACTCCGGCACGCTTTGCTACTTCATAAATCGTAGGATTCATCGGATATGAATTTACCTCATAATTTTTATTTTTACAAGATAAGATACAGTCGGTCGGTACGCATCCGGCAACAGGCATTCGCCATGCGGCGTTATTTTTTATACTACCCGCTGCCCCTGCCGACGGCAACATCGATTTTATTTGACGATTTTAAAATATACCGATATAGTATAAGCATACGGCAGAGCTATCTGCCAAAATTTTTCAAAGATGCTAACGCAATCTTAAAGGAGGTACGATAAAAAGCGCCGTCTGAAATTTCGCCGTCGCTGGAGTCTGGAGATGAAAAACGCCAAAGCGTTTTTCTTTTATAGGAGACACTTACGATTTCTGCGCATTGCTCGAAATCGCAGCGTTCTTATCGCGAGTTTGCACGGGTGTTTGCAGAAGCTATGTGTACGTATCATTTTGATGAAAATCGAATGAATACGATACAGTATAGTTTCGCAAACTCGATTATTGAACGTGTGCGCTTTTGCGCACGACTAAAAACTTTTTCGGATGTTGAAACATCCTGCAAAAGTTTTTATGGGAGTAGCTATGGACAAATACGAATGTACCGTGTGCGGGTACGTGTACGATCCCGAAAAAGGCGATCCCGACGGCGGCATAGCGCCGGGCACAAAGTGGGAAGACATCCCCGACGATTGGGTATGCCCGCTGTGCGGTGTCGGAAAAGATTCGTTTCAAAAACAATAGAAAATAGTAAATCAGGGAGGCTGTCCAAAAACTTCAGTTTTTGGACAGCCTCATAACTTTGAAAATGCGAGCCGAAAACCGCCGCTACAGCGTATAACGTGCCCGCTCTCCGCCGATAAGGCGGGGACGAGTACGCGCGCATACGACGTGTGCTTCTCCGATGCTTTTTTGTTCGATGCGGACGGGTACGGCTACATCGCGCAAATGCATGCCGATAAGCGTATCGCCGATGTCGATTCCGGCATCGGCTTTTATATGCTCCGTAACGGCAGGCTTTTCGAACAGGCGGTACGCTGCCGATGCAAAAGAGCCGCCCGCGTGAATCCACGGAACGACGGAAACCCTCTCATAACCGTATTTTTCAAGGCAGGCTGCTTCGATGACAAGCGCGCGGTTCAAATGTTCGCAGCACTGCGCTGCAAGGAATATGCCGCGTGGCCGAACGATATCGTATATCGCCTTAAAAACTTCTCTCCCCGCCTCTTCACTCGAAGTCGTTCCGATTTTATTTCCGAGTATTTCGCTCGAAGAACATCCGACGACGAGGATGTTTTCTTCTTTCAGCTCTGCCACTGAAAGCAATTGATTGACAGCATTTTTTACATCTTCGGTAATCAGGCTCATATTCATCTTCCCCTGTTTTAGAGATTTCCTTTCATTATTATTGCGGTATGTTTTTTATCACGCTATACGTATTTATATATTCAATTATCTTTTTTTCGTACTCTTTTTTGCCGAGCGCATAATTGACCGCGTGCGGCGCACCGTGCACGACGAGCAGTTCTTTCGGCGCTTTACACGCTTCGTAATTTTGCTCCGACATATACGGCGGCACAAACGTATCTGCATCCCCGTGGATAAAGAGCACGGGAATTTCATTTTCATTGAGCGCATCAAGCGTCGAATATTCGCTCAAGCTAAAACCGGCAAGAGCGCGGGCGAGCATATCGGAAATCGCGAGCGTTGGGAAAATGGGCAGGCGGTACGACGTTTTCAGCACGTGCACTATTTCATCGCGCGGAGAAGTATAGCCGCAGTCGGCGATAATGAATTTAACGTTTTCGGAAAGCTCCGTGCCCGACGCCATGAGCACCGTAGCTGCTCCCATCGAAACGCCGTAGAGTATGATCGGCAGGGCGCCGTCGTTTTTTCGATCGATCGCCGTCACCCAATCGCGGCAGTCGAAACGCTCTTTTATGCCGAAGGTGAGACAGTTGCCGCCGCTTTCCCCGTGCGCCCTTTCGTACGGCAGCAAAACATTCCATCCCCGTTCATGAAAAAAACGCACGGCAAGCGAAAAATCGCTCATCGGGCTTCCGTGATAACCGTGCATACAGACAACGGTTCCCTGTGCATCTTCCGCACGCACGTACCATGCGGTGAGTTTGATACCGTCACAGGACGTAATCCGAACTTTTTCCTTTTCCATGCGATGAAAAAAATCGACGGCGCTGTGGAGTTCCGCAAGGTACGGCGCGAGGCTCGGCGCGTCTTCAAAAATTTCAGGCGCGCTTTTCTTTTGCCTGACAACCGTCGGACAAAAGAGAAAAGCGTACACGAGCAGCGTCTGGACGGCAAACAAAGCCGCGCAGATGCCGAAAACGATACAAAAGATGCGCATAGGGCGAGTATACCGCTTTTGCATAATTATCGCACTATGCCGCCGTTTCCGACAGGGCGAACGATCACTAGACAGTATGTTAAAAACATATTATGATTTTAAAATATCGTTCCATAATGTAAATGTATATATACGGTAGAGTCGCGATCGGATTTTCGGCGCTGCCGTGTTTATAAGAAAGTTTTTATGAGGAGGATGTACTATGAAAAAATTAGGTATGCTTTTATGCATTTGTTTGACGGCCTGTCTGTTTTTCGGCTGCGGCGGAAAATCGAGTACGGGGAAAAAGGCGGGTGAAAAAGTATTCCGCCTCGCCGTCGTCGATCCGCAAGTTCCGCTCGATATGCATTTAAACACGTACTCCGATATCATGCGGCTCACCGACAATGTTACGGAATCCCTTTTTATATCGCGCGAAGACGGTTCCATCGCTCCTGTTCTTATAGAAGGGACGCCTTCTTTTTCGCCCGAAACGCTGACGTATGCTTTTACGATTAAATCGGGCGTACAATTTCACAACGGTAAGCCGTTGACAAGCCGCGACGTAAAATATTCTCTCGAACGCGTCGTAAAAAAACAGAGTATGGCGAGCCTTCTCGAAACGGTCGTCGGATACCGCGACTTACAAAGCGGCGCCGCGAACGAATTGGCAGGCATCAAAATAATCGACGACACACATTTTACGATTACGCTGTCCCGCATCTATACGCCGTTTCTCGCAGCGCTTTCGACGCCCTATACGGCGATCTATCCGGCGGATGCATGCGAAGAAGCCGGCGATACGTGGGGTACGAAGACGCTCATCGGAACGGGGCCGTTTAAATTGGACAGCTATACACCCGACGTCGGTGCGGAAATGTCGAAATTCGCAGAGTATCACGGAGGTGCGGCGATCCTCGATAAAATCAACTATAAATTCGTTCCCGATGCGAATACGCAAGTGCTCGAATATCAAAAGGGCAATGTCGATTTTGTCGGTTTGAAAAATTCGCTGTATCCGGTGTATGCGAACAATCCGCAGTTGAAAGACCAAATCCACAGCTATCAGCAGCCCGGCGGATATTATTTTCTCCCGAACGTAAAAGTGATTCCCGACGCAAAAGTGCGCGAAGCCATTTCGCTTGCGATCGACAGAAAGGCGATCTGCGAAAGCGTGCTGCACGGCACGGCATCCGTTCCGAGCTCTTTTATCCCGCCGGCGCTTATCGGTCACGATAAAAACGCTTTACCTTTCGAATACGCCCCCGATCGCGCAAAGGCGCTGCTTGCCGAAGCGGGTTTTGCAAACGGATACGATCTGCGCGTTACGGTTATTTCGTCGAACAGCTTGGGTTTGCAAATCGCAACCGCGTTTCAGGAAGAAGCGAGACCAGCAGGCATCAACGTTCAGATCGAACAGGTAGACCGCTCGGCATGGACGGATATGAAGCGGAACGGCGGCATCGACTGCAGCGTAAGCAACTGGTACGTCGACTACAGCGACCCCGACAGCATGCTCTACCCCGTCAGCGCGGGCAGAGTCGATCTCTCATCGTCGTTTTGGCACGATCCGCGCTTTGAAAAATTGATGGACGACGGAGTGCTCACCGACGATACGGCCGCCCGCCAAAAGATATACGAACGAGCCGAGCACATTTTAACGCGCGAAGATTTCGCGGCGCTCCCCCTTATCAACGAAGTGAATTTTTATCTGCTGAATCTGAAAGTAACCGGTTTTACAATCGATTCGGCAAATCGCATTGATTGCAGAAAAGCCGACATTCAATAACGTCAAAACCGTGCGCCGCGCGGAACGCGCGGCGCACGATATGTAAGGAAATACGATGGCCGCATATATAGCAAAGAGATTGCTGCAAACCGTTATCGTCATATTCGGCATCACGCTGATCACCTTTATCCTGCTGCAAGTCGTACCCGGAGATCCCGTAGCGATGATGCTCGAACGGAGAGCAACGCCCGAAACGATTGCTGCCGTCCGTCACCAGCTCGGCCTCGATATACCGCTTTCGCGGCAGTATGTAAATTTTATCTCAGGTGTCGTCCGTATGGATTTCGGCGTTTCATATTTTTCAAAAGAGCCCGTTATCCTCGCCCTCTCCCGCGCATTCCGCGTAACGCTCAAACTGGCGATGATTTCGTTTTTATTCGCCGTCGTACTCGGCATCGGCTGCGGACTTGCGGCCGCGTTGAACCGCGGTACGTGGATCGATTCGGCGTTTATGGCACTGTCGGTATTCGGCGTGTCGGCGCCTTCGTTTTGGATCGCCATTATTTTGCAGATCATATTCGGTTTAAAATTAAATCTCTTCCCCATTTCGGGATTCGATTCACCGGTCGCCTATATTTTGCCGAGCATAGCGCTCGGAACGCGGTATGCCGGAAGCATCGCACGCATAACGCGGACAAGTATGCTCGACGTCATCAAACAGGATTATATCCGTACGGCGCGCGCAAAAGGCGTAACGCGGAGTGCGCTTATCATACACCATGCGCTTAAAAACGCGATGATTCCGATCGTAACGCTTGTCGGAACGGAACTCGGAAACATGCTCACCGGCTCCATGCTGATAGAAAAAGTATTTTCCATTCCGGGCATCGGAAAACTTGCCGTCGATTCCATGACGAACCGCGACTTGCCGCTGCTCGAAGGAACCGTCATGTATATCGCATTCGTTTTCGTCGTCGTCAACTTGCTCGTCGACGTTTCCTATGTCCTCATAGATCCGCGCATACGCTACGGTAAAGGAGAGGCATGATGAAAGCGTTTTTTTCATTTTTTAATAAACAAAAGCGCTTTGCCGACGGCATTGTAAACGGCGACATAGAATATTCGAGCTATTATAAAGACAGCTTTAAACGCTTTCGAAAAAATAAAGCCGCGATGACCTGCCTCGTAATCATTTTGCTGCTCATCGCCGTCGCGATCTTCGCTCCGCTTATCGCTCCCTACGATCCGAGCCATCAGGATTATCAATCGGTGCTCGCTCAACCGAATGCAAAACATTTGCTCGGTGCGGACGAATACGGACGCGATATCCTGTCGCGCATCATATACGGCACGAGAATTTCGTTGAGTATCGGCATTCTCGCGCAGCTCCTCGCTTCGATCATCGGCATAACGCTCGGCTCCCTCGCAGGCTATTTCGGAGGCATCGTAGACGCGGTCATCTCCCGCATCATGGAAATATTTTCCGCGTTTCCGGATCTCATCTTCGCTATGGCGATTATGACGTTTTTGGGACAGGGTATTTTGAATCTCTACATCGCACTCGGTTTTTTGACATGGGTCAGAACCGCGCGCATGATCAGAGGAGCGGTCATACAGCTGAAAGAAAAAGAGTACGTGGAAGCCAGCCGTGCAAGCGGCGGCAGGTCGTTTCGGATCATCGTCAAACACTTGATTCCGAACTGCCTTTCAACGATCATCGTACTCGTAACGCTCGGCATTCCGCACGCTATCATGTACGAAGCGTCGTTGAGTTTTCTCGGTCTCGGCATCCAGCCGCCCACGCCGAGCTGGGGCAATATGATAAGCGCGGCGCAGTCGGTTATCGGTTTTTTACCGATATACAGCATTATGCCGGGAGTCGCGATCATCATTACCGTCATAACGTTTAATATTTTCGGGGACGGACTGCGCGACGCGCTCGATCCGAAACTCCGTGTTTGAGGTAGCGGTATGATCGAAGAAACGCTGCTGAAAGTCGATAATCTGAGCACATGGTTTTATACGGACGACGGGATAGTCAAAGCCGTCAACGACGTATCGTTTTCGCTGAACAAAGGGCACACGCTCGGTATCGTCGGAGAATCGGGCTGCGGAAAAAGCATCACGTCTCTTTCCGTCATGCGCCTCATCGACTCTCCTCCCGGAAAGATCGTCGGCGGAAAAATCGTATTTAAAGGTGAAGATCTCTTGGCAAAAAGCGAAGAAGAGATGCGGCGAGTACGAGGTAAACGGATCGCAATGATCTTTCAAGAACCGATGACGTCTTTAAATCCCGTATACACCGTCGGCCGTCAAATAGAGGAAGCGCTTTTAATTCACGAATCGATGACAAAAAAAGAAGCGAAGCGGCGCGCTCTTGAAATGCTCCGCTTAGTCAGAATTCCGCTGCCGGAAAAACGATTCGACGAATATCCGCATCAGCTCTCCGGCGGTATGCGGCAGCGCGTCATGATCGCGATAGCGCTCGCATGCAGTCCCGAACTTTTAATCTGCGACGAGCCGACTACGGCGCTCGACGTAACGATACAAGCGCAGATACTCGCCCTCATCGACGAACTCAAAGAAAAAACGGGAACGTCCGTTATAATGATCACACACGACCTCGGCGTCATTTCCGAAATCGCGGACGAAGTGCTCATCATGTATGCGGGCGAAATCGTCGAATACGCGCCGAAAGCGCAGCTCTTTCAAAATCCGCTTCATCCGTATACGCAGGGTTTGATCGCGTGTGTTCCGAAACTCGGCCGCGATTCCGACAGACTTCAGACGATCGAAGGAACGGTTCCGTCTTTCGACGATATGCCGGCCGGCTGTACCTTTTGGCCGAGATGTCCGTTTGCGGAGTCTATCTGTAAAGAAAAAAAGCCCCCGCTCATAGACTGCGGCAATCGAACGGTACGATGCCACCGCTATGCGGGCAAAGAGGAGGACGCCGATGAACGATAATAATACGCAACACGCTCCGCTGCTGCAAGTGCGTCACCTCAAAAAATGGTTTCCGATGAAAAAATCGCTTTTTACCTTCGGCAGAGCTTACATCAAAGCCGTCGACGACGTGAGCTTCAATCTCGAAAAAGGCGAAACGCTCGGCGTCGTCGGAGAATCGGGCTGCGGAAAATCGACGATGGGGCGAACGGTTCTCCGGCTCATAGAACCGACGAGCGGATCCGTCATTTTCAAAAAAAACGATTTAATAAAGATGCGCGGAAAAGAACTGCATAAAACGAGGAGCGCGATGCAGATCATCTTTCAAGATCCCTACGCATCGCTGAATCCGCGTATGACGGTCGGAGAAATCATCGCCGAACCGCTCGACATACAGCTTCGGATCGACGTCGAAGAAAAACGAAAACGCGTCCTCGAAACGATGCAAATCGTCGGTTTAAACGCAAAATACTACAACCGCTATCCGCACGAATTTTCCGGCGGTCAGAGACAGCGCATCGGCATCGCGCGCGCCATCATTCTTCGGCCGGAAGTGATCGTCTGCGACGAGCCGGTTTCGGCGCTCGACGTTTCCATCCAAGCGCAGGTTATAAACCTGTTGCAGGAATTGCAGGAAAAAATGGGGATCGCGTATATCTTTATTTCGCACGACCTCAGCGTCATCAAACACGTTTCCGACCGCATCATCATCATGTATTTGGGACACATCGTCGAAACGGCGGCGAAAAAAGACATCTACGAAAATCCTGCGCACCCTTATACGAAAGCGCTCCTGTCCGCCATTCCCGTTATCGAAGAAGGCAAAAAAGAAAAAATCATTCTCGAAGGCGATTTGCCGAGTCCCGCCGATCCGCCGTCGGGCTGCGTATTCCATACGAGGTGTTATATGGCGCAGAAGATCTGCAGCGAAGTAAAACCCGAAAACAAGGATTTGGGCGGCGGCCATTTTTGCGCCTGTCACTTTTGTAAATAAAACGTGCCGAACGCCGAGGGCGCGCACGGCTAAAAACTTTTTCGGATGTCGAAATATCCTGCAAAAGTTTTTAGAGGAGGAAATATGAAAATCACCGATATCAAAGTTCAGGCGGTGGAAGTACCGCTCAAAGAGCCGTTCCGCATTTCGCTCGGCGTTATAACGCATGCGAAGAGCGCGATCGTCACCGTCGAAACGGATGAAGGCGTCGTCGGATACGGCGAAGGCGCTCCGGGAATTTTAATAACGGGAGAAAACCTTCCGGGGACGGTCGCCGGTATTGAAATCATGAAAAGCGATCTGATCGGGCTCGATCCGCGCGATTTGGAATCGATCTACTGGGCGATGGGAAAATCGCAAGCGCACGCGCCGAGCGCAAAAGCCGCAGTCGATATCGCCTGTTACGACATACTCGGAAAATCGGCGGGTATGCCCGTGTACAAGCTGCTCGGCGGCTTAAACAATTACATCGAAACCGATATCACCGTCGGTATAGATACGCCGGAAACGATGGCTGCAAAAGCGAAAGATTGGGTTGCAAAGGGCTTTACGACGATAAAGACGAAGGTCGGCACGAATTTGGAAGACGACGTCGCGCGCGTCAAAGCGATCCGCTGTGCCGTCGGACCGCAGGTCAAGATACGAGTCGATGCAAATCAAGGCTGGTCTGCAAAAGACGCCGTCAGGATTATCGAACACTTAAACGAATACGATTTGGAACTCGTCGAACAGCCCGTCCCCTACTACGATATCGCCGGTCTTGAATACGTCACCAAGCACACGGACGTACTCATCATGTCCGACGAAAGCTGTTTTACGTCGCACGACGCGCTGCACCTCGTAGAGCGCAGAGCGATCGATGTGCTGAACATAAAGCTTATGAAATGCGGGGGCATCAGAGAAGCGCTTAAAATCAACGCGATATGCGAAGCGGCCGGCGTCGAATGTATGCTCGGCTGCATGGTCGAAGAGACGAACGTCGGCGTTACCGCAGCCGCAAGCCTCGGAGCGGCGGTAAAAAATATTACGCGTGCGGATCTCGATGCAACCTTTTCTTTAAGCGCACTGCCCTTTAAAGGCGGTATGCATGTAGAAAACGCGAACCGTATAACGCTCGCCGAAGAGCCGGGATTCGGTTTTAAAGGTTTGGAAAAATAGACGCTGCAGAATTCGAGCAGAGTCGATAACGCAGCATGAGGAGATATAGGACGTATGTATTCCGATTTGAAATATTTGGAAGTACCGCTTCCAGAAGACGTACAAAAATTAAAATGGCACGGCGATTTTACGGCGCTCGATGAATGCATCGCGCACAAACTGCAAAAGGATATTCCGCACGCGCTTCGAAAACGCCTTGAACTCGAACGGGAGATCGTCCGGCGCATTCCGCAGCAATATCCGTATTCGAAGGAAAAAGCGCTTGAGTTGTTAAAGAATGCTTTTAAAGATTTTACGGAAAGCGAATTCCGCCGCCTGTGGCTGGAAAATGCCGTCGAATGGATTTACCGGGACGGTGTCGTGTATCTGCACAAACTCTTTATCGACAACTTGGTAAAGACGCGGCCGGACTTCGCCTCTCGCTGCATTCATCCCGAAAATTTCGACGATTCGGCGGCAAACTTTGCGCTTTTAAATACGGCGATCGACGAGATAAAAAAAGAAGGACGGCTGACGTATTATTTCCGCATCAAAAGTACGCTGGAAGTGCCATCGTCATCCGTCGCAGCTTCCGATGCGCTGCGCGTTCACATACCCGTTCCCGTCGAATACGCGCAGGTAAAAAATTTTAAACTGCTCGGCACGTCTCCGAAACCCGATTACATCGCCGCAAGCGATTATCCGCAGCGCACCGTCTGCTTTACTTCTTCCGCGTCGGAGTGCAAAAAGTTTTCGGTCGAATACGAATTCGAAAATCACATCGAGTATAGGGAACCGGCGGCGGAAAGCGTATCGGACGCACAGCCGACGTTCTATACGGAAGAGCAGGCGCCTCACATACGCTTTACGCCGTACATAAAGACGCTCGCTTCGGAAATCATCGGAAAAGAAACGAACCCGCTTGTCAAAGCGCGGAAAATATACGATTACATTACGACGCACGTCATGTATTCGTTTGTGCGAAGCTATATCACGATCGACGCAATTTCCGAATACGTCGCATCGGGATTAAAAGGCGACTGCGGTATTCAAGCGCTGCTGTTTATCACGCTCTGCAGATACGCGGGCATTCCGGCTCGCTGGCAAGCGGGATTGTACGCGACGCCGCTCCGCGTCGGAAATCACGACTGGGCGCAGTTTTATATCGCACCGTACGGCTGGCTTTTTGCGGATTGTTCGTTCGGAGGATCGGCGTACCGTCACAAGGATATGAACCGCTGGAATTATTATTTCGGCAATATCGATCCGTACCGGATCCCGCTCGCATCCGACTTTCAGCATGAATTTGCGCTCTCCGCCGGAAACCTCAGAAACGACCCCTACGACAACCAAACGGGCGAAGCTGCGGTAAACGGAAAAAATTTATTCGGCGACGAATTCGATGCGAAAGCGGAAGCCGTCGCGATTCAAAAGCGATAAGACGCGAAAAACTTTTTGAAAATACAGCGCTCGTTTGCCTATCATGCAAACGGGCGCTTTTTTTGTACGGAATCGTCGGACGAAAAATATTTCACTTCGCTACATATTTTCACCGGCTCATGCGCCGTAATAAAAAAAGGCCGTCTCAAAAGCGTTTGCCTTTTCGACAGCCCCTTCAATCGGCCGCAGACGGCAGCCGATATTATCGATTATTAATTTTTACGCTGCGCACTGCGTCGCACACGATACGCGCCGTGCCGCACGGTCTTAGCCGTACGTTGCGATAAAGACGCCGGCCGCGATTGCGGTTCCGATAACGCCTGAAACGTTCGGTCCCATCGCATTCATGAGCAGGAAGTTCGACGGATCGAATTCCATACCGACTTTGTTTGCGACGCGGGCAGCCATGGGAACAGCGGAAACGCCTGCGGATCCGATAAGCGGGTTGATCTTTTTATCTTTCGGCAAAAAGACGTTCATCAGCTTCGCCATCAAAAGTCCGCCCGTCGTCGCGATGATAAACGCGATGAGGCCGAGCGCGATGATGCCGAGCGATCTCGGATTGATGATCTTTTCGGGAGTCATCTGAGCGCCGACGCCGAGCGACAGCAAAATGGAAACGATGTTCATCAATTCGTTTTGAATCGTTTTGGAAAGACGCTCGACGACGCCGACTTCTTTAACAAAATTGCCGAATGCGAGCATACCGATAAGAGGCGCTGCAGGCGGCAAAAGCAAAATCGTAAGGATGAGCAGCATAAGCGGAAAGAGAATTTTTTCCGTGCGTGAAACGGGCCGAAGCTGCGGCATTGCGATACGCCGTTCGTGATGCGTCGTAAGCAGTTTCATGATAGGCGGCTGGATGAGCGGTACGAGTGCCATGTACGAATACGCGGCAACGGCGACGACCGCCATCATTTCGGGGGCAAGCTTTCCGGCGACGTAAATCGTCGTCGGGCCGTCCGCTCCTCCGATAATCGAAATGGCGCAGGCCTGAAGCATATTGTAATCGACGCCGGGAATCAAATTGAAAAGAGCGACACCGAACATCGTCGCAAAGACGCCGAGCTGGGCGGCTCCTCCGAGAAGCGCGGTTTTCGGATTTGCGATGAGCGGGCCGAAGTCCGTCATGGCGCCGATTCCCATAAAGATGAGCATCGGGAAAAATTCGTTTCCGACGCCCGCCGTATAGATGATGTGCAGCATACCGTGAGGCGCTTCTATCATGCCCGCTCCGAGGATGTTTGCAAAGACGGTGCCGAAGCCGATCGGAATCAAAAGGAGCGGCTCGAAACCTCGCGCGGCTCCGAGATAGATTATTAAAAATCCGATCGCGATCATGATGAGGCTGTACCACGCGGGAACCTGCGATCCCGCAAAGGGATCGTGCGCCTGCTTTGCCGCGGATGCAGCCGCTGTCGCCTGTTCCGCTGCCCTTTCCGCGACGGTTTTCGTGTGGATCATCTGATAGATGCCGGTATTTTCCCAAATGTTTTCGATAAAAGTTCCGACATCGATATTTTTGATACCTTCGGAATTTTTAATCTTCGCCGTATTTATCGTGCGGAACGAAGCACGCTCTTCGTACGTATTTTGCGCGAATACCGCAGGGCGCACGAGGGCAAAGACCGATGCGACGCCGAGTATCAAAAACAGCGTACTAAGGATATGCAGCGTGCTTGGTTTTGTCGTATTCATACTGCCTTTCCTTATTTGATTTCAGCGAGCGCCTGACCCGCCGTAATCTGAGTGCCCGGCTGAACGAGGAAGTGAACGGCTCCGGCCGCGCCTGCTTTGATTTCCAATTCCATCTTCATCGATTCGATCATGATAACCGTCGTATCGGCTTTTACTTGAGCGCCTTCAGCGACTTCATAGCGCAAAAGCGTTCCGGCAACCGGAGCATTTACGGGTTTTCCGCCCGTCGAAGCGGCGGGAGAAACAGGCGCCGCTTTCACTACGGGAGCAGCTGCTGCGGGCTTCGGAGCCGGAGCCGCCGCAACGGTACCGCCGAGACTTGCGATAACTTGTCCCGCCGCAATCTGAGCGCCCGGCTGGGCGATAAAGTTTACCTTTCCGTCGGCCGGAGCTTTTACTTCGAGTTCCATCTTCATCGATTCGATCATCAAAACGGTGTCGCCTTTTTTTACTTCGGCGCCGTTTTGCGCGACGTAGCGCAAAAGCGTTCCCGCAACAGGCGCTTTGATATCCGCGCCGCCCGTAACGACGGGTGCGGATACGGGTGCAGATGAGGGGGCGACATCGCCGAAGGAAACGTTATACGACGTACCGTTTACTATGATGGTATCGCTTCCCGCGCTCGTCGTAACCGAATAGGGAGTGCCGTTTACGCTTACCGTGTATGATCCCGATTTCGGCGCGCTTGCAGGAGCGCTTTCGGAAGCGGGTTTTGCGCCGAAAGTTTTTTGTGCGTCGACGGGTCCATTTGAGCGCTCTTTGAAAAACTTTTCGGCGACTTTCGGGAACATCGCATAAGTCAAAACGTCTTCATCGCTTCCGTCTCCGCCCGCTTTTTTCGCATCTTCGACGCATTTATCCCATTCGTTTGCAATGAGATCGGCGGGGCGGCACGTAACGACCGCGTCCATATTGTTTTGTTTGAGCGCTTCTTTTTGCAGATCGCCGTTGACCGCCGCGGGAGTCGCTCCGTATCTTCCGGTAAGGAGATCGCGGAATTCCTGCGTAAGGCGTGCATAGCGTCCGAAAAGCACGTTGAACACCGCCTGCGTACCGACGATTTGGCTTGTCGGAGTTACGAGCGGCACATAGCCCACGTCTTTTTGCACGAGCGGAATCTCTTTCAATACGTCGTCGATTTTATCCGCCGCACCTTGCTCTTTCAGCTGCTTTTCGAGGTTCGAAAGCATGCCGCCCGGGACCTGCGAAACGAGGATGCGCGTATCGGCTCCGTGGAATTTCGATTCGAGGGATGCGTAGTGTTCGCGCACGTCGCGAAAGTACGCCGCGATTTCGAGGAGCGCTTTCGTGTCGAGTCCCGTATCGTATTCGGAACCTTTGAGCATTTCGACGACGGTTTCCGTCGGACTGTGGGACGTTCCCATCGCCATGGAAGAAATGGCCGTATCGAGGACATCGGCTCCCGCTTCCGACGCTTTCAAAAGCGTCGCAACGCTCAAGCCCGTCGTCGAGTGCGAGTGAATTTCGATCGGCATATCGACTTTTGCTTTGATCGCTTTAACGAGGTCGTAGGCTTCAAAGGGTTTTAACAAACCCGACATATCTTTGATACAAATCGAATCGGCACCGAATTCGGCATAGCGCTTGGCCAGATCGGCATACACTTCTTTTGTGTGATAGGGCGTCGTCGCGTAGGAAATCGCCATCTGCACGTGTTTGCCGGTTTTTTTTGCGGCTTTCGCCGAACGTTCGAGGTTACGCGGATCGTTGCACGCATCGAAAATGCGGAAAATGCCGATACCGTTTTTTGCGGCGGCTTCGACGAACTTATCGACGACGTCGTCGGCATAGTGGCGGTATCCCAAAAGGTTTTGACCGCGCAACAGCATCATAATCTTCGTGTTGGGCATCGCCGCGTGAAGTTTGCGCAGGCGTTCCCACGGATCTTCATTTAAAAAGCGGATGCACGAATCGTAGGTCGCGCCTCCCCATGCTTCGGCGGAATAGTAGCCGATTTTATCGATCATCGGACATGCGGGAAGCATATCCGCAGTCGTCATACGAGTTGCGAGCAGCGACTGATGCGCGTCGCGTAAAACGAGTTCCGTAATGTGGACTTTCTTTGCCATGGTGTTTTCCTTGATGATTTATTTGTGAACGGCGGCGGCGATCGCGGCGATAATCGCGTCGTCGTGCCTCGCCGGTGCAGGTGCGGGAGATTGCGCGGTTTCTTTTTTTTCTTCTTTATCGAGTTTGAGCGCGCGGAGCACAACGTGAAGCAAGTACATGCACGCAATCATGATAATAAGAAAAGAGAATACAACGCCCATTCCGAGCAGCGTCAGTATGCCGCTCTGCTGAAGCATTTCAGCTATTGTCATATTTCCTCCAACGCGGTATTGCGCTCGCAATACCTATTGATTAAAAAAAACGATTATTTCGATTTTAGAATAAAGCGGCCTTTTTTTCAATACATACGATAGAGTATCGCGTTTTCAATGACCGCAGCTAAAACAGATCCTGCATGGTATACACGCGGCCTTTTTGCAGCGTTCCGGTTTTCAGCGCGGAAGAAAATCGTTCGAGAGAACGGACGGCGCCGATCGCAAATCCCTCTCGGCTTCGAGCGCGGTGCGTAAGTTCGATCGTATCGGCTTGTCCGTCGAAAAACACGGTGTGCTCTCCGGGGTTCGAACCGCACCTCGTGCTCGCAAGGCTCAGTTCGTTTTCTTCGGGCCTTCGGTGAAAGGAGTCGGAGACGATTTTCGTTTTCGCCGTATATTCGGCCATAATGCGCCGTGCGATTTCGAGCGCCGTACCGGACGGACTGTCGGCTTTTTGATTGTGGTGCGCTTCCCACACCGCAACGTCGTAGTCGGAATACTCCTTCATAAGGCGGGCGGCTTCGGAGACGATTTTGTAAAACATATTGACGCCGATGGAAAAATTCGACGAATAGAGTAAAGCGCCGCCCGTATCTGCGGCACGTTTTTCTACAGCCTGAAGGCTCTCCGTCCAGCCCGTCGTTCCGACGACAAGCGGGAGCGAAAGCGGAAGGAGCGAGTGGATATTTTCGACGGCAACCGACGGCCGGCTGAACTCGATGACGCCTTCGGCTCCGGAGGATTTTACCGCACGAGCCGTATCGGTCGCCGAAGCGGGTTTTACATCGGCATCGGGAGAAAAGGGATCTGCGGTAAGAACGATGCGGTGACCGAGCCGTTCCGCAGCATTTTTAATCATGTGCCCCATCTTTCCGTAGCCGACGATCGCAATATTCATATACACTCCAAAATTATTAATTCACGCATCAACTTTCAGATTCGAAACGCCGAAGGTCAAGAAAAATACGCTTTGTGCAGTACGCGCACGGTTTTATCGGCTTCTTCGTCGTCGACGATCATGCTGATATTCACTTTGCTCGCGCCCTGACTGATCATCTGCACGTTGATATTTTCATCCGACAGCGCTTTAAATCCCGCCGCGAGGATCGCCGAGGAATGGAGCGCGTCGCAGATGATCGACACGATCGCTTTTCCGCTCCGTGTCCGCACTTCGGCGACGTCGCTCAAATCGCGGATCAAACCCGAAAGATCGGTCTTTGTATTTACCGTCAGCGAAACGGACACTTCGCTCGTCGCAATCACGTCGATGCTGATATTCCATTTTAAAAACTGATTGAATATGTGCGCGAGAAAGCCGACCGCGCCGAGCATGCGCGTCGAAGCGATATCGATCAGCGTTACATGTTTGACGCCCGTAATCGCGCAGACGGGAGACGCTTTTCCGTTATGCGTTTCGACGATGATCGAACCCGGACTTTCGATATTGTACGAATTCTTTACGCGGACGGGAGTTGCAGTGCGGCGGCAGGGAAGCATCGAACGCGGGTGCAGCACTTGCGCGCCGAAAAACGCAAGCTCCTGCGCTTCTTCGTACGTTACTTCGCGTACGGGCTTCGCATCGGGACAGATGCGGGGATCAGTCGTCATGATACCGTCGACGTCTTTCCACGTTTGAATCTCTTCCGCGCCCGTCGCCGCCCCGATGATCGTCGCAGTCAAATCGCTTCCGCCCCGCCCGAGCGTCGTAATATTTCCGCTTTTGTCTTTTGCTATAAAACCCGTCACGACCGGAATGCGCTTGTCTTTTCCAGAGGCGTACGCATGCAAATGCTCCGGTATCGATTGCCACACTTCATCGAGCAGTTCCGCCGACATAAAATTGCCGTCACTTACGATGCCGATATCCCACGCATCGTAAGCTAAAGCGGGAATCCCTTCTTTTGTCAAATAAGCAGAGGCGATACGCACCGACATGCGTTCGCCGAACGACACGAGATAATCGCGCGTGCGTTTTGTCAATTCTTTTATCATCGAAATGCCGGTCAAAAGCTGCGTCAATTCGTTTATTAAATCTTCAATTGTGCCGCTCGGCAATCCGAGTTCGCGCAAAGTTTCAAAATGAAGAGAAGCGATCTGCTCCATGCTCACGACTCCGCCGAGCGCTTTATCGGCCGCTTCGAGGAGGTGATCGGTCGTATCGCCCATCGCGGAGAGCACGACGACCGGCCTGCTCTTTTGATACGCTTTAATAATAGATGCGACATGCCGGATGCGCTCCGCATTTGCGACTGACGAGCCGCCGAATTTCATAACTATCATAGCTGTACTATAACAATGCGCGCCGTCTTTTGCAAGTTTACACATTGCATCATATTAAATCCAGCTGAAAGGTTTTCTTAGGTTTAATGGGGATGATTCACCCCGGAAGCGGTACGGATCAGGCGGTCGATCGTTTTGACCATCGGTTTATATCGTGAGAGATTTTTGTTCGTAAAATTATCCCACGCCGTGTACATGTGGCCGAGCATATTCGGGTTCGTCTTGTACAAAAGCGAATAGTCGATGAGAGCGTTTACCGCTTTAATTCCCTTGAAACTTGTCGGCAGAACACGGAAGCCCTTGTTTAAAAAATAAGGGATGGAGCCGTAGCGTTCCAGCTCGTCATAGTGCCAGTCGCAGATGATGATGTCTTTGGGAATAAGGTCAACGGCGGGGTCGGTACCGTTACATGAGCTTTCGTATTCGCCCTTATAACCGCTTTCTTCATCCTCGCTGTCGATGAGGCGGTCGCCCCACATATACATTGTAAGTCCCCGTTTTTTGACACAGTGATCGTAGAGTCTGTTCACGGCCCCGGCGAACAGTTCGGCCTTGTCTTTTCCGCGGCAAAGAGGGCAGGCATCTTCACCGATCAAAAACACCTCGTCCAAGCCGACATGTATTTTTTTTACCGAAAAAACTTCGGTAATTTCGTCGATTAAACCGAATAAAATCGTGTAAACTTTTTCATTGGAAGAGCAGAGGCTTCGGCAATAAATACCCTTATTGCCGGGGTAGAGGCCGGGCGTTTCGTCCAGTTCGGGGTAAGCTCTGAGCAGGGCGAAGGTTTCGTTTTTCCACGATTGATGGCCGAGGCAGTTTATTTCCGGGATAAGGTCGATGGAAAGCCTCCGGCATTCGGCGGCAATTTCGCGTGCGACGGTTTCGGAAAGCACGTATTTGTTATAGAGTTTCGGATCGCTTTTCCATTGATAGTTGTAACCTATTTGGAGAAAAAGCGTGTTGATTCCCCGTTTTTGTAAATCGGGCAGTTCTTTTATCAGATTTTTACCCGTTTTGTCGGTATTTACAATTGCGTGAAAAGCAATGACGAATTTGCGTTCCGGCACGCCGTTTTTTACGCTTCCGTGTGCCGCAGCGGGCATGGTGCCCTTTGTTTGAGCGTAAACAGCCGGCTCTAAAAGCAAAAGCGGTAAGAGTAAGGCTATGTGTTTGATATTCATATTTGTTTTTTTACTATCAAGTTGTAGCACTGACTCGCTTTTTTTCAAGCCGGTATAAGGGAGACTGCCAAAAGTCACCTACTTTCGGCAGCCCTCTTTTTATTCAATAAAAAACTTTTTTGTATCAGCGGGCATCTTTTAATGCAAGCTTTGCCGCTTCAATCAGAGCCTTGCTTGTCATCGTCGCACCGGAAACGCCGTCGACTTCAAAAGAATTCGCTTTAACCATAGCGGCCGGAATCACATCAAAGGCGGGATCGCTTATACCGGGCGTTTCGCTGTGGCTTACAACCTTAACGGCGGCGATTTTTTTACCCTCTACGCTTACTTCAACCTTAACCGGACCGTTCATACCCTTCGCTTCAGCGGTATACACGCCGTCTTTATACACGGTATTCGATTTTTTTGCCTTTTGTACGGCGGCGGTCATTTTTTTAGCCGATGAAGTCGAATATTTACTTGTTATGCCCTTGGATGCGTTATCGGCGGCAATTTTTCCGGAATATAAACAGGTGGACAGCACCGTACCCGTAGTGGGATATTCATTGTTTACAAAGTTGCCGATTATCAATTCGCCGGTTGCGTACAAGTTGGGAATAGCTTCGTTTTTTTCATTTAAAACTTGGGCTTTTTCGTTGACTTTTAAACCTTTTATCGTTCCGATTATTGTCGGGCGCACTTCGACGGCATAAAAGGGTGCTTTTAAAACGGGAGTCATAACCTTGTTTTTGATACCGAAGTCACCGTCTTCTCCGGCCGCATATGCCGTATTATAGCTTTCAATCGCCGATTTAAAGTTTGCAGCATCGATATTCAATTTTGCAGCCAAAGCTTCAAGGGAATCGGCTTTTACGCTTAAGTTTTCGGCAAGCGCCTTTTCCAGATTTGCAACAAAAGCGGGATTCGAAGAATCGAAGATTCCGTATGCGAGCTTATCCGTTATTTTGTTTAATTCTTTATGAACTTCGGCATAATAGCGTTTTTCGTTTACAAAGCGCTTTCCTTCTTTATTGACATAGACGGCCGTTTGTCTGACCAAACTGCCGATGTCGCCGACATAACCGTAATAATCGTTCATACCCCAAATACCGAGCACACCGTCGCCCGTAAGCTGTGCGCCCGCCGCCAACGCCATAGTGATGCCGTCACCCGTATTTCCCGTTCCGCAAAACGCAACATTATCCGCAAATTCTTTATTATACTTTGCCATCAATTCTTTGCTTTTTGCAAAACCGCCGGTTGCCAAAACGGTTTTTTGGGCAAAAATGTTGTATTTTTTTCCGTCTTTTTCGGCAACTACACCCTGTACCGCTCCGTCTTTTATAATCAATTCTTCGGCACGTGTATTTAAAAGTATTTCAACACTGCTTTTTTCCAACAGCTCTTTGAATTTTGCGACCATAGCCGGACCTTCACCGTCGACGGTAAGACACAAAAGCTGCGGATAATTGGGCGTACCGGGAATCAGTCTTTCTTTGCTGAAAGGCATACCCTTTTGCAGTAAATCATCAACTACGCTGCCCGATACGTCAAGCATCGCTTGGAAAAGTTCGGCGTTGAAATTTTCCGCACCGGCTTTTTCTTTGTAATAATCGAACATTTGCTGGGTCGTTAAGCCCTTGCCCGTTGCTTTGTTTAAAGCCGAATCGATCGACCATAAAAATCCCTTGGCTCTGATTGAAGTTCCGCCGAGACCGGGCATTTTTTCAAGTAAGACAACCTTGCCCTTTTCACTTAATTCCAATGCGCTCATTAAGCCGGCAGCCCCGCCTCCGACAACTACGTAGTCCGCATTCAGCGTTTCAGCCTTTGAATTCGTATTGCAGCTTAAAAAAAGCCCTGCAATACACAGAATACCTGCAACCGATGAAACAATCTTTTTTTTCAAAATACACCTCTATATTTGTAGATTGGAAACCTTTTCAAAAGTCGTTTGCTTTTGAAACGATTAAAAGAATATGAAAATAGTATAAAATATTCGTTTTGCGCTGTCAATCTTTCGGCACAAACACGACGGTCTGCTGCGGGATATCGATATTCGCCGCCTTGACTTCAAGCGTATCGTTGAGTTCATATTTTTTTTGCGGTGCAATAAATGTTTGCATATCGAGCGACGGAATATAGAGCTGAACCTGTTTGTCTTTTTTATCGACGCACACAGCTTCCCCCGTCCGCTCGGGATTTTGCAAGAGGTATACGAGCTTCCAGTGCGTTTCGCTGCACCGCGACGCTTTCCGTGCGGCAATCGACGCGATATCGCCTTCGCTGATGCGCGTAAGCATATCGTCTTTGTCGATGAGCGGCCTGCCGGCCATAAACGCGCGCAGCTGTTCGTGTGCGATCAAATCGCCGTAACGGCGGAGCGGGCTCGTCACTTGGCTGTACATCGAAACGCCGATCGCAGCGTGAGGCGCGGGCGTAATGCCGACGCTGCGCTTTCGCATACAGCGAAGCAAACGAAAGTCGCCGGCAAGTCCCGGAGGCAGATCGGAGGGGATAGCGGGCGCTTCCTGACTCACGTACGGAAAGGGAATATTGTTTTTAAATGCGAAACGCGCCGCGCCTTCTCCTGCAAGGAGCATCATCTCCCGCACCGTATCGCCCGATTCGTAGCGGATTTCCGGTTCGATCGAAACTTTTTTCGTCTCTTCATCGACACTGATATGCACTTCGGGCAAATCGACGGAACAGGCGCCCGCCCTCTTCCGCCGTTCGATATTACGTTTTGCGATATCGAACAAGGGTTTCAATTCGGGCGAATCTTTCATCTCATCCGCTTTTTCATAGGTAAGGCGCTCGACATTGACAAGTGTTTTAAAAACCGCGCAGTCGGAAATGCCGCCCTTGTCGTCGAATAAAATCCGAAACGAAAGCGCGCGGCTCCTCTCGTTCAAACCGAGCGCGTAATCGGCAAGGGAAGTTTCGGCGAGCATGCGGCTCGTCCCCTCGGGCAGATACAGCGTCGTTCCGCGTTCTCGCGCGGCTTTATCGATCGAACTGTCGGGCATAACGCTGGAAGCGGGATCGGCAACGTGAACCCACAGGTATTCACCGTCCCACGAAATCGCATCGTCGGGATCTTCCGACCACGCGTTGTCGATCGCGTATGCCCTGCTTTGCACGAAAAGCCGCTCTTCTTCGGGCGGAACGGCAAGCCCCTCGGATGCCGACGTCATCGAAAGCCCGCAGCGTGTCGGATACGGATTTCGCGTAAGGGGCCATACGCCCGTATCGATGAGCAGCTTGTGCGCCTTTTCGGGCGTCTGCGAAAAACCCGCCTCCGCCATAGCCTTCGATTTGTCGGTCTGACCGAGCGCGAGAGATTCGACTTCGCTCATATACTTGGAGTCGCCGGGAAGTTCGAGTTTTTTTTGTTTGAGCCGCTTGATAAAGGCCGCGCGCAGTTCTCCTTCGTGCGCCTTTTCGTATGCCTTTTGTTTTAATGCCGCTGTTTCCTCTTCGCTCCGCGGCACAAAGGCAAGCGTACCCGATTTAAAAGATGCGGCATCGAGGGCAAATTCATCGCTTCCGGAAATCGCTTTATAGACGGCAAAACTTTCGTCCGCCGAAAAAGACGGGCGCATAAGCTCGGCGATATCGGCAAAAGGGACGGCCGACGATGCGGTGCCGGGATCGGATCGAAGCAGTTCGTAAGCTTCGGAAAGCTGCGCGGAGAGCGCGCCGTCGGAAAACGAAAGGAGCGCATCGAGACTCGAAGCGGGACCCGCATGCAGAGGCACGATATCTTTTTCACGCACTTTCAGCGATACGTATGATTTTTTTCCCGTCGCAGCCGCCGAAGGACAGTATTGAATCGCATATTTTTCACCTTCGACATCGGTGACGAGGGCGCATTGATTTTTATAGAGCACGACCGCATTTTTTCGAATCATACGGAAACTATACCGAAAACAATTGTGTTAGTAAACGCGAACGATTGCAAACTCTTGTGCCGTTAAACGATTGTCCGGGTTGCTCTCTTCCGTCATTCTCCGAGCAGCGCGTTCGGCAGCCACGTGATGAGCGGCGGATAATAAGCGCATAAAAACAGCACGGCGATAAGCGGAATCAAAAACGGAACGATAGCGCGGTACAGCCGTTCGAGCTTTACTTTTCCGACGTCGCCTACGATAAACAGACATACCCCGAAAGGAGGAGTTACCTGACCTATCATAAGATTCAATACGACTATCACACCGAAATACACCATATCCAAATTGAAGCGCTGCGCAATCGGAATGAGGACGGGCAGCATGAGCGTCAGTATTGCGCCCGGTTCCATAAACATGCCGAGCACCAGCAAAATAATATTGATTGTTAAAATCACGATGCCGGGATTGGTACTTACGCCTGCGATAAAGTCCGCGATTTTTCCGGAAACGCCTTCGCGTACCAGTACATACGTAAACAACGTAGATGTACCGATGATAAACAGCGTATTTGCCGAAGTGACGGCGCTGTCCAAAACGCACTTTATAAAGGATTTCCGATCGAGCGTCCGGTATACGAAGATCGCAATGACGAGCGCATACACGACGGCGACGCACGAAGCTTCGGTCGGCGTAAACAAGCCCGCGGTAAATCCGCTCAAAATGATAAGCGGCGTGATAATCGATAAAATGGAACGCGAGAATTCGATTATTAATTTTTTTATATTGAAGCGCTCCCGCGGATAGCCTCTTTTTAATGAGATGATAAGCGTCAGGATCATCATCGTCGCGACGATCAATACGGCGGGTACAACGCCGCCGACAAACAATTTCGATACGCTCACGCTCGCGATCGAACCGTAAATGATCAACGGAATGGACGGAGGAAAGATCGGCCCGACGACGGAAGACGCGGACGTCACCGCTGCGGAAAAATCCCGATCGTAGCCTTTCGACGTCATCGCTTCCATTTCGATCGTACCGAGCCCGCCAGCATCGGCGGCCGCGCTGCCCGACATTCCGGCAAATATCAAACTCGCGACGATATTCGCATGTCCCAATCCGCCGGGAATCCAGCCTACAAGAGAATTCGCGAAATTGAAAATCCGGTCGGTAATCTTTCCGGCATTCATCAGATTTCCCGCAAAAATAAAAAGCGGAATCGCTATCAACAAAAACGAATCGATGCCGAAAACCATCTTTTGTCCGATGACCATGAGCGGATAGCCGAGGTTAAGACAACCGATAACGGCGCTCGCGCCGATGGAAATGCTGATAGGCATGCCGATCAATAAGAAAACAATAAATACCGCAAAAAAAACGATCATTTTCCGTCACCTCTCAGCTGCTTCGATTTTTCGATGATATTGTAAACGGCTTTCAATACGAAAAAGCCGCCGCTTACGGCAAGCGGTAAAAACTGCCACATTTTTGAAAAGTT
The DNA here is from genome assembly GCF_050938355.1 of Treponema sp. SP13. NCBI lineage: Bacteria > Pseudomonadati > Spirochaetota > Spirochaetia > Treponematales > Treponemataceae > Treponema > Treponema sp. SP13. The sequence continues at coordinate 214,279 of NZ_JADOVM010000001.1, forward strand.
CGGCATCGAAGAATAATACTCCGTAACCACAAACGGATATAAACCGCAAAACGAAACGATCATAACGATGCCCAAACCGAGCGTAACCGCGTGCCGCACGAACCAAAATACCGTGCGCACCTTTCCTTGCGTCCTGCTGTAAATCATATCGATCGATATGAGCTCTTCTTTGTCGTATAAAACGGTGATCCCCAAAAACGCCATCCACAAAAACAAAAGCCCCGCAAGCTCCGTCATACCGCGAAACGATTTATTGAGGACATTACGGATGACAAGCTCGTTGAGCATGAGCGCCACGATTCCGAGCACGGAAACGATAAGCAGCACACACACAATTTTGATAAAACCGTCAAGAATTTTTTTATACATATTCATAGCGTACGCGCCTTAAAAAATAAATTCTTTGCTGTGTCAGTTGGACGGCGGGTTTTGAAAAACATAATTTTATTATATCGATACTTTCAAAACCCGCCGTTTGAAAACTATTTTGCAAGCTGATCGACGATCGACTGATCGTACCAGCTTTCGGACGCATAGCGGGCGTAGTATTTTGATCCGCCCAATTTATTTTTAAAACTCTTAATATCGGGATTCATATCGAATTGGACACCCGCCTTTTTCAAAACTTCCATCGCGCTTATATTGTCCTGCGCGATAGTGTCGAAAGAATATTTTGCGGCAATGACGGCCTGCTCTTTCAAAATTTTCTGCTGCTCCGCGCTGAGCGATTTCCATTTCTTTTGATTGACGGCCATCGTACATCCCATCCACATATAATTGATAAAACTGTAATACTTGATGTCGTCATAGGTCGCATTCGCCACGAGATGGTAGGTCGCATTGTCCTGCGCTTCCGCCGTACCGTTGGAAAGCGCGATCGCAAGCTCGTTCAGCGCAAGCGCAACCGGCGTAGCACCGAGCGCCGACCACACATCGAGATACATTTTGCTCGTCGGAACTCGAATCTTCAATCCCTTTACGTCATCCACCGTATGGACGGGACGCTTTGTCGTCGCAATGTGACGCATACCGTTATCGCCTTCGGCGAGGTATACGAGACCGACCGACGGAAGGTTTGCGAATATCTTTTCGCCGATCGCGCCGTTTACTTTTTCATACGCGTCTTCCGCACTCGAAAACAAAAACGGCAAATCGAGAATTTTCGCCTTGTCGTAAAAGCTCGTAAATCCCGACGTACCGGCAAAGATGACATCGATCGTACCCATGCGCGTCGACTGCAGCGCTTCCGCATCGTTGCCGAGTTCGCCGCTCGAGTGCACGTCCATAACGATAGTACCGTTCGACGCCGCGCGGACGAGTTCGGCATACTTTGCAATCGTCTTTGTCGGTACGCTCGTCGCGTTGCCCGGAGAATAGACGATTAATTTAACCGGTTTGCTTCCCGATTTTTTTACATCCGCGCCGAAGACAGCGCTTCCGATACTCACTGCGGCTAAAACCGCCGTAATCGATTTTTTCATATTTTCCTCCTAGTAAAAAAATAAATAAACACATTAACAAAATTACAGTGAACGAAATTCTCGCCGAAAGCACGGCTTCATCAGTTTATGCTTTCCGAACCCGACATCAGACCTATAAGACATCGGCGATATCGCGTATCGCATTTTCGACGATCTTTTTTTGTTTGGCGGAAAGCGGCGCGAAAGGTTTACGGCACGGACCGATATCGAATCCCTGCAGCGAAAGCGCATACTTTGCAGCCGGAAAAACGTTCGTGTCTACAAAGGCCTGTACGACATCGTTCAGCCTGCACTGTGCCGCGTGCGCTTTTTCGTTTTTACCCGCCGCAAACGCATTTCGAATCGCAAGGAACAATTTCGGACAAACGTTTACCGTCGTCCCGATCGTCGCCGTCGCCCCTGCTGCAAGCGCACTCGCATAGATTTCGTCAAACCCGTTTATCAAAATTTTTTCGGGATACGCTTTACCTATGCGTTCCAAATCGTAGAGATTCATCGACGTATGTTTAATCCCGACAACCCGCTCGTTTTTCAGCAGAGGGTTTGCCGTCGTAAATGAAATGCCGGTAAACTGCGGGATATTGTATACGATGATTCCGATATCGACAGCAGAAAGGATATCGAGATAATATCGATTGATCTCCTCCTGCGAATAATGATAATAGATCGGCGGAATCGCGGATACCGCACAGGCGCCGGCTTTTTCGGCATGCTTTGCCAAGTCGATCGCGCTGCGCGTATTGAGAGAGCCGACATGCACGATGACCGGCACGCGGGCTTCCTCCAGCACGACTTCGGCGATCGTCTTCCGCTCGTCGTCGGAAAGCAAGAGCCCTTCGCCCGACGAACCGCAGCAATAAAATCCTTCGACGCCCGAATCCGCTTCGTGCCGCACCAATTTCCGCAGCATAGTCACATTCAGTTCGCCGTGTTTATCGTAGGGCGTCAAAAGCGCCGAATACACCGCCGAACGATCGAGTGCTTTTTTTACCATGCAGTCCATCCTCCGTCCATAACCAAATTGGAACCGGTCATATATTTTGAAGCGTTCGACGCAAGGAAAATAATGGCACCGTTATATTCGTCGGCCTGCGCCATACGTCCGACCGGCATACGGTTGCAATAATTTGCCTGAAACTCTTTGTCCTGCGTATCGCGGAAGACACCGGACGGCGTAAACGTGTTGACGCGGATCCCCTGCTTTCCCCAATACGTAGCGCAGTAGCGCGTAAGATTGTATATGCCGCTTTTCGCAGCCGAGTATGCAACCGGTTTAATAAACGCGATGCCCGTCTTTTCTTTTTTGTACGCATAGATGTCCTGCACAGGACTCACCATGCCGTAAATGGAACCTATATTGATAATCGAGCCGCTTTTTTTTGCAAGCACCATCCGTCGACCGACAGCCTGCGTCATGAGAAAAGTACCGACGAGATTTACGTTTACGACTTCGCGGAACACTTCTTCCGGAAAATCTTCAAAGGGACCGGACACTTCCGGAGGCGCGCTCGGCTGCGTATCGATACCGGCATTGTTTACAAGCACGTCGGGAGTTCCCCATTTTTTTTCGAGCGTATCGAGGAACGCATTTATTTCGCTTTTGCTTTGAATATCGACGGCGCACGGAAAAATGCGGCCGCTTTTTGCAAGTTCGCTTCCGAGCACTTTTTCGATTCGCTCGGCGCTTACGCTGCGCGCGACGACGGCAACTTTCGAATCGCGGCGATGGAATTCTTTTACCAGTTCCGCGCCGATCTGCCCCAACCCTCCGGTGACGATCACGATCTTATCGGAAACGTCGAATAACGGATCTTTCATTGTATCAAATCTCCCGGTTAACATCGTTATAAGATTGCCCTCTTGTCTGACAATCTTACAATAATATTCTACACCGTATTTTCAAATTGTCAAGGAAAAAATACGTGAAATTTTCGAAAAAACGCATAAAAAACGGGAATCGTCTCATTGACAAATATAAAAATGTATTATAGTCTGATGTCAGACAATATGAAACCGATTATGCGAATTTCCGTTACGTCGCAAATTGTCGATTCCATAAAAGAATCGATTGAAAACGGACAATTTCCGGTCGGAAAAAAACTTCCGGCCGAATTGGAACTCTGTAAGCTGATGTACGTCAGCCGCTCATCCGTTCGAGAAGCTCTGTACCAGCTTCAAGCACAGGGATATGTCGAACTGATAGCGGGAAAAGGCGCCTTCGTCCGCAGCAAAAAACCGAACGACAACTACGAAGCCATACGGCAATGGTTTATTTCAAGCGCACCGAATCTGGAAGATTTTATAGAAGTCCGCCTTGCCATAGATCCGCTCGCCGCATCGCTTGCGAGCATCAAGGGAACGGAAAAAGAGATACGACAGCTCGCCGACATCCATGAACAGTTTGTCAAAGCGAATACCACGAACGACGTTCCGCGCCTCGTATCGCTCGACGAACAGTTTCATTCGCAGATATTAAAGATGAGCCACAACGTGTTGCTGAAACAGATAAGCGAACTGCTGCTCAAAGAATTAAAACAATACCGCACGATGTCGATCACGGCAAAAAAGAATTCCGACAACACCGTCGCCGAACACGGTGCCGTCATGCAAGCGATCGCTTCGAGGAATAAAGGAGGGGCGCAAAAAGCGATGATCCGGCACCTGCATAAAGTGCGGGAGGACATTGACGCCGTCATCAATAAAAAACGGATATCACATAAACCGCACTCAGGCTCTTAGGGCAGTATCTCGTAGGTTTTCGGAAATATGACGCCGTTGACGATCCACACATCGGAAAAATCGGGACTGCCGTCTTTTACCGCGCACACGATATAATCGCCATCTCCGTGAGGAACGCCGTCACGATTCGCGGTAAGCATTTCACCCCAGCTCGTTTTTACGCGGAACTGCATATCCTTCGGAACGAATATCGCAAAGTACTCGGAACCGGGAAGCGTTTTTACGCGCAATTTCGTATCGACGGGAATATCGGCTTCGGAGAGCACTGTACCGTCGAGTTTTCGGTACGTCTTTAAAACCTTATCCGTTTTCGAAAGCCACTCTTCGCCTTCCGTGCCGGTAATGATGACACGGTTGTCTTCAGGTTTAACATCGTATCGTACGTCTTCGAGCTGATTATAGACGCTCACGGGAACCGACGATTTTCTAATCGCCACTTCATAACTCCGCTTCGTCACTTTAATAATTCCCTTCGCCGAAGCGATATCGGAAACCGGTTTTGTCTTTACCGTCGCACACGAAGCCAACAGAGCCGAAATCGCGATCACCGCAGCCGTAACATATTTTTTCAAAATTTCTCCTCCTTGAATTACCCTTATTGAATTGACAGTACCGCCGCATTTTTTCAAATCATGCACCGTACGTATACGTCCAATAAAATCCGAACGACCACGCCGAACGGTTTTTGCCGTCGAAAGCGGTACGGTTTTCGTAGTCGAAGTCTGCTGTAAACGAATGACGAGGGGTGAGCAAAAACGTAAACTGGGGACGGATATCGAAAATAAAGCCGCCGTTGTAATCCTTCGTGTGCGCGTATTCGGCATAGCCCGAATCGTGCCATCGCTTATCGTAGGACCCCCAAGCAAGCGACGACCAACCGCTCAAAATCATCTTGGAGGAAATTGCAAAGCGCGCGAGGATGCCGGCATAAACGGCAGGCGTATAGTTCCGATCTTCAAACCAATTTATGCCGCCTTCGGGACGCAGCGTCAAATCGACCTTCGGAAAACCGATCGTAACCGCCGCTCCCGTCGTCCACGCCATATCGGTTTCGCGCTTGTCCGTATCGATAGAATCCCAGCCGAACCACGCATCGACGGAAAATTTTTTCGTAAACACAAGCGATGCACCGGTATACAGATTCCCGTCCTGTTGGAACAGTCCCTCGTATGCAAACGCCGCACGCAAAAAATCAACAGGGTGTACTTCGAAACCGAAATTAATAATCGGAGCATCGGTATTTGCACCGCTCGGGATCGCAGCTCCTATTTGAAACAGATCTCGATAGCGGTAGCGCGCACCGATCGCCGTCTTTGCGTATTTGTTTGCGACGGGAACGAAACCGACGACATCGTAGGAACCGGGCGCATCGGGGGTATACCGATAACGGTGAGCCGAGCCGCTCCACACGTTCCAATCGTCGCCTCCGCGCGCCACTCCATGCCGGTCGTCGTACGCCGTACTGAAACCTCCGGCGCGTATGTGCGCATCGGCTTTCCACACCCAATTACCGTAGCCGGGAGCGGGGCCGACCGACCAGTTGAGTTTTGTGCCGACACCGGCATCGAAGCCTTTAAACGGATGCATCAGAAAATTGATATAATACGAATCCGACCGCGTGTTCAAATGTCCGTTCGCGGCGTTGTTATACGTTACACCTGCGGGCGCTCCTATGCGGTGCACGTTGTTCGTATCCTCTCCGCCGTTGTAGTAGTGGTACGAAAGCGCCGAACGTTCGGTATTTTCGAGCGAAAAATTATCGAGTGTATTGTTACCGTCGTTCCAGCGCGCAAGCGCACCCCAGTTGATCATACCGTCGATCGTAAAAATACCGACGTCTACGCGGGCTTGGAGCGTATCGATAATGCCGTAATATTTAGCTCTTTGAGAGCCGAGCGGTCCGCCGAATCCCGTCCACACCGTATTTTCAACTCCCGTTTTTTGAAGGACTTGAGCTTGAACCGAAGCGGCGATAAAACCCGCTGCGGCAAAAATCATGCATAATTTTTTCATAGTATATCTCCCGATACAAAGGACACATTCGAAGGCTTCCGCTTTCGGATATGGCCGTGAATCATCTGCGAATTCTATATAAAACGGAATGAGCCGTCAATGGGGTGCTTATAAATAAACAATCCGAACGGCGCGGAGATAAAAAAACCGCCGCATCGCTGCGGCGGTTTTGCAACCGATAAATCGGTTTACCACTTCTTTTCGACTTTATCGCAGATATTAGGCTCACCTTCTTCCATAGAGAAGAATTTCGCCTTTTCCATATTCGGAACGAAGTTGAGCGTATCGCCGAGACGGAAGTCCGCACTTGCCGACGTTTTAACGATAAGGTTTTGTCCCTTATTCGTAACGACATAGAGGTGCGTTTCAGAGCCGAGCGGTTCTTTGTTCGTAAGCTTCATCTGCATATTGTTCGACGCGGCAGGCTTTTCAGAAAACGCGACGTCTTCGGGACGGATGCCGAACGATACTTCTTTGCCGACGAAAGCTTTCAGCTCTTTCGCCTGCGCGTCCGTCGGAACGATTTCAAACGAACCCTCGTCACACACGATCTTTCCGCCCTTTTCGGCGACTTTGACCGTCATAAAATTCATCGGCGGCGTACCGATAAATCCCGCAACGAATTTGTTGATCGGAGAATTATACAGATAGAGCGGCGCGCCGATCTGCTGAATAAATCCGTCTTTCATAACGACGATCTTCGTACCGAGCGTCATAGCTTCGATCTGATCGTGCGTAACGTAAATCATCGTCGCCTGCAGCCTCTGGTGTAAAGAAGCGAGTTCGGAGCGCATCGTAACGCGGAGCTTCGCGTCGAGGTTCGACAGAGGTTCGTCGAAGAGGAATACTTTCGGATTGCGGACGATTGCACGGCCGACTGCGACGCGCTGGCGCTGACCGCCGGAAAGCGCTTTCGGTTTTCGGTTCAAATACTGCGTCAAATCGAGCTGCTTTGCAGCATCTTTTACGCGGCGGTCGATTTCCGCTTTGTCCATTTTGCGGATCTTCAAACCGAAAGCCATATTGTCGTACACCGTCATGTGCGGGTACAACGCATAGTTTTGGAACACCATAGCGATGTCGCGATCTTTCGGCGGAACATCGTTCATCTCCACGCCGTCGATGTACAGCTTGCCTTCGGTGATGTCTTCAAGACCCGCAACCATGCGGAGCGTCGTTGATTTTCCGCAGCCGGACGGGCCGACGAAAACGCAAAATTCTTTGTCTTCGACCGTGATATTGGCGTCGGTGACGGCACGCGTCATGCCTTCGTATACTTTTCCGACACCCTTCAGTTCAACTTTTGCCATAAAAGGCCTCCCTTGGGGTTATATTATAAGAATAAGTATACGGTAAAAAATATGAGCTGTCAAACGATTTTTTTTAAATCGGCAAAACAATCATAAGGGGCCGTTTTATCAAATATAAATCCTTTTTCATTCCATTTCGGAATAACGTCGACATGCGCAAAGACAACCTTCGCTTTATCCGTAAATCCGTTATGGGAAGTAAATACATACTTAATTCTATTTAAATCCAGTTTTTCCTTTAATGCTTTCAAGGATTCAATATTCATTTCACTGTTGCAGTTGAACAGATCAAAAAAACACCATCCGCCGTCTTGATTCAGCGCAATGGAGTCTCCCGTAAAAAGCAGTTCGTTGTCGATTAAATACATTAAATGCCCGAGAGTATGACCGGGAACTAAAAACGGCTGAATTGTCAAATCACCGACGGAAACGGTTTGGCCGTCTTTAAGAAGGTGATAATTGTCTTTTATTTTTACGGAATTTTTTAATCCGAACGGGCCGATTTTTTTACGATATACGGTATTTGTCAGATAATTTTCTTCAATTTCGCCGAGATAAATTTCAGCGTTAATAAAACAATTCTCACAACGAATATCCAAGCCGCCTGCATGATCCGGATCTGCATGTGTAAGAAACAGCGCCTGAACCGCTTTAGGATCGATTCCGATTTTTTTACAGCCCGGCAAGAGAGAAGGATGATTTTTGTACCCGGAATCTATTGCGATCAGTGTGTTACCCTTGCGGATAAAAAAGATATTGACATCGTACTCTCTTACGCAGCTTACCGTTTCCGTCAATTGCCCGGTTTCAGAAGGATGGAAAGCTCCTTTTCCTCTGTACAGTTTCGGAACAACATGAATTGCAAAATAGTCCATCAAACTCATAAAACACCTCTCGCACAAATTTTATCGTAGGCTATACGCCACCGCGTCACCTGCGCTCAGCTTTACGGCGTTCCGTCGGTCGGCGTGAATTTTTTCGTTACGTCTTTTATAAACGACACTGCGATCAAAATCATTACAATCGAAATGGGCAGAGCGGCGATAATCGAAACCGACTGTAAGCCGTGCAAGGAATTTTCCGAAAAAATCAAACCGATGGGAAAGATGATAAATACGATCGCCCAAAATGCACGCATCGCTTTATGCGGCACTTCCCCCTGCGAAATCGTCCGGTATGAATACATCGAAATGACCATCGTCAGCGAATCAAATGTCGTCGAATAAAACATCAAAATCGTCACTATCAGCAGCAAAAGCGCACAAGTCGGAAACGGCAGCGTTTTGATAATCGACACGATGACATAGGGCATCGGAATACCACGGGCGAGATTTTGCACCGCGTCGAAAACTCCGTGCATTTTGAGCGCAAGACCGTAATTGCCGAATACGATGAACGAAGTAAAGGTACCCGCGAGCCCCGCAATATATACGCCGAATACGACATTCCGCACCGTACGTCCTTTACTGACGGTCGCGATAAAAAACGGAGTTGCAACACACCATACCATCCAGTATGCCCAATAGAACACCGTCCAATTTTGCACAAACCCTGTTTTTCTGAGCGGATCGGTGTACACGGCAAGCGGAATAAAATGGTGAATCATATTTCCGAGCGCGGTAAATCCCGTTTCGAGAATATAACGCGTTTCGCCGCCGAATATGCCTACCCAAAAAAGGAAGGCAAAAAACACATAGATGCACAGCTTCGCCATCAACATGATCCCTTTAAACGAAAAGAGCACCGCTATCGTATACAACACGGCGATGCAGATAAGCATACCGACGGACAGCAGTGCGGAATCGGGAATGCCGGTGATGCTGCTTACCGCGGCGCTCAAAAGCGGCGTCGCAAGCGAAAACGTCGTCGCCGTTCCGGCAAGCAGCGAAAAAATCGCAATAAAATCGATAAGGCTCCCGCACGCTCCGCCGATCTTATCGCCGAAAAGCGGGCGGCACGCTTCGCTGAATTTTTGACGCGTCCTCCCCTTTACGTAAATCATATATGCAAACGCAATCGCAAGCACGATATAAAAACTCCACGGAATCGGCCCCCAATGAAACAGCGGATAAACCGACGCCCATTCCTGCATACTCCCCAAATCGCCGATACGCTTTTCCTGCGCATACAGCGCCCACTCGATAAACGAATAATACAAAATATCCGCCGCCATCGTACTCGTAAAGATCATCGAGCCCCACGCAAAAAGCGAATATTCGGGCTTTGCCGTACCGCCGAGTTTTATCGTACCGATTTTTGAAAACGCAAAAAACAAAGTCAGTACGACGCTCGCAATACCGAACGCGAGATAATAGATGCCGAGCGTGTTTCCTATCCACGCACGCGCTCCGTCTATAACACGTTTGGAAACATCTGGAAAAAAGATAAACACGCAGCACAAAAACGTAACCGTCAAAAACGGAAAAACGATAAGCGGTATGTCGATATTCTTTTTACGCAGCATCGATGCCGTCGGTATGTTCACAATGACGACTCCTTATTAATAATCAGCCTTCGGATAATCCGAGCGAAAAAAAACGTGAAAGCGCTATAGATGAAAAATCGCGGGCATACGCATACTGCGCGCGTTCGTATTCGTCAAATGAAACGCCCTTTTTCTTTTTATATTCGCACCAGTACGTCCATAAAAGCGCACAAGCGGCTACATAGCACGTAATCTTCGCGCGGTTTTCGGCGGGACACTTGCATTCGTAATAAAGATCGATCGTCCTGTCGATCTGCGCAAGATCGTATCCGGCATAGATGCAAAACATTGCGATATCGATATCGCCGTCGCTCATCGCCGCATATTCCCAATCGATCAAACAAAGCGTACCGCCTCTGCAAAATAGAAAATTATCCTGTACGGGATCTATATGGCAGAGCGTACGGCGATGCGGCAATTTTTTTAAAAGCGGCCTGAGTGAAAGCACGCGGCTCCGCGTTTCTTTCCATCCGTCGAACGGCAGAACGGTCGAACGGCAGAGCTTTTCATACGCGGCAAGTTTTTCGAATACGTCGAATTGCGCGCTTACCGAAAGATCGAGCGAGTGGAGCCGCCGGAGCAGCTCCATACACCGCTTCGTGTCTTTTACATTTTGCGGATTACAGGGGCGGGCATCCCGTACAAAACGTTTAATTTTATATCCCGTATCGGGTTCGCAAAACACGACGTCATCCGTAATGCCGCAGCCTGCGACCGCCCGATACGCTTCATATTCCTGCATGCGGTTGATAAGACTGCGCGTACCCGCTCCCGGCACGCGCAAAAGATACCGTTCTTTGCCGAGAAAAAACAATATCTGATAATTCGTCATACCGCCCGAAAACGATTCGTGTCTGCCGGTAAATGCACCTCTCACATCGAGCACGCCCCGCTCTTTCAGAGCGCAAAGCGTATCGTGTGCATCGTCATAGGAGCATCGCAGCTTTTTTGCCAAAACGGACGACGTAACGCTGCCTTTTTGCAGCGCAAGAGAAATCGCCGTCCACTCAAACGGACCGAAACGGTACGGATTCTGCGAACTGCTATGTTTTCGCATCCAGCACCATCTGATAAAATTTTTCCGCCGTTTTGCGGCATTCGACGAGCTGATCGAATTCGTCCTCTTCGTCTTTGCCGTAGATGCCCACTTCAAAGTCCGCAGGCAAATCGAGCGGCGCTTTCGCCACATACCGTGCGATTTCATTCCAATCCATCGTACCGTGTCCCCGCGCGTCCATAGGCACCCAATGTGCGTCGTGTTTCAATATTTCCGCATCATCGTCCGTCAACGCTTCCGGAATGGAAGCGTTTTCCTGTAAGTGAGTCGCAAAAGTTCGACTGTAATATTTTTTCAAAAAATAATTAAAATCATGACGACACTGCAGCGTTGCATGTCCGGAATCGAAGGCGAAACCGAGAAAATCGGAATCGTAGCGATCGAACATACGATCGAACGCTTCTTCCTGTACTTGCCACGGCGTTACGATCAAATTTTCGAGCGCACAGCGAACGCCTGCAGCTTTCGCATACGGGGCAAGTTCATCGAAAGACTTGCACACTTGCGCATAATAATCCTCTTTATCTTTTTCGCTTTCGGCAAACAGTTTCCACGGAAGCTGCATGTGCAGCACCATAACCGACGCACCGATGTAGGTACACAGATCGACTCGATTTTTTAACAAATCGACTCCGGCAAGCCGGCAGTATTCGTTCATCGACGTATAATCTTTGCGGATGTCGGTCAGGCGATAACGGTTTCGGAAAATCTTTTTTCCGTCTTTATCGATAATCGTACGCCTGCCGCCCTCGGACGCATGAATCGTATGTGCCTTTAAGCCGAGTCCGTTCAGCAGATCGCGCGCTTGAAACATTTCGCTTTTGCTGTAGATATACTCGCCTTCCCAATCGTGAATCCACTGCGTATGCGTAAAGCCCGCTTTTGCGATATTCGTAACCTGCCGCTCTATCTCATTCCAATTGTGCAGATCGTTGTTATAATCGCTGTTTACCGAACTGAGCAATTTCACCGCAACACCTCCGCATAATAATCAATAATAGACTGCCGTGCCGGAGAGGACACGACGCACTTAAGCCGTCTTTTCGGCAGCGGCTTTTTTATTCATCGCGATAAGAATAAAGCCGAATACGAAGCCCGCAGCGGAAAGGCAAACCATCGCAATCCAGCAGTGGCGATAGCCGGCAAAGGGAGTCGCGGTACCGGCATATCTATCGACCATTGCGCCCGACACGGCGTAGAGAAATATTTCGACGGAATACGTTACAAGCGAAATAACTCCCGAAGCGGTTCCCGCAAGCCGCTTCGGCACACCGACTTCGTCGATCGTCGAAAAATAGAGCGCTTTGATGCTGTACAAAAAAAGGCCGTAGCAGATAAAGTTCGCTACGATAAGCGGCACCGATTTCGCTCCGACGGGAATGATAATGTACATCGACGCAAAGACGACCATACCGATAAACGCATAGGCGATAAATCTGACGCGGCTTCCGACTTTATCCGAGATAAGCCCTGCCACAAAGGCGCCGATCATCATCATACCGTAGGTACGGACAGTATTGAGAAGCGCAACCGTACCGGCCGGAAGGCCGAACGCGTTCGACATATATCCGGTGATGTATCCGTGAAAAATAAGCGCGGAATAATTACACACGCCGAGAAGTCCCGCGAGCCACACGCGCGGCATCTTCGCGACTTCAAGAAAATCTTTCCAATTAAGAGCATTTTTTTCCTGCACTTCTCTCTGTGCGGGATTATCCTTTCCGAGAAAAAGAATCGCGAGGACGCCGGCGATAACAAGTCCGACGCTGTAATACATAATCGTATTTTTCATGCCGCCGATATCGTTACCGGCTCCCGCCGCATTGAACGCTATGACGGAGCCGAGCGCGGCAAGCGTACCGATAAGTCCGCGTCCCCCTTCGAGCGAGCCGAACAAGCGTCCCTGCTCTTCGGGACCGCCGAGATTGTTAATCGATTTGACCATAGCCGCCCAAAACGTAAACACCGTCGTTATCGCAAAGATCGCATGGATGACGACGAGCCATACGAAGCCGGGCATCATATAGTACCAAAAACCCGCAAGCGCAGTGCCGATGCATGAAAATGCGATCAATCCCCGCGAACTGAATTTATCCGCAAGCACACCGCCCGGAAAATAGCAGATAAAGTTTACGATGCCGTATGCGCTCATAAGGATGCCGAGCTGCGCCATCGTAGCTCCCGTCGCTTGTGAAAGCGGCTCCATGTACGTTTCGCGCAAATACGGCAGTTTGGTAATAAGTCCTCCCGCAAACGCCACGACTGCGATCGTCAGCCACTTACGCAATGTCGATTTGGTCGAATCAGCCACAGTAAAACCTCCTTATATCGATTACGAGGTTAATTGTAAGGCCGATTCCCGAAAAACGCAAGGATTTTATTATTTAATAATTATTGAAAAATTATTGAAAGTTTCGAAAAAAATTCAATTTTTAGAGGAGTTTCATTATATATCCGCATCAAACGTGCAATTTAAAACGCGTTCAATCCGCCGGGCTTTACTTGAAAATGGCTGAACTCCATCGAAAACGACGCCCTGCCCTGCGTCGCCGAACGGAGACTCGTCGAAAAACCGAACATCTTCGCCATCGGTGCCTGCGCGTGAACGATTTCGCCCGTCTGCTTCGAATCCTGTCCGAGGATAATGCCGCCGCGGCCGGTCATCTGATTCATCGCGTCTCCGACGAATTCTTTCGGACAGGAAATATCGACGTCCATAACGGGTTCGAGCAATTCCGGTTTTGCGGCCGAACACGCTTTGTCGAAAACCGCGGCGGCGCACGCTTCAAATGCGAACGTCGTCGACGTCAATTCGCTGTAATCGACATCGGTTACGGTGACGGCGGTATCGGTACAGGGATAACCGAATTTGATTCCCGATTGGAAAGAACTTTCGAACGCGCTTTCCATCGCTTCGAAAATTTCGTCGGGGATATCGCCCTTCTTTACGGTACACGCATAGGAGTTTCCGGCTCCTTGAGGACGAGGTTCGACGTGAACCGTTATGCCCGCCGTATTTTCTTTTCCGCCGAGCACTTTGCTGTAGCTTTCGCTTGCGTCCGCGCTTGCGGTCACCGCTTCGCGGTAAGTCACTTGCGGAGAGCCGACACGGCACTTCACTTTAAAATCGTCCTGCATGCGCGTGACGAGTACATCGAGGTGCAGCTCTCCCATGCCGCTGATTATCAGCTGACCCGTTTCCGCGTCTTCGTGATACGTAAACGTCGGATCTTCCCGCGAAAGGATCGCAAGCGTATCGTTCATCCTGTCGCGTTCGGCGAGCGATTCGGGTTCGAGAGAAACCGATATGACCGGTTCGGGAAACTGCGGTTTTTCGAGGAGCACCGGCATCCCCTCGCTGCCGAGCGTGTCGCCCGTCTGCGCGAGTTTCAATCCGATAAACGCTGCGATATCACCTGCAGCGATACTGTCGATCGGCTCTTCTTTGTCCGCGTTGATTCTGAAAATTCTGTTGACTCTCTCGCGCTTTTTTTTGTTCACGTTGTATACTTGCGTGCCGCTCGCAATTTTTCCCGAATACATGCGCACAAAGCACAGGAGTCCCATATTCGGATCGTGCTGAATTTTAAACACCAAGCCGACGGCGGCCCCGCTTTCTTTACACGGCACTTCGATCTTTTCTTCTTTGTCGCGCTTTATGTGCAAACCGACGGCGGGCGGCACTTCATCGGGTGCCGGAAGATAATCGATAAGTGCATCGATGAGCGGCTGTACGCCCTGATTGCGGCGGGCGCTTCCCATCACAAACGGAACGATTGCACGCGCTATCGTCTCTTTGCGGATCGCATTTTTCAGCTGCTCCGCCGTTATCTCTTTTCCTTCGAGGTATAATTCCGCAAGAAAATCGTCGGCCGATGCGACCTGATCGACGAGCTTCGCCCGCCATTCGTCCGCTTTTTCTTTGCGTTCGGGAGCGATATCGGAAAATGAAAAAGTTTCTCCGTCATCGTCTTCGTTCCAGCGGATTTCCTGCATCGTCAAAAGATCGATGACGCCTTCGAAATCGCTTCCTTCGCCGATCGGAATCTGGAGAGCGACGCATTCGACTCCGAACTTTTCGTGCACGTCTTCCATCGAACCGAAAAAGTCGGCGCCGACGCGATCCATTTTATTCATAAAACACAGGCGCGGCACTTTAAACGTGTCCGCCTGACGCCACACCGTTTCCGTCTGCGGCTGCACGCCGTCGACTGCGCAGATGACGGCGACCGCACCGTCGAGCACGCGCAGCGAGCGCTCGACTTCGGCGGTAAAATCGACGTGCCCCGGCGTATCGATGATATTGATTTGAAAGCCTTTCCACTCGGTCGTCGTCGCCGCACTCGCAATCGTAATGCCGCGCGCCTGTTCCTGCGGCAAAAAATCCATCGTCGCCTGTCCGTCGTCGATTTCGCCGATTTTGTGAATTTTTTTCGTATAATAGAGGATGCGCTCCGTCGTCGTCGTTTTGCCCGCGTCGATGTGCGCCATGATTCCGATATTTCGTATTTTATTCAGCTGCATAAAACGAGTATATAGAAAAGAGAAAGAAGGGGCAAGCGAACGAAGAGCGGGCCGGAGTTTGTTATCGTGCGAATTAATATCCTGCGCGCTATTTTTCGATTTTGCCTTTCCAGCTCATAATGCCGCCGATATTGACGACGTTCGTATATCCCATCGACGAAAGTTTTCCGGCGGCAACACGGCTTCTTTGTCCGCTCCTGCAGTACACGAGAATTTTTTGATTTTTATTTTTCAAAATGCGCGCGGCACTCTCTTCGGTAATCGTTTCGTTCGTTAAGAGGACGGCCCCCGGAATGTGACCCGCCTTGTACTCATCGGGACGGCGCACGTCGACGAGAATAAAATCCTTTTCCGTTTCCATAAGCTTTGCAGCTTCGTCCATCGAAATCGATGTGAATTGCTCTGCCGCCTTTTTTTCATTTTCTTTTGCAAAGCATGAAAAAAACATTATCGCCCCCATAAAAATAATAATTCCTATCGTTCGTGTATTCATATTTCCAATCCTTATCAAAATAGTATATGATCCGTGTCAACAACACCGGAAACCGTATTTTCCAAAAACGGCATATAATATAAAAATCGGCTGCACTTCCAGCAGAAGCCCTCGCGTTCGACGCGGCGATTACAAAACCGTGCCGATTGCGTCGAGAGACGGTAATATGCACATCGCGATTTTTTTCATTTCATCGTCGGGTGCAATTTTATCGGGCACCATGATGCACGAAAGTCCCGCTCTGTACGCGCTCCGCATACCGTTCGGCGAATCTTCGATCGCACAGCAGACATCGGGCGAAAGACCGAGCGATGCGCAGGCGCGCTCGTAGATTTCGGGATCCGGTTTTCCGCGAGCGACCGTATCGCCTGTCGTAAGCGTTTCGAAAAAATCGATAAAGCCGGCGTTTTTCATCTGACGGCGTACGGCATCTCCCTCGGTGGAAGAGGCAAGCGCGACGCGGTAGCCTTTTTTTGTCAAATATTCAAGCGCCTCACGCGCGCCTTTCATCGAAGGAAGCCCCTCTTCCGTTTCGATTTTATTGAACAACACGGCGATGCGATTCATAAATCTATCGGCCGCGGATACGCTTTGCAAATCGTGTTCGAGCGAGGCACGGGTGTCGGCATAATTGCATCCGCGATTTTTTTCGATAAGATACTCGATATCGGCAATGCCGTACTCTTTTGCCGCTTTACGCCACACAAGGTCGCAGACGGTTTCGCTGTCGAGCAAAACCCCGTCCATATCGAAAATCACTGCGGCAAAAGTTTTCATCATCATCGGTGTTCCGGCGCTTAGGCTTTTGCCGTCCAGAGTCCGTGCTTATTGCAGTACTCGTATGCCGCAATCAATTTGTCGCCCGAAGCAAGCGCAAACGACGCTTCGGGTTTTTCTCCGGGTTTAAGCGACTTGCGCTGAACACCCTGTTCTGTTTCTATCGCGATCCACTGAATATAGTGGTCGGCTTCCATCGGATGGACGGCGGAACCGACTGCAACGTGAACTTCGCTGCCTTTTACCGTGATGACCGGCACGTGCTTTTCCTGCGCAGCATCAGTCGTGTTCGCTTTCAGCTCCTGCATCTCCTCTCCGCAACAAGACGGAAGGCAGCCTCCCTTGTGAATCATGCTGACGATTGTGCCGCAATGTCTGCATATGTAAAATTGCATAGTGTCCTCCAAGACATAGTATCATATATAATATACCGAAAAAACAAAAAAAAGCAAATAATTTTATTTTTGTTTTTATTTCACTTTTTTGCTCATTGACGGAAATGCGCGGTTCGAGTAAATTTTTACCATGCATAAAAAAATCGAAAGCTTGTATCGTTTCCATATAACGGCATCCCGCTTCTTTGCAAACGGTAAAAAAATTATTAAAACAAATATGCGCCGCGCTCGTACGGTATGTACGGTTCTTTTTATTGTCTTTTCCGCCCTTCCCCTCTCCGCTTCCCGCCGCGCCGTTTTTTTGTGGCAGGGCGTGCGGAGTATGAAAAACTGCGATTCGGTTATGTTTATGAGCAAGCCCGAAAACGCAAACGGGGCAGCTCTCATCATTTGTCCCGGCGGAAGCTATCACCACTTGGGTATGTATAACGAAGGGCACTGTACTGCAAAGCGATTCAACGCACTCGGCGTTACGACTTTCGTACTGCGCTACCGCGTCGCCCAAGGAGGCGCTCATCACCCCGCCCAGCTCGAAGACATACAGCGGGCGATCCAGCTCGTGCGCGAAAATGCGGACGACTACGGCATCGATCCCGACAGAGTCGGCGTAATCGGTTTTTCCGCAGGCGGACACTTAGTGACGATGGCAGGCGCCTTTGCCGAACGCGACAACGAACTTGCAAAACTCGGTATCGATGTGAAAGGAAGCCTGCGCCCCGACTTCGTTATGGCGATCTACCCCGTCGTTTCGATGCGCGACGATATCGCAAACAAGTGGTCGCGGAAAAGCCTGCTCGGAAAAAACATGAGCGAAGAACGAAAAGAACGCTTTTCCATGGAAAAGCAAATCCCTCCGACAATGCCGCCGACATACATCCTCGCCTGCCGCGATGATCCCGTCGTCAAATTCGAAAACAGCCGTCTCCTGTACGCCTCTCTCAAAGCGAAAAACATACCGTGCCGCTTTGCGCAATACGAAACGGGCGGGCACGGCTTCGGCATGCTCGACGGCGCTTTTATGAAAGAGACGCACTGGAACGAAGACATAGAGGCGTGGTTAAAAGAAAACGGCATGCTGCAGAACTAGCATATATCCGAATGAAAGCCTTTCTCGTAGTGCGTTCCGTAGACATGACTTTTGCTTTGTTTTGCATAGTTTTTTGAGACTGTGAAGACCTTTCTGGCGCCTTTTTTTTATTTTGTAAGCTTTTCTAAGCTCATCATCAAGCCCCATGCTTGTCGGTTTTCTTTGTCGATTCGTTGATTACCTTAAACTTCAACGTATTGATTACCGTCACTTCCGCTCCGGCTTTCTCAACCTGATTCTTGAAGACCGTTTTGCTTCAGGGAAATCTAATCGGTAGTGTGTTCCATTCCGCTGGAAACTTCGTTGCGAAGTTCCCATTCAGTCTCTTACGATTTTATCATGCCCCCATTATTTTTTTATTTTGCGGTGCCCGTATAGTTTTTTTATAAAAAATTATTCTTTAGTTCTTTTTCCAAATCGGACGGTAACTTTTCATGCATGATATCTTTCCATGCTTTTATAAGCTGTTTGGGTTTTACAACATACGGATCAACGCCGATGTATTTAATTTTTTTATTTGAAACCAAGGATTTTGCAACAGCCATTGCAGCTGCGACTCCTTGTTCATACGGGCGCTGAGTGCTTAAACCTTTTACCATTTTTTGGCGCAACATATTCATTGAAATATCATGATCAAGATCACATGTGAACACGGCAATATCCAATCTTTTTAAATCGGTAAGAGCACGAATCGCTTCAAGCGCAGGCTGATCCCATGAAATATATAAACCCTCGATTTCGGGGCATGAGTTAACCAAGTCATAGCAGGTTTTGTATGCGTTTGAAATCGAGATAAATTTTTCACATGCAAAAATATTTACATTAGTATAATACTCTCTGACAAGTTTCTCCGCTGTAGAATCTCTTATCTGTGTTCCGTAAAAAGGTATTCCATGGACAAGAAAACCCACCGTCACATGTTCCCTTTTTTTGTAATATTCGCCAAGCAGTGTTCCGACATTCCTTCCGTTTTCGTTTTCATTTACCGAAACACATGAAACATAGGCGTCGGCATTAAAACCGGCGGGAACATTGCTTAAAAAAATAAGTTTCATCTGTTTTGACAATTCCGTAAATTTAAGAGACGTAAGATTATCATCGGTAGGTATTGCGATCAGAGCGTCGGGTTTTTGCAATCTAATCGCATCCAGCTGTGCAAGTTGTAGTTTAGGATCGAAATCCGCATCCATAACGGATATTACCGAAATTCCAAGATTTCCCAGGGTTTCTCTGATCCCTTGTTCGTGCAATCTTGCCCATGCGGTTCCTCTGTAATGAAGAGAAATCGCAACCTTGGGTTTTTTATTTCTGATAATCTCTTTTTCCCTTTGCGTTAATTCCAATTCTTCGGGTGCGGTTGCTTTTTCTCCAAATGGCCCCATGCTGATCATCTGTATAGATTTACCTTGTATAATTTCAATCGGTATGACAATCTTCTTTGTTTCGGGTCTTTCACCTTGTAAAAGTTTCATCATAAGGACATTCGAACTTTCTATAATTTTTGAAACATTCTGTTTTAATACAGTCAACGGGGGAGAGTACAATTCACTCCAAGGAGAATCTCCGTATCCGATAACGGATATGTCTTCAGGGCAATCCAAACCAAGTATTTGAAGGACTTTAATTAACGACAAGGTAAGATTGTTTCCGCATGTTATGCAGGCTGTAGGTTTTATGTCTTCTAAAAACGTTCTGATCTTATGCTCTTGATTTTCCATAAATTGCTCCGAGTCAACGGTAAGGACCAAAGAATCTCTAAAGAAAACATTGTGCTCTGCCACGGCTTCTCTGTACCCTTCAAGCTGTTCTGAAGCCCTCGATGGGTCATTTTCTAAAACAATAAGAGCAATGTCATGATGTTTGCAGATTAAAAGCTGCTGTGTACTAAGGTAGACGGCCTTTTTATAATCGGAAATTATTTGATATATGTTTTTAGAGTTAAGTTTTCCGTCCAAAAAAACTATGGGTTTGTTTATTTTTATTAAACGTTTATAATTTGCAATGTTATTTGTAGTAGGTATAATAAATATGCCTGCAATAGTTTTATCGGCAGCTAAAGAAGTAAGTATATCTTTTTCTTGCGATATGTTATTACTCGTAATCTCCACGATAAAGCGGTAATTATGTGACATGAAATAGATTCCCAGCATAGTGGCAATTCGAAGATTTACGGTACCGGAAAGATTGGGTAATAATAGGCAGATCACGGAACATTTGTTTCGCTTTTTCAAACCGGTATCTTTTATGTTGTCAGTGACATACCCCAGCTCTGCAATAGCCTTAAATACTTTTTCATTCAAGTTCTCGGCGACAAACCTTGTATGATTTATTGCATGAGAGACGGTTGCAATCGATACCCCCGCTCTTTCAGCTACATCCTGTAAGGTAACTTTTTTATTATTTGCCATCGGTATTCCTCAAATTTTACGTAAAATAATAACATATGATTGCATAAAACACAGAGAATAACAAGGATAAAAGCTTCTGTGTGCGTGTAAAAAGAAACAGCCTGATATTTTTTACAGGTTTTTCTATTATAATGTACAAAGTTATACAGATTATTTGTACTTTACAATATTTTACGTAAAATTAAAGAAAAAGTCTATGTAAAATAAATATTAAAATAAATTTGTTGACATATACTTTGTATCGTGTTAATATTTACGTAAAACAAGGGCGGGCGTATTCCGTCAAACAAGGAGGATGTAATATGAAAAAAACAGTCAGCATAATTTTATCGCTGTGTATTGTTTCTATGGCAATGTTTGCCGGAGGAGAAAATGAGAAAAAATCGAAATCTCTTAGATTTGCTTTTTTGCCGAACACGCAGAACAACACATTTCAGAGTACAATGAACGACACTTTTAAAAAACTTTGTGCCGAAAAAAATATTGAATATACTTGTCTGGATCCGGACTACGATCTGAATAAACAGCTGAATCAACTATCGGATGTTGCGACTCAAGGCTATGACATGGTATTCGTAATTCCGGTGGATTCAAACGGTATTACTGCAGGACTTATCGAGCTTAAAAATGCGGGTGTTCCTGTAATCAATGTCGATACATCCGTAGGAAAGGCGGATTTGGGCTTGGTTTTATCGGTTGTAGCAACGGATTGTTATATGGCCGGGCAGCTTGTCGGGCAACAGATGGTCAAGGACTTTCCTTCCGGCGGACAAATTGCAATTCTGGATTTTCCGTCAAACGAAAGCTGTGTAGATCGCGTAAACGGATTTTTAAACGGACTTGGATCCAATAAGAGTAAATTCAACATAACGGCGCAGCAGGACGGAAAAGCGGCTTTGGACGCATCTTTAAAACTCGCCGAAGATATCATTACGGCGAACCCCGACCTAAAGGCCTTTTTCTGCATAAACGATCCGTCGGCTTTAGGAGCTGCTGCAGCGGTAAAAGCTGCAAATAAAAGCGGTAAAATAAAAGTATACAGCATAGATGCTTCTCCCAGCGGAAAAAAAGCTCTGCTGGACGGAGAATTTGCAGCCGTAGCCGCACAAGTTCCCATAGAAATCGTAAAATACGCATTCCAGCAAGGACTTGATGTGCTAAGCGGCAAGCAGATCAAAAATTCCGTTTATCTTGCTTCCCACTTGGTTTCCATAGACGAAGCTAAAAAAACACTCAACGACTGGCAGTAATTTTCAATAATAACCAAAACGAAGGAAAGCATTCCTTTCCTTCGTTTTACATGTTTTCAAGGGTAATATTATGAATGGTCCGATTCTGGAAATGAAAAACATATCAAAATCATTTTCAGGCGTTTATGCGCTCAACGGAATAGATTTTTCACTGGAAAGAGGAGAAGTACACGCTCTGCTTGGCGAAAACGGTGCAGGAAAATCTACTCTAATAAAAGTGCTCGGAGGCATATATAGACCGGATTCGGGATCGATAAGTTTAAACGGAGCTCCTGTTGAAATTAAAAATGTACATACCGCCCGAGAATACGGCATAGGAATAATCCATCAGGAAATAATGCTGGTTCCTTCCATACCGGTTTACAGAAATATTTTTCTTGGACGGGAGATAACAAAAAAAACAGGAATTCTTGACGAAAAGGCAATGATCCTTGAAGCGAAGGACAAGTTAAACTCTCTCGGGGTGGATCTTGACGTCACACGGAGAGTTGAAGAATTGACAATAGCACAACAGCAGATGGTTGAAATAGTTAAGGCCATCTCATTTAATGCCAAAATACTTGTCATGGACGAACCTACATCCTCAATAGGAAAAGAAGATGTAAATACTCTTTTCCGGACGATCGAGCGTTTAAAAAAACAAGAAGTAAGCATCATCTATATTTCTCACAGAATGGAAGAATTATTTCAAATTTCCGACAGGATCACCGTTATAAGAGACGGACACTTTGTCGGTACAAAGTTTACTCAAAAAACCGATACGGATGAACTTGTATCCATGATGGTAGGACGCGCTTTAGAGAAATATGATTTTCGTACCGGAATTTCATTTAAAAACACTCAAACTGTTTTAGACGTACAAGGGCTTTCGAGTGAATCCTTTAAGGATATAACTTTCAAAGTTCATAAAGGAGAAATCCTCGGCTTTGCAGGCCTTATAGGGGCCGGACGGAGCGAACTTATGATGAGCATCTTTGCAAACACGCCTCATCGCACGCAGGGACAGGTATATTTAAACGGTGAAAGCGTTTATTTTAAAAAATCTTCTCAAGCTATTAAAAAAGGAATCGGATTTGTTCCTGAAGACAGAAAAAAACAAGGATTGGTTTTGAGCAATTCGGTAGGCTTTAATATGGTACTTGCGTCTCTTGATCGGATCATGCGCGGATTTGCCATAGACACTGCAAAGAAGAATAAACTGATTCACTACTATGCGGATAACTTTAAGATAAAGGCATCATCTTACGATACCGACGTTATAAATCTTTCCGGAGGCAACCAGCAAAAAGTTGTCATAGCCAAATGGTTATCTACCGATCCCAGCTTATTAATCTTGGATGAACCTACGCGGGGTGTAGACGTGGGCGCCAAATTTGAAATTTATTCAATAATTAATGAACTTTCAAAAGCCGGACTGGCAATAATACTGATCTCCAGCGATCTGCCGGAGGTGATTAATATGTGCGATTCCGTGTGTGTAATGAAAAGAGGCCGATTGGTAAAGCAACTTACAAAAAACGAATTATCGCAGGAATTAATCATGAAATATGCGGCAGGAGGATGATAATGAACAATAAAACAATCATAAAAGTAAAAAACCGCGGTATGTTTGCAACATTAAAAAATAACGCAGGCATATTGGTTGTTCTGCTTTTTTTATGTATCTTATTAACGTTTCTTACGGATAAATTTTTTACCGCAAATAATATTTTGTCCGTTCTAAGACAAATTTCCATCAATATGTATATCGCAATCGGAATGTCGTTGGTAATTATCCTTGGCGGCATTGATCTTTCAGTTGGGAAGATCGTTGCGATGACGGGAACCTTGACCGTAGGCTTTATAGTCACCCAGGGTATGCCTATATGGGCGGCTATTATTTTGGGGCTGCTCATAGGCACGGCTACGGGATTCTTATCGGGTTTGTTTATTGCCAAATTCAATGTTCCCGCTTTTATTGTAACCATGGCTATGATGAATATTACAAACGGCGTTGCTTATGTATACAGCGGCGGAAGATCAACCCGAATTCAGGAATCTTTTTTCGTTAACATAGGGACCGGCTATTTGTTCAATGTCATTCCGTTGCCGATTGTCTACATGCTAATCCTTATAATTATATTTTCGTTTTTGCTGAATAAAACCAAATTCGGCGCCTACATATATGCGATCGGCGGCAATAGAGAATCTGCCAGATTAAGCGGCGTACCTATCTTCAAAGTTGAAGTGCTGATATATACCATCAGCGGATTTTTATCCGCTTTTGCGGGAATAGTCCTTTCAAGCAGAATGTATTCGGGACAGCCTTCGGTAGGAAGCGGCTATGAACTTGACGCCATCGCCGCCTGCGTACTCGGTGGAATTTCCATGTCGGGCGGCAAAGGTCTTCTAAGCGGAACCGTAATAGGAGCGATGGTCATCGGTATCATTTCAAACGGTTTAAACTTACTGGGAGTAAGCTCTTTTTGGCAATTGATAGTAAAGGGTATAATCATCTTGATCGCAATCTTAATAGACACTCAAAAGGGCGGCAACGGCATATTGCGTTCTTTTATTAAAAAGAATAAATGAACGTTTAAATTGAACATCCGAAATAACGCCGTTCAGTTTAAACTTAAACCGTGCACAAAAAGCGCACTGATTCAACATCTTATAAAATCGATATTTTGTTAGTCTGTCGAATTTTTAAGGAGGATAAAAAATGACATCAAAATTATTCAGACATACAAAACACTGCCCGTCAACAGGCGATGCAATCCCTTTTTTTCATGACGGCACATATCATATCTTCTCACTTACCCCGCCCCAAGGCACTACAGTATATCCCGATCGACTTAGAACCTCATGGTGCCACACAATTTCAAAAGATCTGCTTCACTGGGAAGAATTACCCGTAGCCATACATCCGGGCACAAACGATGATGCGGATTCTTCAGGTGTTTGGACGGGTTCCGTCGTTTTCGGTAACGGAATGTTCCATGCGTTTTATACCGGATACAATATTAAAGCAAAATATCAGCAAACTATATGCCATGCATACAGCAAAGACAGCATCACATGGGAAAAAGATAAAAAGAACCCCATACTGTTACCTAATGAAGATCTTTTTGAAGCTTTGGACTGGAGAGATCCTTACGTATTTTACAATGACGAAGAAGATGCCTATTGGATGATCTTGTCCGCAAGGCTTAAAGGCAATGCGATTACCAGAAGAGGATGTGTTGTATTGTACACTTCCCCGGACTTGGATAAATGGACATATTCACGTGTTCTTTATTATCCGGGGAACACCAACTGTCCCGAATGCCCCGAAATGTATAAAATCGGCTCAAATTGGTATTTATCTTATTCAAGGTTTTCGGAATACGTAAATACCATTTACAGAGTTTCAAGTTCGCCTTTCGGCCCGTGGAGAACCCCGAAATCCGACGGAATAGGCGGCAGACGCTTCTATGCCGCGAAGTCCATGGCAAACGATGAAGGACGCCGTATTTATTTTGCTTGGGCGCACGACAGAGGCGACGATTGCGATCAGGGAGAATGGTATTGGGGCGGTAAATTTTGCGTCCCGCACGAAGTAGTACAAAACTCAAAAGGAGAATTGGATGTAAAAATGCCGCCTGAAATTCGCTCTCTATATCCTAAAAAGATCGATTGGCAGTATATGCAGATCCAAGGAAACGGGACTAACTTCGGCAACAGATCTATCGACATATCCTCTTTAGGAACGTGCTCCTACGGTTTTTTCACCGGCATCCCCGAATCCTATTTATTTTCCTGCCGATGCAGAGCTCATGAAATATATAACAATTTCGGCATTCTTTTAAAAAGCGATCGCGACGCATCGACTTGTCTGCAGTTGGAATTCGATTATTCCATGCAAAGGGTATCCCTTTTAAATCTTCCCATGCCCGTGGATCCGTTTTGGCAGCAATCCTGCCAGGCTATCCCAAAACCGAAAATGCCGGGTCCTGACGGCTTTAGGGTTTGCGAAAAATCTTTTGCCTTTGATGTAAATTCATGGATAAAGATCTGCCTGCTTGTTGAAAAGGATAATATAGACATATTCATTGACGAAAAAATCGCTTTTTCATATCGTCTGTATGAAAAACCCGAATATGAGCTGGGCTTTATAGCGGAAGACTGCAACGTCGAATTCTGTGATATAAGCTTTGCGGTTTAGACGGACTATGTTGCCGTTCGTCTTTTAAAAATCCGCAGTACCGGTTTGTTGCCGCCGCTTGGACATCAATAATCCGGCGGAAACAGGCGGTAACAACACGGCAACGATACGGTCGCTTTATAGCGACTGTTATGTTATAATGATTGA
The DNA here is from genome assembly GCF_050938355.1 of Treponema sp. SP13. Taxonomy (NCBI): domain Bacteria; kingdom Pseudomonadati; phylum Spirochaetota; class Spirochaetia; order Treponematales; family Treponemataceae; genus Treponema; species Treponema sp. SP13. The sequence goes on from NZ_JADOVM010000001.1 coordinate 240,628, forward strand.
ATAATATGAAATTTATCTGTTTCGGAGAAATACTCTTTGACATATTCAAAGATTCGGCGCGAATCGGAGGCGCCCCGTTAAATGTGGCTGCGCATTTTCAAAAACTCGGCGCAACGGGAACTATCGTCAGCGCGGTAGGAGACGACGAACTGGGGCGGTCGGCGTTGAACACCGTTAAAAAATTCGGAATAGGCTCCGAGCATATTCATATAAGCGAATTTCCTACCGGAAAAGCCGAAGTTTTTCTTGTCGACGGAATAGCCGACTACGCTTTTAACGAGCCGTGCGCTTGGGACGACATAAAAATTTCCGATGAGCTAAAAGGACCGTTTGACGTTCTATGTTACGGAACTCTTGCACAACGCAGCGAACAAAACCGAAAAGCCCTCTGCCGAATATGGGACTCTATCGACGTCCCCGTAAGATTTTTCGACGTGAATATCCGTAAAAATTTTTACAGCAAGGAAATAATCGATCAAGGGCTTCTACATGCCACCATCGTTAAAATGAATAACGATGAAATTCCCGTTATAGCGAACGCCGCAGACATCGGTAAAAAGAATTTCGATGAAACGATAGCGGAGCTTTTTCACCGATACCCGCTCGATATAATCTTAGTAACTCTCGGAAAAAAAGGTTCGGTTTGCTGTGCGAAGGACGGAAAAATTTTCCGGCAGAACTGTAAAGACATAACCGTCGTAGATACGGTCGGCGCCGGAGACAGTTTATCCGCAGGTTTTTTGTACATGATGCTTAAAGGTGCCCCTTTACAGCAGGCGTTGGCCTTCGGATCAACCCTTGCGGATTATGTCTGTGCGCATCAGGGCGCAATTCCCGAATACGACGAAGAGCTTTTAAATAAATTTCACTACGTCCAAGATAAAGAAGGTACTTTTTAAAGTCTGTAATTCGCGGTATAAGTTTGGGTTAGAACATAAAACCATATCACAAGCGGCAGCCTCTATCATCTCGGCATTCACAAGGACATGAAACGCGCCACGATTTCCTATGCGAACAATAACCGAAGGTTTAAATTGAACGTCTGAAATAGCGCCGTTCAATTTAATTTCGAGTTTTCTTTCGAAAACTCGCAGATAAAGGGTACGAGCCGTTTTGCACACAGGCACATCGAAAATATCCACACGTGAATAATTAATCTGTAGTAAACCACCGCCTTTGGGGGTGGACAGGAAAAGCTGTGCAGATCCGGCAATAGCAGGAAAGGGAAAAAGTCCATAGAATCCAAAGTGTGAACCGCTCAAAGTATGGAAAAGTCAATAAAAGTGCAGCCTCAAAATACTCCGAAGTTGTAGTTTAGGCAGCCGGTTTTACTAAGCCGGCTTCAAACCTTTGCCAACGCGTTGGCGTTTTGCACATAACTACCGCTTAACCTGCATTTGCGGCTTGTCCGCAATGTTAGGTTAAGCTGGTGTTATACGTCTTTTATTTATTTTCCTATGATGAATTATCTATAACACAGAAAAATTCTATCTTAGCCCCAAAATTTATCTTCTGCTGATTGTTGTTCGGCAAAAGTCCATACTTCTTGTATCTTACCGTTTTCTATTTTGAATAGATCAATACCCGGATCATTTAGCTTATCAGCACCTCTTTGCGCTACGGAAACAACACTTGCAGCAACAAAACAATCGTTACTTGCAGCCCAATTGGTAATAACTTTAAATGTATCGCCACTCCTTTTTGCAAATTCTCCTAAACGTTCTCCCAACGCCTGTTTCCCTACAACCGTACCTGAAAGCGAACTTTCGCCTCCCATGTGCCATACGATAGTATCGGAGATTGTTGCAAAAACTTCTGCGAAATCACCTCTTTCCAATGCATCTCGATAAGCATCAAATACCTTCATTGCTTCATTTTTCATAAAATTCCTCCGGTAAATATTTAGAAGTGTTCCTCTCTTCTATGGGTAGTATTATACTCTCTTGTCTTGATTTTACAAGTACGAACATTTATAATACATAGTATTAAATATAATACTTATAAGGAATTTTATATGATGTCGATTTATGATAAGTGCCCCTTCGCTACTACGCAAAGAGTATTGCAAGGGAAATGGGCGATTATAATTTTATATCATCTGAGTACGGGTACAAAAAGGTTTAATGAGCTTCAAAGATTAATGCCTTCAACAACTCGAACTGTTTTAACAAGGCAGCTCCGTCAGCTTGAAAAAGATAAACTAATCGACCGAAAAGTCTTTGCCGAAGTCCCGCCTCATGTTGAATACTCTTTGAGTAAATTGGGAACTCAATTTCAAAAAGTGTTAGATGAGATTGAGATTTTCGGTTTGAATTATATCGCCGACTTAAATAAAATACAAAAAGGAAAAAGCAGGTAGAATTTTTATCGATATATTCCTTTTTATTCGGATTTCAATTAATAAGAAACTTCTGTATCTTTAATTCTTTCTTCAAGCTTTGTTTCCCGGCAAATCGAATATTTCAGCTCTTTTGGGCTTTTTTCGTTAATTTTTATGATTAGAGAATCTGCCATACAGTAGCGATTCTTCTCATTTTTCCATTTTTTCGCATCAAATGAAATTTGTTTATACGCACATGAAACCGGTAAAGAACAAATCGGAAACAGAACAATCGCTTTTCTCATTTTTTCTCCAAGCTGCCTGAAGAACAGTTCCATATAACATTTGCTTAACCTGCATTTGCCGTGCCTGAGCTACCAAATTACTAAAGCTCAGGCTTGTCATGAAAATTGCTTCCAAAATTTAAAGCAATTTTCATGACAAAGGGAATGTCAGCTTGAAGCGTTTGTTAGGTTTCTGACACAAGACTATTAAGTGCATGATTAAGTATTACCCTCAAATCCTTTTCAACATTTAGCATTTCAATTCGTTGAAACATTTTTTCTAAATTATATTTATCCGCAATAGGTTTAAAAATGCTTCTTGCCGCAATAGTAGAAAGCAACTTAATATTACCGAAGTTCAATGTAATTATTTCATCTTTAGTATCATTAATAATCTTCATTATATCATTTGAAAGTTTTGATGTAACTTCTTCATTTGTAATATTAGTTCCGTATTTATCCATTTGATATTCCATATATCTACCTCCAAGTAATCGATAATTTATTGACCACAAGTAATTCTTTAATATCTCTGATACAAACAATTTTATCTAATCCAAGACGCAAATAAACAATTGTACCTTTCCAGAAACCAGACTTCCTAACTTTTTCTTTGTTTCGACCAGAAATATATTCATAGCCTTCTGAAATCACACGAAAATAACCATTATTTTTTTTAGCAATCATGTCTATTAAATATAGCCCCATTCCTAAGTGATTGCTATTTGCTTTTGATGTAACTCCTTGCATAAGAGATTGTCTTAAAATCATTTCTTTTGACATTTTTTTATATCTTTCATTTGATGATTGTAAATTTGTAATTATTCCACAACCATTATCAGCAAAACAAATTTCCATATAATGCTTATTCCCCATGGCTACCATAACAGTTCCGCTGTCATCTGTGGCATGAGACCAAAAATTTGATAACAATTCACTTATTGCAGTACATACTAACCGTGATTTATCGTTACACTGATAAAACAAGAAAATTCGATTAAATAGTTCTTCTTCAAAAATACTTTTTAGATGAATTTCTGAGCGAAGCAGACGTTGTGGAGTGATTAAAACATTATCCCGTTCAAAGTATTTTAACTTTTTATATGCTTTTAAAATTTCTCCTTCATTAGTTGGTGAAACAATATATGTTTTAATAATTGGATAAAATCCATACTGAATGAGTGTTTCTTCAAGTTCATGATCAGGATTAAAAGTTAATCGAGGTTTTATAAAACATTCATTTTCTGATGTGTAGCTTATAAATTTGTAAATAAGCAATTGTCCGAGTAAACAAATACTATTTATTTTTGATAGATTTAATTCGAAATCTTTTTCATGTTTATGTTTTAAAGAAAAAATAATCTCTGAACTCTTAAGGAACTCATCAACACTTTCAATGCCAAAGTTCTTTGGAAAAACTATAGTCATAACTGCTCATATTCCTTAATATAATCTGCAAATAGCTTGTTTTCTTTTGTTATATCTCTTGATCTAGGATTTGATATAACAATAACATAGTAATCAAGGATTTCATTTGAAATATCAAAAATGGCTTTTTCTAAGAGTATGCGATTATTACCTATTTGAGTTCGTAATTGACTAACCTTTTTTTGTATACTCTGATCTTGACCAGAAAACATCAGGTTCGATATGTAAAACAACCAACTATAAACATTTTCAATATATTTCAGTTTTCTTTCATATTTCATTTTCTTTATGTCATTTCGTAAAACACGATTATTAATATATACCTGAACCATTAGATTCACTATTACAGATATTAAAGTTACACAGATTAATACTGTAAAATATGTTACTAGTTTTTTACTATCATTTTCAGAAGTTTCCAAAATTTTTTGTAATAATTCTAAAGGTGACATCTTTTCTCCTTCTTATTGAGCCCGTAGGGGCAACCTAACATTCGCTTAACCTGCATTTGCGGCTTGTCCGCAATGTCAGGTTGAAGCGGGTATTAGGACTTTTTTCTTTCACGAAAGAACCGATTTCTACAAGATTCCCTTCGGGGTCGGCAATGTAGCAAGTTCGCTGTCCCCAAGGCTCTGTTGTAGGCGGCATTACAGATTCTCCACCCTTTGCGACTATTTCATTATATGCTTTATCCACTGCCGCAAAATTTTCTACACCTAAGGCAATTTCAAAATGCCCATTTATCTTTTCTGCATAATTGAGTTTTATAAAAGTCATCTTTTCAAAATCTGAGCGTCTGTAAAATAGAAACAGAGTGCCGCCCTTTTCAAGAAATACATTCGATGCATCTTCTGCCTCTTTGATTTCAAATCCCAATATATCCCTGTAAAAACGCACCATCGTCGGCATATCTTTTACAAAAACACCAAATCCATCTAATTTCATAGATTTTCTCCAAAACATCGCACGCCAGCGCCAGCGGCGTGTCGTCCTAACATTGTTTTAAACCGCAAATGGGCGTCGTCCCATTTATCGGTTTTGAAAACAGTGTTATGTGATTTTTACTTAAGCATATTTTTTATTGCTTTAGTAATTAACCCAGTTCGTTTTTTTATAAATTCTCTGAAATTCTTTATATCCAATGAACAATTTGGTATATAGTTTCTTTCCATATACATTTTTCTATCAGTTTCATCAGGATATGTTTCAACGATCCATTCAATAAACATCCTCTTTGATTTTTCTTGATTAGGAATTCCTTCTAATAACTGCAGATTTGCAATACAATTATAATTATCTAGATAGAATGATATATCTTCTTCTGGGATTCCTAACTCTTTCAATTTTTTTGCTGTAAAAAGAGTTTTTGGAAATATATGATCTTCGTGGAATTTTCCTCTAAAATTGAGTGATGGGTAAATTATCGCCAAAATGGAATATGTAAAAGCATTGCCATATTGATACATAAATAAATTATCTATTTCATCATCATTAAACATAAACGATTTTATAGAACCTTTTTGCTTATCAAAAATTTCTTGTCTTGGGAAAGCAGAATTTGATTTACGTATAATTTCTCTTATAGGACGTAGTACATTATCTGGTTGTCCACTGAAAACTTTCTTTAACAAAGCGGAAACTAACCAATGAAAAATTTCTTTTCTGTCTTTTTCATATTTCTTTGATATATCAAAATTATCTGGGCAGTTTTGCTGTAATAGATAATACGCGATTGGAATTATTGCATTATTTGAAGTTAAACTATCACGATTATAGCCAAAGCTAACTAATAAATTATATGAAAGCCTTATTGCTTTTGTAATAGTATCCCAATTTTTTTCAATTTTCAACATATTACCTTGATTAAAATTATCAACTTTAAAAGCGATATCCTTAAAATCAGACAATACAAGACAAGTCTTCAATACAAAATCTTTATTTACATTGAAACCATCACCAATTTTATTTATTTCGTCTACAAAATGAGTTATTTCTTCTCTTGCATCTTTTTCTTTCCATTGGGCAGACGCAATCGATAACAATAAATCTGAATAATTCAATTGTGTTCCACCACTATTTACTCGAATAAATATATTAAGAACTTTGTCTAAAGAATCACTTTCTTCCAAAAAGAAATTTATCGAAGGTTCATTTATAACTGAATACAATTTATATAACGCATTATTTGCAAAATGAGCCTTATCTTTTTCTTTTGTAAAGATATCATGTTCTATCAGATAATTATTTACATCACCAGGAGATTTAAAAGATAAAATATTTCCAACTTCAAACCAAAAACATTCGTCATCAATTGTTGTACGTTCTTTTTGTGTAAGAAATTTAAAATCATATTCAAGGTTTGAGTCTATGGGTTTTGACATGATATTTAAACATAAAGTTCTTTTAGGAAATCCTAAATCATTATTCCATCTCATTCTTGGCATTTTATAGGAATACGAACCTTTTAAGCCGATATATAAAGACGTTAATCTCTGTTGACCATCAAGAATAGCTGTAATGCTTTTTTCACCAGTTAAATTTGCTTTTTCATTATGGGTATTATCACGTTCATGGTAATTTCTTATAAACTCATAAAATTGATACTTAGGAATATTTTCTTCAGCAACTTCCCAAAATAAAAAAGAACTAATAGGATAACCACGCATGATAGAGTCAAATAAAGTTTCTATTTGCTCTGTCCCCCAGACAAATTCTCTTTGAATTGCAGGGAGTAAATATTTTTTTTCATGAATTTTATCAATTGCATTTTTTATTGAAATCGGTTGTGCAAATCCCATTATATTTTTTCTCCTCAAGTGCCATCTGGCATCCATATAACATCCGCTTAACCTGCATTTGCGGCTTGTCCGCAATGTCAGGTTGAAGCGGGTGTTAGCACTTTTAAATTCTTTCTATGTTTACCCTGTAGCCAAGAGAATTTACAACAGATAAAAAAGTTTGATAATTTATTTTATCTGCTGTTTTATTATTTCGTAATTTTTGAATGATTGTCGGTGATACTTCAGCTTTCCTCGCAAGTTCTCTAACAGATATATTTTCCTCTTCCATTTTTTCAAGTATAAATTCCGACAGTAGAAAGTTATTATATTCTTTATCAAACTTCTTTTTTTGTTTTATATCATTTTTTATGTACTTATCAAAGGTCGACTCTTCCATAATCACATCGCTCCTCATATAAATGTTCATATATTTTTTTATTTTCTAAAGCGATTGTCTTTTCTGCCAACGGCAGTTTATTCGTTCTTTTACAAAATCCATTTGTTACAATTATTTTCTTTCCTTTCTTAAAAAAACATAAATATCTATCAGGCTGAGGTTTAAATGCATAAATTTCATCTCCTTCATATCTGAATTTTATTTTATCAAATATTTTACCGAAATCACCTATTTTCTTTATCAACATAAGAAATTTTCGTTTTTGAGAAGGTGATACTTTTCTAAAGTATTCAAATGCTTGACTATATCCTGCTTTATCATAAAACCATTCAATTCTAAAAAAGACACCTTCATATATCAAGCAATTCTCTTTATTCATATCATATTGTACCATTTTTATGGTACAATACCAATACCTCGTATGCTAAAATTTATAAAAATTATTCTTTTTTTGCACCGCTAAAGCGGTGTCATGCTAACATTGTTTTGTGCTGCGTTTTGAGGTTCTGGCGACGCCAGAATTGACGCGGTTTTTACGTGAAGGAGCGAAGCGACCAGCAAAACCGTAACAAAGCAAAATGTCCGCACAAAAACTGAGTTATAACAAATATTATGTATTTGTAAAATACTCATTTAATATACTTAATTGACCATTTAATTTATTAGTTTTGCATAAATCTTTAATATTATTCAAGTTTTTCCAATCTATACTGTATTTTTTTATTATTGTTTTCATTTTATTTAATGAAACCAAGGCTTGGGCATCAAAATCAGATGTGGTCCAAAATTCAAATTTTATTTTTTTACCATTATTTTCAGGAATACTTAAAAGCCATTTATAAATTAAAGACATACGATTTTTCCATCTATCAATTTGTTCTTCTGTAATGTTATTAGCATATCCTTTAGCCTCTATAACTAATATTTCATTTTGTCCTTTCCTGCAAAAAACATCTATTTCTGCATTTTTGTTATAATAAACAATTTTTCTATTTAGTTCAATATAACAGTTATCTATTGAATACTTTATATTGGCAACAATCATTTCAAAAAGGAGACCTTTTATATTATTGACCTTTCCTTCAAATTTGGTTACTGCTTTTAATATGTTTGTAATTTTCTCTTCGTTTGAAGATAGTATTACTTGGGTTGAATTCTGAATTACATTACAGATTTCTTGCAATAATTTTGATGATGTTTCTCCAATAAGGTTTTCAACAGTTGTTACAAGAACATTAGCTTCTTTTAATAAATTAAATGCTTCTGCTGAAAAATTAAAACCGATAATAATAGGTAAAAAGGTTCTTACATTTTTTTTTGCATTTATTGTTTTTACTTTTTCAATAAAATATCTTATTTGTGTTTCATTAATATTATATTGAGGAAGAATATCTATTACAATAAATCCTGGCTTCAATTTGTTCGATGAAAATTTTGTAAGTGATTGCAAATAAGAAGGCGCAGTTAAATCCCAAATTGCCCCTGAAAAATCATTAAAACGTTTTATTCTGTTAAAACTAACAAAGCTATTTTTTTTGAGCCAATCCTCAACAATTGCTAAGGTACATTCTTCTTCTATATCGTTTACTCGTACGTCATAGTCATTGTGTTGTGAAATAGCTTTGAGAATTCTTATACGCTTTGTACCTTGGGAATCTACATATTGCTCTATAAAGCCAACCGAAATTAATTCTTTTTTAATAGTTTCAATAGTTTTTCGTTTTGTTGCAAAAGAACTAATAGAGAGAGTTAAAAATTTATTATATTCAATATCGCCAGAAAGACAATCAATAGTAGCAAGAACACTTCCAGTTATGGAATTTTTTTTGATTAATGCTTGATATAAATTATGATAAAAATCTGGAGTTTTATATTGTTCTGATAAATATAGAAAAGCCTCATTCTTTGGAAATGTAAAAAAAGTTAATCTCTGAATATTGCCTTTAGCTCTCGAAATTTGTTTTCTAGCTGCTGTATCCGAAATATTTTCTAGCTTCATAATAATTTCTTTTATTTCGGAAGAAAGCATTGGTCCGTTATTTTTCAATATTTCTGCAATTGCTGCCATTTTAATAGAATGTCACACTCCGCTATTTATAATAATTTTATATTATTGCCTCTTTTAAAAAACAGATCTTCTAATTTATTGTATTATATAGAATTACATATTCTTCAAAAGAGATTTTGTCACAAATACTTTCCACTTATTCAATGCTCTCTTGCTTTGTTTCACCGCCGCATAGGCGGTGTCGCTATAACATCCTTTCGACCTTTCCTTATAATATCACAAAAACCTATGCTTTTCCATCTAAATTGCTGCGGATCAGAAAATCAGATCTTTCTACCATAACTGTTCACAAGAATAAATCAACAATCGGCAGATTAGGCCTATCCTCACTAAACGGAGCAAAGAAAAATTACATCCTGTCTATAGGGCTTTGAATGCCCAGCCCGCCGCGGTTTAGAACGTGGGTGTAAACCATAGTGGTTTTAACATCGCTGTGGCCGAGAAGCTCTTGGATGGTGCGGATATCGTAGCCGGCTTCCAGCAGGTGCATTGCAAATGAGTGGCGGAAAGTGTGGCAGCCGATTCGTGCGGAGGTTTTCATACCTCCGACGCTTCTTGAACCGTAATAAATGGTATGAAAACCGCCTGCAACCACCTTGTAAGAACAACATCCTGATGCTTTGCGTCGGGAGTGTTGATTGTTTTAGGGATGCCGGACTTTAAAACCGCTTCATGCAGGGTACGCTGAATAACCGAAGGATCGATATGGTGGCGTCCCTGCTCGCCGGTTTCTTTGTTACGCCATCGGCAAGCTTGAGGAAACACCCACTGCCGGAACTGAGTTTTGCCGGCATTGGGATATTTTTTTGCAAAAGCAACCGGATAAAAAGACCGTAATCGTTCTCAGGCAAGAGAGAGAATATCTTTGCAGTTCGCTGTCATTGCCTTTCCAAAAACATCCGGCCGGAATCCAAGCTCTGTTCGGTACTTTTTTTATTCGTGCGGAGGGTTATCTCACATGCCGCGTCGTAACAAAGGGTATTAATGCCGACTGCAACCACCTTATGAGAACAACATACCCCGACGCTCTGCGTCGGGGTTGTTGATTGATTGCAGAATTTTAGCAAAATCTTCGCCCCCCTGCTTTAAAACGTACCGACAGTGTGACTTTGCCAATGCGTTGAGTTCACTCATATATCGATATTTATTTTCAAATTCTTTTCTTGTCATAGAGTCTTTTGCTTATGTGCGGTGGGTAACTGTATGCATTAACAGTTATAATATCATTTATATCCGTAGTAATTAAATGCCGATACCCACATAGTAATTTTATCCAACTGAGCGGAATCGGTAACTTCTTCTCGTAAAACCGTATCATCCGTAGAAATAAACTCAATTTCCAATTTTTTCAAATTACATAATTGTTCGATTGCTATCTTACTCCACAAATCGGTTAAGAAAATATCTCCCTCGATGAGATAAGGAATACCGTCTTCTACATTTACTTCTTTGCCGTCTTCTTTGGTAGCGGTTATTTTATACTTTCCGGTACTTTCCGAATCGGAAGAATAAGTTTTTACAATAAAATTATAAGAGCCGGTATTCGGATCATCGATAAAGAAAATACCTGAACCAGTCAAATCCAGCGGAGCAAGTGCTCTTTCAGAGTATAATTCATCGGCTTGGACCGTTTGCTCAGATAAATCATTGTAATAGAAAATAATTTTGTCGATTGTGTACATATTATCTTGAAGAAAAGAATCATGCAATTTAACCGTGCAGTTACTTCCTGACATAAAATCGAAAGTATCAAATGATACCGATAAATCTTTATCTTCGGAGTGTCCTGTTCCCCTAAAAAAAATTTTTGCTTTCATAATTCGCTTTGAGGTTATATTTACAAAATTCGGTGAAACACCGGCATTTTTTCTTATGTACCCGTAATTCGGATACATTATAACCGGGGCTGTAATACCGGAATATTCCTGATAAGCAAAATTCATGGCTTTTCCCATAAATTTAGGATTCTCTTTTAAATAATAACTTTTTGTTGACAATGAGTATTCACGCCGGTTTGTTGTTTTTGTTTCCGAATATGGAGTTTTATTTACTTCCTCAGCTGAAGTATTACCTTTTTTTTCGCCTCCGAATAACAAAATTATTAAAATCAATAGTAAAATTATTTTTTTCATTTTTCCTCCCGGCGCGTCCCGGTGCGGGCGTCCGTATAACTTGTATTTAAGCCGCAAACCGACTTGCTCGTGTTGTCGACTTTGAAAATCGTATTACCTGCTGCTCTCAAATCTAATTACTTGCTCTCATGTATCGAGATAAGCCGTTACTCCAAAAGGAATAATACGCAGCATAAAATGATTTATGGTCGTATCCGAATAGCCTAAAAATATTTTTTTATTATCTTTGACAGCGTTTTTAAGCTCATCGTTTTCAAAAAGGTACGGTAAAAGGCGGTATGTATCATCTCCGCCTATCGCACATAAAATCATATCTACGGATTTATCATTCAAAGCATTTAACAAGTCGTCAGCCCTTGATTCAGGGTGCTCGGACAAATACGTCATTCCTTTTAAGGCATTTTCAGTAGTAACGACTTCAAGACCGTAATCATGGAGCCTTTTCATCCCAATCTTTACTTCATGCTGAACAAACGGTTCTCCGAGAATTCCGCTTGAAAGACTTATTATTGTGACCTTTTTTATCAATTTTATCCTCGGCGTCCCAGTGCGGGCATCCGTATAACTGCGCAGTTAAATCGCCTTTTTGTGCAGACAAAAATGACTGCTTTGAAAGCTGTGTCAGGTGTTATTTATTTCATCATTGCAGCATAGTTTATATGATGTTTTCTTGCATAAGTAATAAAATCTTTTTCTTCCTGCGTTACACGGATTTGAAACTTTAGCGGAGAGCCGAATTTCTGTTTTCTTCCGGCATTTTCTCTTGCACCGCCATGTCCAAATTCTTTTTCATAAGCTGCAAGCCCGGATGTTTTCATATATTCCTTTTCAGAAATAATTTTTTCATCAGAAGTGACTTCTGCTTTCCGTTTCTTAAAAACATACCCTTCCGAATCTTTTACATATACATATTCCATAATCAGATCTCCCTCAAACGCTTCTCCGCAAGTTTTATAGTTTCTTTTGGAGTTTTCTGTGTTTTCTTTACAAACACAACTCCAATTACAATAATTCTTCCTTCTTTATATTTAAATAAAGACCTCAGCTCATTCGATTTAATTTCATAAATTTTCTTCTGCAGAGGTTTTACTTTTACAAACTCAATTCCTTGTTGTTCAATCTTTTGATATTCAGTTTTAAGTAAATCTTTTTGCGATTGTTCCAGAAATTCTATCTCAGCTTTTGCTTGGGGAAGCCTTTCTACAGTGAACTTCATAGCGCTAATATAAAACGAACACTTGAATTTGTCAACATATTCAAGGCGTATTCTAAAGTTTTATTATCAAATTCATTAATTCAGTAAGCTTGACTTGCTGAGTTAATTCTCCATTCTCCATGTTCTAATCTTTCTGCAATTTGAAACGTTTCTCTTTATCCCTTTAATTCATGTACCCTAGCATGAGCGTCCGTATAACTACCGTTTAACCTGAATTGCCGTCAAGGCAATGTCAACGCTAAAGCGAGTGTTAGCTTTCTGTTTCTATTTTAATTGTGTATTTCTGTTCAATACAACTTATCACTTCATCAATAACTAACTGAAGAACCTTAAGCATATTATTTACGTCATCTTTTGTTAAGGATGAATCGATTTCAAAATGATGAATAATTCCATGTCTAAGCCGGATTATTTCATCCATGGTTTTTTGAAGATATTTTATTTTGTTACCGATTTTCTTTTTTTTGAATAATGCCTTGTTAATATCAATATCAAACCATTCTTTAAACGCCTTATTAATTTGTCCAATATTTTGAAAGCTGTAATTATCACTTATCAGTGCTTCTATTGTATTTTCGCCTTTTGATATTTCAATTACTTTTTCAAATTGTATTTTCTGATTATATGTATTTCGTTTCCCTATTGCGTTATCATCATATTTGAGTAGTATTTGAAATGTTTGAGAAAAGAAATATTCAAATGCAGATATTATAAATGGAACAAAAGCATTATAAACAACACGTATAGGATCCATGGATTTCATAATAATTGTCATTGGATCGCTTATATCATTTGTTTCTGGATACTTTAAGCAAGATTCAGGCATAGCAAATAACAATGAGTCAATTTTCCTATTTACATGATTTGCAACAAATGTTAGGCCTCTGCTCATTGGTGTACTTTCATCTTCCCATAACGGAGCATATTTATTGGTTCCATAATCTCCTTTTATTATTCCACCATATTTCTTTCTAATATCTCTTAAAACAGAATTAAGTTTTTTTACATCAAATACACTGGCACTATACAGATTCCTTACATGTACTGCCCATTCATTTTGAGTGTATTTTTTTTCTTCATCACAAATTGGGTATATATCTGCACTTACTCCATCTATTGACAAAAAATCTTTTGATTCAAACCATGAGTAATTTAATGTCCCCTTCGGCCAATCCCATAAGTGCTTACAACGATTAAAACCATGTGATTCGATTATTTCCTTTAATTGCTCTTTTGTCGCTTTAATCGGGTATATAGTTAAGTCTCTTCCCATTCTATCCTCTGCCCAAAGGGTCAATTTAACATTGTTTTAAACCGCAACACAGCTTGCCTGCGTTGTCGGCTTTGAAAACTGCGTTATGTGCTTATTAACTTTTCTTTATAAAAACTCCATCACTCATATTTTCTTTAATTTGTTCAAAAATAAAGTAGAAAATATTTGAGTTACCGTTATCTGAAAAAAGCATTATAGAAATACATAAAACTATTATGTAGATCAATAAAATCCCTAAACCAATAACAAAAAATTTCTGTCCATATTCCATTAATTTGTTTTTCTTAGAATTACAGATTTGATTCCAAGTAATTGAATCATATAATGATCCAAAATATCCAATTTTTTGAGTTTTTATATCATTTTCAATACCGTAACTCATTAGGGCTTGACGAGGCCTTTGGTAAGGTCTTGGAATTAAAACCCTTACAGACCAAATAATTGAAAGACAAAAGAAAAAAAACATTAATGTCATAAGTACAAAAGATATAACTTTCAAAAAAATATACGTATTTTTAAAAATCTCAAAAACTCCGCCTGCACCGAATAATCCAATTAAACCTATCACTAATGAAGTTTGCTCTATTTTACCATGGGCTTTTTGATCAATAACTTCTTGCCTTCTATCTTCTTTTTCGTATATTTTCTCCAAATATGAAATTTTTAAATCTAATAACGATTCAGAGTAATTAGTCATTTTAGAGCAAATATATTCAATTTGCTCTAGTTCATAATCAGAATAAATATCATCTTCTTTTTTATCACAATTTTTTAAGAGATTCTTAAATTCTTTTTTTGTATATTTTTTTAATGACTTCTTACCATTATGTTCATATTTATTGTAAACTGTTTCTAAATCATATTTCTTGTATGATTTCAAAATTTCAAAGCATTCTGGAACTGTTCTCTTTTCTTTCACTTTTTCCCCTTTTACGCGCGCCAGTGCAGGCGTCGACCTAACATTCCTGTCACCCCATCCTCATTATATCATAAAAATTACTAATTCTCAGCCTAAAATGTTGAAATACAGAAAGTAATATCTTCCTACCTTATCATCAGCCGAAATAAATCAACCGCTTCATACAGAGTACGCTGAATAACCGAAGGATCGATATGGTTCCACCCCTGCTCGTCGGCTTCTCTGTTACGCCATCGGCGAGCTTGTGGAAACACCCACTGCCAGACCTGAGTTTTACCGGCATTGGGATATTTTTTGCAAGAGCAAACGAAAGCGGCACCGAATCGAAACAGGGAGCGAGGGGGCGGCTGAAGACAGGGGGAGCCGCAAGCGGATAAGGCTGCTCCCCCTCCTCTATTCGGTTTTATGCGGTAAAAGATTTATGCATCATTTTTATCCGCTTGTTTTATTTTTTTATTAAACATAATAAAAAGGAAAATGCCTACAAGGGGGAAGGCGGAATACGATGCGTATAAAAATCTGTAGCCGCACCGGTGAACGACGATGCCGTCCAAAGCGCTCCTAAAATTTTTGCCGGCCTATCGCACAGATGGAATACAAAAGCTGGCTCAGCACGTACTGCTCTTTGCGCCACGCATGCTGAGCGGCAAACATAACCGCAGCAGGGTGAAAGAGGCCGAAGGTAACGCTGTTAAAAAGCTGGACCGCGGCGGCTCCGGCGACCGACGGGCTGTCGAAAAAGTAACCGACTTTTGAGACAGCCCCCTTTTATTTTCCTTTGCGCGATTTCCCCGCACCTTTTTTTACGGCGGTTTTTTTCGCTTTCGCTGCGCCCTTTTTCGAAGCGGACGATTTCACCCCGATTTTTTTCGAAACGGATTTTTCGCGTCGGCTCGTATCCTTTTTTGCCGCCGACGATTTTCCGCCGTCAGCGTTTCTCGAGGATTTTTTCCGCATCGATTTTTTTTCAGCCGCTTTAAGCGTATCGCTTTTTACCGCGCGTTCCGCCTGAGCGCTCTTTTTCGCCGCGCTTTTTTTCACGACCGGCATCTCGAAAAGCGCTCCCGTTTTTCCGTTTTCCGCAAAGGCGTGCAGCATCACTTCTTCGGCGCGAGTCACGGGTATAAACGTAATACCCGCCTTTACGTGATCGGGAATATCGGAGAGATCGCGGACGTTCGCTTTCGGAATCAAAATCGTTTTTATGCCGTTCCGCCTGGCCGCAACCGTCTTTTCTCGGAGTCCGCCGATCGGCAAAACCTGCCCCGTAAGCGAAAGCTCGCCCGTCATCGCAAGATGCCCTTTAATAATTTTTCCGGTGAGCAGCGACATAAACGCCGTCGCCATCGTAATGCCGGCGGACGGGCCATCTTTTTTGACCGCGCCTTCGGGAATGTGCAAGTGAATTATATTCTTTTCAAACCACTCTTCGCTCTTTATCTTTTTTGAAAGCACTTGTTCTTTTACCCAGTTGATCGCGATCTGCGCGCTCTCTTTCATCACGTCTCCCATCTGACCGGTAAGCTGCAGTCCGCCCTTCGCGCTCGGATACGCGATGCTTTCGATGAGCAGCGTATCGCCGCCCATGCTCGTCCACGCCAAACCGATCGCCGTTCCCGCGATGTCCGCCTTTTTGATTTCGCTTTCATCGAAGACGGGTTTACCGAGATACTTGTCGAGAGCTTTCGCATCGATCGTATATTTTTTCGTTCTGTCGACGAAATCGGCGGCTGAAACTTTTTCGCTTTCGCGCTTTACCGAAACGAGTTTGTCGATCTCCGCCTGTGTGAGGTTTTTATTTTTCTTTACGAGCAGATCGATATCGCCCTGCGAAAGCTTCCATCGGGAGTCCACGAGCGAGTCGATTTCCAACTGCGTCAAATCACGGTTCGCTTTGACGAGTTTGTCGATTTCCGACTGCGTGAGTACGTGTTCGCCCTGTGCTTTTTTTGCAGCAAGTTCGGCTTCCTTTGCTTTTTTCGCTTTCGCCGCCGCTTCTTCCGCTTTTTTCTCCGCTTCGTTCATAAGTTCTGTAACGATTTTGCGGTGGATTTTATCGACGCTCTTTTCGTAATTGCGCACTCCGGCTTCGCGCGCGTACTCTTCGGCGATCATCAAAAGCGCTTCTTTCGTATACTGCACTTGATTTTTTTCAAGTCCGTTTTTATTAAGATTTTTCGGAATGAGATAGCGCTTTGCGATTTCGATTTTTTCCTGATCGATATAGCCCGGCAGCTGAATGACTTCGGCACGGTCGAGCAGCGGTTCCGGGATCGAATCGAGCGTGTTCGCGGTGAGGATAAAAAATATGTCGGAAATATCGAACGGCAAATCGAGGTAGTTGTCGCGAAAACCGACATTCTGTTCGGGATCGAGCACTTCGAGCAGCGCGCTCGCGGGATCTCCCTGATAACTCTGTCCCATCTTATCGATTTCGTCGATCATAAAGACGGGAGCGCGCGTTTTCGTCGTGCGCAAACCTTGTATGATTTTTCCGGGCAGCGCACCGATATAAGTTCTGCGGTGTCCTTTGATCTCAGCTTCGTCGCGAAGACCGCCGACGGAAAATCGATAAAAAGGTTTATGCATCGCATCCGCGACCGAATGCCCGATGCTCGTTTTGCCGACGCCGGGAGGACCTACGAGCAGCAGTATGCTGCCCTTTGCATCCTGCTTGAGCTTTCGAACCGATAAAAATTCCATGATGCGTTTTTTTACGTCGTCAAGGCCGAAGTGATCGCGCTCGAGAATCTTTTTCGCTTCGTCGAGGCTGTAATTTTCCGCAGGCTTGTCGTTCCACGGAAGCTGCGTGACGAGTTCGAGAAAATTCCGCGTACCGATGTATTCGGCGGAGTTCGGATCCATGAGATTGAATTTTTCGAGTTCGTTGTCGACCGTCTCTTTTATCTCGCCTTCAAAATGAAATTCCTCCGCTTTCTTTTTAAACTTTTGATAATCGGTCGCGTTGCCTTCGGCGTCCGTGCCGAGCTCTTCCTGAATCGACTTCAGTTCTTCGCGGAGAAAATATTCGCGCTGATTTTTTTCGACGCGTTCGTTGAGTTCGTTTTGAATTTTTTTCTGGACGCGTAAAAGCTCCTGCTCTTTTTTAATATAGATGAGCACTTGCTCCATACGCTGGCGCACGTTTACCGTTTCGAGCACTTTTTGCTGATCGGCTTTATCGATGTTGAGGATCGACGCGATAAAGTCGGCGATCTTTCCGGGGTGATCGATGTTCACCATATTCAGGCGCATCTCTTCTGAAAAGAGCGGATTGTTTTCGGATACTTCTTTCATTTCGCTCAACAGCGCGCGCGTGAGCGCTTTTACTTCAAACGTATCGTCTTCTTCGTCGTCGAGGTAATCGACCGCGGCCGCCATCGGCGTCGTCGCGTGCAGCGCTTTTCGGATACGGAAACGCTTGAGCGTCGAAATAAACACGTTGAGTCCGCCGTCGGGCAAATTGATCTTTTTAATAATGCGCGCGATCGTACCGACCGCATGCAGATCGGATACCGACGGATTTTCCGTTTCATTTTTCAGCATGACGATGCCGATATAGCCGTCGCCCGCACACACTTCTTCGATCACTTTCGTATCGTCGGAAGAACTGATCATAAGAGGCGTAAAGATGCCCGGAAAAATCGGACGTCCCTGCAACGGAATGAGCAAAAGCTTTACCGGAAGTGCCTGATCCGCAGGAAGGATCTCCTTAGTCGCCGACGGCTTTTTTACGATTTTTTTGTCCGCCGCTTTATCCGCTTTCTCGCCGTCAAAAGCATCGTCCAGTTTCGCCTGTGAAATCGATACCGTGGAATCATTATTGTCAATATCTTTCTTTGCCATAGAATAAATATACTCCCTAAATATGAAATAGTCTACGCCGGAAATTTTATTCTCATCCGTTCCGGAAATTTATCGATTTTTTTTCTTCGAAGCATCGGACGGCAAAAATCGTGCCGGCGCCAAATGCCTGTGTCCGATTTGAAAAAGCAGCTGCACCGTTTTGATGATATTGTCGCGCGACGGGCCGTCGAGCTTTGCAAACGCACCGACGATTTTTGCCGAATTCTGCCACCAATTTTTTTCGAGCTCCGAATTCGTCTTTGCGTCGGTCGCCTCAAGCACTTTAAAAAGCGTAGTGACAAAGCGGGAGCGCTCGGCGTCGGAAAGCTCACGGAACCACGCGTTGAACGTATCGTGAAACCATTCGCTTGCCGCGTCGAAGCCCGGAAGCGAGACGAAACCGTCTTTCGTCAAATGCCATGAAAACGGATCGTGCTGTCTGATGCCGGCCTGCTCGCTTTCGACGACGGCGTACGAGGCCGCATGTGAAAAGAGCATACCGACGATGGAAAGCTGCGGATAAAACGAACGGATTTTCGGCGCAAGTTCCCGGAATTCGAGAGAAGCGACGATCTCTTCGCGAAAGCCCGGTCCGTCGTTGTTGTACACGCAGGAGATGCGTTTTTTGAATTTACGGTCGATGTTTGCGGCGGCATAAATTGAAAGGTTTCCGCCTTTCGAATGGCCGCCCACGCGGAATCGTCCGCGTATCGATTTCATCGCTTCGGTCAAATAGCTAAGCGCGTCGGTTTGAGCCGGTACGGTTTTGAGGACGCCCATGTTGAAATCCTCTTTCCAGCCGATTATCGTATCGTCGGTACCGCGGAACGCGACAAAGGCGTACTTGTCGCCGGTCAAAAAAGTCGTCGCGGAAAATTGCTCTTCCTTTTGCAAATCGAAACGCTCCGCATAACCGCACGCTTTTATAGTTCCGAAACGATTTGAAGAAGCGGCTGCGAACAAAAGATCTACCGTCTGCGAATTGATCATCGCGCCGACTTTGCGTCGTCTTGAAAAATCCTTTGCACTTCGAAAAAGTGCAGCGGCATCGTTCAGCGTTACGCAATCTTTAAAGCGTTCGCTTACGATGCCTGAAAAATCGAGATACGAAATTTGACACAGGATGAGAGCGTCGATATCGTTGAACGGAACGGCGGAAAACGACAAGTCGCCGCGCCACTCGATATAGTCGATAATATTCGCCATAGAACCTCGCTCATTCATATTATAGCAGAAAATTATATCCTGTGATATAATATATATGTATATTTGTAATAGGTTCCCGGCGGGGAAAATCAACGTTGTATAGAGGAGCATACGGATATGGAACAATACAATTCGATCGGCACGCGTGCGGTAGAAAACGAAAAACGGAAATTCCTTACGCGTACGTACGGCTGGATGGCGCTCGCGCTCGTAATCAGCGCAGTGAGCGCCTACATTACGGCAGGGAATGCGGCGCTGTTGAGGCTGCTGTTCGGCGGAAGCGGTATCGGTTTTTGGGTCGTCGCGATCGGTGAAATCGCGCTCGTGTGGTGGCTTTCCGCGTCCATCCGCAAAATCTCGCCCGCTGCGGCGTCCGTCGCGTTTATCGTCTATTCGGCGCTGAACGGACTGACGCTTTCATCGATCTTTCTCGTCTACACCGGTACGGCGATAACCTACACGTTCCTTGCGGCAGCGGGAATGTTCGGCGGTATGTGCCTCTACGGCGCGGTCACGAAACAGAATCTCAATTCGTTCGGCCGCTATCTCATCATGGCGCTGTGGGGTCTCATCATCGCTTCACTCATCAATTTCTTTTTGCGCTCGTCGGGATTTTCGTGGCTCATTTCGCTCATCACCGTCGTCGTCTTCGTCGGACTCACCGCATACGATTCGCAAAAGATTTTAAGGGCGGCGCAGTATTCGGACGGATCGGATACGTTCAAAAAAGCGTCGATCATCGGCGCGCTCGAACTCTATCTCGATTTTATCAATATCTTCCTCGCCCTCCTGCGCCTCTTCGGACGCAGACGATAAAGCGCAAAAACAAAACGGCTCCTCTCGGAGCCGCGGATAAGCGCATATCCGCACGGATTGCGCCGGAAACAACGTAAAAATAAAACGCCCGCCGGTAAAAATGCGATGCGCGGGCGCTTTATTTTACCGGCGGTGCTTATTCCACCGTTTTCGGAATTATTAAATTCAATACGATGCCGACGACGGTCGAAAGCGCAACTCCTCCCAAACTGAACACGAAGTCGCTCCCGACGGTAAACTGCAAAATGCCGCCGCCGATGCCGATGACCATGACAACCGACGAAATCGTCAAGTTACGTTTATCTTTGTAATCAACGCCTTCTTCAACGAGCGTGCGTAAGCCGCTGGACGCGATGAGCCCGTACAAGAGCATGGAAACGCCGCCGAGCACGGGGCCCGGAATCGTTTGAATGACCGCGCCGAATTTTTGGCAAAAAGACAGCACGAAGGCGATGACTGCAGCTCCTCCGATAACCCACACGCTGTACACTTTCGTAATCGCCATAACGCCGATATTTTCACCATACGTCGTGTTCGGCGGCCCGCCCCATACGGCAGCCCATGCGGTCGCAAGACCGTCGCCGACAAGAGTTCGGTGCAAACCGGGATCTTTTAAAAAATCCTTGCCGACGACGCGCGAAGTCGTCAGCGTATCGCCCAAGTGTTCGCAGATCGTCGCAAGCGAAACGATCACAAAGGTGAGAGAGGCGACGAAGTTGAATTTCGGCGCAAGCCAAAAATACTTGCCCGCCGCGTCGGTTTGCAAAAACGGAAGCGCAAACCACTTCGCTTCACGCACGACGGAAAAATCGATGACGCTGTACGCGGGAAAAACGGCGCCCATGACGAGCGCAAAAAGATAACCGCCGACAAGACCTATCAATATCGAAATCGTATTGAAAAAGCCCTTCAAAAAAATCGTCGCGACGATCGCGATGCCGAGCGTTACGACGGCGATGCTCAGATACACAAGCGAGTAATCCTGCATCGCACCGCTCGATCCGATGTACATCGCTTCTTTGATCGCCGTCGGCGCAAGGTTCATACCGATGACGACGATGACCGAACCGATGACGACCGGAGGAAGCGCTTTGTCGATCCAGCCTTTGCCCGTAAATTTAATAATCAATGCGACGACGCAGTAAAAAACTCCCGCGCAGATCGCGCCCCCCATCGCATAGGCAACGCCGTACTGTTCGCCGATTCCGATAAGCGCCGGAATAAAGGCGAACGACGAACCCAAAAACGCAGGTACTTTTGCGCCCGTTATGAAGATGTAGATGAGCGTTCCGGTACCGGCGGTAAAAAGCGCGGTCGACGGATTCAAGCCCGTCAAAAGCGGTACGAGGATGGTTGCGCCGAACATGGCGAACACGTGCTGGAAGCTCAACGGAATCCACTGCGCGAGCGGCGGCTTGTCGTGAGGCCCTAGAATTTTCGATGAATTCATAAAGAAACTCCTGTGTGATACAAATCGGCACAGTATAGCACAAGCGTTTTTTTTTGAAAAGAACGCGGCCGTTTTTTGTCGGATATTTTTATTAATTTAATTCAAAAGGGAAAGCCTCCTCTGCAGCAACGTCCCTGCGCCTCGGCGTATCAGCGTATCGCAACGTTTTCAAAGCCGAGCGCGGTCATGGATGCGCGAAGGACGGCCTGTGCCTGCGCATCCGCGTCATCCAAAAGACCTTCGGCGACCAGGCGTTCCGCGGCGGATGCTCTGCTCTCTTCGATTCCGTCGAAGATTTCCCGCATCGTGATCGGTACGAAGATGCTGCGCTTTTCATCGAAGATTTCCTGCGACGCTATTTCGTTTCCGAGGAGCTCCGACTTCGGAAGTGAAATCGAAACGGATTTTCCGTCTTTCGAAACGGTCGCTGCGATCTTTGAAACGTCGGCAATACCTGCACGCGCTACACCTGAATATTTGACGATACTGTAGCTTTTTGCGACACCGAGTGCACCGCTTTTTTTTATGCTCACGATTTCGCTGTAGCGCAGTTTTACCGTAACGAGTTCGCGGCACAGCACGAGCTGCCGTTCGATCCTCATATATTTTTTTGCAAGTTTTATTTCAGTGATTTTTTTTCTGCCGAAATACGCGCCCGCACCGAGTGCGCACAAAAGAAGCGCGGCAAAGATGATTTTCAATAAACGGTGTCGTACGGGAACCTGTGCCGCTTTGATAATTTTTTTCGCCGCGCTTTGCGCAGTCCGTTTTTTTTCTTCGACCGATGTGCGCTCTTTTTTCATACCAATCTCCCATAAGGGCATTTTCAAAGTCACCTCTAAAAGCTGCGGTTTTTAGAGGTATCATAAAATGTTTGCACGAACTTGCCGCACCGCACTTTCGATTATATCATCGCTTGTTGTTTTATGGTATAGTTGAAACGAGGAATACTATGGGAAAAATAACAAAAGAATCGGCGCGGCGTTTTTTTTCAAAGCCGTCGTCCTATGCGCTGCTGCTCGCCCTCTTCATCGGAGCGTCGGCGGTAAAAAGCAATTTTTACATCGTCGATGAAACGGAGCAGGCCGTCATCACGAGATTCGGCAAATACGTCGAAACCGTCGGTCCGGGTCTGCATTTCAAGCTGCCCTTCGGCATCGACAAAAACTACAATATTCCGGTGCAAGTCGTTCAGACGGAACAGTTCGGTTTTCAGACGATCGAAATGAAGCGGAACAGCCGCTATCAAAACGGTATCGTCGCCGAATCCACGATGCTCACGGGAGATTTGAATATCGTCGACGTCGAATGGATCATTCAATACCGCATCGTCGATCCGAAAGCGTGGCAGTTCAACGTCGAAGACCGCACGCGTACGATCCGCGACATCTCCCGCTCGGTGATCAATACGCTCGTCGGCGACCGCGCCATCCTCGACATTATGAGCGCGGAACGCACGAACATCGAAATGCAGTCGCGCGATATGATGAACGACAATTTTGCAAAGCTCGGTTTGGGCATACACGTTACGACGGTCAAACTGCAAAACATCGTTCCGCCCGAAGGCGTGCAGGATGCGTTTGAAGACGTCAACAAAGCGATACAGGATATGAACCGATTTATCAACGAAGGAAAAGAAGCGTACAACGCCGAAATTCCGAAAGCGCAGGGTGAAGCCGACAAACAGATTTCGGTTGCGCAGGGATATGCGGCGGAACGTGTAAACCGCGCGAGAGGAGACGTCGCCCGATTCAACTCCGTGTACCGAGAATACCGTCGATCGCCGCGCGTCACCCGCGAGCGTATGTATTTGGAAACGATGGACGCCCTTTTCAATTCCGACACGAAGAGTACGCTCATCGACGGGAGGCTCCAAAACGTACTGCCTATAAAACAGCTTTCGGCTTCCGAAGGAGACGCACAATGAAATCGATCAAACGTATCGTACTGCCCCTCGTCGTTTTTTTATTTTTGTTAATTTTTTTCTTCGCGTCCGGCCCGCTCTATATCGTCAGAGAGGGAAATCAGGCGGTCGTCACGAGATTCGGAAGCATCGCCGAAGTCCGCACCGATGCGGGATTGTATTTTAAAATCCCCGCAGCCGACATGGTGACGACGTATCCGAAGCGCATCCTTTCGATCGACGGCGATCCGCAGCGCATTCCGACAAAGGAAAATCAATTTATCGTCGTCGACACGACGAGCCGTTGGAAGATAGCCGATCCGAAATTGTTCTACACGAGTTTTAAAACGATCGAAAACGCAAGCAACCGCCTGAGCGACATCATCGATTCGGCGACGCGTACGGTCGTCACCGCAAACCGATTGAGCGAAATCGTGCGTTCTTCGAACATCATCAACGAGCGCGCGGCAAAGGCCGTCGCAGCGGAAGACGAAGAGACGAAAGAAATCGAATCGCTTGTAAACGTCAATACGACGATCGAAGAAGTCGTACGCGGACGGAGCGCGCTCTGCGAAAAAATGACCGCCGCCGCAAACGCCCTCGTTTCGGATTACGGCATCACGGTTATCGACATCGTACCGCGGCAAATAAAATATTCGGACGAACTCACCGAAAGCGTATACAACCGCATGATAAAAGACCGCAGCCAAGTCGCACAGGCATACCGTTCGCTCGGAGAAGCGAAAAAAACGGGATGGATCGGACGGCTCGAAAACGAAAAACGCACGATTTCTTCCGATGCGTATCGCCGCGCCGAAGAAATCAAAGGACAGGCGGACGCGGAAGCGGCGCGTATTTACGCCGAAGCGTACAACCGCGATCCGGAATTTTACGCGTTTTGGAAAAGCATGGAATCGTATGCGAATACGCTTAAAGGCCGCGATGCGACGTACAGCACGAATATGGATTACTTCCGATATTTGTATTCGCCCGAAGGCAGACGGTAAAAATTAATAATTAATAATATGAGTGAAATTATATTCGATACGGGATTAAGCGAATCGGCATTTGCCAAAACCCGTCTTTCAAATTTGCTTTCCGAATCGGGCATCGCCGCCTGCGCGGACAAAAAATTCGGATCCGATATGACCTTTTCGTTTTCCGAATGGAAGTTCGACGGCGTCAAAACGATCGGCGACGAAGATGGCGCGCACGTACACCTTTTCGGGCGGTTCGGCGAAGAAGAGGAAATGCTCTCTCTTGCGGAAATATGTTTGAGAGCGGAAAGAGGCGGAGAGGCCGAGCGCTATGCGGCGGCAACGGCTTCCTATGCGGCGGTATGCGCAATCGAAGAGGCGAAAAAAGAAAACGTAAAAATCGAAAACATCGGTGCGGGCGGCATTTACGTAAAGGCTGCACCCGGGTTTGCAGAAAAACCTGCGGTCCTTTTTTTGCCCCAAGCGCTGTTCGATAAAGCGTGCGCGACCGGCGGCGCATCCTATGCAAAACTGCAGGGCTTTTGGATAAGCAAAGCGCTTTCCGAAAGGCGCAGCGCACTTTCTTTTACGCAGGCGGTTATCGCCTACCGCGCTCTTGCAAAGCGCATGCCTTACGACAAAAGCGATGAGAGCGCGCGGAGCACCGACGAATACGATAAAAATTATATGAAGCTCGAGCACGTCATAAACGGAGTCGATAAATCGCTTGCCGAAAGCGTCGATGCCGCGCTTGAATTTCCGTCGCGCACTGTAGAAGCGGAAAGGAAAAATGCACGCGGATCACACGGTGTGCACGGCGCGGCGGACACGCCGCATACGGCGGAGGCGTTGCATACCGCGAACAAGCAAAAAGAAAAACCCTTTCCGCTTCAAGCTTTTTATGCCGAACTCGGAATCGATGACAGCACGATCAAAGAAGTACCGCACCCTGCAGCCCTCCCTCAAGCGGAGTTCGACGCAAAGGTCGCAGCGTATTATAAATCGAAAAAACGAAGCTTACGCGCCCGACGGACGTTCAGACGCAATGCGGGAGCGATCGCGGCCTGTTTTGCGCTTGCCGCCGTTATCGCATTTTTCGCTTTCGGCGCGGTGCGCGATGCCCGACGCCGTCCCTCCGCCGTCGGTCTCACATCTTTTGAAGTCGCCGAAGCTTTTTACGAAGCGATACATACGCAAAACGTCGAACTCGTCGGCGCGATGTCTTCGGGCAAAGTGTCCAAGCGCTACGGCGATATCGTCGGCAGTATCTACGTCGTAAATAAAACAAGGAGCGCCTACGATCCGAAAAACGGTATCGTCGCCCCGGAAACGTGGTTCGCCTCCCTTTCGGAGGAAAATGCGGAGGCAAGGCGGGACGTATACGGCATTACTTCTTTTACGCTCGACGGCAAAGAAAGCTCACTTGAAGTCCGCGTACCCGAACGGAGCGAAAAGAGAACGCCGGTAAGAAGCGAAGGAGGCGCACCGCTCGACGACGGCGCTCAAGCGGCGCATACGGCGGAGTATTACACCGTGCGCACGGACGGCGAAACGGGCGAGTTTATCATAGAGCGCAATTGCGATACGGTAAGGCTGACGTATAAAAAGAACAGATGGGCTGTCACCGGCATCGAAGAAAAAGAGGAGAATGTGTCCGTCGACACCGCAGCGTTCAAATCCGACGCGATCTGCGCCCTGCAAAAATACGGAGGAGATGCCGCCCTTGCCTCAAGCGCGCTCAAAGAAAAGTACCCGTGGGTGCCGGATCGCATCGTCGTTCAAAGAGCGGCGGAACGGATGCCGGGAATAAACCGAACTACCGATTAGCTAATCGATTCCACTTCTTCTTGGGTGAGTCCGGTAGCTTGCATTATCTTTTTTACGGAATCGCCGAGCTGTTTTAAAATCCGTGCCGTTTCGAGCTTTGCTTGGCGCGAGCCGTCGGAAAAGCCTTGTTGTATGCCAATCCTTAGGCTTTCTTCTCTCTGTACCGCAATATCCGTATCATAGTCATATTCTGCTACTAACATGTTTATTACCTCCCGTGATTTTCTCATTAAATATTCTTTTAAGATTCCTTTTTCTATACATATCTTTACTGCATTGGTAAAACCGTTTTCGCTGTCGAGTTGGGTTTGTTTTCTTACCTCTTCTACAAAGAGGCTGTATTCTTCAAGCGGCTTGCATGCCGTTAGGACTTTGTTCGATTTGTCCGTGTTGATGTTGAGCACTTGCACCGTCAACTCAAGCGGTACTTGTTCGGGCTTTGTGATAAACGCATCCGACAGTTTTAAAACTGTAGTTTCAGGGTAGTCTTCTGTGCCATTATAAAAAACGTAAAACTCAGGCGCAGGGATTTTTGACAGCTTTCTTAAATACCGATCAGTCGGTGCTTGCAGTTTTTCATAGAGCCTTGCTATATACTGTAAAAATCGTAGGGGCATGTTTTCGTTTATTGTAGACTGGTGTTCTGCCAACACGATGATTTTACCGTCTACAAGGCAGGAGACGTCATTGATTATGTTCATGTACATAACGTTATCGAGCCTTATGTTTTCTACCGGAGACGAAAGCGGAAGGTGTGTACCGTGTAAAGCGTTGTAAAGAGATAAAAAATTTTCTTTCGCTTTTTCGTCTTCACTGAAAAGGTCGACAAACACCGAGTCTTTGTATTTTCTGTTTGAAGTAGGCATAGCATACCCCCTCATTGATTGTATTATACCACAGGCTGAAGGATTCTAAAAGGGATAACTATAACTATTTAAGTGACTGGAAAAGTCTTCACAAAAAAACCGCCCCCAAGCCGAAGTTCCCTCCAACGTGAGAGCGGTTGGTTTTAAATGCGGAACGGATGCCGGGGATAAACCGAATTACCAATTAGCTAATCGATTCCACTTCTTCTTGGGTGAGTCCGGTAGCTTGCATTATCTTTTTTACGGAATCGCCGAGCTGTTTTAAAATCCGCGCCGTTTCAAGCTTTGCTTGACGGGAACCTTCAGCAAGACCGAGCGATTTACCTTGTTGTATTCCTTGCCGCAAACCTTGTTGTATACCCTCTTCCCGTGCATCCATTTCAAACCCCGACATAAAGCGGTATTCCTGCCGTGCCTGTTCGTTGTGTTTTACTGTCTGTATCATCGTTTCTATCCTCCCGGTATACTCCGTATTCACCGTTCCGGTTTTAACGTATTCCAAAAAGCCTTTCAGTTCCTTATTCTCGGCTTTACTGAATGCTTCCGCATTTATTATAACCTTTTTTGTCCCGTCTTGTAAGGGCGTTTGTCCGTCTTCGATACAAATATTTTCAAACGTGTAAAGCGGCTTGCCTTTTCCTATCGCGTCAAACAAGCACACGAAAATGATATAGCTGTCGTTTAATGCTTTGTAGTGCTCGCCTTTGTCCAAGAATGCGATGTCGATTGCCGCCTGATAATACCTCATGCGTTTCGGAAGATTATACTCATTGCTTACCTGCATCTCAATGTCGTAAGATTTCCCCGCCTCGTCTTTTACGAGCAGGTCAAGGCGTACCGATTTTGCTTCGATGCCGATTGTCACACTGTTTTGCGGCGACAGGCAGATGATTTTTCCGATTTGCCCTGCCAAAATCATTTCAAGGAATTGCTTGCAAATACTTTCATCCTGCATAATTTTGCAGAACATAAAGTCATCGGCGATGGTTAAGTCGTCAAAACTTTTTCTCATACATACCTCCGTACCTAAATATAGGCGCAGACGGTACAAAAACAGGAACAAAAGGGAAAAGTTTTTGCATTTATTGTTCAGACAGCGCCGGCAAAAGCTGTATATGGACACCCGCACACAAAAAAACCGCCCCCAAGCCGGAACTTTGTCCGAGTTGAGAGCGGTCAGATTAGTTTAATTCCCGCACAGGAGGGCGCTTACGGCACCGTCAAAGTCCTACGAACGGCTTTTTAAAGTCTTTCCATTTCAGGGCATTTTGGTAGTCGCCGACCGAGGCGGCGGGCACTTTCAATGTTACGCCGGCTAAGATTACGTTCTTAAAAGCATTGCTATGCAGTATGGGCGGAGTTACCGCATTGCAGGTAACACTTTGCAGTGCCGTACAGTCCCCGCAGAAACCACCTCCGTTCACCCTAGTAAGGCTTGCAGGCAGTTCAAGCGTTTTTAACGCCGAACATTTGTCAAGGAACTGGTAACTTAATTCGGTAACGCCTTCGGGAATCTTGACATCTTCAACCTTGCTGCAGTCAAGGAATCTTCCCCCTATGGAAGTAAGCGATGAAGGAATATAGACAGTTTGTAAATTCGTGCAAAAACTCAAACCGCCTTCTTCTACCGTTGTAAGACCGGCAGGCAAAATAAGGGAAGTAAGATTGTCACTGTGGTAAAAAGAGCTTTTGCCCAATACTTTAACGGAAGCAGGCACCGTATAAGAGCCGGTCTTACCGGTCGGATAGCGGATCAGCTTTGTTTTATGCTTATCGAATAAAACCCCGCCTTCTACGCTTAAAAAGTTACTCGGACCGCTTAACGCAAAAGCTTCTAACATCCCCCAACCGCCGAAGCTGCTTATACAGCCTTCGCTTAAACCGGTGAGGGTGTATGTAATACCCGAATATTCGGGCTTTACATTGACGGTATAGACAATATAGTTGCCAGCATTGTTTCCCCGCTTTGTCATTATTACATGTTTTTGTTCCTTATCGACTACCTCGTACTCTGCACCGTTTGAGAGCGTAAAAGTATCGGGAATCGTTACGGAAGATATAAAGAATACCCGTATATCCGCCGCCTCTGTTACGGTGTGCTCATAGGTGTTTGAGGTATTACCCGAAACGGTGGTGCCGTTTACCGTCCACTTTTCCACCTTGTAGCCCGCAGCAGGAGAGGCCGTAAAGACGAGTACGGTATTTTCGGCAACCGCAGTGCCGGAGGTAAAGGCTGCTCCGCCCGTCTTATATTTTGCGCTTATGCTTCCGTTCGGCGGTGTACTTGCAACGCCGAAGATTACGGCATGGGTGGTAGGCGGTCTTAGCTTAAAGGAGACGGCAACCGTTATCGGCTCGGTTATTTTTACCATAGCCGTCGTATTTTCAGGATTTCCGCCTGTAAGGAGCTGCCCGCCTGTAATCGTCCATGTGTCTACCATGTAGCCTGCATGAGGAGAGGCGGTAAAGACAATCGTTTTATCCTCTTCCACTTGCGCAGGAGAGGCGATTTCGGCACCGTCAACTTCCGCCTTGAGCGTGCCGTTTCCGCCGTCTACGCCGAAGATTACATTGCCGAAGGTAACCGTTACGGTAACGTCTTCGGTAATTTTGAGCGTCGCGCTCGTGCTTCCCGGACTGCCGCCTGCTAAAAATGAGCCCGCCGAAACCGTCCATTTATTCACCGCATAGCCTGCATCCGGTACTGCCCTAAAGATAAGTTCGGTACCTTCGGGTACTTTCTGATGGCCGAGCGGGATTACCGGCACAGTATCTACACTGCCGTGCTCCGGCTCGGTAAGCGTTACCGTGTGCAGGGCAGGAAGCGGCTCGCCGTTCCGTTTAAAGAATACAAAAACCTGTGCGTTTGCCGTAACTTTGAGCGTGTAGGTAGGCACCGTGCCGTTTACTTCTGTGCCGTCAAGTTCCCACTTTTCAAGATCGTAGCCTTGAAGCGGCTCTGCTTTAAAGGTAAGCTCGGTGTTTTCGGCTACCATGCCGTCATCGCTCAGTGCAGGCGTTACCCTTACATTACCGCCTATAGTGCGGTCGAGCTCTACTTTGTACGTTTGCACGGGCGGCGGTATGGGCGGGGTGCCTCCCGAATCGCTGCCGTTCGAGCAGCTTATCGCCAAACCTGTAAGCAAAACTGCGGCTGTAACGAGCGCCGCAACTCTCGTTTTCTTGTTGCTTGAGTTAAATCCGCTCATAAAAAACTCCTCTTAAATGATTTTGTTTGCAAAATAAAAAGCGCACCGAAGAGATGATTCTTTTCGGTACGCTTGTTGTGTAAGAATTTGAAAAGAGAGTAAGTTCCGGTATGGACGCCGGCAGAGTTGTTTGTCGATTATTTACGGATTTTGTGTTTTGAAGACAATTTACGCTACGCGAACGAACGAACGAACGAACGAACGAACGAACGAACGAACGATTATACGGCGCCCGAGCGCTTTGTCAAGTACCCGAACGGGACTTTGTGCCTTTTGCGCAGGAGATAGCGTTGTGCCGTTACCGTACATAGGTCCCTCGTCATAAGGAATTGCAGGTATGACTTAAGATGACTGATATATTTATTATAACACGTTTTTACGCAAATTTCAACGTTCGCATAAATAAATTGAATAATCGCTTCGTCCTGCACGGCAGGCAGTCTTACTTTTTTCGGCACATCGCAGCCGAACACGTCCGGTACGACTTCGACATAAAATTGATTTTTGTCATATTGACAGCGCGGAAACGATGGGTTATCATAGAGCGTACGTTTAAATTATTTTGAAACGAGGAATTGTCTTATGGAATACAATGTCGAAAAACAACACGAAAAAGGAAAACTCCACGCAATCGAACGGATTCGCGCTCTGTGCGATGAAAATTCGTTTATGGAAATCTATTCGGGTGTGCGCCATAACTGCACGAGCTTCGGTATGGAAAAAAAAGACCTGCCCTACGACGGCGTCATCACCGGATTCGGAAAGATAAACGGAAGGACGGTCGCGGTATACGCTCAGGATTTTACGGTGCAGGGCGGCTCGCTCGGCCTTATGCACGGCAAAAAAATCGCCGAACTCATCGACAAGGCGGTCGAAGCGCGGTGCCCCGTTATCGGTATAAACGATTCCGGCGGAGCGCGCATTCAGGAAGGTGTCGACGCGCTGTGCGGCTACGGAGACCTCTTTTATCAAAACGTCCGCGCATCCGGTTCGGTGCCGCAGATTTCGATCGTCGCCGGTCCCTGCGCGGGAGGCGCCGTGTATTCGCCGGGCATCACCGATTTTATCTTTGCAATCGATAAGATAAGCGAACTTTTTATCACCGGCCCGAAAGTCGTCAAATCGGTTATGTTTATGGATATTTCGTCGGAAGATTTGGGAGGAGCGGCTATCCACTCGAAAAAATCGGGCGTCGCGCATTTCCGCTGCGAAAGCGAAAACGACTGCTATCGAAAAGTGCGCGCGCTGCTCGACTACATCCCCCATTATTTCGGCGACGATCTCGCACAAAACGAAAAATACAAATTCGACGCGAAGAAAAAAGCGAAGCGCATCGAAGAAGTCATCCCCGAAAACCCGCGTGCCGGTTACGATATCCGCGAAATCATCAACTGCTGTATCGACGACGATTCATTTTTTGAAACGTCGGCCGAATTTGCGGTAAACTGCGTCACGGGCTTTGCGAAAATCGAAGGCAAATCCGTCGGCATCGTCGCAAACAATCCGATGGGTGTCGGCGGCGTGCTCGACTGCGATGCGAGCGACAAAATCGCGCGCTTCGTCCGCTATTGCGACGCTTTCGGCATACCGCTTTTAACTTTCGTCGACGTTCCCGGATTTATCCCCGGTCCGCAGGAAGAACAAAAAGGCATCATCCGGCACGGCGCAAAAGTGATCTATGCGTACAGCGAAGCGAGCGTTCCGAAAGTGACCGTCATCGCGCGCAAAGCGTACGGCGGCGCATACATCGCGATGTGTTCAAAACACCTCGGCGCCGATTACGTATACGCGTGGCCGAAAGCGGAAATCGCAGTTATGGGTGCGGAAGGTGCAATCGGCATTTTATACGCAAAAGAACTCAAAGATCCGTCGAAGGCGGCCGAAGTCGCGGCAAAATCCGAAGAATATAAAACGGAAATAATGACGCCGAAAATCGCGGCGAAGCGCGGTTATGTCAGCGAAGTGATCGAACCGCAGGAAACGCGAGAGCGCATCGCACGGAGCTTTGAAATACTCGCGCGAAAGCACAGCATGGACACGCCTTTGAAAAAGCACGGCAATATCCCGCTGTAAGAGCGGGCGGTACGGCGCGCGATACTGTTTCGCTGTAATTGCAAACGAGCTGCGCCTTGCATGCGGTCATGCCGAAGGCAGATTGAAAGGCAAACCGATGCACTATACACTATACAGGAGATGCGGCCGCGCACGACGCGCGGTCGTTTTTATTCGTGCGGATAGTAGTGAGAACGGCATAGTATTAAAAGGCTCACACGACAAAAGACGCAAGCACGATATAGCCGAAAATCGTAATGAGCGTATAGAGCGCCAAATACGCGCTCAAAAAAGCACTTTCATCTTTTCCGTTTACAAATACGCCGTACGCATATGTCGGCGGCATGATAAAATACAGGACGGCACCGAAACGATACAGCGGATCGGAGGGGTACATCCGGCCGACAATATAATAGACGATACCGCCCATAAAAAGTGCAAAGACGAGCATGCGCGCTAAAACGGTTTTCAGCGTATCGCTCCATTCGATATTCGAAAAAGTAAGTCCGTAACCAACCGTCATGATAATAATCGGTCCGACGGGTGCTCCGACAAAGTTCAAAACGTCTTCGAAAATACTCCCTGCTCGTGTCGACGAAAGATACTGCCCGAAGCCGGTTACGGAGCAGAGTATGCCTGCAAGGATCGCGATATTCACCGGAGTCGCAAGCGATTTTGCAAGTTCGGAAGCGCGGAGCTTTCCTTTTGTACGAAGCTGCAGAATCGAGATGATGACCGCCCACTGTGTGACGGCGCCTCCCGCATCGAAGAGCGCAAAGTGATACAGATCGCTTTGTCCGAAAAGCAACATAAAAAGCGTATAGCCGATCGACCCTCCTTCTATCGTCGCGCACATAAACGGCGCAACGGGCGTTTTAATTTTTAAAAGAGCGCATGTAAGGATTCCGAAAGCGAAAGCTGCGAGGTTCATCAGCGCAAAGACGCCGAGCGTAAGCGCTTCTTTCCACGTAAAGCGCATATTGTAAAAGGCCGCAAAAAGTACTGCGGGAAGACATACTTTTACGATGAGCGATTTGATATCTTCGATACCGCTTTCGCTTAAGAATTTCGTTTTCCGCGCCCACGCCCCTATTGCGATCATGACGATGACGGGAAGCGCGACTTCCGATATCCCTAAAAATCTTTCCATAAATAATTGTCAACTAAACACACATAAAAAAAGCCCGCCGCGCTCCGCGCGGCGGGTTCACAAAATCTTTCGCTTATTTTCTATTGATCTGTTCGGTATAGAATTCGAACGCTTCTTTGTCGGTAAATTTTCTGTGAACGATTTTTCCGATCGCATCGGCCATCGCAACCGGATGCGCGCTTTGGAAAATATTTCGTCCCATATCGAGTCCGTGAGCGCCGTCGCGTATTGCGTGATACGCCATTTCGAGCGCTTCTTTTTCAGGCAACTTTTTACCGCCGGCGACGACGATCGGTACGGGACAGGCCGCCGCAACTTCGTCAAATTCTTCGCAGTAATACGTCTTTACGATATTTGCGCCGAGCTCCGCAACGATACGTGTCGCAAGTTTAAAATATTTCCCCGTGCGTTCCATATTTTTTCCGACTGCAACGACGCCGAGCGTCGGTATGCTGTAGCGCATAGCTGCGTTTATCGTCTTCGAAAGGTTGTCGATGCTTTCGAGCTGACCGTCGGCGCCGATAAAGGTTTGAACGGCGACGCAGTCCGCGTTCATTCTGATCGCATCTTCGATATCGACCGCAACGACTTCGTGACTCAAATCATCCTGCACCATGGACGAACCGGAAGACACGCGGAGCGCGATGGCTTTTTTGCAGTCAGGGCGTACACAGGTACGCAGTGCACCTCTGGTCGCCATGAGAACGTCGACGTGATTATTGAGAAGCGGAATCAAAAGGTCGAGGCGTTCGAGCCCCGAAACGGAACCCATAAAATAACCGTGGTCGAATGCAAACATCACGGTGTTGCCGCTTTTGGGATTGAAGATATTCGATAAATGTTTTTTCATGCCCCAGCCGAGGTTTCCGGCACCTTTTACATAAAAGGATCCGTCAACGGCGAAACGGACATCCGTGTGATAATCGTGAGCGATTTTCAAACCGTCTAAATCTGCCATAGTGTATTCCTAAAATTATTAAAATCGATAGCAATAATGTGTAAAGTTACGGAGCTGTCGAAAAAGTAACCGATTTTTGAGACAGTCCCCTTTCCTGATCGACAAAAGCCGACGCACGAAACGAATCATGCGCCGGTTTTACTACGCGTTATAATTTCGATTTAGAAATTATATTTGTCCATGTTTTCTTTGGTAAATACGGCGCGCTCGGGAAGGAGCACGACGCCGGAATCGTTTGCCGTATAGGCTTTCGGATCGAGCACGGTGTTCGGTTCGACTTTTACGGTACCGATCGTCGGGATATCGATCGTATCTCCGACTTTCATACTGTGACCGGTCGCAGCCCAGTATGCAAGATAGCAGGAAATCGCGCCTTGGATACCGCAGTCCCACAAACCCCAGCGGGTGAGGATACCTGCGCGGCAGTAATCTTTGATCGCATTCGGAGTTGCAAAACCGGTGATCGTCACGTTCTTTTGATTGAGTCCGAGGTTTTGCGCAGCCTGGCACTGGCCCGGAAGAGCGGTCGAATCGTTACAGATGATCAAGTCGATGTCTTTGTGCGCGGAAAGGACGGCTTCTCCGACGGTGATTGCGCGCTCGGCATCCTGATTCGAATAGTAATTGGAAGGAGCGACGTTGACCCATTTCGGATATTTTTGACGGATATACTGTTCACCCGCTACGTGCCACGAGTTTTGATCCGTGACCGTCGCCTGCGAATAGTGCCAGCAGTATTTGATCGTATCCGCGTCGGGATTTTTGCCTCTCTCTTTCAAAGAAGCGACGCCCATGTCGACGAGCATTTTACCGAGTATATCGGGCGTACCCTGACTTGTCATAAGCAAGCGTGCGTCGGGATTTGAATCGGAATCCCATGTCATAACCGCGAGTCCCGCTTTGCGCGCGGCTTTCAGAGCCTGATCAACGCCGGCCGCATCGACGGTCGAAATCGAAATCGCGTCCGCACCCTGCTGAATCGCATTGTTGATGATATTGACCTGATTCGCGACCGCCGCATCGGGACTGCCGTCGTACTTTACGGTAAAGCCGACTTGCTTTGCAAGTTTTTGCGCGCCTTCGTTTGCCACTTCAAAAAAAGCGTTGCCGCTGATTTTCGGAATGAACACGACAACAACGTTTTTTTTCGAACCACCGCCGCCTTCGTTTGCGCCGTTCGCAAATGCAAACGAGCCGACCAAAAGCGCCGCCAACATGATCGACAACAGTTTTTTCATAAATACCTCCTGATATTTTTCGTCGTCTGGCAGTTTTATTTATTAATAATTTTTCAAAAACGGGCATTTCGAAAAATTATTTTTGCACAGCACTAAATTCTCCCGCCGTCCGCCGCGTGCACTCCGGACGGAATTTTCCGACAATGCATTTCAGCGAAAAACCCTGCGCTGAAAGCCCTCGGGACGCGACGATGATGAGCAGCAGTATGCCGACGGGTATGTCGAGGTACTGCGTGTTCAATCCAGCCATCGATAAACCGAAACGCATAATGCCGATGACGAGCGCCGAAAGTGCCGTCCCTAAAATCGTACCGGTACCGCCGGTGATCGCCGTTCCGCCGAGCACGACAGCCGTAATGATCGGAAGCGTGAGCTCTTTACCGAAATCCGCTTTTGCCGTGCCGAGGTAGGACGTAAGCACGATGCCTGCAATCGCCGAGCCGATACCGGAAAGCGCGTATGTCGTCATCACGATAAACTTCGTATTGATGCCGGAAAATTCCGCGGCGTTCGGATTGATACCGCAGAGGTACACATAGCGGCCGTACTTCGTGCGGTGCAGAATAAAATAAGCGATAAACGCGATCGCGATAAAGAGCAGTATCTGCGACGGAACGATGCCGAAAAAGCGGAACTGCGTAAAGGCCGTAAACGCGGAAGGAAAACCGCTGATGCCTTTGTAGAGTTCGACTTTTGCAATGCGCGTGATCGAAATCGCCATACCCGAATATAAAAACGAACCGCCGAGAGTTACGACCATGGGTGGAACCCGCGCATAGGCGATGATAAAGCCGCTCAAAAGACCGCACAGCGCACCTGCGACAACCGCAATGAGGCAGGCGGCATACACGTTCACGCCGCTTTGGAAAATGACACCGACGACGATCGACGTGAGACCGACGATGGAACCGGCTTGAATGTCCATGCCGCCTGCGATGATGACCATCGTCACAAAGAGCGAAATGATACATATCGAAATAAAATCATTGATCGAACCGAGCAATACCATCGGGCGCAAAAAGCGCGGATTCAAGATGCCGAACAAAACGATTTCGCACGCGATGACGGCGACGAGCAGCAATTCGTTTGTAAAAATAAATCGTTTCTTTTCCATAGATTATCTGCTCCTCTCTTCCGCCGTCTTTGCCAAAAGCCGCGCTTTGCGCGCCTTTTCGATCGAATGATGTTCCAAAAGACCGTCTACCGTAACGATCGTTATCAACAGGATGCCCGTAATCGTACTGTCGTAGTCGGAAGAAAATTTCAAAAACACGAGGATACGGTCGATCGACGCCATAATGATCGCTCCGATAGATGCGCCGAACAGAGAGCCGACGCCGCCCGAAAGGCTGATACCGCCGAGCACGCAGGCTGCGATCGCTTTCATCTCGTAGCCGTTTCCCGCAATCGGCGTTACGAATCCGATGCGGCTCACATAGATGCATCCGGCAATCGACGCGAAAAGCGAACACAAAACGAACGCGCTTATCTTCGTCCGCTTTACCGGAATACCGATGAGTTCGGCTCCTCCGACGTTGTCGCCGACCGCGTAAAAATTGCGGCCTAAAGAAACGCGGCGCAACAGCACAGAACCTCCGATCGCAATCGCAATCGTTACAAGATAAAACCACGTAATGCCGCCAAGCGTTGCCTGGCTCAACGCTTTGTATGCGAACGGGACGTTTTCCACCCACTTGCCGCCCGTATACACGTAGATGAGTCCGCGCACGACGCCGTTTACGCCGAGCGTCATGATGATGGAAGGAATGCCGAGGTAGACGAGTCCGAAACCGTTTATAAGGCCGCACACGATGCCGATAGCGACTGCGGCAAAAATCGCGAGCGCCCACGGAGAGCCGTCGCGGATCAAGCTCGCGCTCACGGCGGAAGCAAGCCCCATGACCGCCCCGACCGAAACGTCGATTTCACCGATGATGAGCACAAAGGCGATCCCGATCGATAACAGAGCAAACACGACGCTCGAATTGACCGTCTGCATAAGATTCCGCGCGGCAAGAAAATCGTGATTGACGATGCCGACGAGCAAAAACAGTACGACCGTGACGATAAGCGAAGAAAGGCTTCTCATTTTGAAAAATCGATTAAAAGACATGCGCCGCATTTATCCCACCTTTTCCTGTTCTACACCGAACGATGCCGCCATCAGCGCGTCTTCGTTGATTTCGTCTTTTGCGAATTCGTGATTGATCCTGCCGCGATACATCGTGACGACGCGGTCACTCATCGCGACGATCTCTTCCATATCGGAACTGATGAGCAAAATCGCTATGCCCGTTTTTTTCAATTCGTTGATGATCGCGTATACATCGCTCCTCGCTCCCGCATCTACGCCGCGCGTCGGTTCGTCGAGGATGACGAGGCGCGGATTCGTCGAAAAGCATCTGCCGATGATAACCTTTTGCTGGTTGCCGCCGGAAAGGGAACCCATCTCCTGCGTATCGTCGGTCACTTTGATATGAAAGCCCGATATGTATTTTTCAGCAAGCAATTTTTCGCGCGCCGTATTGATGAGGATCTGCTTTAAGCTCGCAAGCCTGACCGGCGTGATATTGTTGCGCACCGTCGTCAATTTGAAGATACCGTTTAAAAATCTGTCTTCGGGAAGATAGTTGATGCCCTTTTCGATGATCCGCTTCGTCTTTAAGCCGGTGATGTCTTCGCCGTTCAAATACACTTTTCCGCCGAGCACTTTATCGCGTCCGTATACGGTCGTCGCAAGTTCGGTCTTTCCCGCGCCGACGACGCCCGTCATACCGAGCACTTCGCCCGAATACACGTCAAGGTTCACGTCGGCGAAACCGTAACCGCTCAAATTTTTCAAAGAAAGCACGAGTTCTCGTTTTGACGGAGCGGCTGAAAGATTTTCGACATGCACTTTGCTCATGCTTTCGGGAGCAAGCCCTTTGAGCAGCATATCGTACGTAAAATCCTTTGTGTCGCCGTTCATCGTAATCGTGCCGTCGATCAAAAGCGCGATACGGTTCGCGATGACAAACACTTCGTTGAGCCGATGCGTAATATAAATGACGCCGACCTTTTTTTTCTGCAGCTCTTTGATGATTTTAAAGAGCGAGTTCACTTCGTCAAACGTAAGCGACGACGTCGGTTCGTCGAAAAACATAACGCGCGCGTCTCGCATGAGACCGCGGAGGATCTCGACGAGCTGCTGTTCCGCAATCGAAAGCGTACGCGCCGTGCGGTTGAAATCGAGCTTCCAGCCGAGCTGAGAGACGATATTCGCGAGGCGATCGTGCAGTTCGCTTTTATTACCGGGAA
Organism: Treponema sp. SP13; assembly: GCF_050938355.1. Lineage (NCBI taxonomy): Bacteria > Pseudomonadati > Spirochaetota > Spirochaetia > Treponematales > Treponemataceae > Treponema > Treponema sp. SP13. Next base: position 280,240 of record NZ_JADOVM010000001.1, read on the forward strand.
TTCCCATGACGACGTTTTCTTCGAGCGTCATATTCGGGAAGAGCATCGGCTCCTGCGGAATGAGGTAAACACCCGACGCGAGAGATGCCGAAGGATTTCCGAAGTGCAGCGGTTTCCCGTCGACGAGTATTTCGCCTGAATCGGGCTTTTTGATACCCATAATCGTCTTTACGAGCGTGCTTTTTCCCGCGCCGTTTCCTCCGATAAGCGCGAGCACGTCGCCGGGATACACATCCAAGTCAATGCCTTTGAGCACAGCGTTGGAACCGAAAGATTTATAGATTTTCCGTACCGACAACATCGGGCTTACATCGCTGCCCATAGTTCGATTCCCCTTTTATATCTATTTTATATTAGAACTTTTGTTCCAATCAAAAACATTTTTATTATCTCAAGTATAAAACGGAAATTTCGTTTTGTCAAATAAAAACTATAAAATTTAACGAAATTTATATATTCGATACCGATAAACCGATATACTGACAAAATACCGGCAAAATCGGCTGAAATTTATTACCGATATGTATATTTTTTTGTTGTGTTTTTTTTAATATCGTGATATTATGTTCATAAAGTGATATTTTGTTCAAATTAGGAGAAAAAAGTCGAAAATGACGGCCGACTGGGAAAAAGAGCTTATCGTGCGAACAGCATGGTATTATTATATCAGGAAAAAAACGCAAAAAGAGATAGCCGATATGCTTTCCGTTTCGCGGATGCGCGTCATCCGTCTGCTCGAAAAAGCCGAGCAGGAAAACGTTGTTCAAATCACGATCCACACGAATTTTCGCGGCAGACTCGAAGCGGAACAGGCGCTCATCGATTCGTACGCTCTTGCCGACGCTATCGTTATTCCGTCCGATGAAATGTACACGTCGGCTTCGCTTAACGACGCGATTGCAAAAGCGGCGGCTATGTATATAGATGAACATTTTTCCGACAATCCGATCATCAATATCGGTTACGGAGATACGACCGGCCGCTTTATGAATTATTTTTCACAGATTTCGAAAAAAAGGCCGACTTATGTATCGCTCACCGGAGGGGTCAGCATCTATTTGCTGAATACGCAGTCGTCTGCAGGCAACGCTTCCCTCTACCTCATCCCGGCGCCGTTGGCCGCATCGACGCCGGAAATGGTAAAAGCGATCAAAAAAGAAAGCGCCGTCATCGAAATAGCGCGCATGCATACGACCGCAAGCTGTTCGGTTATCGGTATCGGCGGCGTCGACGACAATGCGACCGTCATCAAATCGGGTATCATACAAAAAAGCGATTTCGATTTTTTGAAAATGTGCGGCGCCGTCGGAGACGTACTCGCCCATTTTTTCGACGAAAACGGCAAGTTTATCACAAGCGCTACCGACGAACACTTGGTGACCTACCCTCCCGAATCGCTGAAAAAACTGCATAACGTTATCGCCGTCGCGGCAGGAAGCGCAAAGTACGTTGCGATCAGGGCGGCACTTCGAGCGCACTACTCCGATATCCTCATAACCGACGAGGATACCGCGCGTTGGCTTGTAAAAAATACATGATGATCGAGCGACAACACGAGGAGGCATAGTTATGGATAAAAAGTATTTAATGGCCGTAGATGCCGGTACCGGAAGCGTCCGCGCCGTCATTTTCGACGTACACGGAAACCAGATCGAATGCGTGCAGGAAGAGTGGAAGCACCTCGAAGATCCGAACTATCCGGGCAGCATGAATTTCGATTGGGAAAAAAATTGGAACGCGGCAAAGCGCTGCATATCGGAAGCAATAAAAAAATCGAACATCGAAAGCGGCGATATCGCAGCCGTTTCCACGACGTGTATGCGCGAAGGGATCATCCTCTACGATAAAAACGGAAAGGAACTGTGGGCTTGTGCAAACGTCGATGCTCGCAGTACTGCCGAAGTCATCCAATTGAAAAAGATGTCGCCGACGCTCGAACACGAACTCTACCTCGAATCGGGGCAAACGTATTCGCTGAGCGCCCTCCCGCGCATCCTTTGGGTAAAAAACAATCTCCCCGACGTATACGAAAAAACCGCCGTGGTCGGTATGTTCAACGATTGGCTCATATACAAGATGAGCGGTGTCCTCGCCGTGGAGCCGAGCAACGGTTCTACGAGCGGACTTTTTTCGCTTACAACGAGAACGTGGGACAAAACGATAGCGGAACGCTGCGGTCTAAAAAGCGATATATTTCCCGAATCGAAAGAATGCGGTACGCTTGCCGCCCGCGTCAGCCGCGAAGGCGAAAAAGAAACGGGTCTCAAAGAAGGCACGCCTCTCATCGTCGGCGGAGGCGATGCGCAGCTCGGCACGATCGGCATCGGAGCGACGGAAGCGAACGATGCGGCGGTTTTCGGCGGAACATTTTGGCAATACGAATACAATACCGCAAGCGGAAAAATCGACGACCGCTGCGACATCCGCGTCAACTGTCACGCTCAGCCCTCGCTGTGGCAATACGAAGCGCTCGCATTTAAACCCGGCCTTTTTATGCGGTGGTACCGCGACGGATTTTGTGCCGAAGAAAAAAAAGAAGCCGCTTCTCTCGGAAAAGACGTATACGCACTTATGGATGAACGCTCGGCAAAAATTCCCGTAGGTTCGCACGGTATGTTTTGTACCTTTACCGACGTCATGAATTTTTCCGCATGGCGGCACGCAGCTCCGACCTTTACGAACTTCGATTTGGATGCCGACAAATTCAACAAATATACGTTTTACCGCTCCATACTCGAAAGCACGGCCCTCGTCACCTACGGCCATATGCAGCTCGTCAAATCAGCGACGGGAAGCATGCCGCATGTCGTCACCTTCGCAGGAGGTGCTTCGAAAAGCAGACTGTGGTCGCGGATTGTCTGCGATGCGCTCGGCCTTCCGCTCCGCATTCCCGCAGTAAAAGAAGCGACGGCGCTCGGAGCTGCAATGCTTGCGGCAACGGGAGCCGGCATATACGCGAACGTCAAAGAAGCAGCGGATGCCATGGTAAAAATCGAAGCGACGCTTGAACCTGATGCGGAAAATCATAAAAAGTATATGGAAATGTATAAAACGTGGCGGAAAATATACGATGCGGAGCTCGACTTAAGCGATGCGGGTGTTACAAACTATATGTGGTCCGCTCCGGGCGTCGGCAAATACTGACGAAATTTTTTGAGGAGTAAATTATTAATTAATAATCAACGGCGGTCATCGATATCGGCTGCGATGCATACGTATGCAAGTTTTACAGGAGGAATACAATGTTTATAGTGGATGAAAAAGACAAAGAGTATCGATTTAAGGACAGCGGTCCGAAATATCTGATGAAAGGGCCCCGCATGAATTTCGCAATCGTACAGTTCCAAGCGGGGCAAGATTTCCGCGCTCACTATCACGACATAATGGAAGAAGATTTTTACATACTTGAAGGCGAAGTCGATATTGTCGTAGATAACGTCGTCCATCATTTGACAAAGGGGCAGTTTATCCACATTGAACCGAAAGAAGTTCACTACGTGATCAACCGTTCGAAAAGCGTCATGCGCATGGTTTCATCGCTCGCACCGTACCGGGAAAACGATAAAATCGAAGTCGATAATCCCGTACTCGATTGAAAACTTTGAAATGAGGAAGTCATTACAGACGACGGCGTAATCGACTCGTCGCCCATGAATTCGAGTTTAGTTGCAAACTTGATTATACAGGAGGTGTATATGAATCGATTGAAGAAAAAAGGAATGCGGCTGGTATTTGCTGCGGCATTCGTCGCAATTCTCGCATCCTGCACATCGAACCGCGTCGCAGTATTAACCGAACGCGTCCGCGTCATTCGAAATCAGGAAGACATGAACGCTCTCCTCGGTTTCAACGGAGACTGGTCGGCAAACAGTAAAATCGGTTTTTTAAACGGCGATGTCCGCGAATGGAAAGCGGCCGATACGGGTTTGCCGTTTGACGGCGTCGTCATCGAACGCGGCGCAGATGTCAAAGTATGCGTACCCGGTAAAGTCGTATCCTACGGACAAAAAACGCTTTTTGTTCCGGCAGGAAAATTTATTAAAATAAAATCGGGTGCCAAACTGCAGATCTGGAACGGCAAAACTCTGTACGATTTCGATACGTTCCACTTTATCGTCGGCGGCACGGGTACAAACAATCCCGAAGTATCGCAAAAAACGGCCGGCACGGCGGCGGTAAGCATTCTGAACGATTCTTTCAAATATGCGATCGACATCGATAAGGGCGGCACGCTCATACTCGGTTCGAATAACGCAAATGCAAACGACTCGGCGGTTCTCTGGCTCGCAGACGGCAGGTCGATCGGAGCAGATGGAAATCCGAGTCCCTATGCAGGTTCGATCCGCATTGACGGTGATCTCCAAATTGCATGCGGCGCAGGTGCGGGCGTCGCTAAAATCCGTACGGTGCGAAATCTCAGAGGCGCAGGTTCGACGCTGACGGGAAGCGGCAGATTGTATATTCACGGATTAAATAAAATACACGGAAATGCGATCTTCGCGATCAACGAATTCGACCGCGGAGAATATTCGGACGGTATGGATTGGATCGACGAGCCGTATATCAAACTCGGCACAATCGAAATCGTCGCGGAAGGAATCGAAGGCATCTACAACCCCGACGGCACTGTCGACGGAAGCCCCGGATACAGAAACAATGCAACGGCTGGCTTTTACTATGTCGCACCGAGCGGTACAATCGACGTCGATCACATGATCGTAAAATGCAATAACAAAGGTACGACGGCTGACGCGACCGTCGCGTTGGCAAATTTCAACACCGAGCGCGGTATTCTCGGCGGCAAAGTAACGCAGGCCGGACCGAAAGCCCGGCTCGGAGATGTGTACGTCTACAATGCTGCGGAAAAAGACAAAGACGGCCCGCTTTCGGCAATATATACCGTACAGGGCGTTTTCGACGCGACCGTCGACGGTAAAGTAAAAATCGAATGCCCGAACGGAGGAGCCGCGGCAATTGTCGCGACGGGACACAACCGGTGGACAGGTGCGGAAAAAACGGTTTCGCGGATGGGCTCGGTCGAAGCGACGGCAAAAGGGAAAAACGCGTTTTTCCAAAGCGCAGCCTTTAACGGATTCGGCACCTATGTAAAAGGCGACGTCAAAATCAGCGGATACAATGACGGCAAGATCGCTCCGTTTATCGGCGCGGTTCCTCCGGGTCCCGATATGGGAAAAGGCGGCAAGCCCGGCATTGCGCCCGAAGCAGAAGACGTGCGCAATGAACAATTTATCGTTCAAGGCGGCATCGTCGACATAGGCGGAAAAGTTTCGGTTGAAAATACGAATAAAAATTTCTACGCGCTCGTAAGCAACGAAAAAGATGCGACGACGACGGTAAGTTCGCTCTTTATCAACGGAATGCCTATCGGTGCAAACGAAAACGCATCGACGACAGGAGCAACGGGTCAATCCCGCTTTATAAACGAAGGTACGTTTACGATCAAGCAATAAACTTCGCATAAAACGGATGTTTTAAAACTTGCGGCCGCGCACGACGCGCGGTCGTTTTTATTATAAAAGAGCATTCGAATGCTTGATAAAAAAATCGATGCCGTATATATTTTATTAAATATGTCGTCGGCAGATAAAATTATCGCTGCGGTATTAAGCGGTACGAAAGATAAAAACATAGCGTTCGCGGATTTATGTACATTATTGACCGCGCTCGGATTTGTCCATCGGGTAAAAGGGAATCACTTTATGTATGCGAAAGACGGTATCCGTGAAATTATCAATATTCAACCTAACGAAGACAAAGCGAAAGCTTATCAAGTACGGCAAATACGTGCTATCATTCTGAAATATCACATGGAGGTATAGCCATGCATAAATACGAACGAATCATCTATTGGTCGGAAGACGACGGTACTTTTATCGTCGAAGTGCCGGAGTTGCCCGGATGTATGGCTGACGGCGATACCGCCGAACATGCATTGCAAAACGCCGAAATTGTCATTACCGAATGGTTGGAAACCGCAAAAAAACTCGGCCGTGATATCCCGGTACCGAAAGGAAAACTGATGTACGCTTAAAAATGTGTGCGGGAAACCGGCGCATTTCCGAACAGATGGACGAGCAGACCGCATTTGTCATTTTTTCGTTTTTTCATTATATTATAGCGATAAGGATATTATCATGGAAAAAAAATTGACACCGATTACGCTCCTGTGCGGATACCTCGGAGCGGGAAAAACGACGCTTTTAAATAACGTTCTGACGAATCAAAAAGGCTATAAAGTTGCCGTCATCGTAAACGATATCGGAGAGGTAAACGTCGACGCGAAACTCATCGCCGACGGCGCGAAGATCACCGACACGAGCAGCATCGTTCCGCTTACCAACGGCTGTATCTGCTGTACGCTCAAAACGCAGCTCGCGCAAAATATCGAAAATCTTATTAAAACGGGCAAATACGATTACATCATGATCGAAGCGAGCGGTGTATGCGAACCCATGCCGATCGCGCAGGAACTCGAAACGATTTCAAACGGCAAACTCGACAATGTCGTCGGCGTCGTGGACGCGAAACGCCTCGTCGACGAATTTTCAGGCGGAGATGCGCTGCTCAAAGAAAAGGAAGAAGACGACATCGAATCGCTGCTCGTTCAGCAGATCGAATTCTGTTCGACATTATTAATTAATAAAATCGATTTGGTGAGCGAAGCCGAATTGAAAAAAGTCCGCGCCGTCATCAATACGATTCATCCGAACGTAAAGATCATCGAAACGCAAAACGGCAAAGTACCGGTCGAAGACATCATGGGCACGGGATCGTTCGATTTTGAAAAAGTATACGGAAGCGCCGGCTGGTGCCGCGCGATCGAAGAAGAGGAAGAAGAAGGCGAACACCATCACAAAGAAGAAGGCGACAGCGGCAGCGACGAAGACGAATACGGCATCAGCACGTTCATCTACACGAGGCGGAAACCCTTCGACCGCGTAAAGCTCGACTCTTACGCGAACCGCTGGCCGAAAAACATTATCCGCTGCAAAGGCGTCATGTGGTTTAAAGACGAACCCGATATGGCGTGGGTATTCGAAACGAGCGGCCGCCAAATCCAAGCGGGGTATTCGGGCGCATGGCTCGCCTCGTGTCCGAAAGCCGAACAGGAAAAAGTGCTCGCAGAAAATCCGCAGATGAAAAAAGATTGGGATGCGAAAGTCGGCGACAGAATGATAAAGCTCTGCATTATCGGGCAGGATTTGGATAAAGAAAAAATCTCGAAAGAACTCGACGAAGTTCTCGCGGATTAAAAAAAGCAAGTTTTCGCTCATCGGCACAGGCCGCCGATGGGCAATCGATTTTCGGGCGGCGCCTTTTGCACTTCTGCCGCCCGTTTGCAACCGCCGATTACTTTTTTCCGATTTCGCCGATCGCCGATACGACGCCCGCAAGATTTTGAAAATCCGCCGGCACGATGATTTTCGTCGCCTGTCCGTTCGCGGCTTTTTCAAGCGTTTCAAGGCTCCGAAGCTTCACGACCGCTTCGTCGATGTGCACGTCTTTGATCATCTGCAATCCGGCTGCCGTCGCCTGCTGCACTTCGCGGATCGCCTGAGCTTCGCCTTCGGCTTTTCGTATCTGCGCTTCTTTTTCAGCTTCCGCATGTAAGATCGTCGCCTGCTTTTGCGCTTCGGCTTCGAGGATGCGCGCCTGCTTTTGTCCTTCGGCGACGAGGATTTCCGACTGCTTTTGCCCTTCTGCGATCAATATCTTTTCGCGCCGTTCGCGTTCGGCACGCATCTGCTTTTCCATCGCTTCACGGATCGCTTCCGGCGGCATGATGTTTTTCACTTCGACGCGGTTTACTTTGATGCCCCACGGATCGGTCGCTTCGTCGAGTATCGAGCGCATCTTCGTGTTGATGACGTCGCGGCTCGTAAGCGTCGCATCCAAATCCAGCTCTCCGATAATGTTGCGCAGCGTCGTCGCACTTAAATTCTCGATTGCGAGCATCGGGTTTTCGACGCCGTAGGTGTACAGCTTCGCATCGGTGATCTGCATATAGACGACGGTATCGATTTTCATCGTAACGTTATCTTTTGTGATAACCGGCTGCGGCGGAAAATCGAGTACGCGTTCTTTGAGCGACACTTTATTTGCGATGCGGTCGATAAACGGCGTCTTTACATGCAAACCCGTCTGCCACGTCGCAATATACGTACCGAGCCGCTCGATAACGAAAGCGCGCGCTTGCGGAACGATTTGAATATTCGTGATGACAAGCACCATGACGATGACAACCAATGCGATGACAACATATAAGTTCATAATTCCTCCCAAAATTATATCGGCACGACGACGGCGGTATTGCCTTCAAGCCGAACGATTTTGCACTCCGCCCCTTTTTCGATCGTCTCGCCGCTTTCCGATCGCGCAGTCCACACGATGCCGCCCGCTTTTACCGCACCCTTATCGAACTCCGTCATGCGCTCCGTAGCGAGCACCTTTTTGCCGATAAGGCTGTCCGCGTTCGTCGGCATTTTTTTTGCGAGTTTTTTTACCGCAAGCGGCCGCGTAAAGATGAGCAGCGCAAGTGAAATCACAACGAAAATAAAAAGCTGCCATCGAAACGGAATCGGTGCGAGCGATAAAAAAACCATCGCCAAAGCGCCGAATGCAAACCAAATCGTCGTGAGTGCCAGCGTAAGCGATTCGATGACAATGCAGAGAACGACGACGATGAGCCAAAACCACGGCAAATTATTCAAAATAACCATCGGCATGGTTGCAGTATAGCATAAAAACCGTTTTTTGTGTACGCATCGTGCGTTCCGCGCTGACGCATTTCGTTTAATATATGCTTCTTTTTCGCGCATACCTTTCCGGCACCCCCTGTCCATCGGCTTTTACACGGTGCTGTTTATTTGTTATTAAAAGCGATATAATAACTGTATGAAAACATACGATACCCTTATCATCGGATTCGGCAAAGCGGGAAAAACTCTTGCGGCAAAGTCGGCAAAAAACGGCGAAAAAGTCGCTCTTATTGAAAAAGATCCGGCAATGTACGGCGGTACATGTATCAACGTCGGCTGTATTCCGTCAAAACGACTCATAACGGAAGCGGCCCTTGCGCCCGAAAACGACTTCGATCTGCAAAAGATCCGTTATAAATCGGCAATCGAAAATAAAAACGCGCTGACGGCAACGCTCCGAGCCGCCAATTACAATAAATTGATTGAAGCGGGTGTCGACGTGATAGACGGTACGGCTTCTTTTTTGAGTTCTTCATCCGTCGAAGTAAAGGACGCAGACGGAAAAACGCAAACGCTTGAAGCGAAAAAATTCGTCATCAACACGGGTTCGCTTCCTTTTATTCCGGAAAATTTAATAACGGAAAACAATACCCGCGTTTTCGTTTCCGAAACGATTATGAACTTAACCGAGCTTCCGGAACGACTGACCGTCGTCGGCGGCGGGTACATCGGACTGGAATTTTCTTCAATGTACGCAAACTTCGGATCGAAAGTTACGATCGTTCAGCGTGAAGAAGAATTTCTTCCCAAAGAAGACCGCGACATTGCCGAAGCGATTAAAGGCGTACTGGAAAGCAAAGGTGTCTCTCTTATAACGGGTGCGCATATAAAAAATATTGACGGTGCGAATCTTTCATATATGAAAAATGCGCAAGATCTTACCCTTGCAGGAGACGCCGTGCTTTTGGCGCTCGGACGCCGGCCGAACCTTGCCGCGCTGCACGTCGAAAAGGCCGGTATTGCGCTTACCGAAAGAGGTGCGATCGCAACGGACGAGCATTTGCGGACTTCCGTGCCGAATATATGGGCGGCGGGAGACGTATGCGGCAATTTGCAGTTTACGTATATTTCGCTCGACGATTCGCGGATTATTTTATCCGATATGAATGGAACGAAGGATCGTACGACTGAAAACAGGGGCGCTTTTTCTTATTCGGTTTTTATCGACCCGCCGTATTCAAAAGTCGGACTCGGAGAAAAAGAAGCGAAAGCGCAAAAGCTCGATTATCGTGTCGTAAAGATGAATGCGGCGGCAATCCCGAAATCGAAAGTTTTGAAAAAGAGCGAAGGCGTACTCAAAGCGATCATCGACAATAAAACCGGCTCGATTTTAGGTGCCGCGCTCTTTTGCGCCGAATCGTACGAAATAATCAATACGATAAAGCTTGCCATGGACCATAATATTCCGTATACCGCGCTGCGGGATTTTATCTATACCCATCCGACGATGTCGGAAGGTTTAAACGATCTGTTCGCACTGTAGTATACGGATTATACAAGTGCAGGCTTGACGCTACCGCAGGCATGACGCTCGTATTTTTTTGTTGCAAAATCCGCAATTCTCATATATACTGTTATTGTATTTCATATACTTCAAGTATACTGAAAAAAAACAGGAGGATTTAATATGAAAGGATTTGCAATGCTCAAAATCGGCGAAACGGGCTGGATCGAAAAAGATCGCCCGAAATGCGGCCCGATGGATGCCATCTGTAAACCGCTCGCGCTCAGCCCGTGTACGTCCGACGTTCACACTGTCTGGGAAGGTGCAATCGGCGACCGACACAATATGATTTTGGGTCACGAAGGCTGCGGCGAAGTCGTCGAAGTCGGCGCATTGGTCAAAGATTTCAAACCGGGCGACAAGGTTTTGGTTCCCGCGATCACACCGGACTGGAACTCCCTCGAAGCGCAGGCAGGTTATTCGATGCATTCGGGCGGCATGCTCGCCGGTTGGAAATTTTCCAACTTTAAAGACGGCGTATTCGGCGAATTCTTTCACGTAAACGATGCGGACGGAAACCTCGCTCACTTGCCGGACGGTGTCGAAGTGCAGTACGCTCCGATGCTTTCGGATATGGTTCCGACGGGCTTCCACGGAGCCGAACTCGCGGACGTTCAGTACGGAGATTCGGTTCTCGTTATCGGAATAGGACCGGTCGGTCTCATGTCGGTAGCAGGTGCGAACCTGCGCGGCGCTTCCAAACTCTACGCTGTCGGAAGCCGCCCCGCCTGTATCGAAGCTGCAAAATTCTACGGCGCAACCGATATCATCAACTACAAAAACGGCCCGATCGACAAGCAGGTTTTGGACTTAACGCACGGCAAAGGTGTCGATAAAGTCATCATCGCAGGCGGTACGGTCGACACATTCGACGAAGCCGTCAAATCCTTAAAAGCCGGCGGAAAAATCGGAAATGTAAACTACCTCGGCGAAGGTACCTATATCAAGATTCCGCGCGCCGAATGGGGCGTCGGTATGGGACACAAACAGATCAACGGCGGTCTCATGCCCGGCGGCAGACTCAGAATGGAAAAACTCGGAAGTCTCGTCGCGTGCGGCAAACTCGATCTTTCCAAGCTGATCACGCATAAATTCAACGGTTTTGAAAACGTTGAAAAAGCGCTGATGTTGATGAAAGACAAACCGGCCGATTTGATTAAACCGGTCGTCATCATCTGATCTGAAAATATACGCGGAGGGGGCGGCAAGCGATTTCAAATCCGATTTCAAGCCGCCCTCTTCTCTTTTTCAAAACCCTATGCACATATTGATCGTTTCGGGATTTTTGGGCGCAGGCAAAACGACTTTTATCCGAAAGCTTGCCGAAAAAACCGACAAACGCTTTGCCGTCATGGAAAACGAATACGGAGATGCCGGCATAGACGGAAATCTGCTCGAACAAAACCGCTTAAAAGTATGGGAACTCACCGAAGGCTGCATCTGCTGTTCGAAAAAATCGGACTTCGCCATGTCCGTACTGACGATTGCAAACGGCGCAGACTTCGAATACCTTGTCGTCGAACCGACCGGTGTCGGCTTGTTAAGTTCCGTCATCGCAAATCTGCACAAAATCGAATATGAGCACATACGGCTTTTAAAACCCGTTACCGTAGTCGATATCGACTGTATCGATTCGTATCTTACGACCTTTGAAAAATTTTACGCCGATCAAATCGAAAACGCTTCTCATATCGTCGTCTCCAAGACCGAAAACAAAACCGAAGCGGAAATCGAAAAAGCCGTCCGTACGCTCAAAGGCCTCAACCCCGATGCGGATATAACGGCACAACCCTACGATTCCATCAATGCGGCATGGTGGGGAGCACTTTTCGATATAACGAAAAATGCGTTTACCGGCAAAACTGCGTTGTTTCCGCTTCCGCTTTCGGCCGCCCCCGATTTGGAAACGGCGAGCTTTACCGGCATCGCGATTCAGTCCATAGAAGAATTGATAAGCTATCTTTCGGCGCTCATCGCCGAGCGCTTCGGCCGCGTCTACCGCGTCAAAGGCTTTGTCCCGATAAACGGACAGTGGGCGAAATTCGACGTCGTCGACAAACGCTACAACATCGAAACCTGCGATGCGATGAGCGAATCGAAGCTTACCGTCATCGGCAAAGACCTCGACAAAAACGCGCTCAAGCTGATGTTTAGCTGTTGACAGAATTGCCTTTTTCCGATAGAGTGATAAAATATCGTACAATTCGGTAAAGGTAGGTACAAATATGTCCAGAACTTGTGATGTTTGCGGAAAATCGCTCATGTACGGTCACAAAGTAAGCAATTCATATAATCATACGAAACGCACGTGGCGGCCGAATCTCCACAAAGTAAAAGCGATCGTCGACGGAACGACGCGCACGATCAACGTGTGCGCAAACTGTATCCGCTCGGACTATATCGACAAAAAAGTACGCATCCCTAAAGACGTGCGCATGGCTTTCGCCGAACAGGAAAAAAAAGCCGCCGAAGCGCAATAGGGTAAAGTTACCTCTAAAAACTGCAGTTTTAGAGGTTTCCAAAAGCCGTTTTGCCGTATCGTTTTATCACAATCTTACAAACCGCCTTTCGGGCGGTTTTTTATTTTAAGGAACGGCAGCGACCGAGGGAAACGTATTTCAAAAAAGGGACACACGGAAGTTTTCGGATGCCCGCCTCACGGACGTTTTTTCCGAACGCTACACATCGAGGACGAGACCGTCGTATGCGGGAAGCACCGAACCGCCGGCTTTCGCGATTTCCGACAAAACCGGAAGATCTTCCGTCCGCCGTATGCAGTACCGCGTTATATCGGCATGGCTCATATTGTGGCTCATGTGCGTAAGCCAGGTACGGTGCGGCCTTATAAGAGCTGCGCTTTCCATCGCTTGAAAATACGAAAAATGCGTCGCGTGAGGTTTTTCGCGAAGTCCGTCTATGACCGCGTGTTCTATGTGTCCGCCGTATGCGACGATCGTTTCGATCGAGCTTTCGGGTATGCGGCTGCAGTCGGTGAGATAGGCGATCGAACGGAATGAAGCTCCGTCTCGGACGCTCAAAAGCCAGCCCGTCGTCTCGAGCTCGCCGTGAAACATCGGAATCGGAATCGCGCGCACTTCTCCGATATAAAGCGGCTTCTTTCCCGAAAAGCGCGATGCGTTTATCAAATGCAGCTTGGGCTTTCCCCCTCCGATCTGCGTCGGCTTAAAGATATAGTCGAATCTCTTTTGTATGCCCGAAATCGTATTTTCATCCGCATATACGGGAAGCCCCGCTCCCGGCGATTCATCCGTCTCCGCTCGATGCGTGCCGCGGAGCGCTCCTTCGGATTTCGTGTGACTGTAGATGCGCAGGTCGTCGAGTCCCGCAATGTGATCGGCATGAGCGTGCGTCAAAAGCACGGCGTCGAGAGAATCGATATGATGCGCGAGCGCCTGTATGCGGAACTCAGGCCCCGTATCGATGACGATGTGCGTTTCGCGCCCGTCGGCGTTTCGATGCGATATGTACGCACTGCACCGAAAGCGCTTGTCTTTCGGATCGAGCGAAGTACACACGCTGCAATGACAGGAAATCGCAGGTACGCCGTGACTCGTACCGGTGCCGGTTAAAATCATCCGCATACGGTCAGTATAGCGCCGATGCGTACGGGAAGCAATCGTCCGATTGTCACATCGCAAAAAAAATGATACTATGAAAACTACGCGCGAAATCGCGAAAGAGGGGTCTTGAATCATGCCGTATTCCGAACCGATGAACCTGGCCGTCGTTGCATGTCCGGGCGGAGAACGTTTCGCCGACGAAGTGATCACGCATCTGAAGCACATGTACAAGCATCGTTTTACGCTTAAAAACGATGTCATTTCAAAACGCTACGAACTGAATAAAGACGATCTTGTCAAAAAAATCAATTTCGAAAACGATATCGACGCGCCCGAACTCTACATCAAAGGCGATGTGACGAAATACCGCGCGCCGTCTTTTAAAATTCCCGCGCGCTTTACGTTTTTTGCAAACGGCGAATTCAAAACCGAACTGCTCGAATCGATACGCGGAAAAGACGTCTATATCTTCCAAGACATAGAAAATCACGAAGAGCTTTCGCTGAACGACGGCACGAACAAAGCCGTTCTTTCCGTCAACGACCACGTCATGTCCATGCTCGTGACGATCGATGCGGTGCGGCAAGCCGGAGCTGCAGCCATTACGCTCGTCGTGCCCGCCTACCCCTACAGCCGGCAGCACAAAAAAAAGGGACGCGAAGGACTGACTGCGAGTATGCTCGGCCACATTTACGAATGGCTCGGCGTAACGCGGATCATTACGCTCGACATCCACTCGCGCGAAATCGTCAATGCGTTCAGTTCCGTCAATCTCGAAAACCTGCACGCAAGCTATCAAATCATCCGCGAACTGAGCAAGATCGTCGACTTGACCGGTGAAACGGAGGATTTGGTCGTCGTATCTCCCGACACCGGCGCGATCGACAGAAATAAATTCTACGCGGTCGGATTAAAGCTGCCGCTTGCGATGATCTACAAAGAACGCGATTATTCGATCGTCACGCAAAACGCAAAGAATACGAACATCAAATCGATTAAACTGCTCGGCGACGTGCACGGTAAAGTCGCCTTCCTTGCCGACGATATGCTCGGCACCGGCGGCACCCTTTTAAAAGCGATGGGCTTTTTGAAAGAACAGGGTGCGACGAAAGTGATCGCCGCGATCAGCCTGCCGTTCTTTACCGGCAACGCGATCGACCTCTTCGACGAAGCGTACCGACAGGGGCTTTTTTACCGCATCATCGGAACGAACGCCGTCTATCACGAAGCGCTGTGCAAACGGGAATGGTATATCAACACGAGCGTAAGCGGTCTCTTTGCAAACGTCATCATGCGTGTTCACTATAACCAATCGCTGAGCCGCCTGCTCGAAAACCGCACGCTCATCGAAAAGATGGAAAAGCAGACCCAGCCGCTGCAACCGAAAACATGATGAAAAAGACCGTACTCTCGGCCGACATCGGAACGACATCGCTGAAAGCCGCACTGATCGATGCCGAGGGCAATGTCAAAGCGTTTGCGAAAGAATCGTTTGAAAAGCCGGATGAACGGCATATCGCGCAAAGATGGTTTCCCGCTCTGTGCAGTGCGTCGAAAAAACTCATCGATGCGGCCGGAAAAGACGATATAGCGGCGATCGGCATTTCGGGAAACGGGCCGACGATCGTTTCCGAAGACGGAACGACGCTCTTGTGGAACGCCGACATAAAGCCCGTACCGATCGCGGGAACTCTTGCCGCGCATTCTCTTTTTATCCCGCGCATCGCAGCGTTTCGCGAGCTCTTTCCCGCCGAATGGAACGCTTCCCCGTATATCTATTCCGGGCCGGAATACCTCATTCATAAACTCACCGGATCGAATTTGACGATTTTACCGGAAGCGCGCTACGAGAGCGCATATTGGACGCGCGAACAGCTCGAAGCGGCATCCCTGCCTGAAAGCAAACTCCCGCCCTACGTTCCGATCGCAAGCGATGCGGGAACGACACACGAAAAAGCGACGGCTGCTCTCGGCTTAAAAAAATCGGTACGTGTTTTTTGCGGAGGCCCGGATTTTATCGCCGCGATGATCGGAACGAATTCCCTTGCCGTCGGAAAGATATACGACCGCGCAGGTTCCAGCGAAGGCGTCAATATCTGCACACCCTTTCCGCTGCACGCAGAACGCGTGCGCTCCCTGCCTTCCGTCATGAGCGGACTTTGGAACGCGTCCATACTGCAGACCGAAAGCGGGCGCATGTTCGTCAACTACAAGACAATCGTCGAAGCGATCATGGAAAGAGAGTTTTCATACGAAGAACTCATCGCGTACTGCCTCGAACACCCCGAAAGCGACGGCTTCGAAATCCTGTCGCTCATCGCCGAAAATTTGCACCGGTCGTTTTCCGTCCTGCTCGCAGCTGCCGAAAAAAACAATATCCGCGTCATCCTTCCGGTCGTCGTAACCGGCGGCCAGACGAAAAACGAACAATGGATGCAGATGAAATGCGATTATGCGTGCATTCCGCTTGCGCTCACCGCCTGTCCCGACGCGGAGCTTATAGGAGATGCGGCTGCGGCCTTTACGGGATTGGGCGTGTACGGATCGCTCGAAAAAGCCGCTTCTTCCCTCGTAAAAATTATTAAAACATACAAGCCGCGGAGCGCGCTATGAAAATCTGCCGCCTGCCCGAAAAGATCAAAACAATTATCTTCGACATCGATTCGACTCTGTACACGAACGGCGCATACGTGTCTCATCAAAGCGAAGTTCAGCTCCGCCGTTTCGCAAAAGTACGCGGCATATCCGAAAGAGAAGCCCGAACGATGTTCGACGATTACCGAAGCGAATGGTCGAAAACGCACGGCGGACAAAAAATAAGCGAAAGCAATACCTTTGCCGCGCTCGGCATCCCGATCGAAACGTGCGTCGCGTGGAGGAACGAGCTCATCGAACCGGCCGATTTTTTATCGCGCGACGAAAGACTCCTCGAAGCTTTGCAGACGCTTAAAAGATCGTACGCGCTCGTCTGCGTTACGAACAATCCCGTAAGTGTCGGACGTAAAACGCTTTGTGCGCTCGGCGTCGAAGACTGCATCGCGAGTGTCATCGGGCTCGATACGTTCGGAAAATCGAAACCCGCGCGGGAACCCTTCGAAAAAGCAGCCGAAGAGACGGGAGCCGAGATCGCAGAATGCCTCAGCGTCGGAGATCGCTACGATATCGATATCGTTCTGCCGCTTGCAATGGGCATGGGAGGAATCCTCGTTGACGGGGTTTCGGACGTGTATAAACTGACGGATACGCTGAATTTTTCGTGTAAATAATTTTTGCACGACAAATTGTTTTTATTTCATTTACCGTGTATAATATAGAAATATGAGGTCTATCGTGAAAATCAAAAAGCTTGAGCAGACAATCGAATTTACGAGCGACGGCAGTCTCCGTTTCTTTTTTATCGGAACGGGAAGCGCCTTTGCGAAAAAGTATTTTCAAAACAATGTGTTGATTATAAAAGGCAAAGATCACGTGCTCGTCGACTGCGGAGCCGTCTGCCCTTATGCGATGTACACGTATCATTCGTCCATCGCGTCCGTAAGAAATTTGCTCATCACACATTCTCACGCGGATCACATCGGCGGGCTCGAAGAAGTCGCGCTCGTCGGCCGCTATACGACGAAGATCCGGCCGAAGATGGTTATCACCGATCAGTATAAAAAAATTTTATGGAACCAATCGCTCAAAGGCGGCTGCGCATACGGCGAATATACCGACGGCGCTTTTATGACCTTCGAAGATTATTTCGATCAGATAACGCCGCGCCAAATCGCGCGACTGCCCCGTCCGCTCTACGAAGCGAACGTCGGATCGATCAACATCAAACTCTACCGCACGCATCACATTCCCGATAAAACGGGTTCGTGGCGCACATCGTTTTATTCGGTCGGCGTGCTTATCGACGATCGCATCCTCTTTCCGGGCGATACGCAGTTTGACAGGGAGCTCCTCGATTGGATGTGCGGTTCGTACGACATCGAATACATCTTTCACGACTGCCAATTTTTCCCCGGAGGAGTACACGCGTATTACGAAGACTTGAAAACGCTTCCGGCGGATATGAAACGGAAAATGTCGTTGTGCCACTACGGCGACAACGTCGATCAATACGACGCAAAAAAAGACGGTTTTGCGGGATTTACAAAGCGCGGCGTCTATTACGATTTCGGAACATAATGCGTCCGGCTGCCGCGCCCGCATATTAAAAAAGTGTTGTTTGGTCCATTAGCTCACCTGGATAGAGCGATTGCCTCCTAAGCAATAGGTAACGCGTTCGAATCGCGTATGGGCCGTAATTAATAATTATTAAAATTTTGGAACGGGGCGTTGCGGGCTTCGCCCGCCGGTGCCTGCGCAATTCCGCTTTCGCTCCAGCCGTCCCGCTCGCATATCTCGCTCCGACGGCCGCTCCGCGTTGCTCCGGCGCCTAACGCGTGTGCCCAAGCTTGCGCAGATCTTGTCTGAGTGCCGCACAAAATTCTTGACACAAAACCGCACGTGCCTTGACGCAAAAAAAAACTTTTACTATACTGCTCTCATAACCGGGGTGGAAACGGCACTGCCGCGACCTGAGATTATACCCGCAGAATACCGTATGGTATTCCAACCTGATCCGGATAATGCCGGCGGAGGAAGACTATGAACGCTCATCGTTTTATTCTTTCAATTTTATTAATCATCAATCTTTTCGTATCGGCTGCATGCAGCAAAAAGGCCGTGCAAAGCGCACAAAAAAAGGAAGTCGTCATCTACACATACGATTCCTTTATGAGCGAATGGGGACCGGGAAGCGCGATCGCAAGCGGCTTTGAAAAAGCGACGGGCTTTTCAGCCGTATACGTAAACTGCGGAGACGCCGCGCAGGTGCTTTCGAAAGCAGTCCTCGAAAAAAACAACGTACAGGCGGACGTGCTCCTCGGCGTGGACAACAATTTAATAAACAAAGCGCGGAAGGAAAACGTCCTCGTTTCTTTTAAGCCCAAAGGCGCCGATGAGGTCATCCCTTCAGAGCTTTCGGACGGCTTGGGCGGCGATTGGCTCCTTACGCCCTACGACTGGAGTAAATTCGCGCTCATCTACGATACGCAGTCGAATACACCCGCGCCGAAAAGCCTTGAAGATTTAACAAAGAGCGAATACGCAAAAAAACTCATCCTTATGGATCCGAGAACGAGCACGCCGGGGCTCGGATTCGCCGCGTGGACGATCGCAGTATTCGGAAGCGATTACGAAAGCTATTGGCAAAAGCTCAAGCCCGCAGTATTGACGATGGCATCCGGCTGGAGCAGCGGTTACGGTCTTTTCACAAAGGGGGAAGCGCCGCTCGTTGTCAGTTACGTGACGAGCCCCGCCTATCACATCTATGCCGATAAAACGAACCGCTACCGAGCGCTCGTCTTTCCGGAAGGGCACGTCGAACAGATCGAAGGCGCGGGTATCGTAAAAGGCGCGCCGAACGAAAAAGGCGCAAAAGCGTTTATCGCCTACCTTATCGGAAGTGAAGCGCAAAACGCAATCCCGCTCACGCAGTGGATGTACCCGGCAAATAAAACCGTCGTCCTTCCCGAATGCTATGCGCTCGCATCGCCTGCAGAGTCGAAAACGCTCACGTACAACGCGGGCGAAGTCGAAGCTGCCGTTCCGCGCATCATCGAATCGCTCGGCAAATGACGAGAAGCCGCACCGGAAGCGTCGAATACGGAGTATGCGTGTTCGCTTCGGTACTTTTCATTTTAATAATCGGCGCTTTCGCTGTTCCCTTCGCCGCTGCTTTTTCACCGCTTTTTGTAAAAACCGAAAGCACTCGCATCGCAGGCGGATATATAGCACGTACGGCGCTCCGTACCCTCGCCATCGCATTTTTTTCTACGCTGACGGCTGCGGCAATCGGCATTCCCGCAGCTTTTTTTACCGCAAACAGAAGCTTTCCGGGAAAACGCTTTATCCTTTCGCTTTCCGCCGTTCCGTTGTGCGTTCCGTCGCTCATCGTCGCCCTCGGTTTCGTTTCCGTATTCGGCATCAACGGTGCGGTTAATTCTATTTTAATCAAAATCTTTCATCTGAAAAATGCACCGTTCACGTTCCTCTATTCGACGGCGGGCATCGTCATCGTACAGGGCTTTTACAATTTTCCGCTCGTCACCGCAGTCGTTTCCGCCTTTTGGGAAACGCTTTCGCCCGTAAAGCGCGACGCCGCACGCATGCTCGGAGCAAACGAGCGGCGCATCTTTTTTACCGTAACGCTGTACGAGCTTTCACCTGCCGTAGCCGCGGCATGCGTCCCCGTTTTTCTTTACTGCTTTTTCAGCTTTATGATCGTACTCCTGTTCGGAAGCGCGGGTTCTTCGACGCTCGAAACGGAAATATATCGGGCCGCGCGCGCTTCCCTCGATTTTAAAACGGCGGCAACCCTCGCACTCATCGAAACGATGTGTGCCATGATCGTGCTCTTTGTCTACGGCGCTTGTCGAAGTACGCAAGAAAGGGGAACAGCCGAGTATATGGAGAAAAAAGACTCACCTCCGATAGGGCACGCGCCCTATGAAGAAAAACGCACGAAAATACTCGAATGCGCTTTTGCTTCAGTCCTCGCCGTCCTCATCGCCTTTTTTTTTCTTGCACCGCTTGCGGGTATCGCTGCCGGAGGATTTTCCGGAAAAGGCGGCATTTCGTCCTTTATTAAAATTATCAACTCAGCGGGATTCAAAAGCGCGCTTTTCGGTACGTGCATAACGGCCCCCTGCACCGCCCTTTTGTGCATCACCGCAGGATTTACCTATGCCGCATATATCCGCATCCGCGATCCGTTCGGAACATCCGAAATGCTCAGGACGCTTCCCATGCTCCCGATGGCGCTTTCCTCGGTCGTCATGGGAGTCGGCATGACGATCGCCGTGCGCCGCGCATCCGTAGTGACGCTCGTTTTGGCCGAAGCCGCCCTCGCGTGGCCGCTCGCATTCCGGCAAATCTACGCATCGCTGTGCGCCGTGCCGCAGTCAACGCTCGACGCAGCCCGCATGCTTTCGCCGGTCGCACCCGATACGGTGTTCCGCATCATGATTCCGTCGGCAAAGCGCGGTATCGTTTCGGCTTTCGGTTTTTGCTTTGCGGTGAGTATGGGAGATACGGCGCTGCCGCTCGTTCTTTCCGTACCGCGCTTCGACACGCTTTCGCTATACACCTATCGCCTCGCATCGGCATACCGATTTTCCGATGCGTGTATCTCCGGCACGATCCTGTGTGCCTTGTGCGCCCTTGTCTTTGCACTCGGAAAAAAAATTAATAATTTCGGAACCGTTTATGGATAACTATTTTTGTGCGAAAAATCTCTTCCGCGTGTGGGATTCGGTTACCGTTGACTTTTCCTTTACGGCAGTAAAGGGTACGATGACGGTCATCGTCGGAAAAAGCGGCAGCGGAAAATCGACCGTACTTCGCCTCATCGCAGGACTCGAAGAGCCGAGCAGTCGAAACGATAGAAAAGCATGCGTCATAACGCTCGCCGGGAAAGAACTTTCAAAGCTCGCTCCGGGAAAACGAGGGATCGGCATGGTCTTTCAAAGTCCCGCGCTCTTTTCACATTTGACGGTTGCCGGAAACGTCGCGTACGCGCTCCGTTGCAAGGGTGTCGGCAAAAAAGAGGCGGAAGCCGAAGCTGAAGCTTATATCGCTGAGTTCGCTCTTACAGGCTTCGGAAAACGGATGCCCGATACGCTTTCGGGCGGCGAAGCACAGCGCGTATCGCTCGCGCGCACGCTCATCGCAAAGCCCCCCCTCGTCCTCTTCGACGAACCGCTTTCGTCGCTCGACGCGCCGCTTCGAAAAAAACTCGCATACGATATCCGCAAAAGCCAAAGGCGCGAAGGCTTTACCGGCATCTTCGTTACGCACGATATAGCCGAAGCGAAAGCCGTCGCAGACAAAATCATCGTACTGGAAAGCGGACGAAAAAAATGGGAAGGGCTGCCTGAAAATTTCAGCGAAGCGATGCTCGAATAACGGGACATTTACATAAAAAATCGGCGGCCCCCCCCCGTCGTCTGCACGGGGAACTTCGCGCAGGATTTACGAGCGTCTCCTATCTCAAAGTGCACCGTAAACGCCGCACTTTGTATCCTCAATATTCGGCGAATATCCTTTCGAGCTTTTCTTTTCCGATGATCTTCATAAAGCTTGCAAGGCGCGGCCCCTGCTCTTTACCGATGAGCACGCGGTACATGATACCGAAAAGCTCTTTCGGCTTAATGCCGCATCCGACGGCCGCGTCGTAGATCTTTTGCGAAAGCTCCTGCTCTCCGCTCGATTCGACAAAGGGCAGCACATCGCTTTTCATCTTTTCGACGACCGCTTTTTCCGCGTCGCTTAACGCGACCGCCCCGCTTTCGATCCGGAGCGCAAATTTAAAATCTTCCGGCGCGCATTCGGTGATCCAATACCACGCACACTCGCATCGCCGCTTCAGGCATTCTTTTTGTTCGTCCCGGACATCGCCCAAAGATGCGATGACCGCGTCGATGTCGCCCGAGTACGTCTGTAAAAGCGTCGTCAGCATTCTGAAGCCGATTTGATAGGGCATGACGCTCGGCATCGCCGGCTCCACTTGAGCAAGCAAATAGACGCGCTTTTCGTGATTTGCAACGTCATCGTTTTTTGCCTGTTCGAGCCCCCATGCGATGCGCTCGGTGCGGTCATATGCTTCATACATCGTAATGACGTCGAGATCGAAGCTAATCGCAAATTCGTGATCGACTTTGTTGACGGCAAAAATATAGCGCAGCACTTCCGGCTGGTACACGCAAAGCGCATCGGAAAGCGCGATGACTTTGCCCTTCGACGACGACATCTTTCCGGGGATTCCCTTTAAGCCGACAAAATCGTACTTCATTGTAACGGGTGCATCCCAGCCGTACACTTTTTTCGAAACGAGTTTTGCCGTATCGTAAGAACCGCCGGGACTCACGTGATCTTTTCCGCCCGGCTCGAACACCACTTTTTCTTCGTTCCATCTCATCGGCCAATCGACTCTCCAGCCGAGCTTAAAGCCCTTCGACGTGCGGAGATCTTCGGTCGCTTCATGTCCGCATTCGCACTTATACGATACGCCGTATTCGCCGTCGTAGCCGGTGATCTCCGTCGTATCGCGATCGCACTTCGAACAAAACACCGAAACGGGCCAATACGCTTCGTCGGCTTTCATCTTGTGCGCGTCGTCGCGGTATTCGTTCAGACACGATTTAATAAGCTCGCGATTTTGCATCGCCTTTTTCATGCCTTCGGCGTAGCGATTTGCACGGTAGCGTTGAGCTTGATATAAAAATTCGGGATGTATACCGACTCTCGGAAGCTCCCGCTCGATATCGACTTCGTGATGGCGCGCATAGTTTTCATCGCGCCCTGTCGTATCGGGCACCATCGTAATCGGAAAGCGCAGATATTTTTTCAGCTCGTCCTGATTCGGCATATTCGCGGGCACTTTGCGGAACACATCGTAATCGTCCCACGAATAGATAAATCGCACGTTTTTGCCGCGGTCGCGCAGCGCGCGCACGACCAAATCGACCGTGATGATTTCGCGGAAGTTCCCGATATGCACGGTACCCGACGGCGTTATACCCGAAGCGCAGGTATATAAATCTCGCTCGCCCCGTTCCGAAACGATATTGTCCGCGACGCGGTCAGCCCAATGGCACAAAAGTTTTTTATCGACACTCATAGTATTCCCTTATTAAAAATTATTCGTGCGGAGGGTTTAATACCCCGACGCTCTGCGTCGTAACAAAAGGTATTAAAGCCGACTGCAACCGCCTTATGAGAACAACATACCCCGACGCTCACGTCGGGGTTGTTGATTAATTATTATTCCGACCGATCGACGGCACGGATATTTTGCTATAATAGCACGCGGTCGGAAGAAAAACAACCGCCCGCGCGAAACCTCTCGCAAAGCCCACGTGCAACTACCTGCGCGCAAAGCCCGTACAAAGCCTCTGCCGCGCAAAGCCCCCCGTCACGCTTCGTATGCGTGCAGCTGCTCGGTCATAAGCGGGATGAGCTGCTTTTTGCGGGACACGACATCTTTCAAATAGTAGATATGCTCTTCAAGGCGGGGAAAGGTAACGAGAGATAAAAATTTTTCGTCTCCGACCAAAAACAGCATACTCGACAGCTGCGTGATGTCCGTAACGAGGAGCGCCGAAAAAAGCGCTTTTCGCGATCGCTGCTCGATTTCGAGCTCTTCGATGAATTCTTTTTTGCGATCGAAAATCTCTTTCGTATCGTCAACTTCGATTTGGCTCACCGTATAATCCACTTTGCCCTGCACATACTCTTTCATATCCTGGACGACAAGGGCGTGCGCGCTCCGCCCCTTAATGCGGCTTCCCGCTGCGATTACGTCTTTGCCGAGCTGTCTGATGTCGAGACCGGTGATGTCGGAAAGGTATGCTGCCGTCTCCCGATCTTCGTCGGTCGTCGTCGTCGACTGCAGGATGAGCGTGTCCGAAAGGATACCGCACAGCAAAATGCTCGCAATTTCGCGCGGGATCGATACTTTATTTTCGCGGTAGAGATTCGTTATCAATGTTGACGTCGAACCGATGGGCTTCGAAATAAACATAATCGGATAATCGGTGGAAAGAGTTCCGAGCCGGTGATGATCGATCACTTCGCGTATGCGGTAATGCTCGATGCCGTCGACTGCTTGAGAAGCTTCATTATGATCCACCAATATCAATTCGATGCCGGGCTCCTGCAAGAGATCGTGTTCGGAAATCAAACCGACGAGTTTTTTA
This sequence comes from Treponema sp. SP13, assembly GCF_050938355.1. NCBI lineage: Bacteria > Pseudomonadati > Spirochaetota > Spirochaetia > Treponematales > Treponemataceae > Treponema > Treponema sp. SP13. The sequence continues at coordinate 304,892 of NZ_JADOVM010000001.1, forward strand.
TCGTCGTCGATGACGGGAAGGCAGCGGCACGGAGACTCCTGAATGAGCGGTCGTATCTTAGCTACCGTGTCTTCAGGATGCACGGGAGGAACGTCGGCGTCCGCCATAACCGAAACGGGTGCAGCATACGGAATAAGCATGGCCGTTGGGGACGTCGCATAGGGACTGATGATAACCGACACTCCCCTCTCTTCGGCTTTTTCGCGCAGCTCTTTTTTCAGCGCCTTTCCGAGCGTGACGATAAGGAGTTTGACACCCGCATCGATCGCCGCACTCTGTATGTCTTCACGGTCTCCGGTGATGACGACGGCGTTTTCGCTGTTGTGCTCCGAAAGCGTTTTTGTAAAGGTTTCAAGCGACGCCGCCCCGACAAGTACCGACGCTTTAAACACGGCATTTTCATTTTTGACGATTACCGGCTGCGCGTGTATCGTGCGCGCGATGAGCGCGATACTCGCCGGAAATGCCGTCTTGTGTTCGGGATTTAAAACGGCGAGCACGTTTTGCGCAAATATATTGTAATGCAGCATCGCCATATACGCGCCCTTTTCGTCGACGACCGGCAGCACGCGGCTTTCGAGCCTGTCCATCGCGCTGATGGCATCCCACACCGATTCGTCTTCCCCGACCGCATCGCACGAACCGCTCATAAAGTAGGCGACTTTCGGAACGACGTTGGGGATATATTTCGGATAAGGCACTTTAAAGCGGTTAAACACGTATTCCGTCTGCGGAGAAAAATGCCCCGCTCTGCACGCGACATAATTTTTTTGACCGAGCAGCTCTTTTAAGCGCGCATACGCGGTCGCCGCAACGCCGCAGTCGGTGTCGGGATTTTTATGTCCGATTATGTAAACGGTCTTCTCTTTCATAGACGATATTTTCGTGCAAATTTCCCCCTTTGTCAAACAATTATAACCGGGCGGGAATCCATCAACCGGCGGATACAAGCGTCACGGAAATCCATTTTTAATGGGTAATGAGGCGGTCTAGAGTTTTCCATTTCAATGAGGACGCGAAGCAACACCGTGCCGTACATCGAGCGAAGTTCCCCGCGCAACCTTGCAACGAGCGCGAAGCGCGAAGTTCCCCGCGCAACCTTGCAACGAGCGCGAAGCGCGAAGTTCCCCGCGCAGGAAACGATGTTCCCGTTTATTTTTATAAAAAACCGCGTAATTTATCACTTTGTAAACGATATATAGGTCAGCGGCTCCCTTGCCGCATTATCTCAACAATCGAAGGTACAGCTATGGAATATACCCATAAACCCGTCGACGAACTCTCCTTTACCGATGACTTTATGTTCGGCACGGTCATGAAAAACAAAATAATTTGCAAAGGCATCATCGAGCGTCTTTTGCATATCAAAGTCGGCAAAATCGAATATCCCTCGCTGCAAAAAACGATAGCACCGTTTTACGAAAGCAAGGGCATACGCCTCGACGTCTATGTCTTCGATTCCGACCGCGTATTCGATATCGAAATACAAACGTCGATTCCGCCCTCTCTTCCCAAGCGCACACGTTATTACCAAAGCCTTATGGATGTCGATAACCTCTTGAGAGGACAAAGCTATGCGGAATTAAAAGAGAGCTACGTCATTTTTATCTGTACGCAGGATCCCTTCGGCAAAAGCTTGCCTGCCTACGAGTTTCGTAATATCTGTACCGCCGACGGCACTCTTTTTCTTGATGACAAAAGTGTTAATGTGTTTTATAATGTGGATGCCTACGGTAAAGAAGACGAACCTGAATTGAGCGCGTTGTTGGAGTATCTTTGCGAGAGGCGGGCGACGAGCGGTTTTACACAGCGGATCGATGCGCTTGTCGAAAAAGCGAAACGGAACGAAAAGTTCAGGAGCTGGTATATGTCGTTGAATATTTGGAAAGATGATTTACTAAGAGAGGGTTCACAGCTGGGTGAAAAGATCGGCTTTGAGCGGGGCGTTGCTGCGGGAATACGCAGAGGTCGACGCGACGGTATTGCCGCGGGATCGTATCAAAAAGCACGAGAAACGGCAAAGCTGATGCAGAGAGAAAGCTGTTCTGTCGATTTTATACAGCGGATGACCGGTCTCTCGGAAGCGGAAATCGAAAAACTGTAATGGTATTTGCTGTAAAGCTCGACATCCGGCCTTTTTAGGTAAAAATTGATTTCCGTCTACAAACCGTCGGATTCGATTGCCGTCCATCCTTTTTCGTGTTAAAATCGCCGCTATGGGTACTCGTTCAAATAAAATCGTCCCGAAAAACCTTGTCGACGAATTTAATAAACTCTACGGCAACGGCAAAGACGCCGTGCGCATCTTCACTTCTCCCGCACGCATCAATATTATCGGAGAGCACATCGATTATAACGGCGGAAAAGTGTTTCCCGCGGCGATCGACCGCTACCTCTACGTAATTATCAGAAAGCGGGACGATACACGCATTACCTACCGCGACGTAAAATTTCCCGGTGTCTACAACTTCGATATATGTGAACCGCTTACATACAAAAAAGAAAACGGCTACGCAAATTACTTAAACGGCATCGTGACGATTTTAAAACGAAGAGGCTGCGTCTTTTCAAGCGGCTTCGACCTACTCATTGGAAGCGACATTCCCCCTGCCGGAGGCATTTCATCCTCGTCCGCACTCGAATGCGGTTTCGCGTACGCGCTTTCCGAAATTTTCGGCTTCGGCATTTCGCGTAAAGATATTGCGCTCGTCGGTCAACAAAGCGAACACGAATTCATGAACGTCAAGTGCGGCATCATGGATCAATTCATCATCGCGACGGCAAAAAAAGATACGGCGGAACTGCTTGACTGTGCGACGCTCGGCTTCGAATACGTGCCGCTTGCGCTCAACGGCTGCCGTTTCGTCGTTATGAACACGCAGAAAAAACGGCAGCTTGCCGATTCGAAATACAACGAACGGAGAGCCGAGTGCGAACAGGCGCGCGCAATTTTACAAGCGGCAAAAATCCCGCTCACATCCGCCGGTAGATATACGAATACAAAAGATATTCCCGACCTGTGCGCTTTGACGCCGAAACAGTTCGACGAATGTAAAAATATTTTTGCCGACGAAACGATTTTCAGACGCGCCCGCCACTGCGTCACCGAAAACGAACGCGTTGCACAAGCGGCCGATGTGCTTAAAGCGGGAAATCTCACGGCACTCGGAACATTATTAAAAGAATCGCATGCATCGCTCAAAGACGATTACGAAGTGACCGGAACGGAACTCGATACGCTCGCAGACGCCGCAAATGCCGAGCGCTCGTGCATCGGAGCTCGAATGACGGGAGCGGGCTTTGGAGGCTGTGCGATCGCACTCGTAAAAAACGACGGCACGGAAGAATTTGTCGACAACGTACAGCGCGCATACGTAAAAGCGATCGGTTACGAAGCGGCCTTTTTTACTTGCTCGACCGCGGACGGAGTACGAGAGATCGAAACGGTGCGGCGGTAAAAAACGAGCACACCCGTAATGAGTGCGCCCGCTTTTTAAATGCCCATGCGCGGTTTCCGAAAAAATCGCTAAAGGCGAGTTTTTCAAGATGCCCGATAGTATTTTGAAAAGCAGCCGTAAAAGCCTCGCAGGAACTTTTTACGGCTGCCGTGTTGTCGGTAAAAAGCTGTCGGCTAGTGTGAGTTCAGCCACTTCTGCCACTGAGCTTCGCCTTTGTCGAGAGTGACCAATGTACCGACATATCTATTTATTTTCTTATTTATCTTATAATCAATAAGATAAGGATAGACGTTAGTTTCACCTTTAGGATCGTCTGCATAAATATCGCCTTTATAATATATCCCATAAGTAAATATTCTATTAGGCTGAAAATTATTATCACACACGTAAATGGCAATAACATTTTCTTCTTCGTCAAACGCCGCTCCCCACAGTGTTATACCATGTCCATACTTACCTTCATCATGTACGTGTACTCCGACTGCCTTTTTGGAATTGGGATTAAGAAGTGCATCTTTTAATATATCTTCAAATATTTTTTTTGTATAAGTACCTTCTGCCGCAACAGGATCCTTTCCTTCCTCTTTTCCAAAAACATCTTTGAATAGGGCAGGAGAATATGTTGTGTTTATTGCCAAACCTTTAAGTCCATAAAGATACCATCTAAGCCCGGAATATATCCAATTCCCATTAGTGGAATTTGGGCATTTCTTGCGAAATTCATTTGCTATGGAGCTTTTTATGTTTTCATCCGTATCAGGAAGCCCGCGTTTATAATAAGGATTATACATCTCGTACATAGTAGGATTATTTTCTTTTGTTATACCTTTCTTTTCCATGTACTTTTCTACATTTTCTTTGTTTTGTTCAAACCACCAATGCAGCATATTGGAAGAACTTTTTGCCCAACACTGACTACCATCAGAAAATCCCTGATTGTTAGAACCTGTTGGTCCCATCTTTCGTGTGTTAAAGAATTTTGTATGTTCCGTTTCATACCAATAAAAAACATAAGGCATTCTATGATATTCCGGTGGATTCGAACCTTGAATTTCGACAGGCTTTTTTTCTTCTGCAGTAGGGCCTTCTATTCCATACACCCACTTTATCGTTACGTTCGGATTCTCATTCTTTTTTTGCGTAAGTTCTACTTGCAATTCCTTACCTGCGGAAATGACATAGTTATTTGTGTTATTATCTTTAAATTTGATATACGCCTTTCTTTCCCATACGGTTTTGTTTTGCTTAAGGTGTAACGTTACCGTATCTTCATTGTCACCGGCAGACTCTTTACCGTCTACCCTCAGCCACTTTGCGCCTCCTCCTACCACTTCGGGCGTATAGTTCAATTTTCCGTTGAGCGTTTTTACTGTAACGGTGATATTAGCTTCATCACTTCCATACGAGACGGACAGGTTGTCTATGCTAATTGAGGGATCTGTGGTTTTTTGCTTCGTCTTAAAATGAACAACAGTGCTTACACCGGAACCATCTTTAGCGGTTATGGTTACTGTTGCTTCTCCGACATCATGATAGGCTTTTATCCAGCGGTTCCCATCGCCATTCGGCCATACTATATCATCATCAGACGACTTAATGTCCAGCTCTTTATTAGTGGCGTCCTCCGGTATTACTTTCAACTTGAGTTTATACTCCTCGCCGATAATCAACTCGACAGGGTCTGCAGGCTGCCCATCCTCAAATTCAATAGAAGTAACACGGACTGTAGCTGGCGTAACGGTTAGCGTCACTTTTTTTGATAGAGCCGGATTATCCGCTGCTGTTATGGTAATAGTTGTGCTTCCAACCTCTCTTGCCGTAATCAGCCCATCGGCAGTTACTGAAGCAATCGAGTCATCATCTATACTGTAGGTAAGCGTTTTGTTCGTTGCGTTTTCGGGCACAGCATACGCGCCGATTTGACGGGTGCCTCCATTCCCTACAAAAATAGTAGTTTCACCGGAGGGGATGACAATACCCGTAACAGGAATATGCGCTGCCGTAACGGTTACGGTAATTTCTTTAGAAACATTGTTTGAAGCTTTAATCGTAATTTTTGCACTTCCAACCGCTTTTGCCGTAATCAGTCCTCCGGCAGTTACGGATGCAACCCCTTCATTATCCGAAGTATAGGTAAGCTTTTTATCCGTTGCATTTTCCGGCACAGCATGAGCGTTGATTTGCCGTGTAGTACCTTTTACCAGCGAAATGCCGCTTTCATCGGGAGAAAGAACAATACCTGTAACCGATATATGCGCTGCGGTAACGGTAACATTGATTGTCTTCGAAATACCGTTTGAAGCTTTAATCGTAATTTTTGCACTTCCAACCGCTTTTGCCGTAATCAGTCCTCCGGCAGTTACGGATGCAACCCCTTCATTATCCGAAGTATAGGTAAGCTTTTTATCCGTTGCATTTTCCGGCACGGCATGAGCGTTGATTTGCCGTGTAGTACCTTTTACCAGTGAAATGCCGCTTTCATCGGGAGAAAGAACAATACCTGTAACGGTAACCGTCGTATCGGTCTTCGATAAATCGTTCGCACAAGATAAAAACAGCAAAGCAATGAGTGCCGCAAACAAAATCGTTTTATTCTTGTTTTTAAATAAATGTTTTATATTGTGTATCATATTGTATATTATACAATTTTTTTTATTTCTTTTCAAGCCGATAAATCAAATAAATTCAATAACTCCAATAAATCAAACAACCGTCAATATCGTGATATCGGCGTAAAAAATATTGCGGGAAAAATATTTCTTACTCGCATACAGGCATTCGGGCATAAAAAAAGGATTACCGGAAACCCGATAATCCTTACGATGCGGAGAACCTGACTTGAACAGGCACGGCTCGCGCCACTAGCACCTCAAGCTAGCGTGTCTACCAATTCCACCATCCCCGCGCATTGAAGGAAGAGTATCACAAGAGCTTAAGCGTGTCAAGAGCGCGCATTGCATCACGTTAAATCTAACCGAAAAAAACGGCGTATTATATCACATGCAGCATCAATCGGAACTAACAAACGTATACGAATATGCACCCTTGTCGCCCTCAGCGATCATTCCCAAAAAATTATTATGGCTTCCGAAAACCGCAATAGGTGCGTTACTGTTCGCTGCGCATACACCGCACACCGAACTCGTATCGCTTGTTTCACATACGCCGCCCGCCCCTTTTTCAAACATCGAAGAATAAAGCGGACGCCCGTGTTTGAAATCGTCTTCGTATTCGGGAAAGATGTGCGCCGTACCGAAGCCGCATTCGGCTGCGAGGCTTTCGGTCATCGTCTGCATCTTTTCGCGCACTTCGCTTTGGACGTCTTCTCCCGAATGCGGGGTATGTTCCGACGCGTCCGCCTTACATGAAGCGGATTGTGCTTTTTGCATATCGGAAATCGTTTGATACACCGACTGTATCGTAAACGGCGCAAGCGATGAAAAGCCCGCAGCGTCTTCGAGGCGAAAGCTTCCGACCGAAAGCCGCCTCAAACCTGCGAGATGGGCTGCGCTTTTACAACACGAGCCGATATCGCGGGCAAGGCTTCTGATATAGGTCCCTTTTGAAACGCTAAAGCGGACGCGGACGGCTTTTACACGACCGTCTTCGAATAAAAACTCTTCCGCTTCGGAAGCATATACGGTAACGGGACGAGAGGGCATTTCGGCGCTGCGTCCGCTCCGCGCAATATCGCTTGCCCGCTCGCCGTTTATGTGCAGCGCGGAAAAAAGCGGAGGCGTCTGCAGTATACCTCCCGTATAATGCTTGATTGCGGAAAGGACATCGTCTTTTTTCGGAAGAGGCGCGGTTTTAACAATTTTTCCGGTGTATTCGAGCGTATCGGTTTCGCTTCCAAATTCGATGACGGCGTCGTAGGTTTTATTAAAAGAAGTGATATATGATACAAGACGAGTGAGAGAGCCGGTACACACGACGAGGAGACCGGAGGCGAAGCTGTCGAGCGTTCCCGTATGTCCGACTTTTTTCGTACCGAGCGCGCGCTTAATCGAAAAGAGAGATGAAAAACTCGTTACGCCCGGACGCTTTGCAAAAAGAACGATGCCGCCCCGCATCCGAGCCTACTCCGTTTCACGAAGATCCGAAGCCGCATCGGCATTTTTTGCGTCTCCGGCAGTACGCCCTTCCCTTTCAAGTTCGTTCAGTTTTTGCACCATTTCAAAACCTTCTTTCATCGCCGTATCGACGTAAAAGGTCAAATGCGGAAACTGGCGGATACGGAGCTTTTTTGCAATCGCCGACTGGATAAAGCCCGCGGCGCTGTTTAAACCTTCGACGCCCGTCTTTACCTGCGCGTCGGGAAGAAAACTCGAAACGTAAACTTTTCCGTAGCACAGATCGTTCGACACGTCGACGCGGTTTACCGTCAAAAACGTCGACACGCGCGGATCTTTTACCTGCTCGGTGATGATGAGCTTTGAGATTTCATCGCGCAGCTGATCGCCGAGTCGCTGCATGCGGTACTGCTTCACTCTTTTTCGCCCTCGCCCGCATCGGCGGCAGCGGCTTCTTCGGCAAGCGAATCGCCGAGCTTTCTCGCCACTTTGATGAGTTCGAACGCTTCGAGCGTATCGCCGACTTGGATATCCTGCCAATCTTCGATGCCGACGCCGCACTCGTAACCCGCAGCGACTTCTTTCGCATCGTCTTTAAAGCGCTTGAGCGATGAAATTTTTCCCGTGAATTTGACGATCCCGTCGCGTATGAGGTGAACGCTGCCGCTCCGCTTGATGATACCGTCGGTAACATAGCAGCCTGCGATGACACCGATGCGCGGTACTTTGAACGTATTGCGCACTTCAAGCGTACCGGTAACTTCTTCTTTCGTATCGGGCGTGAGCATGCCTTCCATCGCCGCCTGCACTTCTTCGACGGCTTTGTAGATGATCGAATATTTTCTGATTTCGACACGCTCCTGATCGGCCAGCAGTTTTGCTTTCGCCGTCGGACGCACATTGAATCCGATAATGATCGCATTGCGGTCAGCGCTCGCAAGCGTAACGTCGCTTTCGTTGATGGCTCCCGCCGACGAATGGATGACGACGAGACGGATATCCTTTGTCGAAAGTTTTTCGAGCGCGGTTTTGAGCGCTTCGGCCGAACCCTGCAAGTCCGCTTTGATGATGACGCGGAATTCTTTGACGTTGCTCGCGTCGATCGTCTGATAAAGATTTTCGAGCGTAACTTTTTTGACCGCGCGCGCTTCTTCGAAGCGCTTCAATTCCTGCCGCTTTACCGAAACTTCGCGCGCGTCTTTTTCGCTTTCCGTCACTTGGAACGGATCGCCCGCATTCGGCATACTTTCAATGCCGAGCACTTCGACGGGCATGGACGGAGAGGCTTCCTGAATGCGTTTTCCGCGATCGTTGAACATAGCCCGCACGTGACCGGAGTAAATACCTGCAACAAAAGGATCGCCTTGATGAAGCGTACCGCGTTGCACGACGACCGTCGCGACGATACCGCGTCCCTGATCGACCCTCGATTCGAGAATCTTTCCTTCGGCACGGCAGTTGTAGTCGGCTTTCAATTCGAGCATTTCCGCCTGCAGCAAAACCGCATCGAGAAGATCGTCTATACCTTCGCCTTTGAGCGCGCTGATATTGACATACTGCGTATCGCCGCCCCAATCCTCAGGCGTAAGCCCGTGCTCGGAAAGCTGCGTGCGTACGCGGTCGGGATTCGCTTCCGGCTTATCGATCTTATTGACCGCGACGATGATCGGAACCTTTGCATCTTTTGCATGATTGATCGCTTCAAGCGTCTGCGGCATAACGCCGTCGTCTGCCGCAACGACGAGAACGACGATATCGGTTACCTGCGCGCCGCGCGCACGCATCATCGTAAACGCTTCGTGACCGGGCGTATCGAGGAAAGTGATCGTACCCTTTTCCGTCGAAACGGAATACGCGCCGATCGACTGGGTAATGCCGCCGAACTCTCCATCGGCGACATGCGAATGGCGGATCGCATCGAGCGTTTTCGTTTTGCCGTGATCGACATGTCCCATAACGGTGACGATGGGCGGACGCGGCTTTACCGTTTCCGCATTGTCTTTTTCGCTTTCGATGACGGTTTCGTCGTACAAACTGACGAGATGCACTTCGCAGCCGTATTCGGACGCGACAAGCGTTGCCGTATCGGAATCTATCGATTGGTTGATCGTAACCATCATGCCTTGCGACATGAGCTTTTGAATGATGTCGGACGCTTTTAAATTCATTTTGCGCGCGAGATCGGAAACGGAAATCGATTCCATGATATCGATCGATTTCGGTACTGCATTCGCAGGCGTTTCGGCTTTTTTCTTTTGCGCAAAAAATTTATCGTCTTCGAGCTGTTCGTCGGTTTTACGGTAAACCTGTTTTTTGCCTTTAAACGATTTTTTTGCAGGTCCCTTCGGAGGCGGAACTGCAGCGGGAGAACCGTAGCCGCCCGGACGCGCTCCTCCGGTGAATCCCGGACGACCGTTTTGAAAACCGGGACGAGCAGGACGTCCCTGAAAGCCCGTACGAGTACCCGAAAATCCGGGACGACCGCCTCTTCCCTGCGTATATCCGCCCTGTTGGTTTTCGCGTTCTCTGTTTTGATACCCGGCGCGCGCCTGTGCTCCGGTAAAGCCGGTACTGTCGCGATAGGGACGAGTGCCGTATCCCGTCCCTTGGGAACGAGGTGAAGATGCCCGGTAAGCCGAACGGTTTCTGTCGGAAAGATTACCGGCTTTGACATTGGGACGAACGGCGTTGAAGTCGTATGCTTTTTTGACCGGCGCGGCTTTTACCGGTTTTGTGCCAATATCGCCCGTCGGCTGCTGGACATTCGTCTCGGAAACGGGCGGCGCCTTTTTTTCGACGGTATCCGATGCGGCCGGTTCGGACATCTTTTGTGGGGATGGAGCCTGTACATCCGTCTTTACGACGATGCGCGGCCTTTCCGCCTTTGCACCATCGACCGCTTTCGAAGCGCGCTTAACGATGACGACACGCTTTTGCTTTTTTTCCGCAGGAGATGCAGGGGCTTTATCGGCCGCCGGCTGCTTTTTGTGATGAATTACGAATTCGGGCTTTTTTTCTACTTCATCCGCCATAAATTTTTCTATTCCTCGTCCTCTTTAAATTCGAACTCGACACCGCACTTTGGACAATGTGTCATATCGAGTGTAATCACCGCGCCGCATTCCGGACAGTGGTATACTTCTTCATCGTCGGCATTTTTTTCCGCGTCGCTGTGCGCCGTATTTTCCGCTTCTACAAATTCGACGGTATTTTTAATAATCGCATCGACGCCGTCGATATCGCTTTCGGTCAGCCCTTCGATGTGTTTTAAGCCGTCGTTGTCATAGGCTTCGACGAACTGTTCGATATCCTCTATGCCGGCCGTTTTAAGGATTTCCGCAACACGCATATCGATACCGGGCAGTTCGGCAACGGTTTTGATTTCGTCGTAAGCCTCGTTGCCCGTATCGTCGCTGAAAAGATTTTGCGCCGTCTGCATCGTAACCGATTCGGACAAATCCATTTCGGCCGCCTGCTCTTGAGTTTTAACGTCGATGCTCCAGTCGCACAGTTTGTTTGCGAGGCGCACGTTTTGTCCCTGCTTTCCGATCGCAAGCGAAAACTGGCTTTCTTCGACGATCGCAAGCGCTTGACGTTTTTCCTGATCGAGGATAAACACGCGCTCGACTTGAGCGGGAGAAAGCGCGTTTTTAATAAACACTGCAGGATCGGGATCGAATTTCAAAACATCGATTTTTTCGCCGAGCAGCTCCCGTATGACGTTTTGGATACGCACACCTTTTAAGCCGACGCAGGCGCCCACGGGATCGACGTCTTCGCGGTTTGACGAAACCGCGATCTTTGTGCGGTGCCCCGCATCGCGTACGATTTTGACGATTTCGATCGTACCGTCGGCGATTTCGGGCACTTCCATTTCGATGATCGAACGCACGAGTTCGGGATCACTCCTCGAAAGGATAACCTGCAGCCCCGTCGATATGCGCCTGAGGTTGACGATGAGCGCTTTGATGCGGTCGTCTTTTTCGTAGTGTTCCCTCGGCGATTGGAATTTAAGCGGGAGCACGCCTTCGAGCTTTCCCGCATTTCCGAGATCGACGTAGATGTCGCCGTTTCGTTGGTATTGATAATAGCACACGACGATTTCGCCGATTTTATTTTTATATTCGTTATACAATGTGTCGCGGTAGCTTTCGTTCAGCTCCTGATGAGCGGTTTGTTTTCCCGTCGTAACGGCGGAACGGTCGAAGGTTTTCGGATCTTCGAGAATATCGATTTCGTCGCCGAGTTCCACTTCGTCGCTGAGTTTTTTTGCATCTTCGAGTTCGATTTCCGTCACCGGATCGTATACGCCGTCGACGACCGTTTTTCGAGAATAGATGGCCACATCCGACATATCGTCGTTGAATTTGACGATCGCGTTGTCGGCTGTTCCGTAAGTACGTTTATATGCGGCTTTGAGCGCGTTTTCGATGATCGTTTTTACCGAATCTTCGGAATATCCTTTTTCCTGTATCAACTGACGGATCGCCTCTGCCATTTCCGACATGGAAAACCTCCTAATGCTGTCCCCACAAAATTAATAATTAATAAAAATTTAATGTAAACCGACTACTGCACAAATTTCGCTTTCGCTATCTCTCCGTAAGGCACCGTAATCGTTTCTCCTTTTTCCATTTCCATTGCAAGAGCCTTTTCGTCGGCACTTACGATTTTTCCGCTGATCCAATCGTTCTCTTTTTTGCTCCACACGCGCACGAGTCTCCCCGCAAACAGAGAAAATTCCGCAGCATTTTTTATATTGCGGTCGATGCCGGGCGAAGTCAGTTCCATCGATGTATTGTCGGTGCCGAGCAGGGCTTCAAGTCGGGGAAGCAGCGCATGGTGAACGCGCGAACAATCGTTTACGCTTATGTTTATATCCGGCTCTTTCGGTGCGATGACCGCAAGGATTTTCGTAATCGTTTTTGCCGGAACGATTTTCAATTCGATAAGATGATAGCCCAGCCCTTCCACGAGCGGGGCGCATTCCGAATAATGCGAAATGTCGTCAAATGCAATATACTCCATCGTCACCTTGCATCAAAAAAAAAGACCCGTGTGTCACGAGTCCATCTTAAAGGATAATTAAAATGTACGGGAATATAGTATGATTTTTTTTACGTTATGTCAAGCGATTCATCGCGCGGCAAGTGTTTTAAAAATCGAACGACCACCGGCATCGATAAAAAACAGGCAAACACGTTCGCCGCACTCTGAGACACTTCGATGCCCGACAATTCCATCGTCACGGAACACAGGATGACTATCGGAACGAAAAGGATACCGCTTCGAAGCGAAGAGATAAGGAGCGCTTTTCCCGCCCCCCCCGTGTCCGAGAACGGCAACATTTCTGATTTTATCGGTTGTGTAAACCTTCATGATGCACCTGCCTCCAATTTTTATAAACATATACGAATATTGTACTACGGTATTTATGAAAACGCAAATAATTTTTTACGGCATTTACGGCAGCGGCCACAGCACACTTTGCAACTTGTTTTCGAACGGTATCCTCAAAGCAAATACAATTCTGCATATTTCGATGAGAATTGACGACAGGAGCTAAAAAAATCCGCTGCAAACATATAAGGGAATCTTTTATGTTCTTTAAAATTTATAATACCGCTGCCCCGTATTATTTTCTTTCATAACCGATACACAGTTCTTTAAAGGCTTTATCCAGCTCAGAGATACTCATAAGAGTATTTGATAAACCCATATAATCGTCTTTTAAACTATCCAAATGCGCTCTTCCGAATAATACGGCAATCCGCCCTTTCAATTCTGCTCGTTTACGGTCGTGTTCTTGAAGAAACCTGCTCATATAAATATTTCTTGCAGCGGCTAGTCGAAAAGAAAAATATTGATGTATTTGTTTTTGCTGTCGATTTAAACCGTTATCTCTAATTGATATGGCATAGCTTTCAATAACACTCGCATCGCCATTCTCATAACGTTTCTTCATAACGACGGATACATCATGATAAATTTGCGTTGACACCGGTACTTTCGTTCGCTCCAAATTTCCCCACATTGAAAATGAGCCTCTTTTATAGTAAATATTTTCAGCTTTCCACGCTTGCAAAAATTCATTTAAATCCATCCTCATACAAGGATATCCGGCCGGATCATGTAAATAGATATCGTTTTCAACTAAATCATATATTGCAACAAAATGATCAATTCCTTTCAAATTCACATGATTAGGGTTGTATGTTAAATACCCCATATCTAACGGACCTGCAATGATAGAACCGTTTTTTAAATAAAATTTCAACTTTTCTTTAATCATATTTACATTGACTTCATCCGGAGCAGTCAAGAAAAACTCTTCATACTCAAAACCGAGAATTCGTAAACAATTACTAATAGAAATATCAGGTTCGCCATTATCAAAGAAAACTATCGGATGCGCTCGGTCATTATTAACAAAATTCGCCCCATTCCCCATAGCCATTATCGCTTCCAAATATTCCGGATGAAAATCATATCCGTATGAACTTAATGTCATAGCAACCGAATTTGTGTAACACAAGGGAACTTCACCAAAAAATACATTCATACTTATACCTCCGTGTTACAAAGGTACTGTACAAATTTCAAAAAAATCAAGACTCTCTTGTAAGGATATTACAGGGTAAACAGAACGGTTCTTTTTTGACCTTTTCGGATCGTAATTTCGGTTTAAAGAATCGCTAAAGGCGAGTTTTTCGAAATGCCACAATATAATCCTCATCCTGTGTGGAAAACTTCGTACAAGGTACGATATGGATATTGTGTAACTGCATTGCAGAGCGGCAGCGCGTATTTACAAAGCATTTCATTTTGAAACGCTTTGTGATAGAATGATATTTATGGAACACAACATGATTCTTTCCGCGTCGGGCTGGCGCAAAGTTTTTGCAAAATCGGGCGACGAACAGGACACGACGAACGAAATCGGCTCTGAAAATACCGCGCTCGCCGTTATCGCCGCCGACGTTTTTTTCGATTATATCAGCGCCGCGACGGGACAAAAAAATCCCGTCATCGTATGCGGTACGGATACCCGTCCGACGGGAGGAGCCGTCGCATCGGCGATCGTGCGAACGCTTCTCGCACGAAAAGCCATCGTGCGCTATCCCGGCGTCGTCGCCGCACCGGAAATCATGGCGTACGCTCGAAAATTCGACGGCTTTATCTATATCTCCGCGAGCCACAATCCGATCGGTCACAACGGACTCAAAGTCGGCTTGAGCGACGGAGGTGTCGTAAACGCCGAAGAAAATGCGAAAATGGTCAAAGCTTTCGTCGAAAAATGCGCCGATCCCGAAGCGATGCAAAAAGCGGCGGCTCTCCTCAATTCGTGCAGTATGCGCGATGCGGAATGGGTATACGCGGAATCGCCGGGCTGTAAAAAAGATTCGCTTGCCGCATATAAAGCGTTTATCAAAGAAGTCGTCAGCGCTCTTCCCCAAAGTGCCGAACAGGACGCTCTTTTTTCAAACATCAAAAGCGCTGCCGAAAAAGCGCATATCGGTATCGTGTGCGATATGAACGGTTCGGCGCGTACGCTTTCGATCGACAAAGATTTTTTCGCCGAAAACGGTATCGGCTTTTATGCGATAAACGACAAAGCAGGCGCCATCGCGCACGAAATCATCCCCGAACCGGAAAACCTCGTGTGGTGCGCACAAGAGATGGAAAGGCTGCAAGCCGAAGGCAAAAGAGATGCCGTCTTGGGCTATATGCCCGACTGCGACGGAGATCGGGGCAATATCGTCTATTGGAATGAAAAACAAAAAAAAGCGCTGGCTCTGAAAGCACAGGAAGTGTTTGCGCTTTCAGTCCTTGCCGAACTCGCATACGCCGACAAGCTCTACGCTGCAAAGGACGGCTATAAGCCCGCCGTTGCGGTCAACTGCTGTACGTCCATGCGCGTCGACGACATCGCAAAAGCATTCGGGGCAAAAGTTTTTCACGGAGAAGTCGGAGAAGCGAACGTCGTCAATACCGCACGAAGCGCGCGTGAAAAGGGCTTTACGGTGCGCATTTGCGGTGAAGGCGGAAACGGTGGGAACATCACGTACCCGTCCGCCGTCCGCGATCCGCTTTCTACGCTGTTCGCAATTATTAAATTATTGACTGCGGACGGTTTGTATAAAGCGTGGTGCGAAAAATCGCATCACACATACAAAGAACGCTTTACGCTCACCGACGTTCTCGAAACGCTTCCCGTCTACACGACAACCGGCGTTTCCGAACCCGGCGCCGTACTCCGCCTCAAAACCTCAGACAACGCGGCGCTCAAAGGAAGATTTCAGCGTATTTTCGAGCGCGAATGGAAGTCGAAAAAAGCGGAACTCGAAAAAAAATACGGCATCGTCTCATACGAAGCGGTTTTGACGAACGGAACGAAAGAAACTCGGAACGCTTCCGATTTTTCAAAGAGCGGTAAAGGCGGGCTCCGCATCATCTTTTTCGATAAAGATAAAAATCCGAAATCGTTTATGTGGATGCGAGGTTCGGGTACGGAACCGGTTTTCCGCATACTCTGCGACGTAAAAGGAGATGCACACGACGAAGAACGGATGCTCATCGAATGGGAAACGAAAATGCTTAAAGAGGCCGACAAGGCGTAAATGCGGGGAAAACACGGTATCGGTATTTTAAATCGGCGGGCGTATGGTGATTTTGCTCCGCGCGAAAAACTTACGCGAAATTGAAGCGCTGCGTAAAACCTGCTATACTTGAACGCGCCGCACAATAATAAAATGAAAAGGGGTGTGATATGGAAAAATCGGAAATCTTAAAACGCGCGAATGCGTACATCGCCGAAGAAAAAGACGAAAACTTTCGGAGCGAAGTCGAGTCGCTCATCGCAAAAGACGATATCAAAGAGCTCGAAGACAGATTTTATCAATCGCTCGAATTCGGCACGGGCGGACTTCGAGGCGTTATGGGAGGCGGAACGAACCGCATGAACCCGCTCGTCATAAACCGCGCAACACAGGGGCTCGCTTCTTACGTGATCAAAGCTTTTCCCGAAAAGGCAAAGGCGGGCACGCTTTCTGCCGTACTCGCCTACGACAGCCGCAAAAACTCCGACGTATTCGCGGAAGCAGCGGCGTGCATTTTTGCGGCGAACGGCATCAAAGCCTATCTCTTTTCGTCGCTGAGGCCCACGCCCGAACTTTCGTTTGCCGTCCGCACGCTCGGTGCCGATACCGGCGTTATCGTAACGGCTTCCCACAACCCGCGCATCTATAACGGCTACAAAGTGTATTGGAACGACGGCGCGCAAGTGATTCCGCCGCACGACAAGGGTATCATCGGCGAAGTCAACGCCGTCAAAGAAGTCAAAACGATGTCGAAAGACGAAGCGATAAAAGCCGGCAAAATCGTCCTCATCGACAAAGACATCGACGAAAAATTCTGGGACATGTGCAAAGCACAGCTTTTCCGGCCGGATCTCATCAAAGCGCACGCGAAAGACGTCAAAATCGTCTACACTCCGCTTCACGGCACGGGCGGCATGCACGTCGAAAAAGTGCTCGGCGATTTGGGGCTCAAAGTGATCACCGTTCCCGAACAGCGCGACCCCGACGGAAACTTTCCGACGGTCGAAAAACCGAATCCCGAAGAAGCGCCTGCGATGAAACTCGCTATAGCGCTCGGCGAAAAGGAAAAAGCCGACTGCATTATGGCGACGGATCCCGATGCCGATCGCTTCGGCTCGGCTTTCCCCGACAAAGACGGAAAATTCGTTTTGATAACGGGCAATCAAATGGGCGCGCTTTTTCTCGAATATATTTTGCTTTCACGAAAAGAGCTCGGCAAAATGCCTGAAAAACCCGCTGCCGTCAGAACGATCGTCACCTCTCCGTTTATCGACTACATCTGCAAAAAATACGGCGTCAAAGTTTTCGAATGTTTAACCGGTTTCAAATGGATTGCAGCGATCGAAGCTGAGATGGAAAAAGACAAGTCCGCGAGCTACGTGTTCGGCTTCGAAGAGAGCTACGGCTATAAAATCGAAAAAGAAGTGTTCGACAAAGACGGCATTTCCGCTTCGGCGATGTGCGCGGAGATGACGCTCTATTGGAGGAGCAAGGGTAAAAGCCTTCTCGAACACCTCGACGACATGTATAAAGAATACGGCTACTTCGAAGACAAAACGATCGAACAGTATTTCCCGGGTCCTACGGGCGGAGATGCGATGCGCGGTATCATGACGAAGCTCAGAAACGAAGGATTGAAGACGCTCGGCGGAAAACGCGTTAAAGAAATTCGCGACATCGAACGGAGCGTTTCGTTCGATCCGGCAAATCCGGCGACGACAAAACCGCTCGATCTTCCGAAAAG
This sequence comes from Treponema sp. SP13, assembly GCF_050938355.1. NCBI lineage: Bacteria > Pseudomonadati > Spirochaetota > Spirochaetia > Treponematales > Treponemataceae > Treponema > Treponema sp. SP13. The sequence continues at coordinate 322,767 of NZ_JADOVM010000001.1, forward strand.
CAATGTGCTGCAGTTTTTCCTCGACGACGGAACGATCGTAAGCGCGCGGCCGTCGGGTACGGAGCCGAAAATCAAATTCTACATAAACTGCACGGTTCCCGTCGCCGGCAACAACGATGCGGGTCTTGCACAAGCAAAAAAAGAAGCCGCTCTCCTCCGCGATGCGATCGCTTCGGAAATAAAATCCACGCTCGATGCGGCTGCCCAATAAACTTTTCCGCGATTACAAAAAACTGCTCCGCCTCGTAAACGGCGGGGCGGTTTTTGCGGCGATCGATACCGAAACGACGGGTCTTACTCCCGACACTTGCCGCATCATCGAAATCGGCGCCGTGCTCTTCGATAAAACGGGCGTACTCGACACTTTCGCCTCTCTCGTAAATCCGGGAATCGCTCTGCCCTCTTTTACGAAAGAGCTTACACACATCACCGACGATATGCTTTCCTTCTCTCCGCCTGCATCTTCGGTGCTTCCGGCTTTTATCGAATTTATCGGAAGCGCTATCCTCGTCGCGCACAACGCGCCTTTCGATTTGCTTTTTATCAATAAAGAATTGGAGCGGAGCGGTATGCCTTCCATGTCGAACAAAGCGATCGATACGCTGAATTTGAGCCGATGGGCGTACCCTTCGGCAAAACATCATTCGCTGCAATACCTCGCAGCCGCTATGGGAATCGATGCGGAAAACGCACACCGCGCATCGGACGACGCGAAAACCTGCCGCAAAATATTTTTACGCTGCTTAAAAGACACCGAATCGGTGCAAAAAAAATAAATCGGATTTAAAAATTGTATACAACGATCATTCACCGCGATTTTCGATGCGCATCGGCAAAGCCCGCAGCAATCGATACAGTCGGCGGAAACTTTCAACCGCGCGGCGCTTTTGCGGGATCGATCGGCATACCGTTTTGGAAAACCATAAAGGTCAAACTCGGGCTTCCCGCCGCATTTTTTCCGGCAGTACCGACCGTATCTCCGCACACGACGTAATCGCCTTTTTTTACGTGTACCGAACCGAGCCACGAATACGCGTAGATCAATCCCGTTTTCGATTCGACGAACACGATATTTCCGTAGCCGCGGTACATTCCGGTGTACATGACGGTTCCCGCGCGGATCGATTTTACCGGTTCGTCTTTTTCAGCCGAAAGTTCGACGCCCGATACTTTACCCTTCGTGTAGATGACGGACGGATGCTTTACCGGCCATAAAAGCGAAGAGTCTCCCGTTCTGGCACTGCTATGAGATGAAGATGTACCCTTACCCGATGAAGGATTGTTCGGAATATTTTTTGTGACAGCTGCGGATTTTGCGGGCACTTTTATGTGCTGCCCTACTTTGATCACGGCATCGTTTGCCATATTGTTTATCGAAAGCAGATCGTATAATTTTATATCGTATCTCCGCGCGATCGAATAAAGCGTATCGCCTTTTTGAACGGTATAGGTTTCCGCATTTTTTGCAATTTCGGAAACGGGGACGCCCGGTTTCGTTTCCGGTACGGCACTCAATGCCGCCGCATTCGTTATATCGGCCGACGGAATCGTCAATTTTTGCCCCTCTTGAAGCACATCGCTTTCCGAAAGATTGTTCGCAGTTCGAAGTTCTGCAACCGTAAGCTCGTAGCGGCGGCTTATCGAATAGAGCGTGTCGCCTTTTTTGACGATATACGTGCTGTCCGCAAAAACGGACGCGGAAACTGCGATGATGAGGGCGATACAGACTGCAAATGAGGACGATTTTTTTCCGTTGACTTTCATACCGTTATAGTATCGGCAAAAAAAGCGAATTTAATGAGAAAGAAGGATGTTTGACAAAGAGCATTCGGGAAGCGAGAGGCGCTTACATTACGGCTGCCGCATTTCGTCGAACCGTATTGAAAACATCAGATACGTATCGATCACAGCGGATAAAATTCAAATCCCGCAGTTCTCAGCTTATCGCCGATACTGCCGTCCGTTTCGTCGACCGCTACGATATAATACGTCGTTCCGCTCGCTCGCGTTTCCGTCGTCACGGCGGCGGTAAAGCCTTTATCTTTCAGAGCGGCGACGAGCCTGTCGGCGTTGGCTTTTTCGCGGAACAAGCCGAGCTGCAATCTGCGAAGCGAACTGCCGCCACCCTGTGCGGCTGCCGCGCTTTGCCCTTGTTCGTCGCCCGTTCCCGTTTTCGGCGCTCCGGATGATTCGGATCCGGCGGCAACGTTTTGTACGGACTGCGATTGACCGCTATTTTCTTTTGATTCCGTTTTTTGTACCGCAGCCGCTCCCGCGTCTTTTTCGGTACTTGCAATTTTTTCCGCCCCGCCGGAATCGATTTCGGGGAGCGCCGCTTCTTTCCGCGGCAAAAAATACCAAAACGGCGCCGGAAGGAGCTGTACGCCGCCTTTTACGATTCCCGTTTCAAGCGATGCGGGGAATTCTTTTTTCAACGCCGCAGCATAGGATGCGTCCCCCGTAAGGTACCACAGCGTCAAAAGGACTGCGGGTTTTACACTTGCCATCGATTTGAGCGATATATATGCTTTCAGCATGACGACACTTTCAGCCAAATCGGCGCTCACGTTTGCGCGGCAAAGGTCTGCCCAAAGCGCATAGAGTTTTATCCGCGCCTGAATCGCTTCGTCGGCCGAATTGCGCACCGCCGAATTGAGATAGCGCTCCGCCGTCGTATAATCGCCTGAACTGAGCGCACAGCGTACCGCATCGAGGACGAGCTGCTCCGACGATTTTTTCGGCATGCGGTCGGCATCGCCTGCACGTATAGCGGCGGCGGCGGCATAAGAAGCGCGCGCATCGTCGAAACGCGCAAGCTGTTCCTGAAGAGAACCGAAAAACGCATAGAGCGCGCGCTTTTCTTTCGGGTCGGAAACTTTCGGTAAGTTTTCCGCGATATACGCAATCGACGCGTCGACGTTCGGCTTTGCCGCCGCGGCATCGGCAACGGCGCGGGCCGTAAGCGATTGCGCTTCATCCGCCGCAAGCGGTGTAAAAAAAATTAATAATAAAACGGCAAACGAACGGCGGACACGCTTCATTTTTTTTCCATAATCCGATTTTCGGCAGTATCTTTTTTGTCAACGCTTTCCGCGTTTTTCAGCGCGTCCTTTGCCGCTTTCGCTTTTATCTTATCGATTTTTTTTGCCGCGATGCTTTTGCCCTTGCCGAAGGAAAACGGCAGCGCGACAACGATACCCGCAACAAAGGATACGATGATCGTGATAAACACGGGTACGTTGTGAAACGTGTGAAAGATCACGTTGACGTCACAGACATTTCGGATATTAAATCCCGTAAACACCGCGATCAATACCGCAATCACTATAAAAATTATAAGACCGATCATAATCACCTCGCAATCGAGTTTAAAAACCTTAGTAGAGATTGTACTTAAAAAAAGCCGCTTGTGCAATTCGCCGCATTGCCGCGTACGAATCGCTTCTCTACAACCGGAGTCCTGGATCTCTAAAAATCCGACCGAGTTTTCAGAGGTGCCCTTTAAACGTCTGACCCGAAAGCTCGGTCAAACGGAGCTCGACGAATTTTCCGATAAGCGATTTTTCCGCTTTAAATGCGACCCTCTCGTCCTTCTCCGTCTTTGCAAGGAGTTCCGCTTCGTCGTCGCGGCTCACCGATTCGACGAGCGCTTTTACCGTCGAACCGACTCGCTTTTGCATCTCTTCCGCCGTAATTTTAAGCTGCATATCGATGATCTTTTGCAGCCGCGCTTTTTTTACTTCGAGCGGGATCTGATTTTGCATCTTAGCCGCAGGCGTTCCTTCTCTCGGATTATAATAGTACATAAACGCATTTTCGTAGCGCACCGTCTTCATAAGATCGAGCGTTTCTTCGAAATCTTCGTCCGTCTCTCCCGGAAAGCCGAGCATAACGTCCGTCGTAAGCGATACGTCGGGAAGCGCGGCTCTTATGCGGTCGACGAGCGAAAGATAATGCTCGCGCGTATAGCGCCTGTTCATCGCCTGCAATATCTTCGTCGAACCGTGCTGCACCGGCAGATGGATGTGGCGGCACAGCACATCATTGTGCTTGATCGCATCGATAAGGGCATCGCTCAAATCTTTCGGGTGACTCGAAACGAAGCGCACCCATTCTATCGGCGAATTGTTTTTTTTAAGATGATCGGAAATAATAATTAACAATTTTGCAAAGTCGGCATCCCCGTCGCAATACGAATTGACGTTTTGCCCGAGCAGCGTCACTTCTTTTACGCCGTACGATGAAAGCGCGTCGAGTTCCGAAAGCACTTCTTCGACGGGACGCGACACTTCCCTCCCCCGCACATAGGGCACGATACAATACGTACAAAAATTATTGCAGCCGTGCATGATGGGCACAAAGGTCGAAAAAGCACCCGGCTCGGCGGAAATCGGCGCGAAGGTATACGACGGCGAATCGTCGAGAGGGGCCGCCCTCACCCCCTTTTCCGCAGCTTCGATGATATCGCCGAAATATTTTTTTGCAAAAGTTCCGACAACGTAATCGATACACGGATACTCTTCTTTGAGCGATGTAAGAAGGCGTTCGGCCATACAGCCGGTAACCACAAGCGTAAGCGGCTTTGCACCGTCGCGGACAAAAACCTCAGCCTTTTCGAGCGTCTTCGATTTTGCGCCGGGCGTCTTTTGGCGCAGGGCTTTCAATCCCGCGTACCAGCCGAGTCTGCCGAATATGCGGTTTTCGGCCGTCGCGCGCACCGAACAGGTATTGATAACCGCGACATCGGCGACTTGCGCGTCTTCGGCTTTTTGCCATCCGCGCGCGATAAACAGCCGTTCGATCGACGCGGACTCGGCGAGGTTCATTTGGCAACCGTATGTTTCAAAAAAGTACGTCATATTTCATTCCACTTTAATCTTTTTGCCCTGCCTGCGGCCGCTGACGCGGGAATCGGCGTACGCACCTGCTTCGCCTCATCATTTGACATCCATAAGTTTCAAAAAAATATGTCATTTGCATTCCACTTGCATTTTTCAAAAATAGTACCGCGCACGGATGCGCGGATTTTGCCGAGCGAGAATTCGCACCCTCTCTTTCGCTTCGAAGAGAATTCTCGTGTTGTGAAAAAACACGACGTTTTTTTCACAACGATCTTGCCTTCGGCCGCTGACGCGGGAATCGGCGTACGCACTTGCTTCGCCTCATCATTTGGCATCCATAAGTTTCAAAATAATACGTCATATTTCATTCCGTTTGCGATCCGTATTCGGCGCAGGCATAGGCATTGTGATTGTGGATGCTTTCGTAATTTTCCACCTCGACGGAAAACCATGCAAAGGGTTTTGAGATCGGAAACGAACGCAGTGCAAGATACGTTTCGCGCACGATGTCTTCGGCAAAGCGCGGGTTTTCATACGCGTGTTCGGTCACCCATTTTTCGTCCCGCCGTTTAAGCGCCGCATAGAGACCGCCCGATGAAGCGTTTTCGATGACGGCGATGACGTCTTCGATCCAAAAAAAATCCGAATACAGCAATTTTACGCGCACCGTACCGCGCTGATTGTGCGCGCCGTAATCGCTGATCACTTTCGAACACGGACACAGCGTTGCAACCGGCACCGAAATCGAAACGAAAAAATCGCGCTCGGTTTTTCCGACGCTTCCTTCGTACGCGCACATATAACTCATCATGCTTTTCGTACCGGTGACCGGTGCGCTTTTTTCGATAAAAAACGGAAACGAAACGGTTCCGTACGCGCGGGCGGCACAAAGCGTTGAGCGGATCTCGTCGAGCATGTCGAAAAAGCGATGCATCGAAATATCGAAGCGATATTTGTGAAAAACTTCGATAAAACGGCTCATGTGCGTACCTTTGCAGTCGGCCGGCAAATCGACAAAGAGATCTACCGTCGCCGTCGTGTTTTGCGTTTTATTGATTTTATCGAGCACCGTCACGGGATAGTGTAACCCCTTTACGCCGACTTTTTGCAGCGGCACACCCCGCGTATCCTTTTCGCTTTGTATATCGCGCAGCGCAGCGCGGGATGTTTTTTCGTCAGCGTTCACGGCCTCTCTCCGCAGCTTCAAGCGTATTTTGCATGAGCATCGCAATCGTCATGGGACCGACCCCTCCGGGCACGGGGGTGATATACGATGCGACTTCTTTTACCGCATCGAAATCGACGTCGCCTGTCAAACGGAAGCCGCTCTTTTTCGCCGCATCGGGAATGCGGTTCACGCCGACATCGATGACGGCAGCTCCTTCTTTTACCATATCCGCGCGAATCGTATTCGGCATACCCGCCGCCGAAACGACGATATCGGCAACCTTTGTGATCGTTTTCAAATCTTTCGTTCCCGTATGGCAGAGCGTCACGGTGGCATTGCAGTCTTTGCGCGACAAAAGGAGGGCGAGCGGTTTTCCGACGATATTCGATCGACCGACGACGACCGCGCGCGCACCCGAGGTTTCGATGTGCATCGACTTGAGGAGTACGATGATGCCGTGCGGCGTACACGGAAGCGGCGCATCACAGCCTATGACGAGCTTTCCGATATTGACAGGATGAAAACCGTCGACGTCTTTTTCGGGCGAAATCGCAAAGAGTATTTTACGTTCGTCGATGTGTTTGGGAAGCGGCAGCTGCACGAGAATACCGTGGACGCTCTCGTCGCGGTTGAGTTCTCCGATAAGCGAAAGGAGTTCCGCTTCGCTTGTGTTTTCGGGCAGCTGCACGGAACGGTCGCTCATGCCCGCTTCCGAAAGCGCGTTCCGCTTGGCGCGTACGTATGAAAGGCTTGCGGGGTCGTTTCCGACAAGGATGACGGCGAGACAAGGGACGACACCTTTCGATTTCAGTTCCGCCGTCCGAGAGGCAATCCGTCCTCTGATATCCGCCGCCGTTTTTTTTCCGTCGATAATCACTGCGCTCATCGTGTAACCTGCCCCGCTTTCACATCGTTTTATCATTGATAAAAGTGCTTAAAAAAGATATACTGAACAATATATCTTTTTTTCTTTAATTAGGGAACTGTCAAAACGCTGAAATTTTTGGACAGCCCCGTTTTCATTAGATGTATTTGTGAGGAAAGATGAAACGCATTGTACCGCTTTGCTGTATACTGTTTTTTTGCACCGCCGCTTTTTTTGCATCAGGCAAATCTCAAGGCGACGAATACGATGACGGTACGGAATTCCGATATAAGATGAACGGCTCCGGCGATCAATATATTCAGATTTCCGTTATGCCGAGTTTTCCGCTCAATTTCAAAGGTAAAATGTATGTCGGCGGCGCTGCGGATCTCGGTTACCGGCGCTTTCTCACCGGATTGTTTGCCGTCGGCGGTAATATCATGGTCGGCTATCATCCGACGCTCGGCAGCAATATCTTCAACTTTTGGCCGGTAACGGCGAGCGTTATGTTTCAACCGACCGTCTGGCATTTCGAATTTCCGCTTTCGATCGGAGCCGGCATCGCGTTTGAAACCTATCAGAGCAGGAGATATTTTCCGGGCTTTGTGCTGCGGCCCGAAGTCGGCATGTTTTACCGCATGTCGGAAAGCTGGTCGTTCGGAATCGGAAGCGTCTTTTTGTGGATGCCGCAGTGGTACAGCGATTCGAGCTATAATTTCGACGGTCTTTTTTTGACGGCGTCTCTTTCGGCACGGTACCATTTTTAAGGATTTTATATGAAGCGCATATTCCCTATTTTAATAATTTTTTCCGCACTCGCATGCGCCGTTTTTTTTACCGGCTGTCAGGATGTCATCTTTGCCAAAATCATGGGGGAGGTCGAACTCGAAGACGCAACGATAACCGGCCGCGTCAATGCGATCGTTCGCTGCAAGCTCGGCTCCGACGAGTACCTTTTTATCCAAAACGGCAGAGTATACGGGAAACCTGCGAGTTCCGTATCGCACGGAGATTGGAACACTATGTCGGACGGACTGCCGAAACTTTCCTACGACTATTATAATAAAAAATTCAACGGTATCTACATCTACCAGCTTGCGTCTACTCCGACGACGCTCTATGCGATCGGCGCTTCGATTTATGAAAATACGGAAGACGGTGAAAATACCGCCGGGAGCCGTTACCTCTATTATTTTGACACAGGTTCAAAGACGTGGCGTAAAACGCACGATAACGACGTTACCGGCACATCGGGAAACACGACGATATTCTGCACAAATACGCGTGATGCAACAAAGCGAAAAGCGTATATCCGTATGAACAAAAACGTATACGCGCTGAACGATTCTCCCGTAAGCGATGCGACGTGTATCGCTACGACGGCAGAAACATCCGCGTTGGGAGACGCGCCCGGCGAATCCACCGTCTCTGCAGCCTACACTGCAAGCGGCATCTATTTTTTTAATTCATGCGCCGCAACAAATGAAACGTCGATACCCGCAACGTACGTCTATTGGGCGAGCGGTTCCACGCTGAAATACGTGGCGTCAGGTACAAATGCTTCATCGGGAACGAGCACGGTAAACTGTTCTGTAAACATCACGTCGATAGCCGTCACGAGCGACGCGATCCTTTTGGGAACGAACGGACGCGGCCTTAAAAAGACAACGAATGCAAGCGGCATACCCGGAACATCGCTTCCGAACTTTTCGACAAACGCGGATTCCGCCCTCGGCTCCCCGTATATCATCCCCGCACTGCTGTGCATCGACTCCTCCTCATCGGAGACAGGCGCAACGCTTTACGCGTCCGCAGACTTTAAACGGAAATCGAGTTCGAGCGGCGGCACTTACAAAGACGTCGGCCTTTGGTCGTACTATCCGTCACGCGGCAACTGGAACAGGGAATAATCCTTAAAAAAAACGGTCGATTTTCAAAGATGGCCGCCGAAGGCCAAATATCGATCCTTCCGATAGGCAAAGGGACGGAGACGCAGTATACTGATACTATGTCCGAATCGAACGATGCCGACCTTTTTAAAAACGCACACGCGCTCCGCGAACCGCTGGCCGCACGGATGAGGCCGCGGACGCTCGACGAATACATCGGGCAGGATCACATCGTCGGCAAGGGCAGGCTTTTGAGGCGCGCGATCGCGGCCGATCAGCTTTCGTCGGTTATCTTTTACGGGCCGCCTGGAAGCGGAAAAACGACGCTCGCCCGCGTCATCGCAAATCATACGAAAAGCAATTTTATCACGCTGAACGCCGTGCTCACGGGAGTCGCCGACATCAGAACGGCGATCAAACAGGCCGAAGACTTTTACAGTCTTTACAGCCGCCGCACGATTTTATTCGTCGACGAAGTGCACCGCTGGAACAAAGCGCAGCAGGACGCCCTCCTGCCGTGGGTCGAAAACGGTACGATCATTTTAATCGGAGCGACGACCGAAAATCCCTTTTTCGAAGTCAATAAAGCGCTCGTGAGCAGAAGCCGCGTATTTCAACTGAAACCGCTGACAAACGACGATTTGCGAAAAGCGGCAGAACAGGCGCTCGGCGACAAAGAGCGCGGCTACGGTCATTGGAAAGTCGAATTTGAAAAAGGTGCTCTCGAACACTTGATCGAAACGGCGAACGGAGACGCGCGCAGTTTGCTGAACGCACTCGAACTCGCCGTAGAAACAACACCCGAAAAATGGGATGCCGCAGCCTCACCTCCCGTGCCCGCGTGGGGTTCGACGATCTACATAAGCCGCGAAGCCGCCGAAGAATCGATTCAAAAAAAAGTCGTGCTCTACGACCGCGACGGCGATTATCATTACGATATCATCAGCGCGTTTATTAAAAGCCTCAGGGGGCGCGATCCCGACGCCGCGATGTATTGGCTCGCCCGCATGGTCGCCGCCGGAGAAGACGCTTCCTTTATCTTCCGGAGGATGCTCATATCGGCCTGTGAAGACACGGGGCTTGCAGATCCGAACGCAGTGAGCATCGTCGCAAGCTGTGCCGACGCATTCGACCGTGTAGGCATGCCGGAGGGGCGCTACTTTCTCGCACACGCGGCGCTCTATCTTTCGACGGCGCCGAAATCCAACAGCAGTATGGCGTTTTTCGATGCGCTTGCATCGGTGGAAAAAGAAGACGCGGAAGTGCCCAATCACTTGCGCGACGGAAACCGCGATGCCGAAGGTTTCGGTCACGGAGAAGGTTACCTCTACCCGCACGCATACCGCGATCACTGGGTCGCACAACAGTATTTACCCGACGCTCTCGTCGGCCGCGTTTTTTATACGCCGGGTACGCAGGGCTACGAAAAGACGATACGAGGAGACGTGCTTTCAAGGCGCGAAATCCAAATCGCTTCGCTCCTCGAACGGGAAGCGCTCTCGGCCGATGAAAGCGCGCAGCATAAAACGGCGGCCGCTACGAAGCACGATGCCGTACATTTTATTAACAATAAAAAAGGCGAACACCTCACCTTCAGCCCCGCAGACGCGGCAAAAGAGACGGCGCTCGACAGAGCCGATAAATCGTGGCGGGCGCGTCTCGACTCGAATCGTGCGGAAGTGCTGCTGGCCGTGCGCGATACGATGACCGAACTCGCAGGCCTTCTCCGTCATCACCGCTCGCTCGTGTGGAATGCGGACGACGGTCTTTTACTGTGGGACGTCGCGCGGAAAACGCCCGAAGGGATGACGTGCGGACTCTGCCGTACCGAAAAGGGAAAAGAAATCCTCGAACAGTACGGAAGGACGCTCGGCGATTTGGATAAACCCGTCCTGCAAGTGCTCCCCGAAGGAGCGGGAGGAGAGGGCATTACAAGCGAAATCTTTTCCGATATCGTCTTGCAGTTCGCATATCGGGGCGCCGAATTCGATCGCCTTTTTTTCCGAAATCCTTTTACCTCACCCGCATCGATCGAATCCCTAGCCTCTTCTCTTTCGCGCACAGGACTAAAAAAAGAAGCGCCCTCCCCTGCCGAAAGCGAACAGTCGGGAGAAGCGGTGTTCGCCGAAGGATGGCTTACCGTCATCGCACAGCGCATTCCCAAAAGCGCACAATACCTGAGCCGCATCGTCGAAACGCAGATACTCACGCCCGCAACGCTCGGCGCATACGAAGATACGCTTGCAAAAATGAAAGCGGCGGAAGACGAATTTTTCGGCGATACGGAAAACCCGCTTTTCAACTGGGATGCGTCGTCCGTCGTCCGCACATTCGAAAAAAAAGGCTTTACCGTACGAAGCTTATCGCGCCGCTTCGTCGAAAAACGGCGGATCACGGAAGAAGAACTTGCAAAGTGGTTCGATGCGAAATCGTCCGCATACGGCGTGCGGATCGCAGAGGCGCTTTCGCCGAAAGAGCTTGAAAAAATCGTGCGTCTCCTCGAAAGTGCGCGAGAAAACACGGTCTTCGATTGGGAAAGCGAAACCGCATTTTTTACGATAGAGGGAAATAAAGAACGGAAAATATAAGGATGACGCGGAAACAGATAAAGAGGATATATCAAAGCGCTCAAACGTACGCCGTCTTTTGAATCAGAGAAAAATATATCGGCCCCGCCCCGTTTTGCACGTCGGGCAGAACATGAAAACCGTATTTCGTCTTTTCGGCTTCGGGAAGCAACGTGTCGCAAAACGGCTCGAGCCTTTGTTTCCAGTGCGGAATAATATCGAGCACGATTTTTGCCGTATCGAATTTTTTCAAAAGCCGCTCGACGACACCGTCGTTTTCGGCGGGAGCAAGGGCGCACGTCGAATAGAGGACGTAGCCCTTCGGGTTCAGCATGCGATATGCGGAAGAAAGAAGCGCCCACTGAGCGATCGCCGAAGTTTTTATACGGGAAGGCGTCCACGCGGCAAGATATTTCATATCGGTAAAAACGTGGCGCTCGGACGAACACGGAGCATCGAGCAAGATTCGGTCATAGCGCGCATTTTCAGCAAGGCACATTTTCGCGCCGTCGCCCAAGCTCGTCTCCACGCGCGCACAAACGGTTTCAGGCAGACAATTTTCAAGGACGCGCTTGAGCCTGTAATAGCGCTCCCGAGAACGCTCGTTTGCAACGAGATGCGCGTCCGCTTCCATGAGGGACGCGAGGACGAGCGTTTTGCCGCCGGGAGCCGCGCAGATGTCGAGGATCGTACGCGCACCGGAAAGCGGAAGCGAAGAAGCTGCCAAAACGCTTGCCCCGTCGAGAAAATACGGCTCTGCACCTCGTGCGTTCCACGAAACATAGCGAACATCGCGTACAAGCGCTTTTTTGATCGGCGGCCATCGCTCTCCGTAAAGCGCCGAATAATACGATTCGAATCCCGCTTTGCCGGAAAGCTTTTGCGCATCTCTATCTTTTCGCAGTCCGTTCATGTTTCACTCTCCGCTAAGGCTTTGCGTTCCGTTCGCTTCCGGCAGCCGACACGCGCGTTTGCCGCGCGGAGTACACTTCCGCGACGAGTTCGTCGTTTTCTTTTTTTGCGGTTCGAAAGGCTTCCACCCGCGCCCGCCCTATCTCTCCCCCCGCCTCTCCGTCATAGCGTATGGCGCTTCCGCTTTGTACCGCAGAGTCGATGTACGGCGAAGCGAAAGCCGAAACGACGTGCCAAACGCCGCCCGTTTTTTCAAGCACAAGGATACCCCGCTCGATTTTAAAATCGATAACGCGGCGGGCGGATTCTTCGATCCGCTTTGCAAAGGCGTCGTCTTCTTTCGCGCGCGAAACGAGAAGCGCATGCTCTCGTGCAAACTTTTTTTTTGAAATCATAATCACATCGACACCCGCTTCGATCGCCGAAAGGGCCGCGCGTTCGGGAGGATAGCCGTTTTCCGCAAGAGCCGCCATAAAGATATCGTCCGAAAACACAAGGCCTTTAAATCCGAGATCGCCGCGAAGTTTATCGCCTATCCAAACGTGCGAAAGGCATGCAGGCGTACGCGAATCGGCGAGGGAAATGCGCGCATGCGACATAAGCACGCCCGCGCTTCCGAGAGAGATAAGGCGGAAAAACGGATAGCGTACCGTTTTATTAAATTCATTTTCGGAGATATCGATTTCGGGCAAACTCGTATGCGGATCGGTATTCGTATTGCCGGGAAAATGCTTTATCACCGCAGCGACTCCGTTATTTTGCAGCGCGTTGAGCGCGGCGGTGCCGTATGCGACGACGCTGTCCGCATCCCCGAAGCTTCGTTCTCCGATAAAGACTTCGTTCGATTCGGTACGCACTTCGACGACGGGCGCGATATTGACGGTAAAGCCGAGAAGACGCATCTGTAGCGCCTGCAGCGAATAGAGGCGGTACGCATCCGAAATCGAAAAAAATTCCGAGACAACGCCGTTTGCAGGAAGCTTCCCCGAAACCGCTTTAAGCCGACACACGTCTCCGCCCTCCTGATCGAGGGCGAGATACGGCGGAATGCAGTCATGCAAAGCGCAGTACGAAAAAATCGAATCGGTAAAATTAATAATTTTTTCAGGAGTATCGGCGATATTGTATGAAAAGAAAATATAGCCGCCCGGCATGAGTGCTTTGCTGCGCGAAGAATCCGTCCATTCGACAGGAGTGAAGACGTCGTCTCCGACGAGATTTTCCATAAAAAGCTGAGCAGCCTGCTCTTCGATCGTAAGAGACTCGACATACGAAAAAACCGCTTCGCGCTTTGCCGTAAGGACAGCCGCGACATCTTCATGCACGGTGCGCACACCATCTCTCATCAATCCGTCGCGCCGCATCTGCCGCCGCTCGGACACGGAACAGGACACAAAGACAAAAGCTGTAATCAAAAAAAACGCGACGCCGTTCCGTACACTCCGCATACTACGGAGTATATGCCATTTCGAGGGATACCTCAAGAGCGAGCAAATCCGAGCAGTGCGCAGGATTTGCGAGCGTCTCCTATAAAAGAAAAACGCGCTGAGCGTTTTTCGCCTTCAGACTTAAAAGAGCAAATCCGAGCAGTGCGCAGGATTTGCGAGCGTCTCCTATAAAAGAAAAACGCGTTGAGCGTTTTTCGCCTCCAGACTTAAAAGAGCAAATCCGAGCAGTGTACAGGATTTGCGAGCGTCTCTAAAAAAAGAAAAACGCGTTGAGCGTTTTTCGCCTCCAGACTTAAAAGAGCGATTTCGCGTTGTCGATTATCGGTACATTTATTCGATGCACTGAAAACGCGTTAGGGATTGGAGCACCGCCGGAGGCGTACCGCGCGCGGTATGAAGCGATAGCGGAAGTGCGAAAAGCCCGACCGCCCTCTCCGGCTGCCATCAGTAGGAGAGGGCGGGAACGCCCTGATAAAAATCTCAGATTCAGAACTTTCCGTTTTGATTTTGTCATGTCGATTTTTCGGCGATCGTCTCCATCACATCCCAGTGTTCGGCGATCTTGCCGTCGGAGTCAAAGCGGCACATATCGAACGTAACCTGCCCGCCCGTGCCGTAAGCTAAGTTGTGCTGAATATAGCCGTTCGCCAAAAGTGAGTGAGCCTTTTTCGTATCACCCGTTGCAAATGTTCCGATAAGAGACACCAATAAATTTTCTGTGGCACGATTTGAAAATGTGTGTTATAGTAATATTAGCAGAGGCTATCTTTTTGACTGCGTGTCAAACGCGTCTTTAAACCATGCAGGAGGTGTTATGTCGCTGAGCGAAACGCGGGAAGGATTTTCTGGAACGATAACCGATATCGCAGGAGATGCGCATTTTATCGGAAGGGTTACGTCGATGGGGCTTACGGTCGGCTGTCCGCTCGCCGTCGTGAGGCACGAAAAAAAACAGCCCATACTCGTCGAAGCGCGCGACACTCTGATTGCGATCAGCTGCGGCGATCTCGATAAAATTTTCGTAGAAGCGGAGAACCGATTATGACAAAGACAATCGCATTGCTCGGACAACCGAACTCGGGAAAATCCACGCTGTATAACGGGCTTACGGGCTCGCACCAGCACGTCGGCAACTGGCCCGGAAAAACGGTAGAACAAAAAGAAGGCTATTTCACTATCGACGGAGAGCGATACATCGTCGCCGATCTTCCGGGAAGCTATTCCCTTTCGGCGGGTTCACAGGAAGAGGAGATCACGCGCGCCTACATCGCATCCGGTAAAGCCGACATCGTCTGCATACTCGCCGACGCCTCGCAGCTCAGGCGAAATCTCTACATGCTCGCCGACTTCGCACCGATGCGCGTGCCGGCCGTTTTAATTCTCAATATGATGGATGTCGCAAAACTGCAGGGAAAATCGATCGACACGGCACTCCTTTCAAAACGGCTCGGCATCACCGTCGTTCCCTTTGTCGCCGCCGACAGAAAAAAATATCCCGAACTGAAAGGTATCCTCCGAAACGAATTTAATAATCCGAAAAAAATCGATACGGAAAAACTCGATGCCCTGTGCGGCGGTGCAAAAAGCGAAATGGAACTTGCGAACGTCCGCTTTCAATGGATCGAAGCGCTGCTCGACGGCGTCGTCTCGGGCGAAAAAAAGCGCGCAACGCTTTCAAAAGCCGACCGCATCTTTACGAGCCGCCGCTGGGGAAAGCCGTTTTCCGTCGCTATCATGCTGCTCGCTTTCGTCGCGTCGATGATTATAGCCATGCCGCTCATGGGACTCGGATCGTTTATTCCTCGTCTCGCATCTCCCCTTCTCCATCGCCTCATGCAGGCCGGACACGCAGCTCCTTTTTTGGAATCGCTCGCTGCCGATTTGATCCCGAACGTCGTGTACTTTGCCGCCGCGATGGCGGGCTTTGTCGTCGGCGTAACGTTTACGTTTACGGCGCTCGAAGAAACCGGATTTTTGGCGCGCATTTCCTACGCTTTCGACGGAACGATGACGAAGCTCGGGCTGCAGGGAAAAAGCATTTGCCCCATGCTGATGGGTTTGGGCTGCACGATCGGAGGAGCCGCAGGCGCGCGCGTCATCGACAATTGGGGACAGCGCATACTGACGATTATGCTCACGTGGGCGGTACCCTGCGCCGCCATCGCTACCGTCATGCCGACACTCGCGACGATTTTTTTCGGCGCGTACGGCATCCTCGTCATGCTCGGTATCTATACGTATATGTTTTTTATGATATTCATCACAGCAAAGATTTTCGGCAACAAGCTTTCGCCCGCCGCAGAGCGTACCGGCATGCTCATGGAACTTCCGCCGTACCACCGGCCCAGGTGGGCAAACGTGCTCTATACGTCGTTTGCAAAATCGTGGGACATCTTTAAGCGTGCGCTCCGCGTTATATTTTTGATTTCGGTAATTTTTTGGGCGCTGTCGTTTTCATCGACGGGACGCGCGGAAAACAGTATCATCTATCGATTCGGCACGTACATCGAACCGGTTACGCGCTTTTTCGGATTGGGCTGGCAGACTTTTATCGCCTTTCTCGCGTCCGCCGTTTCAAAAGAAGCGGTGCTCGGAGTATTGAATTCGCTCTATGTCGGAACGGGCGATGTTATGACGGCGACTTTTTTGTCGAAAACCGCAGGCGCTTCGAGCGGAAACCTCGCATCCGTTTTGCCCGAGGCGATTTCAAAAGCGGAAGCGCTCGCCTTTATGTTCGCCGTTTCGTTCAACGTGCCCTGCCTCATGGCCGTTACGGCGACATATCGCGAAACGCATTCGCTCAAATGGACGGCATCGATCGCATTCTATTATATCGCAAGCGCGCTCATCCTGTCGTTCATCGTGTATCACATCGCGGTTTTGGTGATGTAATAATTGATAATGGGCAATTAGACCGAATGCACGGCAATTACAAGTTTAGCCCATTATCACTTACGCATTAAAAAGCCTGTAATATTCGAGTTCTCCGCCCAAAGCGGCAACGCGGTTGCCGCGTCCGTCGGTATATCCGCACATGACGCGCCTTATGCGTTCGTAGGCGATGTCGGCGATCGTATCGAATTCGGCGCAGGCGGCTTTTTCCGCCGATTGAACGGCGATGCAGCGAAAAGAGACGCCGTGTTTTTTGTTAAGGCGCAGCACCGCTTCAAGCGTCGTACCGCTCCCTGCAAAAAAATCGAGGACGACCGCATCGCGCGGAAGGCTCATCATTTCAAGCAGGTATTCGATGAGGTTTACGGGTTTCGGATTGACGAAAGCGTTTTTAACTCCGAGGAGATCGTCGAGATAACGTTGCGCTTCCCGCGTCGAGTCGACGCAAGCGATGATATTTTTCGGAATAACGCGGTTTTTTTCTCCGTTGAAAATCTTTTTGCGCGGCACGCCGTTTCCGCCTCTTCCCCAGTAGATGCGGCCGTCGCGGATCAGACTTTCCATTTCGTCTTTACCGCACAGCCATTGGCGCGTCCAGGTTTTGCCAGAAGGAGACGTAATGGAAAAATAATTGACGTGCTTCGGATTCGATCGCGACTCGGTAAACGAAATGCTGCCCGAAAACCACGGACCGCGAAGGTCGCCGTCCGCGTTGGAATGCGCCCAATCCGCCGTTTCCGAGGCTTCGAACGGAGGAAGAGAACGCTTGCATTTTGCAAAGCAGAGCGTGTGCTGCGTTACCGTGCGCGACCACGAATCTTTTTTCCCTTTTCCGTGGACATACATAAAATCGTTTACGTAATTTTCTTCGCCGAAAACCGCATCGCCGAGCAGGCGCAAGCGCGCGTATTCTTCATCGCCTATCGAAATAAAAATGCAGCCGCGCTCGCACAAAAGTTCCTTCGCAAGTTCGAGACGGCGGGACATAAACGAAAGCCAAGCGGAATGGCGGGCGGAATCGTTTTTGGAAATGAGCGAGCCGTCGGGAAGGCGGCGTAAAAAACGGCTGTCATTGTAAGTAATATCGGAACCCGTGTTGTACGGCGGATCGATATATATCGCGTCGATTGCATTGCGCCGAGATTTGCATAAACATTTCAAAACGGGATAGTTATCGCCTTCGATAAAGATGTGTGCGCTTTGCGACGACGAAGCTGCGCCTTTATCGGCATTTTCGGAAATCGCTTTTTCAGGCACGGGTACGAGCGAATAGAGATCCGCATCCGTGCCGTCCGCGCGTTCGGGGACGTCGATCCATAAAAGACCGCATCGCTGATCCATAGGCATAAAGAAAAAAGCCAACTACCGGACTTGAACCGATCACCGCCGCATTACGAATGCGATGCTCTACCGGATGAGCTAAGTTGGCAAATACGTGCGAACTATAGCATAATTACCGAATTATGGCAATATGCTGTGCGGCGCTTACGGCGGCACAGGCCCCGTATTTTCCGCCCGTTGATTCCGGCGTTTCGAATATGCTATAGTGAATCGATTCATGATGACATAGGTGATATATGAGTTCCGATTTTCCGCTCAAGCACGATGAGCTTTTAAAATTAATAAAAAGATTTCCGACGCCCTTTTACCTTTACGATGAAAGGGCGATCCGCGAAAACATGCGCCGCTTTACCGAGTCCTTTTCCGTCTTTCCGAAGTTCCGCGAACACTTCGCCGTAAAAGCGATGCCGAATCCCTATATGCTTAAGATCCTCGCGGAAGAAGGATGCGGCGCCGACTGTTCGAGCTTACCCGAACTCGTGCTCTCCGATTTGGCGGGCATCGAAGGGGAGAGCGTCATATTTACGTCGAACGAAACGCCCGCTCCCGAATTTCAATACGCGTACGAACACGGAAACCTCATCAATTTGGACGACATCACGCACATCGATTTTTTAAAAAATGTGCTCGGCGGCAAATTACCGAAGCTGCTCTGTTTTCGCTACAATCCCGGCCCGCTCAAGCAAGGCGGCAACGCGATTATCGGAAAACCCGAAGAAGCGAAATACGGCCTGACGCGCGAACAGCTTTTCGAAGCCTATGCGCGCTGCAAAAAAGAAGGCGTCGAACGATTCGGACTCCATACGATGGTCGCTTCGAACGAACTCAATCCCGATTTTTTTATCGACACGGCGGATATCCTCTTCGATCTCTGTGTCGAAATAAAACAAAGGCTCGGCATAAAAATCGAATTCGTCGATTTGGGCGGCGGCGTCGGTATCCCGTATAAGCCGGAACAAAAAGCGGTCGATCTCGGTTATGTAGCGCGCGGCATCAAAAAAATCTACGACGAAAAAATTATTAAAAACGACCTCGATCCCATGGGTATCTATTGGGAATGCGGCAGACCCGTCACCGGCCCCTACGGCTGGCTTATTGCGACGGCGATCCACGAAAAACACATCTACCGCGACTATATCGGAGTCGACGCATGTATGGCCGACTTAATGCGGCCCGGCATGTACGGCGCCTATCACGAAGTGACCGTCAGCGGAAAAGAAAGCGCGGTAAAAGACCGGGTATACGACGTCGTCGGATCTCTGTGTGAAAACTGCGATAAATTCGCAGTCCGGCGAAGCCTGCCGAAAATCGATATCGGCGATATTTTAATAATTCACGATGCGGGCGCGCACGGAAGGGCGATGGGATTCAATTACAACGGAAAGCTCAGAGCGGGCGAAGTGCTCATGAGAAGCGACGGTTCGTTTAAAGAAATCAGGCGTCGTGAAACGATTGCCGACTATTTTGCGACGCTCGATTTGAACGGCGTAAAAGATTTCAGATAGCAAAAGATTTTACACAGCGCGGACGAAAATTAATAATCGACGTACCCGAAATATCCGTAACTCAAGGCAAGCACTCGTCTTCCGGCAAGTACCGCCGAAACTTATTGCGGATATTCGAACGAGATGCGCTATTTTGAAGCGTTTTGTGTTGCAATAATAATCGTCACCGTCGTCGAAACGGCGGAAAGAACGGTCGTTATAACGGGCGCATACAATCCGAAATAATATGTAAACGAATTTGCAGATGCCGTTATCGTCGTTTCCGGCGTAATCGGATCGGTTTTTCGCAGTTTTTTTCCGTTTATGTCGCGGATTTTCACAACCTCGCGCGTATTTTTTTCATTAACAAAACCGCCTGCAAGACCGATATAGTATTCCCACGTGCGGTCGGGGATGTACGGATACCTACCGGGATTTTTCACAGCACCGGCAACGGAAACGAAATACTGCCGAAACGGTATAATCAGCGTATCGTAAGGCTGTACCGTTTCTTTACTGTAATACATGGCGTCGTACAACATCTTATTGATATCGATCGGAATCGGTTTCCCTTTGCGAAGGATGTATGCGTTTTCAATATCCGCCGTCGATGAAAAACGCGTTTTATTGCGCCGCACGAGCGTAGCATAATTTTCGCCCGTATCAAACACGACTGTAAACCGTGTTGCGGCATCGAGCGCCGTACCGGTTGCAGAAGAAAGCGCACCCTCGATAAACATAACCGGCTTTATCTCCGCATACGTCGGAACACGTACCGTATCGTAACACAAAAGCGGATAGTCG
Organism: Treponema sp. SP13; assembly: GCF_050938355.1. Lineage (NCBI taxonomy): Bacteria > Pseudomonadati > Spirochaetota > Spirochaetia > Treponematales > Treponemataceae > Treponema > Treponema sp. SP13. The sequence continues at coordinate 342,978 of NZ_JADOVM010000001.1, forward strand.
GATGCGACGGCGGCGTTATTCAAGTACAGTATTTCCCCCGTAGGATCGTCTTTGCCCGATGTACGTATCAATTCCATGCGGTTCGTATCCGCACGATCCGCAAAGCCGCCGCCGTAATAATCGACAAGCCGCCGGAGGTTTTCTCCCGCAAGCAGTTCATAGGTTCCGGGTCGTTCGACGGCTCCGTTTATCGTCACTTTTCGCGTCATGCGTCCGACGGTGATTCGATCGCCCGGACGCACATAGGGATCCTGCGACAGATCGCCGAAACGCACCGCTTGAAAAATATCGTACGTATTTTTTTTCCCGCTTTCGCCTGTAACGACGATATCGCGCGTCGACGCGTAATCGGTCAGCGTCCCCACAATAACATCCGAAAGCCGAGAGAGCGCCCACGCCTGCTTAATCGTCGTTTCCTTTACTTCTCCGTCGATGACGACTTTAAAAACGGCAGGCGTCGTAAGCGCAAACTGAACACCGCTCATGGGATAGTTTTGCATAACGATTTCTTCTACGCGCTGTTTGAGGCGTAAAAACGTATTGCCCGCCGCGTTGATCGTCGTAATATTTGCAACGCGGATCCGATACGACGTATCTACCGGTATGATATAACTGACGATAGTTCCGTTGACCGCAAATGCAAGCGTATAGATATCGCCCGCCGTTACGCGATAATCGGCAGAAGACATCGCAAGCTGCGGCGTCGGAACAAGCGCATTTTCTTTTTCCTCCGTTTCCCGTTCGTTTATCTTATCCGCAGTCGACACCGTATCGGAAGATGGATCGGTTTTAGACAGTCTGCCGGTCGTACCGTATCGACCGGCGTTCGCCGTCTGCGCAAAAAGCGCGCCGCAGCTTGCAAGCGGAAAAAAAGATATCGCTAAAGAGAAAAAGACGATGCCGTACAAATATTTTTTCATAGATGCCGTTTCCGATTTTGATGTGATGCGACGGAAAGCTTTTTCATCGCTTCGGGATCGCGCTTGATGTTTTCTATCGCATTTAACGCAAATGCGATAAACACCGACATAAAAAACGCCGCGAAAGTTGCGATGATGCACAGCATACCGCGCGACGGCGCCGATTTTCTGTCGGGCACTTCCGCATGTTCCAAGATTTGAAATACCGGTGTTTCGCTCGCCATTTCCACTTTTAAAAGTTCGTATTGCGTTTTAAGCTGCTTGTACACCTGTTCCTGCGCTTCCAATTCCAAAACGAGTATTGCGTTTTCCACAATGGGAGAACCGTTCGGATTGTAACGATATGCGGCGGTATTTTCGTTTTCACGGATCTGCTTCGATAATGAAAGAATTTGTTTATAACTCGCATCGATATTTTCTTCGAGGTTCTTTTTCGCAAGTTTGTTTTTATCGATACCGAGTTCTGCAAAAACGGTTTCCATATAGTCCGCCGCAAAATTTATGACGGATTGTGCGAAGACAGGATCGGTATCCGTAAATGCAAGCGAAAAAACACCGGATTTATCGTCAAAAGAAGCGCTTAAATTTTTCTGCAAAACTTTACGTGTTTCGGTTTTCGGGGAATCTTTTATCTTATAGCGTGTCGTGAGATCGAACTTATCGATAATCGCATCGAGATAAGTATTTGTCTCCGCAATGTAAACGGCGAGCGCACTGTATGTCGCGCCTCTTTTTGAAAGACCCGAAAGCCCCATAAGACTGCTCAACCCGCTTGAGTTCAACATCGACGAAAGGGAACCGCCGGAAGACGACGAATCGTTTATCAGCATAAGCGCACGCGGCGTGTATTCGTTCGGAAGCGGCGATTTTTCAGGCGGCAGCATAAGCGATATCACGGAAAATAAAAGAACAGCGGCAGCAGCGGCGGACGTCATTAGAATGATAAGTTTTTTATGCCGAAGCAAAACGGCAAACAGATCGATAAGTGAAATCTCTTCGTCCGACGAAGACGGCGATGTATTTTTGATATCCGATACACTTTCCATAGGAGTATTATATATGAAAATATGCGGCTTTACAACCTAAGGGAAAAGCGTATCTTCTTCCGGCAAGTATCGCCGAAATTCTTCATGCTCCGCAGCAAATACTCGAGCCGCCCCATTGTAATTTTCCCATGTCGAATCGAACAACTCCTCCACGCCCGGAATGCACACGATATCGCTCACCATAAGATAACGATAATCGATGTGATTTTTATTAAAAAAATCCCGCACGCTTTGCACGGAATTGTATAGAACGTATGCGACAAAAGTCGAGCACACAAATTTTTTTTGCATTTTTTTATTTTCCGCATCGTTTACAGCTTCTATGTCTTTTTTCGATGCATAAAATTTATCCATAGGTCTGTCGTTTTCCGCCGTAAATAATTTCCGCTTTACAGCGCGGTTGGCGATTTTAAAATTTTTATCGACATCGTAGCGCACATTCTTATTTTCCATAAGAACACGGATCGCTTTTTTGCGTTCTTCACCGGTTGCTTTGATCGCATACAGCATTTGCTTTGACGATGCAGCATCGCACTGCTTCGTATAGTTATTTGCTTTCGTATCGCTGCAGTGTTCCCTGTCCAGCTGGGGTCGAGCCATCAGCGTAAGGCCGAAAAAATCGTCGCGCAAGTCGAAACCGATGCTCACGTGACTTGCCGTAAGCGGGTTTACGTCTACTTTTGCGATGCCGTTTTTAAGAATATTCGATACGTAAAACGGAGAGATAAGCTGCGGATCGTAAAAACGCAAAAAAATATAGGAATCGTCGGCGGCTTCCTCTGCCGTATCGATTCGGCTCATAAAATCTTCATCGGTCAGCAGGTACGCGTTTTCGGTTTTCGTCGAAGCACAGGATGTCGTCAAAAACGCGCACACCGCGGCGCTCAATAAAAATAGAGTTTTTATTAATCGCATATTTATCATTACTCACTTATCGGTACGGTGCTCCTGTTTTTGCACTCGATATATATACCATAGTGAAAAACAAGCGCGATAACAAGCGGTCACTTGCGTTTTAAGTATTTAATCGAATCGAGGGCGACCGCCGCGATCAAAATCAATCCTTTAAATACAAAGTGCAGGTTCGTGTCGATACCGAAAAAGGAGGCGGCGAAAACGGCATCCTTCCTTAGCGATAGTAGGAGAGTTTCGCTTCGATGCGTGCAAACACGATTTCGACACCCCAATTCATCGCAAGGTAAAAGACACCCGCGACGAAGAGCGGCATAAACGAAAAGAGGCGGCTTTGCGTTTCCTGTGCGACGCGCAAAAGTTCGGATACGCCGATAACTTGGATGAGTGCCGTATCTTTGACGAGGGTTATCGCTTCGTTGCCCATCGCGGGCATGATGCGCTTAACAACTTGCGGCAAGACGATATACAAAAAAGTTTGTCGCTTCGTATAGCCGAGCACTTTCGCAGCTTCGTATTGTCCTTCGGGAATCGATTCGATACCACCGCGATAAATCTCCGCAAAGTACGCCGCGTAGTTTACGATGAGCGCAACGAGAGCGGCGAAAAAGCGCGGCCACGCGACACGAAAATCGGTACCGAAATTGTTGTTGAGCCAAAGGCACAGAAGACTCGGGCCGAAGTATACGACGAGCAGCTGCAGCATGAGAGGAGTGCCGCGTATGACGAGCAAAAAGGCTTTCATCGATCCGGAAAGTATTCGATTTTTCGCCATGCGCCCCGCACAAAACGAAAGCGCGAGCGGAAGCGAAAAGAGCAGCGTCAAAAAAAACACTTCGAGCGACGTTGCGCTTCCGCGCAGCATCGCCTGCAGCATCTTTGCCATCTATTTGCCGATCACCGAAATATCGCGTCCGAACCACTTTACCGAAACGGCGGTAACCGTTCCGTCTCTTTGCATATCTTCCAATATGCTCTGTACTTTGTCGCGCAGGGCAGCGTTTCCCTTGCGGAACGCGATACCGTAGTTTTCATAGGACAGCGCTTCGTCGATGACGATAAAGGGCTTTCCCGTCGCGGAGATACTGTAGTTTGCGACAACGCTGTCCATGACAACGCCGTCGACGCCGCGGATTTCAAGGTCGTTGAGAGCGGTAACGTTGTCTTTTAAGAGTACCTGTTCTTTGAGCGAACGCGAAAATTCCGCATTGGCATCGACGGCTTCCTGCGCGCTCGAACCGCTTTGCAGTGCGATTGTTTTTCCCGCCATGTCTTTCAAAGACGCAATGCCGCTGTCGTTTCGCACGACAAGCACTTGCGCGTTTTTCAAATAGGGCTTCGTAAACACGAGCGCTTCTTCCCGCTCTTTCGTCATCGTAAAGCCGTTCCAAATGCAGTCGATTTTACCGGTGTTCAGCTCCATCTCTTTCGCACCCCAATCGATGGGCTGCGCTTTAAATTCGACGCCGAGCCGCTTCGCAACTTCTTTTGCCAAATCGATATCGTAACCGACGATTTCGCCGTCGGAAGCACGAAAGCCGAGCGGAGGGAACGAATCGTCGAGTCCGAGCACAAATACGCCGCGCGAGATGAGGTCGTCAAGCGAAGTATCGCGGGCGGAAGCAGCATCCCGTTTTTTGCAGCCGGCGCTTGCCGCCGCGAGACAGAGCGCGAAAAGCGAAGCTAAAAATACCCTTATCGTTTTTTTCATTTATTATCTCCTGTAAATAAATTAATAATCAGAGCCGTTCTTCGGCGAAATCTTTCAGCGCATGTATCTGCTCTGCGACTCGCTCGGCTGCAGGCCCTCCCTCGGTTTTTCGCGAGGCGACGCAGGACTTCGAATCGATGAGCGGGTAGATATCGTCCTCGATATGATCCGAACAGGCTTTAAAATCTTCGATCGGAAGTTCTTCGAGTTTGCATTCTTTTTCGATGGCGATGCGCACCGCTTTTGCCGCAATACCGTGCGCCGTGCGGAACGGAATGTCCTTTCGCACGAGGTAGTCGGCGACATCGGTCGCATTGAGATAGCCGTCTTCGCAGGAGCTTTCCATGCGCTGCGTATTCCACGATGCTGAGGCGATCATATCCGTAAAAACCGACACGCAGGCGCTCACCGTATCGAATGCGTCGAAAAGGCTTTCTTTGTCTTCCTGCATATCGCGGTTATACGCAAGCGGCAGCGCTTTCATCATCGTCAAAAGAGCTACGAGATCGCCGTATACCCTGCCCGTCCGCCCGCGGATGAGTTCGGCAAAGTCGGGATTTTTTTTCTGCGGCATGATCGAACTGCCGGTCGACCACGTTTCGCTCAATTCGATAAACGAAAATTCCGACGTAGACCACAGCACGACCTCTTCGGCGGCGCGCGAAAGGTGCATTTGCAAAAGCGCAAAGCACGATGCGAATTCGATGCAGTAGTCGCGGTCGGAAACTGTGTCGAGCGAATTTGGCGTCACGCCGTCAAAGCCAAGCAGTTCCGCTTCGAGTTTTCTGTCGAGCGGAAGGGTCGTTCCGGCGAGGGCTCCGGCTCCTATCGGTGAGCGCGAAATGCGTTTAAGCGCATCGGAAAGCCGTTCCCAATCGCGCGTAAAACTCCACGCCCACGCGCACAGATGATGAGCGAGCGTCACCGGCTGAGCGTGCTGCATATGCGTAAAGCCCGGCATAATCGATTGCGTGTGGCGCTCGGCGAGAACGGCAAGCGTTTCGATGAGATGTGCGATGCTTTTTTGCAGTTCGGGAATCATCCGCCTGAGATACAGCCTTTCGTCGAGGGCGATCTGGTCGTTTCGGCTTCTGCCCGTATGCACTTTTTTGCCGGTCTCTCCGATCCTGTCGGTAAGCGCGGCTTCTATAAACGAGTGGATATCTTCAGCGGAAGCGTCGACGGAAAGCTTACCCGATGCCATATCGGCATCGATAGCGTCGAGCGCTCCGATGATCGCATCGGCTTCTCGGCGCGAAATGATGCCCGTACGCGCGAGCATTTCCGCGTGTGCTTTACTTCCGAAAATATCATCGCGAGCCATGCGCTCATCGACGTGAATTGAAGTTTCAAACGCGACTGCCGCTGCGTCCGGCCCTTCGGAAAAACGACCGTGCCACAAAGCGGTGTGATTGTCTCCGGTCATCGTACCGTGCGTATCCATAGTTCGGACAGTATACACTACATTGTTTATTTTTACAATGATTTGTATACTGTATGAGTACGAATCGCAAATTCACAGGCAAAGTCGACTTGTTCGTTGACTTTTTACGGGAGTGCGTTATGTTAAGAAAATTATTCGTCATCGTTTCGGCGCTGATTTCGGCAGGCTCTCTCTTTGCCGTACAAATCGATACGGCGCTTCTCGATACGGCAACGCGCGTGGACTATATCGAAGATATGTCCCCCGTGCCGAAAAACGAATTCAATACCGCAAAGCAGATACGCGATATGGGGCGCAGACTCGGCGGAAGCATTAAACGGCAGGATGCGCAGCATAAAGACGGAGAGCTCTACGCATCGGGCGCTCCTTCAAAAAAATACCGCGCGCTCCGCGTACCTTCGTCGGACTCGCTTCCGGGAGCCGACATCATCTATATCGCGCCGAACGCGAAAGTCGGAACGATCAAAGCGCTCGCCTTTATCGTCTCCGGCTACATAGAAACAGCACACGGTTTGCCTCTGGAACAAGCGGATACTCTCGCGCAAAAAGTGTGTTGGTGGAATACGAATCGTTACGACGATCGAAATTATTTTACAAAGCATTTCAACGCACGCATACTCGAATCTTTTTCCGATGAAACGGCGGTTATCGGTCTTGCCGACTCATACAAAAATTGGGCGGGACATGCGCGCATCGTCATCCCCTTTGCGCCTGAAAAAATGCACGATATACAGGCGGCGGCAAAAGACGGCAAAAAGCAAAGCGCAAAAATAGATTCGAAAAACAAAGCCGCACAAAAAAACAGCGAGACCGAAAAAGAGGCGGCACAAAATAAAAAAGAGAGCGCAGGCAAAGGCGCGGCGCAAAACGACGCCGATAAAACTGCGGCGGATGCGATCCGGAATACGCTTGAAAACGAAGCGCTGCAATTTAAAACCGTGCCGGCAAATTATAAAATTCTCTTCGGTGCTTTGTGCCTTGCCGCGCTTTTGCTCATTATACTGCTCGTGCGGGTTGCCGTAGACATGGCGAAAAATTGACGAACCTTACGCCGAATAATCGTCCTGCAGCATTATTTTGATGAGCTTCGTTTCGGGATTCCCCGCGCGCTCGTTCGTGCATTCGATTTGATCCCGCTCAAGACTGATTCCCGCAAGCGATGCAAAGCGCTTCGCATCTTCGGAAAGCAGTGACATCTTCGAAGCGCTGCACGCGTATACCGTGTTGCGCTCGGCGATAAAGCCCGTAAACAGATGCGCGAACTCATCGTCGCCGAAGGGAAGGCCGTAATACATAAAAATCTTCGAATACTTGTGAATCGCCGCAATTCTCCGGCAGCAGTTTTTAAGCGCTTTCGAAAAATGCCCGCCGCCGGAAGCGTCCAGCACCAGCCCCTCGGCAAACACGTACAGACTGTCGTTCCAATCGCTTTTACCGCCCGCATTCGCAAGGCTGACGCATTCGTATTTTTTTGCCGCGCCGGCAATGCGTTTCAAAAGCGAATCGCCCGAAGGAACAGAGTCGTGTTCCTGCGCGCTCGCCGAAACCGTTATATCAGTCGGCGTATTTTGCCGCAGGATATCGCTTTCCGTAACCAGCATATTGAGCTCGTCCTGCGAAATAGGCTTAAATCCGTCGTCCGCCGTCTGCACGTTTTCCGATTTTACTTCGGAAGCTTTTTTAAAAATCTCATCGACACTTGCTTGATTGATATTCGGCATCGTCTTTTTCTCCATTATATCGCTTGATTCTCTATTATTAAATTTACAGATTTCGATTTCATCCGGTATCGCTTCGCCGTCAAAATTAATAATTTCATATTCTCGTTTTTCGCCGCCGCTTTCCGCATCCGGCTCCGCAGCATCCTGCGCTTCCGCTTCGATCGCATCCGGCGCACAGACCGCTTCTTCGGACGTTTCATGCCGCTTTTTTTCAGCGGGCTCCTCCGATTCGACTTTATCGAGCGGGGCACGGACATCTCCCTCAAATATATCGTCCGGCCGATTTTCCGCAGTATCGGAATTATCGTTTTTTTTCGATAATGTTGCAACAGGTTCTTTTGCATCGGAGACGGCGCCTTTTTCCGCGTCGAAATCCGAATCATCGGCATCGGTTTCAACGGCCGCATCGTCCCCCTGCCCTTCGACAAGATCGGAAGCCGCGTCGGTTGTATCGCCGGTTTTTTCGCCGCCGCACGCTTCGCCTTCACGTTCGTTTTCACGCAATTCCGCTTCGTTGGCCGCTTTGCGTGCATCCGCTTCGTACCGATCGATTTCGGAAAGGTCTTCCTTTTCAAGCTCGTCGGAAGACGTTTCATCTTCATCGGTTTTAATCAATTTTACCGCCGTCTTTTCAAAATCGCAGGGACGTAAAACAATAACCGAACTACCGTCCTTTTCGCGGCGATACAGGCACCCGTCCTTTTCATCGACGTAAAAAACATCGTTATCTTCCGAAATGCGGATATGGCGGAGCGACGAACAGCCGGCGAAAGCACCCGCTTCGAGCGTTTTGAGCGAAGAAGGCAATACAACGGCGGCAAGTTTCGTACAGTCTGCAGCAGCACCGCTTTTGATCCGCTCTACCGTATCGGGAATGACGAGCGATGTAAGCGACGTACAATATGAAAAGACGTCTTCCGAAAGTTCCGTGAGACCGGCGCGGAACGGAATCGATGTCAACGACGAGCAGCCGGAAAACGCAGCCCTGCCGATCGAATCGATTTCGGGCGGCATAACAATTTTTTCAAGAGAAGAGCAGCCTTCAAAGAGCCGGTCGGGAAGAGAGCGAAGAGAAGTCGAAAGCTTTATCCGTTTGAGCGAAGCGCAGCCGGAAAAAAGAGAGGCTGGTATGTCCGTAACGGAATCGGGAATATCGACGGATTCGGCGCCTTCGTCGGGAACAAACGAAACAACTGCAGTACGGTCATCCGAAAGCAACAATCCGCTTCTGTGAAAACCAGTGCGCATACTATCGATATAATAACCCGAATACCGGATCTTGTAAATTATGTGATCGGACAGAAGGAATCCGTACCGTTATCGCCGAAATTGTTTTCTACGGCTACCGCTAAAATCGCTTATCGTTCATCGCACCAATTCGCAAGCAAATACTTTTCCGCCTCCGCATTCCACAGCCCTCTGTGGGCGTCTACGATGTCGGCAAGCCGGCAAAAACGGGAATCGCTCTCTCCGAGAGAACGGAAATCCTCGATCGCCGTGAGAGGAAGATCGAGATGCGTATAGATCAGTTTTTTGCCGCCCTGTATTTTCGGAAGTTCAAGCGTTGTCTTTGCGACGCTTTCAAGACCGCCTATATGTGTAACCATCACCGCAGGTTCGAGCGTCCCTTCTTCCGTCATGCGAAGCGATTCTATCATATCGCTTACATTGCCGCCGCTCGTCCCGATAACGTGCGTTGCATTATAATGAACGTCATAAAAATTTATATCGGCATGAAATTGTTTGTCGGTCGGGCCTGCGAAAAAATTCAAACAACCGTCGCGTCCCAAAACGGCGGAACCGAGCGACAGTACGGAAGCTACGGGAACAAAACAAAACACATCATCGAAGCCTTCAGGCGCGTACCGTCTAAGCTGCCCTGCAGGATCCGGGCTGTCGTTTGTATTGATTATTTCGACTTGCACACCGAATTTTTTCATTTCGGATTCGGGGAAAATTTTCTTTGCGCGCGCTATGCGTTTTTCATCGATATCGGTAAGCACAATAAGCGACGGCCGTCTGTCGCAGTGGACGGCATACATCAATGCGCCGAGTCCCATGGGGCCTGCCGCAGCAAGCAGCGCGAGCTTTCCGCCTTTTTTGATTCCCATTTCGTGGGCGTATACTCCCATCTGCGTATGAAAGCTCGCGTGAAAAGCGCCTATACAGCACGACATCGGTTCCGCAAGAGACGCTTCGAAATATGCGTCGCCGTTATATTCGAGCAGGCAGTCAAGGTCCATGACTTCGTGCGGCAAAATACAGTACGTCGCATCGCCTCCGCAGAATTCATAGGAATATCCCGGAGACCACATTTCACCCTTGTAGTTGAGCGCCGGCTGGATCGTAAACTTCATACCGGGTTTAAAGCGGGATGTATACTTTGAGCCGACTTCTATGATATCGCCCGCAAACTCATGCCCGATTATTGCCGGATGATCTGCGATGTCGGGATGAATGCGCTTGTGTTTCGTTCCGAGTACTGCGCACTTATAGCTGGACATGCATATACTGTCGGAAACCACTTTTACAAGGATTTCATCGTCTTTAATGGGAGGGAGTTCAAACGTATCAAGACGTAAATCATTTGCACCGTGTATGCGCACCGCTTTTGCCAGCATTTTAAAACCTCTTTATATATCAAAATAATTTTCCGAAACCTTCTGCAGTATGTCGTCAAGTTCGCCGATATCCCAAAGCAGGCGCGTTCCGACGTATTTGTCGCGGATATCTTTCGTACATTTTACAAGCGTCGGAATATCGTGCGGTGCGACACCGAGTTCCGTAAGACGCAGGGGCATGCCGAGCGCTTTCATAGTATCTTCGATTTTCTGCGAAGGCGGAAGCATCTCTTTCATCACACTGCACAATTCGGGCCACTTTTCGGCAATCTTTTTCATGCGTACTTTTTGCGAGGCTTTATCGTATTTGCGCTCTTTCGCTTCGAGCGCGATCATCGACTCGGCGGATTTTCCGACAAAGGCGCGCAGCGTTTTGCTCCATTCATCGTAATCGAAGGCGGCGACATACCGCTCGGCTTTTGCAATATCTATCGCATCGATCTTTTCGATTTCCTCATACAATTTCAGCGTATACAGCGTCCCGATGCCCGCTTGAATACCGTGCAAATCCGCAGGGGTTCCGAAGACGAGATGCCGCATATCGATGACGTGTGAAATATAGTGTTCCATGCCGCTCGCAGGCCTCGTAACGCCCGCATACGCCATCGCGCAGCCGGCAAGCAGGAGTCCGTCGGTCAATGTCCGTACCGCCTCTTCGTCCCCCGACAATAAACGAGGGGCGGCATCGAATACCTGTTGCAGTGCGCTTTGCAAAAGCGATGCAATTTTTTCGCAATAGTATTCGCCGGTGATGATGTGTGAAAGCTTCCATTCCGTTACACTGATATATTTGGCAAGCATATCGCCGAATCCCGCCAAAATCATGCGCCGAGGAGCGTGTGCCAAAACGTCGATATCCGCAACGACGGAGTGCACCGTAGCGGACGGAAGCGATACTTTGAGCGACTGCACGTCCATCGATGAAGTCGGAGAAACCATGCCGTCCATACTCGGCGCCGTCAAAACGAGGATATACGGACGACCGCTCACGCGCGATACGAGCTTTGAAACGTCGTTGATGACTCCGCTCCCGACGGCGACGATACAATCGCAGGACGGATCCCAAAACATCATAACGCGCCCGAACGTTTCCTCCGTCGGCGCAAGCGGCTCGGTCGTTTCATATACATAGGATGAAAACGGTATGCCGGCATTTTTCAAAATATCCGAAACCGTATCACCCGCCGCTTTTTTCGTATTTTCGTCCATTATAAGAAACGGCTTTTCGGCGCCGGCTTCACAAAGCAATGACGGAAGCGATGCAAGCGCACCTTTTTCGATTATTAATTTTTTTACGCCGCATACGTGTTTTTTTCCGCAGCCGCACGATCCGCCGTTATTTAATTCCATATCGCCGTATCCTTTGCAAAAAATATTGGGACGCTGTGCTGGACGGCAAGCTCATCTTAAAAACAGCACGCTGCGGCAGCATATTAGGCTTTGTTCCATGTGCTGAAATAGGTGCCTGCAGGATCGATAATGCGCTCGATCATCGCATCAAACAGTCCCGTTTCGTACAGCAAATCGACAACAGTATATCGGTTCCGCATCATCTGAGCAACGCGCATACCGTACCGATGATTTTCGCTCGACAGGCAAATATCACTCGGTTCGGTCGGACAGCCGGCCGTTTGAAACATCTCTTTCAGCTTTACAAACGGGATAATCTGCCCTTCGATTTTTTGCCGCAGCTCATCCCACTTTGCCGCGATCGCAGATTGCCGCGCGGCGAGCGCATCCCCTTCCAAAAACTTTTTCCGGCATATTTCGATTTGTCTGTCCCGCACCGACGGCTCTCGGACAAAATGCGCGATCGATTTTTGCCGCTCTTCCCACGTTTCGGGTGTATACGATGCAACCGCTTTTTCCACATCGTTTTTCGATAATTTTAATAATTCTTCCATAATTGCGGTAGTCGTCAGCGTACCGATCGCAACTTTAAAACCGTGAGAAGCTTCTTTACCGCCGACGGTACAAGAGCCGCGCATTTCCCATACGTGGCTCATAAGATGCTCGGCGCCGCTTGCCGGACGGGAATCGAAATACTCCTGCATCGCAAAACCGGTTTGAATGAGCCCTGTAAAAACGGCCGCGGCGGCAGCTGGATCCCGAGCGCGAAGTTTTGCCGGCTCGGAAATCGCGGCTTTAAGCGAGGGCTGTACCATATCCCACACGCTTTCAACGATTTTTTCGATACCGAGCGCATCTGCAATAAGCCAATCCGCGCCCGCAGGGACTTTCGCCGCCAAATCGCCGTAACCTGCTGCGATCATATCGATCGGCGCGTTCGACAAAATATCCGTATCTGCGACAACGAGAACGGGAGCGGGACACGGAAGCGTCATCTTTAATCCGCGGTCGGTGATGGCCGCACCGTTGCTCGTAAAGCCGTCTACCGACGGTGCGGTTGCGATGCACATATACGGCCGCTCCCCTGCAACATAGGATGCCCTCTTGCACAGATCGTTGATCGTACCGCTTCCGAGTGCAACGGCGATAGCGTCGGGCTTTTCTTCGAGCGCCCTCTGCACAGCCGAAACGTGCTCATCGTCCGCATATATCGTTTTTGCATCGAAACAATGACTGCTGCATTCGTCAAACTGGGAAACGACGATATCTTCGGCAAGAGCTTGCGTGTTCGTATCTTCTATGATTAAGGGCTTTTTACCCGGAAATTTTTTATGGAAGGCTTCGGCTGCTTCCCTCACCGCGCCGCTTTTCATCAGCAGTTCGCTGCGTATCATATATACCTCTCCCTAAAAAGGCACTGAGTAATCCCAATATAAAACGCTCACCGTCGGATATTATATAAATTGAAGTTTTTTTTGTCAAACAAATTAAAACAGATTTTTTATAAAAAATTACAAAACAACGAATATTATTAACACTAATTCACTTTTTTTATACTTTATGCTATAATAATCGACGATATATTTTCACAATAAATGAAATTCAGGGGAAAAATGAACAAAACTGGAAAAGAGCAATCGACACCCAAAAGACGCGATGCGGTTTATCAATTGCTGCAGCAATGTAAAATCGCATCGGCAAAAGAGATAAGCAAAAAATTACACGTGTCGGAAATGACTATCAGACGCGACTTTGAATATTTGGAAAACAAAGGATTGGTAGAGCGAACTCACGGCGGTACAATCATTTCAAACAGATACAATACCGCCCTGCTTTTTTCACAAAAGAATATGCTGCATATCGAAGCAAAGCAAGCTATCGCGCGAAGCGCAGCCGCATACATTCAACCATACGATACGATTTTTTTAAACAGCGGAACAACAACGATGCGCATATTTCCGTTTATCACTGCAGAACACGTAAAAATCATTACAAATAATCCATGCATTCCCCTCGACGAAATATCCGAAAATATCGAAGTTATTTCTACCGGCGGCATATACAACACCGAATCGCTTACATTGGTAGGAGGAATCGCAAATACAAGCGTCGGCAACGTGTGGGCGACAAAATCCTTTATCGGAATAGACGGTATCGACGTCAACTGCGGTCTTACGACGCCGATCGAGCAGGAAAGTTATATCAATCGATTGATGATTGAACACACTCGGGGAAACATTATCATAGTTGCAGACAGCAGCAAAATCGGTAAAATTTCCCGGTTCCGTGTCGCTCCAATAACAAGCATACATATTTTGATTACCGATACCGATATATCGAATACGGACGTTGAAAAATTCACAAATGCGGGAATTCAAGTAATTAAAGCGTCTTTTCTTTGACATAACGCAATTACGCTGTAACGCTTTCATAGTTATTATTAAAAGTAAATTATTGTTAAAGAAACCCATAATTTTGTGAAATTATATAAAAAATCTGTTCGAATTTTCTTGACAGGTGATTTTTCTGTGGTATAATTTTTACTGCAATCCTTATAAGCTACTTTTATTCGTTTTTTCCTTAATTAGGAGGATGTTCGTACGTAGCTTGTTTTTGTCCGAAAATTACGAATTTCTTTGCAATATATTTTACAATTTTCCAGGAGGCAATTATGAAAAAATCGGTGCTTTTAGGATGCATGTTTTTCGTATTTTCCGCTGCATTATTTGCACTGGGCGAATCGGACGTTTCGAAACAAGACAGCGGCCCGGTTAAGCTGACATTGTGGCATCGCTGGTCGGGCGCAAACAGCGACTATCTTGCACAAGTCGTCCGAGCGTTCGAGGCAAAAAATAAAAACATTAAAATCGATATTATCGCAAAGCCCGGCGAATATATGCAGCTTTTGCAATCCATGGTTGCGGATATAGCGGCCGGAAATCAGCCTCCCGATTTATTTATCGGAGGATATAATCTCCTCGACTATATCGCAACGGAATTACAGCCGACGGAATTGAAAAATTTGGCTCCGAACGAAACGGCTCTTTCGGAACTGCGAGCGCGATTCGATAAACCAGTATACGATATTACGAATATCAATGGAAAACAAATCGGTCTGCCGTTCGCGCTTTCAAATATCGTCTTGTACGTAAACATGGATATTTTTAAAGCGGCGGGATTAAGCGAACGCGACATCCCCGCAACATGGGATGAAGTTATACGTGTCGGAAAAATTATCAAAGCAAAAACTGATAAAATGCCGATCGCCATCCAGCTTCCCGATACATGGGCGGACTGCAGCCTCATCTATTCTGCGGGAGGACGGATCAAGTCTGCAGACAACAAACGCATCGACTTAACAAATACGGGGGCAATACAAGCGCTCACGATGTGGCAAACTCTTTACCAAGAGGGTCTTTCTCCTGTCGAAACGGACGCGGAAAGCGAATCCGGCTTTGCTGCGGGCAACCTTGCGATGCGTCCGACAACGATCATGAAAATCAACGGATATCTTTCACAGGCAAATTTCGATCTTCGTACGGCAAAAATGCCGAGCTTTGCGGGAAAAACAAATAAACTCGCAGCCGGAGGCGCGGCCGTCATCACGTTTGCGAAAGATAAAACAAAAAAAGATGCGGTATGGCAATTTATGAATTTCGTCGCATCAAAAGAAGGAATGGATATCTTTACGAAGACGGGGTACCTCTGCGTTACCAAAGACGTCGTCGCAAAGACAAAATATCAGGAAGTCGCTTACGAGCAAGAACCGCTTGCAATGATATGGCCGAACTGGCCGGGCGGGGCTGCAGGAATGGAAATCGAACGGCTGTATCTTAACGCCCGCAACAAGATCGTGCTTCAAAATGCACCGGTTGAATCGACGCTGAAAGCGTTGGAAACGGAATGCAATAAACTCTTGGCAAGGTAGATACGATTATATTTTTAAGGAGTTGTTATATGAGAAAATTATTAAATGTACTGATATGTTTATCAGTATTATCTGCAGCCGTGTTCGCAACCGGCAATCCGGATGCCGCCGCAAACGGCAACACGATTCAGCTGACGCTGTGGCACAGATGGTCGGGAGGGCACAGCGACAGGCTCAATGAGGTCGTAAAAGCGTTCGAAGAAAAAAATCCCGACATCAAAATAACCGTCGTTGCAAAGCCCGGCGAATATATGCCGCTCTTGCAGTCACTGGTCGCAAATCTTGCCGCAGGAAATCAACCGCCCGATATGTTTGTCGGCGGATACAACTTACTCAACTATATAACGACGGAATTACAGCCTGTAGAATTAAAAGACTTGGCGCCGAGCGCTGCGGCTCTCGCTGAAGTCGAATCTCGGTTTAATAAATCAATCTATAACACGACCAACGTTAACGGAAAACATGTCGGTATGCCTTTTGCCCTGTCAAATATAGTCATGTTCGTGAACATGGATATATTTAAAGCCGCAGGGTTGACCGAAGCGGATATTCCGACAACATGGGATGAAGTAATGCGAGTCGGAAAAATCATAAAATCGAAAACGAAAAAATATCCGATCGCAATTCAAATGCCCGATACATGGCCGGACTTCAATCTCATCTATTCCGCCGGCGGCACCATCAAAACGCGTGACGATAAAAAAGTCAATTTCACCAATGCCGGCGCTATAGAAGCGCTGACGATGTGGCAAAACTTATACAAAGAAGGTCTTGTTCCGATAGAAACGGATGCGGAATTCGAATCCGACTTTGCGGCCGGCAATATCGCCATGCGTCCTACATCCTGCATGAAAGGTGCTGGATACGCCGCTCAAGCAAATTTCGATTTGCGATGTGTAAAATTTCCTTCCTTTACGGGGAAGTCGAATAAACTCGCAGCCGGAGGCGCGGCAATCATTTCCTTTACAAAAGATAAAACGAAAAGAAATGCCGTATGGAAATTTCTTGACTTCGCGGTATCGAAAGAAAGCATGAACATATTTACGAAAACGGGATATCTTTCCGTTACAAATGCCGATGTTAAAAAAACTCCGCTGCAGGCTGCAGCGTATGAACAAGCGTCAAATATGATCATGTGGCCGAACTGGCCGGGCGGCGCCACAGGGATGGAAATCGAACGTTTATACTACAATACGAGGAATACCATTATTCTGGAAGGTGCACCCGTTGCACCCTCATTAAAAAAACTCGAAGAAGATTGCAATAAATTATTATAGAGCAAAACAATAAAAAGAGCTGTATGCCGTTTTATCGACACAGCTCTTTTTGTCTATAAAAAAAACCTTAGACACCGAGGAAACTATTTATGGGTAATAATTTTTACCGTGACAAAAACGAATATGCCATTTCTACATATCTGTTTGAAAACTGGGATCTGGAAAGCGCTCTGCATTCGGTTGCAGCGCACGGTTTTAATTCCGTAGAATTGTGGGCAGACGAATCGCACCATGTCGATCCGCGCAGTTTAGCCGATGAACATAAAGTCCGCGCTTTATTAAAAGAATACAATATCCGCGTACATTCCATTCATACTCCGTTCCGAAAGTTCAGACCTTTCGACAGCATCGAAGAAGCAAGAGCGCATAGAATAAACGTAAAAAAAGCCTCTATCGATTTTTGCGGCCGATTTGAAATTCCTATCGCCGTCATCCATGCCTGCGACCGAAAGGAATACAATGCCTCAAAAGCCGATATCCCTTATCTGCATGATGCATTAACGGAACTTGCGGATTATGCGCATAAGCAGGGCGTAAAACTTGCCCTCGAAAATATTCCGAGCGGTAAAAACAAAGATGACGAAGTGCTCTGTACATTGATAAATCAGCATGCGTTATTCGGCGATATCAAGAATTTATATTTTTGTCTCGATATCGGGCATGTTACAATTACGAGCAACGATATGCAAAAAGAAATCGAAACGGTAGAGCCGGAACGCCTCATCACATTCCATATACATAATAATGACGGAAAGAGCGACAGTCACAGGCTTCCCGACGACGGTATAATCGATTGGCCGAAATGGCACGATATGATACGCAATAGAGGTTTCAAAGATCAATTTGTTTTTGAAATTTGTGAATACGGAAATCCGTTTGCAAAGATGGATGCCATCAGCGCTTTATTCAAAGAGTAAAATTCGTATGACAAAACAAAAAAAATCAAAGACTGCAATGCGGCAACAAATAAAAATGAATATATATTTTTTGTTGTATGTTCTTCCCGCTCTCTTTGTATTTCTCTTATTTAAATGGTGGCCGATCATCTACAGCTTTTTCCTCAGTTTTGAAAAATGGAATTTTATCGGCGCAAAACATTTTGTCGGCCTCAACAATTACGCACGTATGTTTACGCATCAAAGTTTTGCAAAAGCATTCGGCAATACGTTTATCTACATCGCGGAAATGTTTCCGTTTTTTGTAATATTCCCGCTGCTGTTTGCGCTGTTTCTCACTTATATTAAAAATAAAAAACTGCAATCGACGTTTCGCGCCATGCTTTTTATTCCGACCGTTTTAGCGTTTTCCATCGTATGTCTCGTATGGATGTGGATGTATAATCCGACTTTCGGCGTATTTAACAATATTTTAGCGCAATGCGGAATTCCGAAAATAAGCTGGCTTACGGACACTCGCTTTGTGATACCGTCTATAGTGACGGTCACCGGCTGGAAGATACTCGGTTCCAATTTGATTTTGTACGCGGCGGGCTTGATGATGATAAGCGATGAATACATTGAAGCCGCAACGATAGACGGCGCATCGCAGTGGACAATCTTTTGGAAAATCAAATGGCCGCTTCTCGGTTCGACGACGATTTACAATATCATCACCGCCATCAATTATTCTACCGACAAAGCCTTTATCCCGATTAATATATTGACTCAAGGCGGGCCGAATGAAGCGTCGACCAATTTGGCGCACATGATTTACGTATTCGGTTTTAACTTTTTCAATATCGGCCTCGCTTCGGCAGCTGCCATATTCACTTCGATTCTCTTTTTAATTATCACCGGTCTTATGATGAAATATGCGGGAGGATTCGGATATTATGAAAACTGAACACAAAAAATTAACGGTCGGGCACATTGGCTTAATCATATTTATGGTGTTTCTTGTAATCTGCAATATCTTTCCCATATTGTGGATGTTCAGTTCCGCATTTAAATTACCGAATGAATTGTTTACAAATGAAATTCACATTATTCCGAGATATCCGACATTAAATAATATGAAGACGGTTTTCTTCGAATATGATTTTTTTGAATGGCTGCACAATACCCTTGTTTCAACCGCATGGATAGGCGTCGGACAGATCGCCGTCTCCGTACTCGCTGCATTCGGTCTTATCTATTACAAAACGAAATTCAATAAAGCGGTATTCCTAATTTTAATAACGACGATGGTCA
Organism: Treponema sp. SP13; assembly: GCF_050938355.1. Classification (NCBI taxonomy): domain Bacteria; kingdom Pseudomonadati; phylum Spirochaetota; class Spirochaetia; order Treponematales; family Treponemataceae; genus Treponema; species Treponema sp. SP13. Next base: position 362,097 of record NZ_JADOVM010000001.1, read on the forward strand.
TTCCTTTCCAAGTAACGATGATACCTAACTATATCATCATAAGCAAATTCCGCTTATTAAATACGATGACGGCCGTGGTAGTTCCCGCACTCGCATCTGCCGCCGCGTTTTTCTTTATCTATCAGCATTTTCGCGGCGTCCCCGTCGCATTTTATGAAGCGGCGAAAGTAGAAGGCGCAAATTCATTTTGGATTTTTTCCAGGGTTGTCATCCCCCTCTGCAAAAGTTCGATTTCATCGATGTTCATATTGTGCTGCATTGACGGCTGGAATCAATATTTTTGGCCATTGCTCGTTTTAACGTCATCAAAAAAACAAACCCTCGCCATAGGTTTGCAGCAATTTCTCGATTTTGAAATGGGAAACAACTGGGGGCCTTTTATGGCGACGGCGACATTGGCATCGCTGCCGATCATCATCATTTACCTATTCATGCAGAGAAATATTATAGACGCATTTATGTCGTCGGGATTGAAAGGATAAGGTACTGCCGAAGCTGAAGTTTTCGGAAGTACCCGGGTATTTTATTCGTGTGGAGGGTTCAATACCCTGACGCTCTGCGTCGGGGTTGTTGATTGCGGAACGATCTTTCGATAAAAAATTGTTCCGCAAATTTTCCCCGCCCGTCTATCTTTATCTTTGAACCGTTCGTGCCTTATCCCGCAATACGCTCGGCGACGAGCTCGCCCATCTTTTTCGTGCCGGCAAGTTTTCCCGCAGCTTTTACCGCCGAAATATCTCCCGCGATGTCTCCGGTGCGCCAGCCTTCGTCGAGCACGCTTTCGACGGCAGTCTCGATCGCGCGCGCTTCGGTTTCCGCGTGAAAGCTGTAGCGCAAAAGCATCGCTGCGGACAAAATAGTTGCAAGCGGATTCGCCGCATCTTTACCCGCAATGTCGGGCGCGGATCCGTGAATCGGTTCGTAGAGTCCCGGCCCGCTTCCGTCGCCGAGTGACGCGGATGCGAGCATACCGATGGAACCGGTGATTTGGCTCGCTTCGTCGCTTAAAATATCGCCGAACATATTGCTCGTCGCGATGACGTCGAACTGCTTCGGGTTTCGCACGAGCTGCATCGCCGCGTTGTCGATATACATATAGCCGAGCGAAACGTCGGGATAATCGCCTTTGACGCTTTCCGTAACTTTGCGCCACAGTCGGCTCGTGTTGAGGATATTCGCTTTATCGACGACCGTGAGCACTTTCCGCCGCTTTTGCGCCGCTTCAAAGCCGAGCCGCACGATGCGTTCTATTTCATGCCACGAATACGTTTCCGTATCCCATGCGCTCTTTCCGTCCTCCGACGTACCCCGCTCGCCGAAATAGATGCCGCCGGTCAATTCACGCACGATGAGGATGTCGATCCCGTCGCCGGAATCTTTGAGCGGACAGGCTTCCTTGAGTTGTTTGAACATGACGGCGGGACGGAGGTTCGCGTACACTTTCATGCCGCCCCGTAAACCGAGGAGCGCTTTTTCGGGACGCATTTCAGGCGCGACGTTGTCCCACTTCGGCCCGCCGACGGCTCCGAGCAGCACCGCATCGGATGCAAGGCAGATATCGAGCTGGTCTTTCGGAAGCGGATTTTGCCGGCTGTCGATCGCTTCTCCTCCCGCAACGACATTTTTATATACAAACTCGTGTCCGTATTTTTTTGCGACGGCGTCAAGCACGCGCACCGCTTCCGCTACGACGTCCGGTCCGATTCCGTCGCCGGGAATAAGAGCAATCGTCTTTTTCATATTTACCTCATATCATTTTTCGAAAATGTTTTTCGATATCTTTTATCAATTTATATTCGAACGAATCGACGAGGGCAAGCCACGAGGCTTCCATGATATCCGCCGAAACGCCGACCGTCGTCCACAAATCGCTTCCGTCGGTGCTTTCGATGAGGACTCTCACGCGCGCTGCGGTCGCGGACTTTCCGTCGATGACGCGGACTTTAAAATCGGTGAGCCGGATCTTTTTTACTGCGGGATAAAATTTTTCGAGCGCGCGGCGGAGCGCGATATCGAGCGCGTTGACGGGGCCGTCGCCTTCGCCCGCACTCACCGCGATCTGTCCGTCGACTTCAACTTTAATCTGCGCGCACGCGTTGACTCCCTTTTCGGGCCTCGGATTGATGCCGCTCGTCTGATAATAATGCAGCGTAAAAAACGGCTGGTATTTTCCGATCGTTTTGCGCACGAGCAGTTCGAAACTTCCGTCGGCTCCTTCAAACTGGTAGCCTTCGAATTCGAGCTCTTTCATTTTTTTAATAATTTCCAAAACGACCGGATCGTCTTTTTGAATCGCCGGATCGAATTTTTTAATCTTTTCGATGATCATGCTGCGCCCGGCAACTTCGCTCATGAGGAACACGCGTGAGTTTCCGACGCTTTCGGGGGCGATGTGTTCGTACGCGTCGGGATTTTTGATAACCGCATCGATGTGCATGCCCGCTTTGTGCGCAAACGCGTTCGCACCGACGTAGGGAAGCTGCGGATTCAGGGCGATATTCGCGATTTCGGCTACTCGCCGCGCAATCGGTGTAAGCGATTTCAGCTTTTCGTCCGGAAGACAGGTATAGCCCATCTTCAACTGCAAGTCGGCGATGATGGTCGCAAGGTTTGCGTTTCCCGTGCGTTCTCCGAAACCGAGAAGCGTTCCCTGCACGTGGCGGGCTCCCGCTTCGACCGCGACGAGCGAGTTCGCAACGGCAAGCCCCGAATCGTCGTGCGTGTGGATACCGACAAGGGCTTCGCGTCCGAAATGCGCACACACATCGGCAACCGCTTTTTTGCATTCGCCGATGAGGCAGCCGCCCGTCGTTTCGCAAAGCGTGAGTACACCGGCTCCCCCTTCGATCGCAGCTTTGAGCGTTTTCAGCGCATAGTCTCTATCGTACCGGTAGCCGGTAAAAAAATGTTCGGCATCGTAGATGACACGGCGGTTGTTTTTCGTTAAAAATGCGCACGTATCGCGGATCATCGAAAGGTTTTCTTCGAGCGTCGTTTTAATAATATCGACGACGTGGAATGTCCACGACTTTCCGAATATGACGACGTCTTCCGTCTCCGCCGCCAAAAGGCTTTGTACGTTTACGTCTTCCGCGCACGAAATATCTTTTCTGCGCGTCGCGCCGAAAGCGCAGAGCTTTGCGTTTGCAAGCGGCGTTTTTTTTATCTCCTGAAAGAATTCCATGTCTTTCGGATTCGAGCCGGGGTTCCCCGCTTCGATATACGCGACACCGAGTTCGTCGAGCGCGTGCACGATGTGAATTTTATCCTGAACCGAAAGACTGATCCCTTCTCCCTGCGCGCCGTCGCGCAGCGTCGAATCGAGGATATCGACCCTAGTATTTGAACGCATATCGATAGTTATAATGGAAACGGCGGATAATGGGAAGTGCGGGATTGTCGTGTCGGAGATACACACGGCGCGTAAAGCCCCGAAAAAAATACCGCAAAAAAACACGCAGGCCGCCGCTCGTATCGTTCGGGAAAGCAATCAAAAGAGCTGCAACAAGTAACAATGCCCCGACCGCTAAAAGAGGTATCGATTTTCCGATCACATGAGTTTTTTCAGCATCGAAACGAGGCGGCCTTTTTCGATCAAGTCGATGGGACGGCCTTCGGAAAATTTGTGCGCACCTTCGGTAAACGCACCCGCCGTGATGCAAAAGCCTTTGTCGCATTTCATGTCGCGGAGCTTTGCGTGAAAATCGCGCACATACAATTCGCCGATCGCTCCGGTGCTGCGATAAAATCGAAACATCTCCGAATCTTCCCAGCGCGGCGTATCGACGGTACAGAGGATTTCGACGAACTCCTGCGTCACCGCAGCGTCTTCGATCTTTACCGTCGCATCGGAATAATACGAAGCGACGAAACGGCGGCACAGAGCGACGAAATCGCCCGTCGGCGACATGAGATAGGTTTGCAAATTCGCGTTCGTATTGAGTTCCTGATAGCGCTGGATCAGGGCGGGCACGTCTTTATAGCCCGGCACTGTATCCTGTATCGTTTTGAGATGCGCGAGCGCCTTACCGATATTTTTTTGCGCGAGACACACATTCGCAAGCCGATAGCGCAGCGTCGTCTGCAGATCGAGGGGAACCTCTTCGAGCTTCAAACCGATTTCATAATCCTGCTCGGCAAGCTGATATTGATTTATATGTTCGTGAATCAAACCCGCCGAAAGACAGGACCGGGCGCCGTACTGCGGATCCGGGCGCAAGTGCATAAACACTTTGAGCGCTTTATCGCCGTAGCCCGTTTTGTCCATCGCCGTCGCGATCGCAAAAAGCGCGTCTTTGTCCGTCGGGTTTTCATCGAGCACGCGGCGCAAAAAAGGAATGCTTTCACGATAGTGCTGCGATTTAAAATACGAAAGCCCGAGCGGTTCGTCCGTTTCCTCCGCTTCGGGGTTGATGGAGCGTGCTTTCCGCAGACACAGGATTGCTTTTTCGTATTCGTTTTTTTGATACATGAGCCGTCCGAGATAAAAGTTCGCATCGAAATTGTCGGGTTCGAATTTGCATGCGGACAAAAGTCCTCGTTCGGCGTCTTCGAATTTATTGCTGTGAAACGCCGAGATGCCCTGCCGGCAGGCGATTTTTCCCGCATCGATTTCGACATGCGTCGGTATCAAGTCGAAGAGGAGATTGTAAAGCGGGAACGCTTTATCCCAATTCCGCTCGTCGTAATACAGCTCTCCGAGCGTCAAGAGCGCCTGCACGTTGCGGGGATCGCGCGCGAGCTTTTTCGAGCATTCGCGGATGACGAGGCGTCTACCTTTTTGTCTGCCTCCCGTTCCTTCTCCCCGTACCGCTGCGGAACGAAGCGCTACAATGAGAGAAGCGACGACGGCCGCAGAAACGATTACTATTAAAATCGATATCGCTGCATCCATGTGTTAACGATTCGTCTCCCGTTTTTTCCGAAGCTCCGTTACCAGTTCCGCGATTCGCGAAACGGCAATCTTTATTTTATTAATATCGGTCGCATAACAGCATCTGATAAATCCTTCGCCGCCCTTTCCGAAACAGGTTCCCGGCACGACCGCCACTTGATAATTTTCAATAAGCTGCGTCGCAAATTCTTCGCTCGTCAAACCCGTCGAACGGATATCGGGAAAAAGATAAAATGCCCCCTCGCCTTCCGTACACGGAAGGGACATATCGCAAAACGCTTTATACATGAGGTTCCGCCGCTGCTCGTAGCTCCGGCGCATCCTCTCGACTTCGTTCCATCCGTTTTTCAAGCCTTCGATCGCCGCGTATTGACTCATGATCGGAGCGCAGATCGTGGAATACTGGTGCAGCTTGCACACTTGTTTTGTCAATTCCGCATTTGCGGCGAGATAGCCGATGCGCCATCCCGTCATCGCAAAGGATTTCGAAAATCCGTTGATGATGACCGCGTAATCTTTCATGCCGGGAAAGCTGCCGATCGAAACGTGCTTGCGTCCGTCGTATACGAGCTCTCCGTAAATTTCATCGCTAATACACCAGAGCTTGTGCGCTTTGACGACTTCCGCGATTTTTGCAAGTTCGTCGCTCGGGATCATGCGTCCCGTCGGATTCGACGGAGAACACAGCATGAGCGCTTTTGTGTGTTCGGTGACCGCGCTTTCGATTTTTTCCGCCGTCGGAATGAATTCCGTTTCGCTCGTGTCCAAGTGAACGAGGGTTGCGCCGCACTGTTCGGAAAGCGGCTGATACGAAACGTAGCACGGCTCGCACACGATAATTTCATCGCCGGGATTTAAGACGGAACGGAGCACCGCGTCAACCGCTTCCGAGCCGCCGATCGTCGCGATGATTTCGTTTTTCGGACTGTAGTACATGCCGTAGCGCGCAAGATAGCGCGCGATCTCTTCACGCAGTTCGAGAAGCCCCCAATTCGACGTATACGAAGTCTGCCCCTTTTCGAGATGATAAAACGCTTCTTCGCGGAGCTGCCACGGCGTCGGGAAATCGGGCTCGCCGACACCGAGAGAAATGATATCGTCGCGGCCGATTATTAAATCGAAAAATTTGCGGATGCCCGACGGAGGAGTTGCGAGAATTTTTTTGGAAAAGCGGTCGTCGCGCGTGTTCATCAGGCGGTTACTCCTTCACGGCCGTCGCGATCCTGCTCAACGTAGACGATATCGTTTTCTTTATATGTCTTTAAAATAAAATGCGTTTTCGTCGAACGCACGCCTTCGATCGTCGAAAGTTTGCTCGCGACGAAGAGCGCGACTTCTTTCAGCGTATCGCCTTCGATGATCACTTTGAGATCGTAGCCGCCGCTCATGAGGTAGAGCGACTTTACCTGCGGAAAGCGCCATATTCTGTCGGCGATCGCATCGAAGCCCCTCTCGCGCTCGGGCGTAACCTGTATTTCGATTTCTGCGTGTACGCGGTCTTTGAATTCGCCGTCTTTTTCAGGATTGATAATCGCCGCATACTTCATGATGACGCCGCCGTCTTCGAGTTTTTTGATGACGGCGCGCACTTCGTCTTCCGTCTTTCGCGTCATCGCGGAAATGTCTTCGACGGAAAGGCGCGCATTTTCACGCAGCAAATCGAGAATCTCTTCGGAAATATCCATACTTACGGCTCCTTACACTATAGTATATCAGTATACCATATTTGAAAGAACCTTACAATTGAGCGGATCGAGAGCGAAAACGCGACTGACTGATAGACTAAATGCGGAAAAATACATATACTGATACAAACGTGTAAAAGAGTGTTTGACTTCTAAAGGAGTTCTTGCGAATGAGCAAAAAAATTACCGTTTCTCTTTCCTTTGAAAAATCGGAGGCAAGCGCATGACCGGTGCAACAGACAAAAAACGATTTTCGATCCGTAAAAAATTAATTATTATTTTCGGACTGCTGATAGCAGTCGTGTTGGTCGGGGAAAGCGTCTTTGCGATTCGTTCAACGCGCAAAGTCGTAACCGACCGCGTTCAAACGCATCTCACGGATAAAGCCGTCGACGTTGCGGAGATTATCGACGGGAGAATCAAAGCGTGGTTCCAATTCATTGAAGGTATTGCGCGGACGCCACTGCTGCGCGATCCGTCGGTTCCCGTCTCGGATAAAATTAAAATACTGCAAGGGGAAGCCACGCGCAATTCCAAAATAATAGAATTGGATATAACGGACGTAAACGGGTATCGCCGTACCGCTTCGGGCAAAACGATTTTCGTCGCAGACAGAGAATGGTTTATACAGGCGCGGAACGGAAAGCCGTTTATCTCCGAGCCGTTCCTTTCCCGTTCGGATAACAAATTCGTTACCGTCTTCGCAGTGCCTCTCAGAGACGACAACAATGCCGTTTCCGGCGTACTTGCCTGTTCCATCGGAGGTGAGGCACTCTCCGATATCATAGACGATATAAAAGTCGGGGAAACGGGTAACTGCTATGTTTTAGGAACGACCGGCAATACAATCGCCGATGTAGATCGGGAATACGTACAATCACTATACAATGCCGTTGAAGCGGCAAAAACGGATCCGAGTCTTGCATCGTTTGCAGCACTTGAAAAGCTCGCTGTGGAATCGGAAACTCCCGGAATCGGCTATTATACGTACGACGGTACGAAAAAAATAGCCGGATACGCAAAGAGTAAATTAGCCGATTGGACGGTGGTCTTAAAAGCTCCGTACAACGAGTTTATGGGAACCGTCAACACGCTGAGTCTTACGATGGATTTTATCGGACTGACTGTTTTAATTCTGACTCTGGCGACTATATATTTTGTTGCACGAAAAATGGTGCAGCCCGTTCAAAATGTCGGTGCGGCATTAAAAAATATTGCGCAGGGAGACGGCGATCTGACGGTGCGTTTGGAAATCACCGGCAACGATGAAGTGACGGAATTGTCGGTATACTTTAATCAAACGATCGAAAAAATCGGTTACACGATACAGTCGATCGGAGAAAATACCGGTACGATGAAATCGGTCGGCAACGAGCTTGCATCCAATATGACCGAAACCGCGGGCGCCGTCCAGGAAATAAGCGCAAATATCGACGGTGTAAAACAGCAGGCGCTGACGCAGGCGGCAAGCGTTACCGAAACGGCGGCTACCATCGAAGAGATTATCAGAACGATCAAACAGCTGAACAACAGCATCGAAGCGCAAGCGGCGAGCGTCGCGCAGTCTTCCGCCGCCATAGAAGAGATGGTCGCAAATATCGCTTCCATCGGGCAGACGCTCGACCGAACCGGCGGCGTGATTAAAGATCTCACTTCGGCAACCGGAGAAGGAAAAGACACGCTCGTCAATTCAAACGGTATCACGCAGCAGATTACGGAAGAATCGGGCAGCCTCATGGAGGCTTCAAGCGTTATCCAGCACATCGCGAGCCAGACGAACCTCCTTGCGATGAACGCCGCGATCGAAGCGGCACATGCGGGAGAAGCGGGAAAAGGCTTCGCCGTCGTCGCCGACGAAATCCGAAAGCTCGCGGAAGATTCGGCGGCTCAAGGCAAGACGATAACGGCGACGCTGAAATCGCTCGGCAACGAAATCGGAACACTCGCATCATCTTCCAAAATAGTCGAAGAAAAATTCAATATTATTTTTACGCTGTCCGAAGAAGTAAAATCGATGAGCGACCGCCTCACGGAAGCGATGCGCGAACAGGAAAACGGCAGCAAAGAAGTGCTCGCTGCGATCAAAGACATCAATTCGGTGACGACGGAAGTACAAGCCGGATCGGAAGAGATGCTCAAAGGCGGTGAGCAGGTCGCAGAGGAAATGCGTAAGCTTGACGATTTGACGCGCATCATCACCGACAGCATGAACGAAATGGCTTCAGGTGCGACGCAGATCAACAACGCCATACAGGACGTCAATTCGCTGACGCAAAAAAATAAAACAAGCATCGAAAGCCTTGCAGCCGAAGTCGGCAAGTTTAAAGTCTGACATCGGATGCACGATGATTCAAAGGGGCTGTCGAAAAAGTAACCGACTTTTGAGACAGCCCTTTTTATTTTAAGAATCATTCGCCGTCGGTTTACAGCGTTTCGATCACATCGCAAAGAGCGCACATCTGGTCGGGGGTACCGATCGTCATGCGGAGAAAATCTTCTATACCTTTCGTTGCAAAGCGGCGGACGAGGATGCCGCGCTCTTTTATGCGGCAGTACGCATCTTCTCCCGAAAGCCCCGCTTTGCGCGCGAAGACGAAATTCGTTACGGAGGGGATGCAGTCCCAACCGTGTGCGACGAGGAACGCCGAAAATTTTTCCCGCTCGTCTGCGATCTTTTTTGCACATTCGGCATAGTACGCGTCGTTTTCGCATGCAGCGATGCCCGCGATTTGAGAAGCGGCGTCGATCGGAAAATGATTGAGCGAATTTTTTACCGTCGTCACCGCCTGCACGAGTTCGGGAGACGCGACGATGTAGCCGAGCCGCATGCCGGCTCCGCAAAAGCTTTTGCTGAACGTACGCACGACGACCAAATTGGGAAAGTCGGCAAGCAGCGGTATGCAGCTTTCACCGCCGAAATCGACATAAGCTTCGTCGATGACGAAAACCCGCCCAGGGTTTGTCTCTTCAAGCATGGCACGCACTTCGTTCCGTAAAAGAGAACGCCCCGTCGGCGCGTTCGGATTTGCAAATATGATTCCCGAATCGTTGATTTTTTCGCGTGCGATCATAGTGCGCGTATCGAGCGTCCAATCGCTTTTAAGTTTGACAAAGTCGAGCGGAATATCGTAAAAGCCGCCGTATACCGGATAAAAGCTGTACGAAAATTCGGGAGTGACGAGTTTCGCATCGGAATCGAAAAACGCGTAAAACACAAACGAAAGCACTTCATCGCTCCCGTTGCCGGTGTAGATCATATCGGGCGTTACCGTAAACGGGATCATGTCCGCTTCCGACGGACGGCAGTGCTCACCTTCGGGAACGGTGCGAGCGAGCACACCGCCCGTTCTGTTGAGCATAGCGGCGATCGCCTCTCGCAGACGACGTGCATCGGGGTCGGGATAAAGCGCAAGTTTTTCCGGATGATTTTTAATAAAATCGATGAGGGCGGAGATGACGTGCGGACTCGGCGGATACGGGTTTTCGTTCGCGTTGAGTTTGATGTAGGCTTTGTCCGAAGGCTGTTCGCCGGGCACATAAGGATGCAGCTGCGCCATTCGTTTTGCATTCATAGTATCGGTATTGTAATCACAGGACGCAGGAAAAACAAGGGGACATTCGCGCGTTTTTACATGTGCCCGCATACGATTTCGGAGTTTTTTCAAAAAGATTTCGGTACGCCGGACAGCTGCCCGCAAATTATATCGCAAATCGCCTGTAAAAATTGTGAAAATATGTTATAATAATAATAATAAGATGTCGAGACATCCTACAAAAGTTTTCAGAGGAGGTTTATGATGACTGTAAACAAGATGAACCCTGTACATTTGTATAGGGGGGGGGGGGGAGCTCGGTAAAACCCTTTTAAAAAAAGTACCGATTACAGCGGGCGTTTTGCTTTTTGCCGCAGCGCTCGTTTTTACAAGCTGCTCCAACGGCAGCGATTCGGGAGGCGGCACTCCGCCCACGTCGTTCGCCGTAACCTTCGGCGTAGACGGCGGCAACGGTACGATCAAAGCGACGGTCGGCGGTACCGAAATCAATTCTGGCGATACGGTCGAACAGGGCAAAATCGTCGAGTTTACCGCAATGCCGGACAATCCCGCACAGTACAACGTGGACTTTTGGTCGGTAGACACAGGTACCTTTGAAGCGGGAACGGGAGCAAGTGAGAGCACGATCGCAAAGATAAAGGTAGTGCAGCCGGTAACCGTAACGGTAAAGTTCAAACTTAAAACCGTACCGCCCGTGCAAATGTACAAGGTAGAGCTTGACTACACTATAGGCGGCAATGTAAAAGTAACGCCTGCACTGAGCGATGACGGCATGGCAGCCGAAAACACCGAGCTTACCTTTACGGCAACGCCGCTCGGAGGCTACATTCTTGAAAAGTGGGAACTTAACGGCACAGAAGTAAACGGCACAGCGCTTACCTACACGCTCAAAGTTACGGCAAACGCACAGGTTAAGGTATTCTTTAAACGGAAGGCCGGGGTGTTTCCTGTCCTGCACACGGCTACGCTTACCCCGCCGGTACACGGCAGAGTAACGACCGTTCCAGAGCTTCCAAACCCGCCCAATGTGCCCTATGGCAGCGAAATTACCTTTAAGGCAGTACCTGATGCAGGCTATGCGGTGAATAAGTGGACGGTTTCGGCGGGCTCATTTTTACTAGGCGGCACCGACGGAAGCACGAGCGCGACGCTTAAAATCACTGAAGACGTTACCGTAACCGTAACCTTTAAGCAGGTACTGTGTAAAATCGATTTCGGCGTGGACGGCGGAAACGGCACGCTTACAGCAAAAGTTGACGGCACCGAAATCAGTTCGGGCGATACGGTCGAACACGGCAAAACCGTAATCTTTACGGCAACGCCTGCCGGTTCGAGCTGTGAAGTGGAACAATGGACGAACAACGGAACGCCCATCGCCGCGGCGGGAACAAACGCAACCTACAACCACACCGTAACGGCAGCGGCAAACATCAAAGTAAAGTTTAAAAGTACCTATACCGGTCCTGCACTCACTCTGGATACGCGGAACTTTACCAAAGAAAAGGGACAAAGCTTTACCTACACGCTTGTAACATCGGGTTCGGGCAGCTACACGGCAACGCCTGAAACGGCGGGCATCATCACGCTGAATACGGCGAACTTGAACAATTACGGCAATATTACGGTAACGTGCAGCAATGCCGGCTCAACGCGCATAAAGGTAACCGACACGGTAAGCGGACAAACCGCCCTTTCAGGTACCATTACCGTAAAACCTTCCGTCGTCATACTCGACTACTTTGAAGAAGGCGGCGTGCGTTACCACGTAACGGACAAAACCGCCGGAGCGGAAAAGGTGAGTGTAACCGCTTTTACAAGTAATTCATTCTGGACGGAGTACACAGGAACATCGCTTACCATACCCAAAGAAGTTACCCACGGCGGCGTAACCTACACGGTAAGGGGCATAGAGCGCCCCGACTTTTGGGGAGCTACGCTGCAAAGCGTAACGGTCGCATCCGATAACGCCTACCTTTCTTCCCAAGACGGTGTTATCTTTAACAAAGATAAAACCGTACTGTTAGGCTATCTGCCGGGTAAACCGGACGCTTCTTACACCGTTCCTGCAAGCGTAACAAAATTGGGAAAGGCTTCTTTCAGCAAGATTCCCGCAATCACTTCCGTTACGCTGCCAAACGGCTTAAAGCGTATTGAAGACTTTGTGTTTAACGACTGTCCCAACCTTGCAACGCTTAACCTGCCGGCTTCGCTGGAATATATCGGCGACTTTTCAATTAGAGGCCTAAAAGTGAGCTCGATGGTTATACCGGAAAACATAACGGACCTTCGCACTTCTATGCTTGCCGCTTGCCCCGAATTGACGTCGGTCGAGCTCCCCTCAACGCTTACCCAAATATGGATATATGCCTTGTCGTCCGATCCTAAACTGAAGACGGTAACGTGCAAAGCGGCAAAGCCGCCGGCTATTCCGGCAGGCGCCTACGTGTTTAAAAACGTACCCCTCGCATCCGCAACGCTCCGCGTCCCCGCCGGCTCCAAAGCACTCTACCAAGCCGCAGAAGGCTGGGAAGACTTCGGCACGATTGTGGGGTTTTAATTCCCGGGGAGTTGTTATGGAAAAGTCTTTGGATTGAGACAATTCAATCCGAAACAGAATAAACTCTTTAAGCGGACAAGACGTCCGCTTAAAGATAAAATCTGCGCGGGGAACTTCGCGCTCCGCGCTCGTTGCAAGGTTGCGCGGGGGTGTCGCCCTGCCACGGAAATCAATTTTTACCTAAAAGGCCGGATGTCGAGCTTCACAGCAAATACTATTACAGTTTTTTGATTTCCGCTTCCGAGAGACCGGTCATCCGCTGTATAAAATCGACAGAACAGCTTTCTCGCTGCATCAGCTTTGCCGTCTCTCGTGCTTTTTGATGAGCTCCCGTGACGATACCGTCGCGTCTGCCTTGTAAGAGTCCGTCTCTCCTGCCTTTGCGTATTCCCGTAGCAACGCCCCGCTCAAAGCCGATCTTTTCACCCAGCTGTAAACTTTCTCTGCGTAAGTCATCTTCATGAATATTCAACGACATATACCAGCTCCTGAACTTTTCGTTCCGTTTCGCTTTTTCGACAAGCTCATCGATGTGCTGTGTAAAACCGCTCGTCGCCCGCCTCTTGCAAAGATACTCCAACAAAGCGCTCAATTCAGACTCATCTTCTTTACCGTAGGCACCCACATTATAAAATACTTTATACGATTTGTCATCAAGAAAAATACCGTCGTCTTCACCGCATACGTTGCGAAACGTATACACGGGTAAGCCTTTGCCGAAGGGATCCTGCGTACAGATAAAGATGACATAGCTCTCTTTCAGTTCGGCATAGCTTTGTCCTCTCAAGAGGTTATCGACATCCATAAGGCTTTGATAATAGCGCGTACGTTTGGGAAGAGAAGGCGGAATCGACGTTTGTATTTCGATATCGAAAACGCGATCGGGGTCTGAGACATAGACGTCAAGGCGTATACCTTTGCTTTCGTAAAAGGGTGCTATCGTTTTTTGCAGGGAGGGATATTCGATTTTACCGACTTTGATGTGTAATAAGCGCTCCAATACGCCTTTACAAATTCTTTTGTTTTTCATGACCGTGCCGAACATAAAGTCGTCGGTAAAGGAGAGTTCGTCGACGGGTTTATGGGTATATTCCATAGCTGCACCTTCGATTGTTGAGATAGCGCGGCAAGGAAGCCGCTGATCTATATATCGTTTACAAAGTTATAAATTACGCGGTTTTTTATGAAAATAAACGGGAATACCGTTTCCTGCGCGGGGAACTTCGCGCTCCGCGCTCGTTGCAAGGTTGCGCGGGGGTGTCGCCCTGCCCCTATACTTGATTTTCCAGTATCGATGTAAAAATTCAGTAAAATTTCAATAAATCGTGTTGCCGAAAAACAGCTTCTTTGATATACTAAAAATTATGTCGGCGATAACGAATTTCGGTACGCTTCTCCGGTCGTATGCGAATAAACAAAATTCCGCATTTGTCAATCTGCGCGATTTTTGCGATTATATAAAAAAATATGCGGAACACTATATCGAAGAAGAGCCCGGCTTGTCCGTCTACCTCGGCAATACGGAAGATACGGTTATCGCGGAATTGCAAACGCTTGAAGCAAAACATCTCGTGTCCATGTTGGAGCGGGACGGCGACAAACAGATCGTCATCGTCATCATGTACTATACGGTCAGGTTTGCGCAGCGCTATAAAGAGCTTGCGTTTAATCCTGCCGTACCGTTTCCGACGCTGAGCGATTTGCCGAAACAGCTTTCGTCGGACGCGCTGGAAAAAAAGCCGGCATCGGATTTGCTTGCCGCTCTGTTTGCAAAGCAGGATTTGAAATCGCCGAAGTTATACATCGTGCAGCTTCCCCGCAACGTGCCTTCCATTTTGTTTCCCGAATGCGTGCCCGTACAGATGCTCACCGATGCGGCACTGTCGAAGATCCGTGCGATGCTCAAAAAAGAAGAATATCACGATTATTTTTTTAAAAAACTGCGCAACGCAAATCCCGGAAAAGAGATTTCGATAAAGACGTTTTTTGAACAGTTTGTAACGAGACAGGACAGCGCGGCGCAGCTGCTGGAATCGTCTGCGAGTTCGTTTTATTCGTGGAGCCAATTGTGCTATTTTATCAGACAGGATTTTGAAAAAGTAAAGGATACGACGCTGGAAGATACGAATCTTCTGCAGGCGGTTTCCATCGCGGAATTGCACCTTTTGCTGCTGAAAAACAAAGTGCAGGAACAGCAGCAAAAAAACGAAGCGCTCGAATTGCTCGAAGCGGCTCTCGATAAACCGCCGTATTTTTATCCGATGAGCGCGATCGTCAAGATAACCGATACGAGGGGCGTGCCGCTCAGCAATCGCTATAGCGACGACGATTTGAAAAAATTTCTTGAGCGGCTTACGACCGAAAGCAAAGACGGGGATCTGCCGCGCCTGCTTGTATTTAAGGTCGATTCCGGTACGAGATACTTTGTCTATAAGTCGAAAGTGTTTCCGCTTATCATACGGCTGTGCAACGAAGCGCACAGCGTTATCAAACAGAATCTCACGAACAAATGGTATAAGGCGCTTAAAAATTTTGAAAAGCTTCCCGAAATGCACGACAAGCAGCGTTTCGAGTCGGTACTTAAAACGCAGGTTGAAAAAACGTCTCCCGTTTTGTATGCGCTGCTCAACACTAACTTTTTGACGCTGCTCGACGTCGAACTGCAAAACGGGAGCGGAGGCGGAAACTTCCGTCTCTTTTCAAACGGACGGCTCTTGCCGTACGCCGAATTGCTCATGATCGGCAATGCAACGGTGCTCGCAAACGCAAAGATATTGCTGCCGTTTTGGTATTCCATTCCGGTCGTTTCGCAGATTATCGGATTTTTTATGCGCGGTCCGAAAAAGAAAAAAAGCGAAGAAGCGGTTGAAGAAGTAAAAGATACGCATTCGACAAACAAAAACATTCGCCCCGCGACCAAGCGTGAAGCGATCATCCAGGCCGCAAAAACGGTCGAAAACGATCTCGTCCCCGAAGGCTCAACGGTTGACCGCGAACTCGATTCATACTGCAAACAGTGGAATAAACTGATATCGCCGGATGCGCACCGCCAGCTCACCGAAGACGTCAATTCCCTAATCCGCGGCTATATGCGCAGAGTTATCCATACGATTTCGGCTCAAACGTTTACGGTCGAGCGCGTGCGGAGCCTTGCGGAATCGCTGATTAAAACGCCGAATATGCAAAAGATCACGGAACAGGAATCACTGTTTATGTACGTGCAGTTGTATATTCTGCGCCTCATCAGCAACGGTTAGCCGATATCGCGGCGCGATCCGTCGGCAGCCGGCAATTCGTTTGTCATTGAACCGACGAATATATATTTCAAAAAGCGATTGCTTATCTATTTCTATTACAAAAACGAGCATAATAAAATAGTCATCCTCTTATGCGGCGGTGATAAATCGACGCAAAAAGACGACATCGTAAAAGCTCATAAAATAGCAAAGGGGATATAAATGAAAATTACAAAATGGGATATGGCCGAAAATATTATAACACCGGAAGACGTAACGGCATATTTATCTGCCGCTCTTGAAGCAGGAGAAGCCGCCGACGTTATCAACGTTATCGGCGCGATTGCCCGCGCGAAAGGTATGACAAAACTTGCCAGAGAAGCAGGCGTAACTCGTGAAGCACTGTATACTTCATTGTCTCCAAACGGCAATCCGTCTTTTATTACGGTTCTGAATATTCTGCGATCAATGGGGATCGTTCTGCAAGCGCAAAAAACACCTGCAGAAAAACTTCCGGTAATGGCTTAAATTCCAGATGGCGCAGGGAACTTCGCGTTGCATGTTTTCATAAGGTGATTGCGCAGGTTCTATCTTTATCTTGTAATTTTTGGCAGTAAGAACGTTACCATTATTTATTACCAATGTATAAGAAATTGAAATCAAAACGATGTCGCCTTTCCTCGATTCAGAAAAAAGTGTTGCAGACTTTCCTCCTTCGCAGTCAAACGAAAAACTTGCAGTGTCCGCACCTTAAATTTCCTGTATAAAACCATTATACAAAAAAAGCGGTTGTGCAAGATTTCATTTTTGAAGTACTGCGGACGGACAGGGCGGATATGTTTATAAAAATTTATCGTTTTGCGCGTAAAAAAACTCCGAAAATGAAAAAATTCTGCGATATATACTATGCACGCCTTGTGCAAAAAGCGTTTGCCGGCCGGCAGTATACGCTTGGGAACTTCTAAAAGTCCGACCGAGTTTTTAGAGGAACCTGTTTGATTTTGACACGGAAGATACGGTTTAAAACCGGCAGTACAGGAGTTTTTATGAATCAATTAAATTCGATTATCCTCGAAGGGAACATCACACGCGATGTGTTATTTAAAGAGACGCCGCACGGCTGCAAAGTATGTACCATTCCGATCGCGGTAAACCGCTGGTACAAAAACGACGACGGACGGGGCATCGAAGAAGTGTCGTACTTCGATGTGGAAGCGTTCGGCAAGATGGCCGAATACTGTGAAAAACGCGTTACAAAAGGAAGGGGCTTGCGCGTCGTCGGAAGATTGAAACAAAGCCGCTGGAAAGGAGCGGACGGAAAAAATGCAAGCCGCGTTACGATCATAGCGGAACACATCGAATTCAAACCGCAAGTCGGAAAGAGAGCCGATTCCGATGCGGAACTTGCAGGCATAGCGGAGGCGACGGCGGCATCCGCCGAAGAATTCGAAGATATGGAAGAAGCGGCGGTATTTTAAAAAAGACGAGACGGCCGTTCGGTAGGGTGCCGGACGGCATTCCCTCATTTTTTTATACGGGGACAGGTTCTCGTTCCCTGCGATTTTTGCTCCTCGACGCGTTTCGGCGAATTAAAGCCTCCGCACGAATAAAATCCCTCTTTCCAATTAAAGCGGTACGCGCCGTCAAGCGGGATTTTTTTAATAACCGAATTCATCACTTCGCGCAATTCCGGCTTTGTCACCTTCGTTTTCGAAAAATCGAGCAAAATGCGTTTGATGCCGTCGCCGTAGAGGATGTCGCATTTATCCGTCACCGAAAACGCCGTTTCAGGCATGACGAACGAACCGTCCGGCGTCGAATTGACTTTAAATGCCGTGCCCTCTTTATCGGTAAAATACGTAAAGTCGTATGAGGGCGGGAGTTTGAATCGCAGGCGAAAGAGCGCGGGATACGCGAACACGGACACGAGGATACGGGAACGGACGGACGGCGGAAAAGTTGCCAAAAGATTTTTGCGCGAATTTTCATACGGCATGACAAAGGCACCGATATTTTGATTTTCGAGCCACGAAACCGCCCAACGGTTGAAAGTATAGAGGTAGGGGCCGGCTATAACGTTCGCGCCTTTTTTCCCTTTCAGCATCGCGATATGGGCGATATTGTTTGCGATAAACGTCGTAAAGCCGTCGCCGATGAGCGCGTCGAGCGTTTGCCGCAATGAGTTTTCGGTTTCGGGCGGACAAAAGGGATCGAGAGAAATGATGAGCTGCTTTTTGGAAAGCGGCAGCACGGTTTTGTGATTTACAAGATCGTACAACGTTTCGCCGTTCAGTTCGATGATGACGCGCACGGGATGAGAGGATTGGACGACGAACACGTCCGCTACGGATGACACTTGCACGTATAAACCTTCGGGAAAAAATTGCAGTTCGTTTTTGCCGACGCTCGTCAAATCGAGGACGGGAAGCTTTTCGTCTCTCGGCTGCCTCCGATACTGCGACACATCGCGCGCGAGGACGCGAGCGTAACGCTTCGATGCGGCTTTCATCTGCAAGAGGTATACGCTGTCGCCGACTTGAAAACCGCCGGGTACGTCTATCCATCGAGTCCCGTCTGCATCCGTTTCCGCACTGCGCACTTTACGGCTTACGCGGCCGGAATCGTCCCTGCGGTGCAGTCGGATCGAATCTCCGGGATCGGGATCGTAAGAGCCGCCTTTTAAGCGCGCCATCTGCACGCGAAGCTGTTCCGGCGGAGTGCCGGGCGCAGCGTTTTTCTTTTCCGCTTCGACGAGAGAGGCGGGAGCGGGTTTCAGCGCAACGATTTTTCCGAGGTAGATACCCGTACCGCCCGCCTGATCGGGGTTCAATATCTCCTCCCCCGCCTTTTCGATGCCCTCCGCCTGCGTTTTAAAATTATACCAATACGACGATTTCGACCGCGCAAAATCGGATGCAAGCATGCGTTTCGCCGTTATGATCGCGCCTTTTTTATCTTCCTTCCAGTGATCCATAACATAGCGGTAAGCGGCGACGACGGTGCCGACATATTCCGCGCTTTTCATGCGCCCTTCGATTTTAAATGAAGCGACGCCCGCCTCTTCGAGATCGGGAACCTCGGAGACGAGTTCGAGATCACAGGGTGAAAAATAATACCCTTCCGAAACGCCGCCGCGCTGTTCCGCCGCATAATAGCGGCGGCAGGCCTGCGTACACATGCCGCGGTTTGCCGACTTACCGCCGAGAAAACTCGAAAACAGGCACAGTCCCGATTCGCTCACGCACAGTGCACCGTGCACGAACACTTCGAGTTCCGCCGTCGTCGCAGCTTTTATCGATTTGATTTCTTCGAGGCCGAGTTCGCGCGCAAGAACGACGCGCTTGACGCCTTCCCTGCTCAAAAGATTTACGCCCGCCGCGCTTTCAACGTTCATCTGGGTCGACGCGTGCAGTTCCATCGACGGAAAAAATTCTTGTGCCATGCGGATGACGGCAAAATCCTGCACGATGAGCCCGTCGGGCTTTACCCTGTCGAGGTAGCACAAGAGCCGATACAGCTTTTCCGTCTCGTGCTCTTCGCACACCGTGTTGACCGTAACGTATATTTTTTTGCCGAGTCGATGAACGGCATCGACCGCCGCTTCGAATTGATTCCACGCAAAATTCGTCGTGCGAAGCCGCGCGTTAAAGCTTTTGAGACCGAGATATACCGCATCGGCTCCTTCGCCGATAGCCGCATCGAGCGATTCGATATTACCCGCCGGCGCCAATAATTCTGCCATACGCGCAACTATAGCAGAAATCGAAACGAAGCGCCACAGGAGCTCCGGCACACGGAACGCCGGCGATTGGTCGAAACGCTTCCGTTATTCTATGGGATTGACCGCACCCTTTACGATTTTTTCGACGCGCCAATTTTCAGAAGTCTGCACGACGATATTGCCGAGCGTACCGTTTTCGGCCGCACGCCGGAGCGCGATACAGCCCGAACGTTTCAGCATCTTCGACGCGGTTAAACCGTCCGTGCTCGCCGCATCACCGGGTAAAGCGCTTTTCCAAAAACCTTGCGCCGCAATGTTTTCCGCCGCTTTTTTTACGTTTTCATTGCTCCACGCCGTACTCTCCGAAGGCGCATACACTACTGCGTCGAGCACGTCGCCGGTAAAAGAATTGACGAGCATGAGCGTATCCTCTTTATCGCCCAAACACGCTTTTTCATTCGGCGACCAAATATCGCGAACAACGGAAGACGTATACCATCCCGATGAAAGCGCGATGTTGTCTCCCGTTTCGCTTACGCAACCCTCCCCTTTTGTACGCAGATGAACGACTATAACGTCCCCCGAACGCACTTCTGCGGCAGGAAGCGTAAACGCCCTGTCGCTCCCGTCCGCTGCACTTTGAATCGCGAGCCCCGCAGTATTTCCGTTCGTAAGCGCATACAGTTCGACGAATTCGCATTTTGCATATCCGCCGTTCGACGCGGAAGCGAACTGCGGGTGAACGCCGCTGATGACGGCTCTCGGCATGTGTCCGTTAAAACCGATAAAGGGCACGGAAAACGTAAGCGTGTTGCCGTTTTCATCTTTCGCTTCGCCGTACAGCGCGTAGCGCACGCCGGCTTCGAGCGATTCTGCCGCCTCCGCAATCGCCGTCTTCCCGTCGCCGCTGTAAGAAACGGTGACGGAAATACCCCCCGATTCTCCCGACGCGGCTATCGGTGAAAAACCGTCCTGTTCGGCAGACACGGCACCGTTCGAAAAAGGCGCTGCCCGAGTGATGACCGCTCCCGTAATCGTTACGCGCTCGGAAAACGTAAGCGACACGCGGAGGGCGCTTTCTGCGGAATAGGATTCGAGTACCGGAGCTGCATAATCGCCGCGCAGCAGCTGCAAACCCTCGTCCGTCGCTTTGCACGAAACCGGACAAAGCGCAAACGATACGACCGCACTCAAAAGCGCCGTCTGCAAAAACCATACGAATACCCGTATACGTTCTTTTTTCACGTTTCGACCTCCCGATCATAGAAGCGCCGCCGATCGGCCCGAATGCGGAACAATCGGCGACACCGAAAAATCCGTACGCACACCTCTAAAAATCCGATCGATTTTTTAGGGATGCCCTACACATATAGATCGAGAAAAAATAACAAAAAGAGGAAGTTTTTTGAAAAAAAATTACAGCGGGCGTCGATACGAACGCTATAGCACTTCAGTGATGGAATTAATGATATGCAACACTTTTGAAAAACCCGTCGCTTCGACGGCTTCGCGGACTTCTGCAGAAGGCGACAGCAAGTATAAAACGTGTCCTCTGTCCTCTCCGTCGTTAAAGGCGGCCATAATCGTTCCCATACCGGAATAATCGATTTCGGAGACTTTCGATAAATCGAGTACGACGTTATCGCCTCCGATCGCGTCGTACAGTTTTTGCTGCAGCTCGGCAAGCGTATACGCGTTGATCGCGCCCGAGAGTTCATACAACACGTAATTCGCGCCGCTTTTTTCCGTAATCGTCAATTGATCCATAGCCAGTCCTATACGTATTTTATAACGAGGGCACTTACATCCGCCTCAATTTCTTTCGACATAAATTTAACGAGATTGTCATAGACGAACTGCGCCATGCGGGAAGCGGGAAACGTCAGATTCGAAAGCATAACCTGTTGTACGCGCTCTTTGCCGAAAACATCTCCGCGAAGCGAACGCGACGTGAGGACGCCGTTCGTACACGAAAGGACGATATCGCCTTTGGTAAGTTTGATTTGGCGCACCGAAATATACGGCGCAATATCGCGCACAAAGCCGAGCACGTGGCCGCGGCCTTGAATTTCGATAATATTATTGTACGACTGCGTATACACAAAAATCGCGGGAATGCCGCAGTTGATGTAATACATCACATCGGCGGAAAAATCGACGAGCGCAAAAGTGCCGTTGAATATACTGCCCTTCGGAAGATTTTCGCGGATAAATAAATTAACTCGTTGGACAAGCATTTTAAAATCGTGTGTTTTGTCAAGAAAGGTTCTGATAACCGATTTTAAAATGACCATGTTCATACTCGCGGCAATTCCCTGTCCGCTCAAACTTCCGATAACGAACAGATGCGTGCGATCGTTGATCCTGATCAAATCGATAAATTCTCCGCCGATATTGTGCGCCGATTTCATGATATAACCGACATCGGCTTTCGGATTTTTAACGGCATCGACGTCTTCCTGAATGGACGCGATGATTTGAGACGACATACGAATTTCACGGTTAACCGTACCGATGATCTCTCTGTTCGAAATATTGCGCATATAATAGCCGAATACGAAAAAGTACGAATACAGGCGCGTAAGGATGGAAATATCGTAAGCCGTATAGTGTTCGCCGCTCGTCTTTAAGCCGAGCGTAATGCAGCCGAGCAAATTGTGCCCTTCGCTCAACAGGATGAGCGCGTCCGAATGCGTATCCGCAAAGAGCGCGGCGAGTTCTTCCCGCGCCTCCGCAATATCGCTGCGCGCATCGATTTCCGAAAGCGCGATGACGTTGCGGCCTGCGTTCAACAGCGCATCGAACGCGGGGTTGTCGGCACGAACGGGGATATCGCGGGTAGCGGAAGAAAACGCGTTCTCAAGATACTCTTCGCCGCTATTGACGAATACGGACATGGACGAGCACTGTACGTTTCTCGTAAACATATTGTATACGCTCATGATGATTTCGTCCATTTCGCCGCTGTAGTCGATCGACGCGAGATCGGTTCCGAACGCGGCTTCATAATCGGTCGGGCGAAGACGGCGCGTCGTCGTAAGGTATTTCGACATACCCCAAATAAATACGAGCGACAGTGTAGTACCGACAACCAAAATCGTATAAAACAGCATCGAGCGGCCGCCGACGATCGGGAACAACAACGTGAAAACGGCAACGAGAAAAACGCTCGGAATAATATATGCGAACAAAAGCCGGAGCATGTACACAAGCGCATCGCTTGCGGACGGCATCGCTCTAACCGATTCCGAGCGCAGCAGCATCAGCAAAAGGAATTCGTATGCGAGCGGATAGAACAGATAAAAACCGGCTATGTCCTGCGACAAAAAGTTGAGGAATATGAGCATAGCCCACATAAAGAGCACTGAAAACAATTCAAGATAGCCGAGATATCTTTCGAGCCGCGTAGAACGGTATTCGTTGAGCAGCAGCATGATAAGAACGCAAGCACCCGGCAGCACAAAGCGATACAAAACAATAAAAACGGTAAGCCATGTCCACGTAAAAATATTCGCCAGTTCTCCGCTGAAGATATATTGCGAAACGATCTTTATGCCGCCGTCGGCAGAAATTACGATCAACTGGAATTTCATAAATACGATATACAGGGCAAACGCAAATAAAATTACCATCATAGTGATGATGAGCGGGATACCTCGTTTTGCCCTTCGTAAAATAAAGTAAAATGAAATATTTGTTAAAAAGACGGCTTCTATAAAAAAGAGCAGCTTGGCGACCAGCAGGAAGACGCCTTCACCGAACGGCAAATTGATTGCGGCGGTAAGCAACAGGGAAAGAATCGTCGCTAAAACAATATCAGAGACAATGCGATCGCTGTATATGCCTTTTGTACGATGTACATAGTTTGTATAAAATGAAAACCAAATAAAAAAAACGGAAAGCGCAAAATTGAGTATTACAAACGCCATATCAACCCACCTTTGCAACCATCATCGTGACATCGTCGTGCAGCCGCGCGCCGCCGTTGTATTCGGGAATCAAACGTACGATATCGTCGATAAATTCCTGCGGCGTTTTGTCGGCGCTTACACACAGCATTTCTTTAAAGACGTCGCTGCTGCCGAGCTGGATGCCGTCGCTGTTCATGATTTCCGATAAACCGTCGGAGGCAATGAGGATCACGTCTCCGCGATAGAGCTTTCGCTCTTCGACGGTGATGTCACCCAAATCGATGATGCCGACAAGACTCGCAGTCGATGCGAGCGGCTTTATCTTATATCCGCTTGCCGCACGAGAGAGAACGAGCGGGTCGGATATGGACGCATTCACATAGCGCATCGTCATCGCATCGGTATCGACGAGACCGAGAAACAATACCGTATATTTATCCTGCAGTTTCATGTTTTTTATCGCTCTATCGATTTCACGGATAATGTTTTCGATGTCTTCTTTATCGTCGATGATCTTCAACGTATTTACGACGAGACCCATGATAAGTGCCGCCGCGAGTCCTTTGCCGGAAACGTCACCGAGCAAGAGCAGCGTTTTGTGTTTATTGATCGGCAAAACGGAATAATAATCACCCGAAACGTTGATAAGCGGTTTGTAATAAGCGGCGAGCTGCAGCTTCGAAATGACGGGCATCTTCTGCGGAAGAAACGAGCGCTGCGTATCCGCAAGCAGCTGCCATTCTTTCGTCAAATCGGAAATTTCGGTGAGGTTTGAAATCGTACGGGAGCGCGATTGAAAACGCGAAAATTCTTCATAGAGCTGCCGATACGCATCGGCATCAAACAGTTTTGTGTAGCGGCAAAAAATAAAAAGCTGCTGGTCGCCGCACACAAAGAAAAAGCCGCGCGCCGTTTTTGCCGATGAAACGATACCGAGCGAATCATCGAGCAAATACGTTCCTGTCGGCCACGAAAGCGGAAAGTTCCGCGCAAGTACATCGCGTACTTCCTGCGAGGATGCAAAGCGATCGGGACTGTTGTACAAAACGTAATTTTTTTTCCGATCGATAAAGAGAACGGAACAGCCCGCTTCGTTTTCGAGGATATCCGCAAATACTTTATACAGGTCGTCGAGCGAATAGCAAAAACGCAGACGGTTGGTAAAGTGCGTTAAATAGCGCGTTTCGCTTTTTTCGAAAATTCGTTGATGTATTCTGCTGCCGATCATATCGCGTACGGCATCGCCCCCGATCAGCAAGAGAACGAAAACGGTCGTAGGAATCGATATGCGCAAGAAAAACGAGTGTCCGGCAATTTCTTCCGGCACGAGCATCGATGACACGACGATAAACAGAATTAAGATTGCCACGTTGACGGTAAGAAAAACGATTCGCTTCCGCGTTTTATACATAGATACCTCGACAACATTATGAAATATACGTAATTGGAATTGTAATAGTATAGCATATTATCGAGGATTTCGCATAGATGGCGCAAAGGCATCTCCGCAAAAATTTGCAGGAACGAACCGTCAGCGGCTGAGCGATTCGAGCGGAATGAGAGCGGGAGACGTCGTCGGATTTTCGAGTGCGAGGTATTGTTCGAGGAGCGCCTTTTGCTGTGCGCTCAAACGCGAGGGCACTTGCACGACAATTTTGACGTAGAGGTCGCCTCTCCGGGAAGTACCCGTATACGGCACGCCTTCGCCTTTGATACGCAAGAGTTTGCCGTTCGACGTTCCCGCAGGCACTTTAACGCTTACGCGTTTGTCGTCGAGGAGCGGTATCGTTATCTCGGCACCGAGGGATGCCTGTGCCATCGTGATCGGGACGGCACAGTAGAGATCCTGCCCCGAACGCTCGAAAAAGCGGTCTTCGGCGACGTGGATAACGACGATCAAGTCCCCCGCCGGGCCGCCGTTTTGTCCCGCATCTCCTTGATGCGGAATGTCGATACGCTTGCCGTTGTCGACGCCTGCGGGAATCGTCAGGGTCATCATTTTATTTTTTTCCTGCACGCCCGACCCGTGACATACGGAACACGGCTTATCGATGACCGTTCCCGTTCCGCGGCAAGTCGGGCAGGTTTGCTGGAACGCAAAATATCCTGAACTCCGCCTGATTTGCCCCGTTCCCTGACACGAGGGGCAGGTTTTGCGGCTTGAGCCTGCAGCGCCTCCGGTACCGTGACAGGTATCGCAGACTTCGTTATGCGTAAATCGGATTTCGGCTTTCGTACCGAATACCGCAGCTTTAAATGATATTTCCAAATCGTAGCGGAGCGTCGCGCCCTGAGCATGCCCGTCGGAACTTCTATGCGAAGCAGAGGAAAATCCGCCGCCGAAAATGTTTTCGAATATGTCGCCGAAGCCGCCGCCCATGCCGCCGAAGAGGTCGCTGAAATCGTGAAACGCGTGAGAATACTGTGCGCCGCCGGATGCCGCACCGTCGACGCCTGCAAAACCGTATTGATCGTAAAGGGGGCGCTTTTTGTCGTCGGAAAGCACTTCGTACGCTTCCGTCGCTTCTTTGAATTTTTCTTCGGCCGCCTTATCGCCGGGGTTTCTGTCGGGATGATATTTTATCGCAAGTTTGCGGTACGCCTTTTTAATATCGTCGAGAGAAGCGCTTTTTTCAACGCCGAGCACTTCGTAATAATCACGTTTTTCCGCCATATCTTCTGCCAAAAATCAATATTCGTAAATATAATACCATAAAAAACACCTCCGACGCAATCGGACGGAGGTGTTTTCGCGTCTTACGGGAGAGGCCGGACAAAGGTCTATGCACTCATATCCGTTTCGCATATAGGACTTCGCAAAATCGCCGAGGCCCTATATACGCTTTATTTGTCGTCGTGCACTTCGTATTCGGCGTCGTCGGCTTTGCCTTTGTCAAAACCGCCCGACTGCTGCGAGCCTTGTTCGCTTCCGGCGCCGCCGCTTTGGGCTTGGCCCCCCGCGCCCTGCTGCTGTGCGGCTTGCTGTTTGTACACTTCTTCGGCGATCTTGTAGGACGCCTGCTTGAGCGCTTCCGTTTTCGACTTGATCTCTTCGACGTTGTCGCCTTCGAGCGCTTTTTTCAGCGCCGCAACGGCATCGTCGATCGCCTGCTTATCCGCAGCGTTTACTTTATCGCCCAAATCTTTCAGCGTCTTTTCCGTCGCGTAGATAAGGCTGTCCGCATCGTTTCGCGCATCGACGCTTTCGCGTTTGGCTTTATCGGCGGCGGCGTTCGCTTCCGCATCTTTTACCATGCGGTTGATTTCCTCTTCGCTCAAACCGCTCGATGAGGTGATTTGGATGTGCTGCTCTTTGCCCGTGCCCAAATCCTTTGCGCTGACGTGAACAATACCGTTCGCATCGATGTCGAAAGTGACTTCGATCTGCGGTACTCCGCGAGGAGCCGCCGGGATACCGACGAGGTCGAAATTGCCGAGCGTGCGGTTTTGCGCCGCCATCTCGCGCTCTCCCTGCAGTACGTGAATCGATACCGCCGTCTGTCCGTCGGCCGCCGTCGAAAAGATTTGGCTCTTTTTCGTCGGGATCGTCGTATTGCGCGGAATGAGCTTCGTAAAGACGCCGCCCATCGTTTCAATGCCGAGCGAAAGAGGCGTTACGTCGAGGAGGAGCACGTCCTTTACGTCTCCGCCCAAAACGCCGCCCTGGATCGCAGCGCCTACGGCGACCGCTTCATCGGGGTTTACCGAGCGGTTGCCTTCTTTTCCGAAAATCGCTTTGACGACTTCCTGCACTTTAGGCATACGGCTCGAACCGCCGACGAGCAGCACTTCGTCGATTTTATCCGGCGTAATGCCGGCATCGCTCATCGCTTTTTTGCACGGCTCTTTCGTCGCATCGAGCAAGTCCGCCGTCATCGCTTCAAACTGCGCCCGCGTCAGCGTTTTTTGCAAATGCTTCGGACCGGACGCGTCGGCGGTGATAAAGGGCAGATTGATGTCCGCCGTCGTCTGCGACGAAAGCTGAATCTTCGCGTTTTCCGCAGCTTCGCGCAAGCGCTGCATCGCCATAGCGTCGTTCGACAGATCGATGCCGCCGGTGTCTTTTTTAAACTCGTCGACAAGCCAGTTGATGATTCGCCTGTCCCAGTCGTCGCCGCCGAGCTGCGTATTGCCGTTCGTCGATTTGACTTCGAAAACGCCGTTGCCGAGCTCGAGGATGGAAATATCGAAAGTACCGCCGCCCAAATCGTAAACCGCGATCGTCTTTTCTTTGCTCGAATCTTTATTGAAACCGAAAGCGAGAGAAGCTGCGGTCGGTTCGTTGATGATTCGCTTGACGTCAAGACCTGCGATTTTGCCGGCATCCTTTGTCGCCTGGCGCTGCGCGTCGTTGAAATACGCGGGCACCGTGATAACCGCTTCCGTCACCGGCTGACCGAGGTAATCCTCCGCCGTCTTTTTCATCTTTTGCAAAATGAAAGCGCTGATCTCCTGCGGGCTGTACTGCTTTTTTTCGCCGTTTTGTTCGATTTCAACTCTTACGTCTTCACCGTGGTCGATAACCTTGTACGGCAGCTTCGTCGCTTCTCCCTTCAATTCGGAAAAGCGGTGCCCGATGAGGCGCTTAATGGAATACACCGTATTTTTCGGGTTCGTCACCATTTGGTTTTTTGCCGGAAGCCCGACGATGCGGTCGCCCTTCGACGTAAAGCCGACGATGGACGGAGTGGTTCTCCCGCCCTCCGAATTCTGAATGACGACCGGTTCGCCGTTTTCCATAACGGCGACGCATGAATTCGTTGTTCCTAAATCAATACCGATAATTTTTCCCATGTCAATATCTCCTCAATTATTTCGAATCGGATTTCTGTCCGGCTTTTTCGTCCGATTGAACCGAACCGTCGGGCATTGTCACCATAACCTTTGCGTGTCTGATAATCCTGTCTTTTAACTTATATCCCTTTAAATATACTTCTTTTAAAACCGGTTCGACAACAGCGCCCTCTACACTGCCGATCGCTTCGTGTTCGTCGGGATCGAAGACATCGCCGGGTACCCCGTAGCTCGACAGATTGTATTTGTCTTCGAGCATTTTGACGAGCGACGCGTTTATCATCTTTACGCCGTCGGCGATCGATTTTACGTCTTTTGCGCTCGACGCAGCGTCTACCGTACGGTCGAAATTGTCGAGACTTTCGAGCAGATCGTGCAAAAGATTTTCGTTCGCGTAGTCGAATACGTCCTGCTTTTCTTTCAGCATACGCTTGCGGTAATTGTCGAAATCGGCCGCACGGCGCAGCACTTGATCTTTCAAATCGGCGTTTTCTTTTTTGAGCGCGTCGATTTGTTTTTCAAGCTCCGAAAGTGTATCTTTACCCGAATCTTCCGTCGAAAGCGTTTCGCCCGATTTTTCGGAGGCGCAGGCGTCCGCCTTTTCAGACGGTTTACAGGCTGCGCTGTTTTTTCCGCCGCTTTCCTGCATTGCACCGTCGTGCGCTTTGTCTTTCGGCGTCGTGCCGTTCGGCGTTTCGTTTTTCGTTTTTTCTTTCTTTTCCGATTCACCCATGTACTGTCACCTGTAAAAGTATTTACTATAAATGTACTAAGCCTCTTGCCAAGCGTCAAGAAAATTATAGCGATTTAATTTTACCGGATGGCGCCGAAACGATCGATACCGATTTTTTTTCTTGCGTTTTGAAAATCTCATGATATAATGAAAGCATTAATTCGGAACCGAAAGGGTATTCAATCATCGATATGTCGTCAATTCGGTCTCTTATGGAGGATTTTATGAAAAAGTTGGCAGGGGTACTCGTATTGTTTGCGCTGGTCTTCGTCGGATGTAAAAAAGCCGATAAAAAGGCAGCTGCAAACGACGTCAGCGGCAAAATCGTCATCTATACGTCGATGTACGAAGACGTTATCGATGCGGTAAGTAAAAAACTCAAAACGCAATTCCCGCATCTCGAAGCGGAATTCTTTTACGGCGGCACCGGAAAAATTCAAGCTAAAATCGCCGCGGAAAAAGACAGCGGCAAACTCGGCTGCGATATGATGATGGTCGCCGAACCCGCCTATTCGCTCGAATTGAAAGAAAACGGCATGCTGCACAATTATATGTCGCCGGAAGCGGCTTCCCTTTCGTTCGAATACGATAAAGAGGGCGCGTGGTATCCGGTACGCATCTGCACGATGGTTCTCGCCTACAATCCCGAAAAATATTCCACAAAAGAAATACCGACGACGCTCAAAGCTTTCGCAACCGATCCGCGTCTTACCGGCTACAGTTCCATGTCGAACCCGCTCACGTCGGGCACCGCTATGGCTTCGATCGTCGGTCTCCTCGACGCGTACGGTGAAGACTATTTTGTCGGACTCGGGAAGCAGCGCGTAGCAATCGAATCCGGCTCCGTCGCGCTCACCAAGCTTGAAACCGGCGAATGCAAAGAGATTATGATACTCGAAGAATCCGTATTGAAAAAACGGCAGGAAGAAGGTTCGAAGCTCGCGGTCATCTACCCCGAAGACGGAGTATTGTGCATTCCGTCGACGGTTATGACGGTCAACGAAAAATGGTGCGCAAACAACAATATCAAAGCGTGCGAAGCGGTAACCGACTGGCTGCTCGGCAAAGACGGACAGCAATGCATGGTGGACGGCTGGATGCATTCGGTGAGAGGCGACGTCGATTACGTTCCCTACGATTCCATTCCGAACAGCGAAGTGTACGCAAAGACGATCCCGATCGATTGGGAAAAATGTTACAAAGAACGCGATTCGATCCGCACGGCATTCGAAGAGCACGTCACGATTAAAAAATAAATAGGTTGAATGTCGAGTGTTGAAAGCATAAGCTTGATAAAGCTGTGCTTTCAGCGAGAACCCGTCCGCTTAGCCGCGGTCGAGCTTTTAGGGTAGGCTTCCGTAAGCTTAACGCTCGAAACGGCACGCAGCCGGAACCTCGCCGTAAGCATAATTTTATTTATTTTCAAACCTCGCCATTCATTTTGTGTGTGAAACGGATGGAAAACAAATTGGAAAGTCAAAAAAAACTGTATTTCGATTACAAATGGGTGATCATCTTTTTGATTGTCGGATTTTTGATCGTCTTTCAAGTGCTGCCGCTCGTCTACCTGCTCGTCCGCTCCATGTTTATCAACGGGCGTTTTTCGCTCGAAGGCTTTAAAAACATCTACTCATACGCCCTCAATTGGACGTGCTTAAAGACGACGCTCGTTGCGGCGACGCTCACGATGCTCTTCGGCGTACTGCTTTCGTTTCCGCTCGCGTGGCTTGTCGGACGCACGAATCTCTACGGCAAAAAAATATTCCGCACCGTCTTCGTCATGACCTATATGGTGCCGCCCTATGTCGGAGCGATGGCGTGGCTCAGGCTTTTGAACCCGACCGTCGGCACGATGAACGTCGTCCTCGCAAAAATTTTTCACCTGTCGCAAAATCCGTTCAACATCTACACGGTCGGCGGCATGGTATGGGTGTTGACGACGTTTTATTATCCTTATGCATTTATCACGATTTCGCGCGCTATGGAAAAAATGGATCCCTCGCTCGAAGAAGCGTCCCGCATATCGGGAGCGTCTCCGCTGAAAACGCTTTTTACCGTCACGATTCCGCTCGCGCTTCCGAGCCTCATCGCCGCAGCTTTGCTCGTATTCGTCGCGGCCGCTTCGTGTTACGGCATTCCGTCGATCATCGGAGCGCCGGGGCAGATATACACGGTGACGACGCGCATCATCGACTACGTGCAGATCGGAAACGACGAAGGACTCACGCATGCGACCTGCCTCGCCGTCTTTCTCATGGCGGTCGCATTGATAATTTTGTACGTGTCGAATTTCATCGTCGGAAAAAAAGAGTACATCACCGTGTCGGGAAAATCGACGCATCCGTCCATCGTTGATTTGGGAAGATGGAGAATACCCGTTACGATCCTCGTCGTGCTCTTTGCGATTCTCGTCGTCGTCATTCCGTTTTGGACGGTCATTTCCACGTCGGTTACGATGAACATGGGCAAAGACGTATTCGCCGAAAACAATATCACGTGGCGTTATTGGAAAATCATCTTTTCGCGTAAATCGATTTTAAACTCGTTTAAAAACAGCATCACTTACGCTTTTCTCGCCGCGACTTTCGGCATGATCGTCAGCGTCGTCATGGCGTGGCTTTTAAAACGCACAGAAGCGAAGGGTCGCGAAATCCCGGACTTTTTAATAACCGTCGGAAGCGGCACCCCGAGCGTCGTCATCGCCCTTGCGCTCATCATGACGATGACCGGAAAATTCCGTATCAACATCTACAATACGATAGGCATCATGGTTATCGCGTACATGATCAAATACATGATGATGGGAATGCGCACCGTCGTATCCGCTTTTACGCAGATAAGCCCGTCGCTCGAAAGCGCCGCTCAAATAGCGGGCGCGGGCTGGGTGCAGCGCTTAAAAGACGTCGTGCTGCCGCTTATAAGCCCTTCGGTCGTCGCAGGCTGGTTTCTCATCTTTATGCCGTGCTTTTACGAGCTGACGATGTCGACGCTTTTGTATTCGAACAGCACGAAAACGCTCGGCGTGGAATTGTTTACGTATCAAACCTTCCACAGCCAGCAGACGGCGTCGGCGCTTGCAACGGCGATCCTTGCGATCGTCATCATTATGAATACGATGCTGAATAAATTGACAAAGGGCAAATTTTCGATTTAGCTTCGGGCGCGCAGGACGCAGGTCGGCCGCAAGCCCTGCGAAATTTTTATTTATAAGTTAGGATAGTTTAGGAGAAATTATGTCAACGGTAAGTATTAAAAACGTAACGAAAGTATACGACGACGAAACGGTCATCGATACGTTCAACGCGGAAATAAAAGACGGAGAGTTCATAACGCTGCTCGGCCCTTCCGGCTGCGGAAAAACGACGCTTTTGCGTATGATAGCGGGCTTCAGAAAACCTTCGACCGGTTCGATTTCGATCGCAGGAAAAATCGTGTCGGACGATACGACTTTCGTGCCGCCTGAAAAACGCGGCATCGGTATGGTCTTTCAAACCTACGCAGTGTGGCCGCACATGAACGTATTCGACAACGTCGCCTATCCGCTGAAAATTCAAAAGCTGAAAAAAGATGAAATCAAAAAGCGCGTCGGTGCGATCCTCGAAATCGTGCACTTGAGTCAATACGAAAAACGTATGCCGTCCCAGCTTTCAGGCGGTCAGCAGCAACGCGTAGCGCTCGGAAGAGCCCTCGTCGCCGAACCGAAACTGCTCCTCCTCGACGAACCGCTTTCAAACCTCGACGCCAAGCTGCGAGAAAGTATGCGCTTCGAAATCAAAGATATTCAAAAAAAGCTCGGCATTACCGTCGTCTACGTCACGCACGACCAAGTCGAAGCGATGACGATGAGCGACCGCGTGTTTTTAATAAACAACGGCGTCGTACAGCAAGTCGGCTCCCCGCTCGAAATCTACCGCAGCCCCGTCAATCAATTCGTCGCAAACTTTGTCGGAAAAGCGAACTTTCTCAAAGGGACGGCGGACGGCGGACGCATTTCGATAGCGGGAACGAATCAAAGCGTGCCGTATTCGGGAAAGCTTTCGGGGAAAGTCGTGCTGACGCTGCGACCCGAAAACGTAAAGATCGTTCCGTCGGGAGGAGATCTCACCGGTACGATTCAAAACATGTACTATCTCGGAGATGAAAACGACTGCCGCGTCGACTTGGGAGGCGTTTCGCTTCGCATCATCGCAGATCCGCACAGCTTCGATTCGCTTTCTACCGGACAAAAGGTCGATATGAAAATTCAAGACGAATTGGTATACGCCGACGACGGCAAAGACGATCAGTATAAAATTTTGACGTGATACAGGGACGGGAGCCGTATCGGAGCACTTTACGGCTTCCGCACGAACCGTTCTTATTAAAACAAAAATTCATAAAAAAAAATTACCCTTTTTTTTCATATCGTGCTATAATTGTACGTGTATACATTGAAAAAGTGCAACACGGAGATGCTGTGAAAATTTCGTACAATGAATTTCATGTAAGTAAAAAAGTCAGAGATCTCTGCCGATTTAACGAAACGCTGTTTGCGTCTGCAGGCAATGTCATCTTTTCCGATATGTATCAAGTGCGCGCGTTTGTCGAAAAACTGAATGCGTTCTTCGATAAACGAGGCGAACACGAAAAACGCGTGTCGGCAGGCGAACTCAACGCAATGGGGCTCATCGATGAAATATTTCACTACGTATGCATGATTTACCGGAGAGATGCGGACGCAGAATCGTTCAGCACCATCCTTGCAAAGCTCGACGATGAATTCGGCTCGAGCAGGATAGACGACCTCCTCTTGTCGTTTATCGCCGAGTTTCCGCCTGCGGCCGTCCGTCACGGTACCGTAAGTGCCGAAGACTATCTTTCCGAGACCGCATTCGACGAAGGTGTGAATCGCGAGCGGACAAACCGCGAGCAGACGTTCGAAGAGCTCATACTCCTGCACCTCGCAAATGAAAACCCCGCATTTAAAAAATTCTCGATTTTATTCGACGACGCAAAGCTCGCGCGCAATGTGCTGTACGCAAAGTCATGGGAAATTATTAAAAGTCGTTTCGCCTTGCTTCCGCCGTTCGGGCCGTTCGGCCACGATCTCATTTCCATGCTGAAAGAACCCGTCGTCTACAGCCCCGAAAGCCTTAAAGGCCAGCTCGATTATATCCGCCTGTACTGGGCGGCGATGCTCGGAGATCGGATCAAGCGCCTGCTCGCCGGCATCGATACGATACAGGAAGAAGAAAAAGCGGCGTGGCAAGACGGAGGTGAGATCGAAACGGTGCCGTACAGCTATGAAAATCTTGCAAAAGAATACGAGCGCTTCAGCGCGGACAGCGCATGGATGCCGTGTGTCGTGCTCATTGCAAAGATGGTGCTCGTGTGGCTCGATCAGCTTTCAAAAAAATATTCGCGTGCGATTACACGCCTCGACGAAATCCCCGACGAAGAGCTCGATATGCTTCGGGACGAAGGTTTTACGGGGCTCTGGCTTATCGGCTTGTGGGAGAGGAGCTATGCGAGTAAACGCATAAAGCAGATAAACGGAAATGCGGATGCGGCAGCGAGCGCATACAGTCTCTACGATTATGAAATCGCACACGATATCGGCGGTTGGGACGCGCTCGTAAATTTGCGTACGCGCTTATGGCAGCGCGGCATCCGCCTCGCATCCGACATGGTACCGAATCACACCGGCATGGATTCGAAATGGGTCATCGAAAAGCCCGACCTCTTCGTTCAGAGAAAAGACTGTCCCTTCCCACAGTACACGTTCAACGGCGAAAATCTTTCGCGCGACGGCAGGGTCGGCATCTACCTCGAAGACCACTATTATACGAAAACCGACTGCGCCGTCATCTTTAAGCGGGTCGACAACCATACCGGAGACGTGCGCTATATCTACCACGGAAACGACGGCACCGGCATGCCGTGGAACGATACGGCGCAAATCGATTTTCTGAACCCCGCCGCACGTGAAGCAGTGATGCAGGAGATCGTCAACGTCGCAAAAAATTTTCCGATCATCAGATTCGATGCGGCAATGGTGCTCGCAAAAAAACATATCAGACGGCTGTGGTATCCCGAGCCGGGACACGGAGGTGATATCGCAACGCGGAGCGAAAATGCAATTTCCGCAGAAGAATTCGACAAAGCGATTCCGAACGAATTTTGGAGGGAAGTCGTTGACAGGATCGCAGCCGAAGTTCCGGACACGCTGTTGCTCGCCGAAGCGTTTTGGATGATGGAAGGCTACTTTGTCCGTACGCTCGGCATGCACCGCGTCTACAACAGCGCGTTTATGAATATGCTCAAAAAAGAAGAAAATCAAAAATACCGCGACACGATAAAAAACACGCTGCGTTTCGATCCGCAAGTGCTCAAGCGCTTTGTCAACTTCGTCAACAATCCAGACGAAGAAACCGCCGTTGCGCAGTTCGGCAAGGGCGACAAATACTTCGGCGTATGCACGCTCATGGTTACGATGCCCGGTCTTCCGATGTTCGGGCACGGGCAGATCGAAGGCTTCGAAGAAAAATACGGCATGGAATATACGCGCGCATACCGAAATGAAAACCCCGACGAAGGTTTCGTCGCGCGTCACCGGCGCGATATTTTTCCGCTCATGAAAAAGCGCCGACTTTTTGCGGACGTCGAAAACTTTTTGTTTTACGATTTGTGGAACGAAGGCAGCGTAGATGAAAACGTATTCGCCTATTCCAACTGTGCGGACAGAGAATGTTCGATCGTCGTCTACAACAACAAGTACGAACGCACTGCGGGCTGGATTAAAGAGTCCGTGCCGTATGCGATAAAAACGGGAAGCGGAGAAAACGATAAGATGTTCGTAACCCGGACAATAGCCGAAGGATTATGCCTCAGCGATGCCGGCGATACGTACTGTATTTTCCGCGAACAGCGGTCGGGACTCTACTACATCCGCAAAAACGACGACATACGCGAAAACGGTTTGTTCGTTTCGTTGAACGGATTCGAATCGCAAGTCTATACGGACATTCGTCAAGTCGCGGATACCGACACATATAAATACAGCACTTTGTGCCAAACCCTCGCAGGCCGCGGCGCGGAAGATTTGGAAACGCTTTGGGAAGAGATCGAATACTGGGAACTGTACAAAGCGCTCGAAACTTTCGCAATTTTATTAATTTCAAAAGTGGAAGAGATGTTGCATCCTGCGGACAGAACGCAGTTAAAGAAAAAAGCCCTTACGGATAAAATGCAAGCGCTTACGGATGAAGTCAAAGAAAGCGCGCTCGCATTCTATGCTACGGCACAGCGGTTTGCGGACGGATGCGGATATAAAATCGCTCCGCCTGAAAAACAGTTTCGGCAATTTAATAAAATGTTTTCAGCCGTCATATCGTCCGCTGCGGATACCGTCCTCAGAAATCCGTCCGCAGAAGAAAATGAAAAATTATTAAAATCAAAATCCGGCGGCGATTTCATCGCGTTCGCAGCATCCATCGAAAAATCTCTCCCGATATTATTAATTTGCCTGGCATCGATTGAAGAACTTGCCGCTTGCGGATGCGCAAAAAGGTTTAATTTTGCACGGAAATTTGCCGAATATATAAGACGAACGGGATGTGCGAACGCGCCCGATCAGTATCAGCTGATGCGCGTCTTCGCTCTTGCACCACTTGCAAAAAAAACAGTATTATTAAATAATATGAAGAAAGCAGCCTACGAGTTTGCCGCGCTTTTCGTTCAAAGCGAAGACGCGTTGCTGCTCTCGGGGAATAATTTCTTCGACGGCATACAGTGGTTTAACAAAGAATTGTCGGACAGCAGCTTGACATACTTTGCCGCTGTTGCAACTTTGTATGCACCGGAAGAGAAGAAGGACTTTGTGCGTGCATTGTATTTTCTTCTCAATGATGCTAAAATAAAAGCATCGTTTAAGAGCGAATTATTTATTAAACAATTCGCACCGAACAAAGGTTCTAAAGCTTTACCTCCCGTCGGGAAGAGAGAAGCTTCAAAGATAACAACCGCCGGATTATCCGGCAAGAAGCACAAGGAGCTGACTATGGCAACGACCACAGTAAAAAAACCGGCCGCAAAAAAACCGGCTGCAAAAAAGACAACAGCGAAAAAACCTGTTGCGAGTAAGACAACGGCAAAAAAACCGACCGCGAAAACGGCAGCGAAAAAAACCGCTGCTAAAAAGACAACAGCGAAAAAGCCCGCTGCAAAAACGGCAGCCAAAAAGCCCGCGGTAAAGAAGCCCGCTGCAAAAAAAGTTGCGGCAAAGAAACCCGTTGCCAAAAAGACAACCGCAAAAAAAACAACCGTAAAAAAATAATCGAAAACAAGTAATTATTTATGATAAAAGCGGTGCTCCGACACCGCTTTTTGTTTTATAGGCGGGACGTGCGCCGCACCTATTCGATAATCAAATTAACAAAACGACGAATGATTATCCGGCTACGCCTGCGATTACAGATCGCAGTTCGGCTTCCGATGAAATCGCAGGCTTCCCAATGCGGATGGGTTTCAGCGCCGATGCGATTCGTTCGGGCATGGCAGGCGCTTCGCCCGTCGTTTGGCGAATATAGTCGGCCGACAAGGAAGGATGATCGCGCGCGACAATGATGACGGCACCTCCGTCTTCCGATGACATATCCGCTTTGAGTTTTGCCGCAGCGTAGGCGCGGCCGGTGTGCCGATCGGCAAAAACGCCGTATTTTACGAAAAGCTCTTTTACCGCATCGTCCGTCATGGCATCGGTGAGTTTTACCGGATAGACGAAATTGCGCATCATCAACGTATTTGCGGAAAACACTTCTTCGAGCCGCTCTATGTTCGACGGATCAGTCGGGTCGGCCGGCCGGCGGTCGGCATACGGGACGACGGAATCGAGAACGATGCAGTCGCCTGCCGCATCGACGGTGAGCGCATCCGTTGCGGGGATAAAAAAACCGTTTAAAGGCAGCGCAAAACGCCAGCTGTACAGGCCCGCGACGACATTGCTGTAATTGCCCGGCGCGAGCGCGTAGTACATATCGCCCGGCACCTCGTCTTTTAAGCGCGAAAACGCAAACGGGTAAAAAAACGCCTGCGGCAAAAGCCGTCCGATATTCGCTGTATTTGCGACCGTAAGCCGATTCGTTTCGGAAAAGTCTCTGTCCGAAAAAATCGTGCGCACGAGATTTCGGCAGTCGTCTTCGGTTCCGTCGATTTCTACGGGATATATATTGCCGCCGTTCCAGCAATAGTCGCTTTCCAACATACCGTAAGCGCTCCCTTTCGGACAGACGACGACGGCCTTTATGCGCTTTTTGCCGCGCAGCTCGTACGCGAGGACGGCGCCGGTTTCACGGCGCGTTACCGCTAAAATCGTCGCGCTGCTGTCCCTCATCTGCAAAATCGTTTCAAGGCAGGCCGTAAGGTATGCGATGCCGAAATCGCGGTGGCAGCCGGAAGGCCCGTGAAAGAGTTCGAGCATAAAATGCGTATCGTCGAGACGGCGGACGGCAGGTTCAAACGGAAAAGCTGTTGTCGCGATCGTTTCGCAAATAATCGGACTGAATTCGTCTTTGATAAAAGCGGACGTGAGCGTACCCGCGATGGAAGCGAACGACGTCGTTTTATCCGTATAGAGAATCCAGCGGCGCAAGTCTTCCGTGTCACAAGGCACATAAAGCCCGCCGTCTTCCGGCATACAGTGTAAAACGGCTTCCGCAAATCCGACGGAGAGGGCTTTGTTTCGTGTACTCGTAAATCGCATAGCGTAATTATAGCTCGAATGCCGACTTTTGTCATTGCGCAATCGACGCGCCATCGATTGCAGAACGCGCGCGAAAATAATATGATACTGGAATGAACTACATCAAAAAAAATTCACAAGAAGAAAAAGAATTGCTCGAGCGTTTTTTGCGCTATGTAAAAACGTACTCCGAAAGCGATTCGAATAAAGCCGACGAAGGGATCATGCCCTCAACTCCGCAGCAAAGGGATTTTGCAAATATGATTGCCGAAGAGATGAAGATTGCGGGTTTGGAAAACGTGCACGTCACCGAGTTTTGCTATGCGTACGGCATTCTCCCCGCTTCCGAGGGTTTTGAAAACGTGCCGCCCTTTTGTCTCCTTTCGCACATGGACACGGTCGACGAAGTGAGCGGAAAAAACGTCAATCCCGTCGTGCATAAAAACTACGACGGCGCTCTCATCGAACTTACGGAGACGAATCCTCTCGACGCGGATTCGGACGAAGCGCTCGCAGAGGCGGCACGCGAGCGCGATACGATTATCACGACGGACGGGCACACGCTCCTCGGTGCAGACGATAAGGCGGGCATCGCGGCGATTATGACGGCGATTTCGTACCTTAAAGCGCACGAAGAGATCAAGCACGGGAAAATCGAAGTAGTCTTTTCACCCGACGAAGAGACGGGGCACGGCATGGATAAGGTGCCGCTCGAATCGATTCAATCGAAGCGCGCGTACACTGTCGACGGCGGACATATCGGCGAGCTTGAAACGGAATGCTTCAATGCGGTCGGAACGACGGTCGTCTTTACGGGCAAATCGACGCACACGGGAACGGCACGGAAAGCGGGCATGATAAACGCGATCGCTATGGCATCGCATTTTGTGTCCTCGCTCCCCATTACCGAGCGTCCCGAAACGTCGGACGGTATGGCAGGCTTTTACGCGCCGATCGAATTTACGGGAACGATCGAAAAATCGACGGTGTATCTTTTGCTGCGCGACTTTGACGGGGAAAATATGAAAATGCGGCAAAAAACCGTCGAAGCGCTCGCCGAAGCTGCCGCACTTTCTTTCGGCGGCAGTGCAAAACTGACGCATAAAACGCAGTATTTCAATATGAAGCGAAAGCTTGACGAACATCCCGAAGTCGTGCGCGATTTGGAAGCGGCGTACCGAAAAGCCGGCGTGGAACCCGTCTTTATGCCGATCAGAGGCGGCACCGACGGTTCGCGGCTCACCGAAATGGGCATCCCCACGCCGAACATTTTTACCGGCGGACACAATTATCATTCGCGTATGGAGTGGGCTTCGCTTAACCAAATGTGTAAAGCTGCCGATATTTTAATAAACCTCGCAGGCATTATCGGTACGGCAAATTAACCCCCGATGCGCCTGTGTGTGAAGCGCACTATAAAGACGGGAGGCGGCAATGCACGAATACATAATCGACGGCGGATTTCCGATTCGGGGAAGCATCACCGCAGGCGGCAATAAAAACGCGGCGCTTCCGTGCATTGCGGCGGCTTTGCTCACGGAAGAAAGCGTTACGCTGCACAATATCCCGGACATAGAAGACACGCGCGTTATGCTCGACATCGCCCGATCCTTCGGCGCCGACGTCGAATGCGTAAAAAATCACAGCTGGAAAATCACCGCCAAGCGATTTGCAAACACGATGATCCCCCCGGAACTTTCAAAAAAGATACGCGCATCGATTTTATTTGCAGGTCCCCTCCTCGCTCGAACGGGAAGAGCGGAAATGCTGCCGCCGGGCGGAGACGTTATCGGCAGGAGAAGGCTCGACACGCACTTTCTCGCGCTCACCGAACTCGGCGCACGCGTAGACATAAACGGTAAATTCGTGTTTTATGCGGACGCGCTCAAAGGCGCCGATATCTTTCTCGACGAAATGTCGGTAACCGCGACGGAAAACGCCGTCATGGCGGCGGTGCTTGCAAAAGGCGAAACGATCATTTCAAATGCGGCGAGCGAACCCCACATACAGACCTTATGCGCCATGCTCGTGAGTATGGGCGCAAAAATCAGCGGCATCGGAAGCAATATTTTACGCATCGAAGGAGTCGAGTCCCTGCACGGCTGCGAATGCACGATAGGCCCGGACTACATGGAAATCGGTTCGTTTATCGGACTCGCGGCGGCTACTCGCGGTTCGCTCACGATCGAAGGCGTCAATCCTCAGGATATGCGGCCGCTCAGGCTCGGTTTCAGCAAACTCGGCATCGCATGGAATATCGACGGCACGACGCTCACCGTTCCCGAACGGCAGGAACTCAAAGTAAACGGCGATATCGGAAACTCGACGCCGAAAATCGACGACGCTCCGTGGCCGGGTTTTCCGCCCGATTTGACGAGCATTATGACGGTCGTCGCAACGCAAGTCGAAGGCACCGTGCTTATCTTCGAAAAGATGTTCGAATCGCGCATGTTTTTCGTCGATAAACTGATAAACATGGGAGCGTGCATCACGCTCTGCGATCCGCACCGCGCCGTCGTGTCGGGCCCGCGCATCCTCCACGGCGACCACCTCGTCTCTCCCGACGTGCGCGCGGGCATGGCAATGGTGATCGCGGCGATGACGGCGCATGGGCAAAGCAGAATTTCAAACGTGTACCAGATCGAACGCGGCTACGAACACTTGGTCGAACGGCTTCAGTCGGTCGGAGCGCACATCACGACGGTCGACGTCGAGTAAAAGCAAGGGACTTCCGTTTTAGAATTCGAAGCGCAAGGATCACACTTACTGCAAAGATTGCTATCGTACTTTTGCAAACGCTGCAAGAACCCGCTGTTTTTCCAAAAGTTACCGGATTTTCGGAGATTATATATTTATAACTAAAGCAAACGTACAGACAGCTTCTTTCCAAGAGCATAGGCAAAACGCTCGATTGTAGAAAGCGATGTATTGAATGAAGGATTCAATGCGTTATCAACGGCTGTACGAGTCGTATTCATCCGCTTTGCCACAGCCGATTTTGTAAGTTTTTGTTTTGCCATTTCAGCCTGTAATTGAGCAGCGATTACTTTTTTTGTTGCAAGCTCTCGTGCTTCTTCATAGAGACCTTGCTCTTTCATAAAATCGGAAAAATCCTGTCCTAAGCTTTTCATTTGTTTTGCTCCTTTATAGTCCCTAAGCCTATTTTTTGCAGTTTCTATTTCATCTAACGGTGTTTTCTGAGATTTTTTCTTAAAGCCGTGAAGCAAAATCATTGTGTTCGCAAACACCTACAATCGCGCGCGCCGCAACCGCCGGCGAACGTCTGCAATCGTAGGCGCTTGTCGCGTCCGCCCGCTCCCGCACCATCCCCTTAAAAATCGGGTTCGCATTCGAAAGCGACGCGCTCGCCCGTTACAGGATGAATAAACGACAGATACGAAGCGTGAAGCATGAGACGCTCTCCCGCCCCGCACGTTCCGTACAAAGAATCGCCGACGATCGGAAGACCGAAGCCGTGCATATCGCTTGACGCGACGCGCAGCTGGTGCGTACGCCCCGTGTGCGGAATAAACAAAATGCGCGTCACCTTTCTGTTTTTCCCGTCGGTTCCGCGGTACCGGTTGTAGCCGAGTTTTTTCCATTCGGTGATGCCGAGCTTGCCGTTTGCTTCGTCGTAGATGCGTTTCGGGCGATTCGGCCAGTCGAGCGAAAACTTCAATTCCATGCGCCCTTCGCCGACACTTGGAAGAGGTGCGCATCGGCCGGGCGCGTTTTCGAGAGAGCCGTCAAGCAGTGCGATATAGCGCTTATGCACATCGCCTTTTTCGAACTGCATCGAAAGCGAGCGCTGCGCGTCCTGCGTAAAGGCAAGCACCATGAGCCCCGACGTTTCCATGTCGAGCCGGTGTACCGACGGATACGGAATCGTTTTCGGAAAGAGGCGCTTCATACGGTTTACGATGCAGTCCTGTTTTTCAGGTCCCCGCCCCGGAACGGAAAGGAGGCCGCTCGGCTTATTGACGACAAGGATCGCGTCGTCGCGGTAGACGATTTCAAGGCCGAGCATCGAAGGTAAAACGAGTGCGCAGCGTTCGTCGCACGGCGGATAGGATGTGCCGCTCTCTTTGCTTTGCGTCGCCTTACCCCAATACATTTCATCCATGCTCACGGGAAAAAGCGAGTGCAAAAACGCATAGTCGAGCAGCTTCGGTGCACAGCAGTCGCCGGTACCTGTCGGCGGCAATTTCGTTTTGCAGATATCGACGAGGCGCCGAACGCTTCCGTCTATACAGTGAAATCGATAGAGTTCATGTACTTTTCGAAGCGACTCGGTCGTTAATATTTCCCTCTCGGCGGCGATGCGGCGCCGGGCGTTTTCGGGAGCGCTTTTCAACTCCGCAGTCAATTCGTGGATGCGTTTGTCGTTCGGTAAAAGCGCATCAGCAATAAGCTTTGCGCTCACGATCGGCGGTACCCATATCCCCTCCGATTCTCCCTCTGCGACGAGGCTGTTGCCCGAAACCGCGTTGAGAATTATTTTATTGCCTTCGGTATCGGCGCATACGAGGCATCCGATCATAACGCCGTGCCCGTCGCGCTCTTCACTCGGAAGCGACACTTGTTTTAAAACGAGGGAACCGTTTTGAAGCCGCTCGAAAATCTTTTTCAGATAGAGATGCGCGCGTTTTGTCGGAAGAGGCGGAAACATCGGCTAGCAAAGCCCCGCGTATTCAGCACTATAATCGATTCCCGTAAAAATTTTAAACTGTTTATAGCCCTGGTATTTGAGCATTTCCGCACCGTTGCACGTTTTGCAGCCCGCTTCCGAAGCACGCGCCATAATCGGTGTGACGGCAGGCACGTACACCAAATCGAATACCGTTTCCGCTCCGGTGAATTGATAAAAGTACAGCGGATCGCCGTCTTTCGACGCTTCTCCTTCGGAACTCATACCCTTCGACGTCGTCTGAACGATGATGTCGGCGTACTTTTCGATTTTTTTCGCAGCTTCGGGGCCGAGGGGTGCATAGTCGAAACCGTACCGTTCGGCAAGCGCTTTCGCATGAGAAAGCGTTCTGTTGAAGACACACGCTTTTGCGCCGAGTGATTTTACGACGTATGCGACGGCTTTTGCAGCTCCTCCCGCACCGATGATCGCAACGCGGCGGCGGCGAAGTTTTTTTACGCCGAGAAAACGCAAAAGCGCCGTTTGAAATCCGTACGCATCGGTATTGCAGCCCGTCCATCCCTCGTCGGTACGCACGACGGTATTGCATGCGCCGATCGCCTGAGCTTCCGAATCGAGCTTTATCAATTCGGAGATCACGGTTTCTTTA
The DNA here is from genome assembly GCF_050938355.1 of Treponema sp. SP13. NCBI lineage: Bacteria > Pseudomonadati > Spirochaetota > Spirochaetia > Treponematales > Treponemataceae > Treponema > Treponema sp. SP13. Next base: position 406,197 of record NZ_JADOVM010000001.1, read on the forward strand.
TGCGGAACGGTTACCGCAAGCCCCCGCACACCGAGGGATGCCGCGCAGTCGAGGACGTCGGAAACGGACGGCGAGCGCAACGGCAAAAGAAGCGCATCGATATTATTAATTTTATATCCTGAATTATGAAGCGCGGGACTCGATGTTTTTGCAAGCGGCCAGCCGGTCACCGCATAGAGCGTTGTTCGATCGCTTAAAGAGCGGAAACGGTATACGTCGTTCAACGATACGGGATCGATATGTCCGATGCCGGAAATATTGTTTTCCGTTTCTTCGGGCGACACGTAGGTGAGGTACGAATGAAGTTTATATGCCAAAATACGCGAAACCTGTCCGAGCGGGCCCATCGCGCACAGTATGTGCTCGTAATCGGTCATCGACTCCGCTTCGCGGAACATATCGGAAACGTCGGCAAGCGTTTTCGGCATAAAGGCGATCTTCGGAATTTCATAGCCGGTCGTGCGCATCGCTTCGCATTTCGCTTTGAGATTTTTTATCGGCTTTTCCATGTCGTGGCAGCTTCTGATGATGCGGACGCCGAAAGCAAGTGAGGCATCTTGCAGACTCGGCACGCGGAAATCTTCTTCAAAATCGACGTACGCGAAATTCTTTTGCGGGTTTTGGTCGGCAAACGCGAGGGCGCGTCCGAAAAGCATCGTACGCGACATTTCATTGCTCGTAAATCTTCCGCCGTCGGCCGTCCGGCGGATCGTCAATATGCACGGTACGTTGACCATCGCCGGAAAGCGGCGTACCGAAAGCTGTTCGTCGGGAGCAAGGAAATCGACGCGGAGTTCTGCAACGTCGATATAGCGGTTATACTTCCGCACGAGAGCCGCGTTCTCTTCGAGCGTCGGGGATGTAAGCGTCAAACAGACCAGCGGCTTGCTCATCGACATATCCTCATCGATAATTATTAATTTATTTGACGGTAATGCGCTTGTGTTCTCGTTCTCCGGCCGATGACACGATCGAAAGCACAAGCTCCGTTCCTCTCGGAACGGCGTACGGAATCGTAACGGCACCTCCCGGATGGGAAAACGTCACAACCGTATAGGCGTCTCCTTCTTCCGGTTCTGCAGTGAGTTTTATCGGTACGGGATACGGATAGTTCGTCAGCACGTCTTCAAATATGCCGTACACATTGCCGCCTTGGGCTTGCCGCGGAAATGCGAATTCGACCGCGACGTGCGTATAATTTGCGACGAGCTCTTCCGCAAAAGTCTGCTCGTGCACGACCGTTCCCGCTGCTTCGCCCGGCTCCGCTGTATGCGCCGTAAAATCGAAAACGAGGCGCGTACGTGACATCTGCTGGAGCACGTCGCTCACGGAATTGCCGATCAAATCGGGAACTCTCGTATTTTCGAAATTCGGCCCGCGGCTTACGACAAAATGCACCGTTACCGGATCGCTTATGCTTGTGCCTTCCGGCGGATCCTGTTCAAGAATCGTGCCCGCTTCGGCGGTGTCGGCTTTATACTGCGGAGAGGCGATGACGATGAGCGGCCGCGCCGATCCCGCAAAAAGCGTCTGCAGCTTCATGCGCACCGAGTCGATATTTTCTCCGATATAATTTTCCACGTGGTCGATGACGACGCCGCGGCTTACGACGAGCGAAATGTGGCTGAATCCTTTTCTGATCGCTCCTCCCGACGGATCCTGTTCGAGAATCGTTCCCTCGTCGCCCGGCGTTTCCGAATAGCGCAGTTGGATTTCAGGGTACAATTTTTTTGCCTGCATTTCGATAAGCGCCGTCGTCAGTTTTTTGCCCGTAACATCGGGAACGAGCACTTGTTCGGGGCCCTTTACGTTTACGGTAAAGACGGCGAGGCATGCAAGCGCCATCACGACAAAGGTGACGATGACAGTCGATAAAAGCAGTTTGCCGTTTGATTGGAGTTTTTCAAGCGCAGCGTGAAAATCGATTTGAAACGCTTTTTCTTTTAATTTTAATAATATATCTTTGAGCTTCATATCAATCGTATCCTCGACGGTTTTTTATCGTATCATTTTCCGCGTACATAATCAATGTTGCAATTGCGGACGGAAGCCGAATATCGCTTTCAACACGGCATCTCGTTCGCCCTCATCGGCATAGCTTATGCGCCGCATCCCTTTTCCGCGGACGTCCAATTCCACGATGCACTCTCCCCGTATTTCTCCCGACGTGGAGGTTTTTCCCGCACGCGATATATCTTTAAACAAAATCACTTCTCCTTCCGTTACGACGCCGTTTTCATACACGCCCGACGAACGCAGTGTCGAAGCTTCTCGGACGGCGATTTCCGTTGCGAGCAATGCGACGGCGCAGAGCATCCACTTAAAATAAAAGCGCAGATCGACGAAGGCACTGAAAAGCATGATAAAGAGAGCGCACACGATGATCGCCGCCGAGAATTTTGCCGGACGCGGCCGCGCCGAAAACACGCATTTTCCCGCGCGCTTTAAAATCGATTTTTTCCGCAAAAAAATTGTTAAAACGAGCAGCGCGTACAAAACCGCCGACGCGGCGTACACGGCTTTCGTTATCGTTGTGTCCATTTTTACCGCCGCCTCCTTTTGAGCCACACGTCGAGCGCACGGCGCGAATTTTCAAATGCGAGCGGAACGGCGGCAAGCTCCGCATCGTTCGTAATCCGCACCGCCGTAAAGCTTTCGACTTCGCTCTTTTGCGCACGAAGATTTTTTATCAACGCATCGATCGTTTCGATGCCGTGCGGAAGAGATGCGCGGTAAAACACGTCGCAGGTTTTATACAAAATGCGTTTATACTCATACGTGTTCGGAAACGAGCACAGATATTGTACGTGCCGTATTTCCAAAGCGGCTTCTTCCCGGCATTCGCGAAGAGCCGCTTCGTCGGCGCTTTCGTCCGGATCGATAAAACCGCCTGGCAGCGCGAAAAATCCCTTGCGCGGCTCTTTTGCTCTTTTTTCAAGCAGCACATTTCCTTCCCTGTCGGCGACGATAACACACACGGCGGCGGCGACATTGTGATACAGCGTAAAAGCACAGTCGGAGCAAAACCATTTTTTGTTATCGACAAAGCCGATATTCTTTCCGCCGCACATGGGGCACGAATTAAAATTATTATTGCAGTTCATGAAAAACACCTTTCGGTCAGCGCATCCGCAAGCGCTTCCGACCTCCGTATCGTCTGCATGACAAGCGGTACAAAAAGCGGAATGAGCGAGCGCACGCGGCCGAAAAATCCTTTCGCATCCCTGAGCCCGCCGCGGATGAGCTGCGTTTTAATAATTTCCGACGCTTCATCCAAAAGCAGGGGCATAAAGCGAAAAACGATTTCCGTTATTATGATAACGTATCGCACGGGAATATGAAATACGGCAAGCGGTTTTAACAAAACCGAAAGACCGTCGACGATATCGTATTCCGGCGTCGTGTATGAAAACGAAAGTATACAGGCGATCGCCCCTTCGGTGCGGATGAGCGTCGTAAGGCAGAGCAAAAGCTTCGACGGCGTAACGGTAAAATATCGATAAGCGAGGAAGATCCGTTCGCCTTCAAGCGGCGGATAAAAAATCATCTGAAAGATGCAAAAAAACAGCAGGAGCGGAACCGTCTTTACGAGCGATAAAAAAAGGCGCCGTTTCGGGTACTTTGCCGAAAACGCGTAGATGAGCGAAAGCAAAAACATACACGCGCACAGCGAGAGGGGACGAACGGCAAGAGAGGCGGCAAAGAGCGCGATAAAAACGATGAATTTAACTGCCGGCGGAAGTTTCGCTGCGATACCGCCGTTTTTTTTGACGTTCCCCGTATTCGCCGAAGCCGCGCGGATCGAATTTAATAATTTCGCACCTTCAAGCGGCATCTGTACCGTATCGGGAAGCGTATGCCGTTTCATCTGCACGTCGAAGCCTGCGGCACCATCCGCATCGGATTTTCCCTTTTTAATAATTTTCCCGCCGTTCGATGAAGCCGCGTTACTTCGAACGAGAAAAAGATTGCCGTCCCGAACGGATATCTCTTCGTCGGCAAAATCGGCTTCGTCCGGGCGGTGCGTGCTGAACAGCACCGTATGTCCCATAACGGCCAGCGAGCGGAGGAGCGCCATCGTCTTTGCGCGGGAAGGGCCGTCGAGCCCCGCAGTCGGTTCGTCGAAAAGCAGCACCGGAGCGTCGAGCGCGATGATCCCCGCAACGGCAAGCCGCCGTTTTTCGCCGCCCGAAAGTTCGGCCGTCTGCCGCTCGGCGTATTCGGCGTACGGGATGCCCGCTTCATCCATCGAGCGCTTTACGAGCGAAACGAGCGCTTTTCCCCGAACACCGCGGTTTCTAGGCCCGAAAGCGACGTCGTCTGCAGCAAAGCGTTCGAAAAGGGCGGCGTCGCTGTTTTGCCGGCACAAAGCGGGACGGGAATCGCAGCGGATTTCACCGTAAGACGGAGCGAGCAGCCCCGCCGCCATTTCCAGCAGCGTCGATTTGCCGCTGCCCGAAACGCCGGTGAGGGAGGTGAGCGTCCCTTTTGCAAGCGAAAAATTAATATTGTTAAAAATGACGTTTTCACCGTAGGAAAATCCGACATTGCAAAAGGCGAGAGAGGCTTCGGATTTTTTTACGGCATGTGTCGCATACGCTTCCGCTGCATCATCGCACACAATCGTCCGACGAGCGACTTCTTTTAGCGCTGATGTATTTATCGCTTCGGTATCGGGCATATTCGATACGGCGGATAAGTTTATCGCTTTTTTATTATTTTTTTTAAAAACGGAGTCTACGATTTTTTCTCCCGTAATGCGTTCGCACAATTCGGTATCGGTAAAAAAATCATCCGTCATTCCCGAATATACGATTTTCCCCTTTTCCATCGCGATGACATCCTTCGCTTTTCGGATCGCATCTATATCATGCGTGATGTGGACGACCGTACGCCCCTTTCGAACCCAATACGAAAGAAACGCAAAGATATCGTTTTTCGAATCGGGGTCAAGCATGGAAAGCGCTTCGTCCAGTATGATCACATCGGGATCGATCGCGATGATGCCAGCGAGCGCTTCTTTTTGCGTTTGCCCGAGAGACAGCGTTACGGACGGCGAAGAGGCTTTATGAAGCAGACCGACGACGGTAAGCGATTCGATCGTGCGGAGTTCGACTTCATTGGGTGAGAGGCCGAGATTTTGCGGGCCGAAAGCCGTATCGCGGAAAACGACGCTGCAGATGATTTGATCTTTCGGCGATTGAAATACGAGAGCCGAGCGGACGCCGCTCGCATACGAAACTTCGCCGCACTCGGCATCGAGAAGCCCGCACAAAATCCGCGCAAGCGTACTCTTTCCGCTTCCGTTCAATCCGACGACGGCCGTGTACGAACCGCGTTCGAGCGAAAAATCGACGTCGCTGACGGCCGGCATATTTTGCTGCGGATAAGTGTAGCTTACGTGATCGACGGAAAGAACGCGCATCGCACTCATCATATCCGAAACGGCGGAAAAAGTCAATTCGCATATTTGTCGTACGCGGCATTTGACGGTCGGGCGCATTCGCGGTATTGTTATCGTTATGGAAGATACGGTAATCATATATTATTCGCTCGACGGAAATACCGACCATGTCGCCCGACGCATTGCGGAAAAAACGGGCGCAAAGCTCGTACGGCTTGAAACGAAAAGGGCGTATCCGCGTAAAGGGTTCAGAAAATTTTTTATCGGAGGACGCGACGCTCTCTTCGGCGCACGACCCGAATTGAAAGCTTCTTTTCCCGATCTTTCGCCTTTCCGTAACATCGTCATCGGCACTCCCGTTTGGGCAAGCCGTCCCGCTCCGGCAATCAATACTTTTTTGCGGCGCGCAAAGCTTGACGGAAAACGCATCGCGCTCTTTGCATGTTCGGGCGGAGGACAAGCGAAAACCTGTCTCGATAAAATGCAAGCGCTACTCGCCGGCAATGAAATTCTCTGCCGGGCATCCTTTATAAGTCCCGCGTTCAAAAGCGGAAAAGCGGTCGACGACGCGATCGACGGGATCCTCTCCGCTCTGTCAGAGTGAAAGCGTGTACCGTATGTCAAAACAATATGATGGAAACCTCATGTATAAAAGCAAGGGAATGTCACGATTTCCGAAGCCGTTCTAAAAAAAAATCAGCGCAAAACATGCATACTTTTTTCGTATTATCCGACGAATTCCTTTTTTAAAAACGCGAGGTCGAGTTCGGGATAGAGCACATGCTTTGCGAGAAGCGACCGTACGCGCTGTTTCGCTTTTTCCTGCACGGCGGGATCGAGAACGATTTTACCTTTTGCCGGTTTCCCGTCTTTTGTCGTGCCGGGCTTCGTGCCTTTCAACACAGAATCGATGATCGAAGCGACTTCTTTCATGTCGGCTTCCGTCATACCGAGCGTCGTAATGCCCGGAGTGCCCACGCGTATGCCGCTCGTCCACCACGGGCCGTTTTTGTCGAAGGGGAGCGAATTGGCATTGAGCGTAACGCCGCATTGAAACATCGCCGCTTCCGCCTGCCGTCCGGTCAGTCCGTAGGTCGTCACGTCTATGAGTATGAGGTGATTGTCCGTGCCTCCCGTCTGCAGCTTCATGCCGAGTGAAGCGCATGCTTGTGCAAGGGCAGCGGCATTTTTAACAACGTTTTGAGCGTATTCGCGGTATTCGCTCGTAAGCGCTTCTTTGAACGCGACCGCTTTTGCCGCGATGATGTTCCCGAGCGGGCCGCCTAAAACCATCGGGCAGCCTTTATTCACGTCGTCGATGAATTCTTTTTTGCACAGTACGAGCGCTCCCCGCGGGCCGCGCAATGTTTTGTGCGTCGTCGACGTAACGATATCCGCAAAGGCTACCGGATCGTAATCTCCGGTAAACACTTTGCCTGCAACGAGACCTGCGAAGTGCGCCATATCGACCATGAGTACGGCGCCGCACTTGTCCGCGATTTGGCGGAACCGTTTGAAATCGATTTTGCGAGGATAAGCGGAAAAGCCTGCAAGCAAAATGAGCGGCTTTACTTCCATCGCCTGTTTTTCGATCGCGTCGTAGTCGAGCAATCCGCTTTCTTTATCGACCGTGTACGGAATGCTTTCGAACATCTTTGCCGAAACGTTCATGCGGTAACCGTGCGTGAGGTGTCCGCCCGAATAATAATCGAGTCCCATGAGACGCTGCCGCCCGAATCGTTTGCGAAGATCTTCCCACTGCGCTTCGGTCAAATCGGACACGCTTTTTACGTCGAGGGATTCAAGCGTCGGCATTTCAATTTTGTGATTGAGAATCGCCCAATAGGCGACGAGGTTCGCATCGCAGCCCGAATGCGGCTGCACGTACGCGTAATCCGCGCCGAAAAGTTTTTCGGCTTCCCTCGCCGCGCAGGATTCGACCGTGTCTATATTTTCGCAGCCGCCGTAATAGCGGTGTTCGGGATAGCCTTCGGCGTATTTATCGGTAAGGAGATTTCCCATCGCGGCCTGCACGGCAAGCGAACAGTAATTTTCGCTTGCGACGAGTTTTAAGTGCGCGCGCTGCGTTTCAAGTTCGTTTACGATACTCGCGGCTATTTCGGGCGCGAATGCCGCCGTCTGCTGCAGGTTTGCAACGTAAGAGGTCATCGCGGCGTTCGGTTTTCCGCTGCACGATGCAAGATAATTTTCCAAAGGACTTGCCATAAATTCTCCCATATCTCCCTTAAGGTAATTTGTTCGCGCGGAGAGTTTAATATCCCGACGCTCCGTGTCGGGATTGTTGATTAAAAATAATTAAAACGCGTCCGTCCGCAGAATCGGCGCCGGATACGCGAATCATAATCGAATCGGAGAAAAAATGCAATGGACTATCGCTCTATCGCATGGAATGCCGTATCCGTTGCACTGCGGCTATTGTATCTTCCGGTACGAAGCTCTCATAGTGCACAGGTACACGACCCCTTGCAGACTATCGCCTTTTCGAAAGTATCGCCCGCGCGATAAAGTCGCTTGCCGAAACGAAGGGATTGGCTTTTCCGATCGAGCGGTCTGCGACGAGGGGGATCGCTTCGAGCGTTTTGCCGTCGAGCACGTATTCGATACTGCCGTATTCGCTTCCGGCGCGGACGCCGCCTTCTATCGAACGCGGCAGGTTTACGAGGACGCGCACGGATCGGGCGGCGTCTTCGGGTGAGGTGCCCAGTATAAACGGAACGGTGAGCGCGGTAAAATCGTAGGCGGGCGTGAGGTATGTCCACTGCGCTTTTGCGCCGGTGACGGGGATAAAATAGCGGTGCACGGCGTCGGTTTTTTTGCAGTCGGCAAAGCGCGCAAACGCCCATTCCATAAGCGTCGTTCCGTCCTGCACGCGGTACGCATCTCCCTCCCTTCTGTTTCGTCCCGGCCCGTTCATCGTTACCGATAAAAAGCGCGTCTCGCCTCGGTGCGCAGTGAGCGCGAGGTTGTAGCCGCTTTCGTCGATGTAGCCCGTCTTTAAGCCGTCGCATCCGGCGAGCTTTCCGAGGAGGGCGTTCGTATTTTGCTGGGTAATACCCATCGTAATCTTTTCGGGCAAGCCCTTTGAAAAATCCTGCGCGGTCGGTTTGCTTCGGTCTTCGATCGGGAGATTGTGAATTTGGGGATAGGTAAACGAAAGGCGCGAGTGGAATTTGACGAGCGTATCCGGAAAACGCGTAATATACATGCGCGCGAGCATCGCTATTTCCCTCGCCGTCGTTTCGTTGTCGGCGCTGTAACCGGACGCTTCGGCAAAATGCGTTTTCGTCAATCCCAAAAGCCTCATTTCGCGGTTCATGCGTTCGACAAAAGCTTCCATGTTCCCCGCGATATAATAGGCAAGCGCGTATGCCGCGTCGTTTCCCGAACACACGTCGAGTCCGGTTAATAATTCTTCGACGGTGACGATTTGCCCCTTGCCTAAAAACATGAGCGACGAATGCGGCATCATATTGCACGCCCACGTTTCCGGCGGCAACGGCACGATATCGCCGTAGGAAATATGCCCGCGCTCGATTTCCTGCATGACGACGTACATGACCGCGATTTTCGTCATCGATGCCGGCGGGATTATTCTGTCCGCTTTTTTTTCGTAGAGGACGCTGCCGCTTACGACGTCGATGAGGATGGCCGATCCCGCTTCGACGGAAAGTTTTGCCGGAACGACGGGATAAGGAAGCGGTTTTAAAATATCGTTTCGAGCGGGATACGCTTTGTCGAGCGCGTCGTCGAGCAGCTTTCGCTCATCTTCGGTGAGCTCTCTCGGAGGAGCCGCCTGTTTGAATCGATAGAGGCGGATTCCCGCCGTGCCGACAAACGAAAAAGCGAACACCGCAGCGAAAATAATGATTATTAATCGTATGCGCCGGATGATGCCTCCGCTCTGCGCGGGGGATTCCCGCCGTGCCGCATTCCGTCCGCTGTCTTTTTGCCGTTCGCCTTTTCGTTCGCTCATCTTTTAACTTCGGTATTCAAATCCGTGCGCTCCGGTTTCGAAGGAGCATATCGGCGAGGACGATGGCTGTCATCGCTTCGATGACGGGGACAATCCTCGGACACAGGCACGCGTCGTGCCGCCCTTCGATCGATATGTCGCTGTCGAAATAGGCGCCGCCGTCTTCGCGTACCGTTTCCTGTGTGCGGAAAATGCTCGGCACGGGCTTTATCGCTGCGCGGAAGACGATATCGTTTCCGTTCGACATGCCCCCGAGTATGCCGCCCGCGTTATTCGAAAGAAATGTAACGTCTCCGCCTTCGGCGCGCATCGCATCGTTGTTTTCGCTTCCCGTAAGGAGCGCCGCACCGAATCCTGCGCCGAATTCGATACCCTTTACGCTTCCGATCGACAAAACCGCTTTGGCAAGTTCGGCGTCGAGCTTATCGAAAACCGTTTCGCCGAGTCCCGCAGGAACGCCGCTCGCCGTACATTCGACGATGCCGCCCGCGCTTTCGCCTCCGGCGCGGAGTTCTGCGACACGCGAAGCCATGAGGTTTGCAGCCTCTTCGTCGCATGCGCGAAAGGATGTGCGTTCGACCGCATCCATGTCGCGCGCTTTGCACGAAATTCCTGCTGCCGAAATCGTGTACGCTTTGACACGTATGCCCGCCGTTTTCAGAACAGCGCTCGCGACGGCACCCGCGGCGACGCGCGAAGCCGTTTCGCGTCCGGACGAGCGCCCGCCGCCCCGCCAGTCGCGCACGCCGTATTTTTTAAAATACGTCCAGTCGGCGTGCCCCGGACGGAACGTATGCGCAATGTTCGCATAGTCTTCCGACTTTTGAGTGCGGTTTCGTATTTCGATCGCGATCGGCGTTCCCTCCGATACGCCTTCGAAGACGCCCGAAAGGATTTCCGCTTTATCGCTTTCATTTCTCGATGTGACGGCGGGATTTTGTTTTCCGTCGACCGCCCCCGGCTTTCGCCTGTCGAGCGCACGCTGTATGTCGTCCGTATCGATATGTATGCCTGCGGGACAGCCGTCTATGACCGCACCGACGGCGCTTTCGTGGCTTTCGCCGAATGTCGTAACGCGGAAGATTGTCCCGAATGTATTGCCTGCCATAATTCGAGTATAGCATAAAAGCGGAAAGCGGGGAACATGTTTCTGATTTGTATGTGCCGATTTTCGATTTTAGACCGGTTTTTCGATTTCCTCTTCCGAAAACCGTTTAAAAACGTCGTTACTTTTTCAAATACGGGAGCAGCTCTTCGTAATAAAATCGATCGTCTATCTTTTTGCCGTCGGCGGTGTGGCCGAGTTTTCGATCGGCGCGGATTTTTTCGCCGTGAAAATCGCTTCCTGCCGTGACGAATATGCCGTGCTCACGTGCAAGCGCTTCGAGACGTTTGCAGTCGTGACCGCTCGCCCCAGGATGATAAGCTTCAAGCCCTTCGACGCCGCGCGAGTGAATGTCTTCCAAAATCGTATCGAGATGCCCCCACGACACGTAAAGCGACAGCGGGTGTGCGATGACCGGTACTCCTCCCGAATCGATGATGGCCTGTATCGCTTCGTCGAGATTCGCGCCCGTGCGCTCGGCATAAAAGGGCTTACCTTTTCCGAGATATTTTTCAAACGCTTCCCGATTATCCTTTACGATATTTTTGTACTTGAGGTATTCGGCAAAATGCGGCCGGCCAATGGAGCTGTCAGGAAAAAGGGCGCAAAGCTCATCGTACGACGCGTCGATATCGGCTTCGCGCATCTCTTCGATTATCCGCAAATTTCGTTCGGTACGCTTTTTTTGCAAAAAAGCGACCAGTTCCGACAATGACGGGGAAATATGCGTAAAACCGAGTCCGAGCAAGTGAAATTCGCCGGTCGGCCATCCGACAAAAATCTCGATTCCCTGCACAAGAATAATCCGCCGTTTTTCGGCTGCGGCAACAGCTTCCGGAAGCCCCGCTATCGTATCGTGATCCGTTATCGCAAGGACGGAAATACCGCTTTCACAAGCCTTTTCGACAAGCTCGGCAGGGCGGTATTGACCGTCGGATGCGTTAGTATGAATATGTAAATCAATCATCGTAAAGAGCATAGCACAAATAGATGATTTATGATATAATAGTGTAATGTACCAGGGGATCTTGTATGCCTAAAGCGATGCAATATACAAAAGGATCGATCGTTTACTTTGAAGGGGATAAAGACGAGCGAATTTTTATCCTGCAAAAAGGTATTCTCGTCCTTACGACGACAGATGTGGAAACTCATCAACCTGTTACCGAACAGGTAAAAAACGGCGAGTTTTTCGGCGTCAAATCCGCACTCGGTCGTTTTCCGCGCGAAGAGACGGCCACCGCGCTTACCGACTGCGTTACGATCGCTCTGACTATTCAAGAATTCGAACAGATATTCAGCAGCAACAAGCAGATCATCATGAAAATGCTCCGCGTCTTTTCAAACCAGCTGCGGCTCATACATAAAAAAACAGAAGCGATTCTTAACAATGTTCCCGAAGATCAGCAGACGGGTATGATCGCCGTCGCAAAAAGTTTTTACAACGACGAAGAGTATCTTTCGTGCTGCGATATCTGCGTCAAATTTTTATCGCTCTATCCGAATACGTCGAAAAAAGACGAAGTCGCAAAATTATACGCCGATGCAAAACTGCGCAACACAAAGATAAAAGAAAAAACGAAAAGCACCGATACATCCGAAGAAGACGAAGAAGCTTCCGGCGCGCTGAAACAGTTTGCGCTTCCCGCTTTTAAGCGCTTTGCAAAGCAGTATAAACCGGGTAACGTCATCATCAGCGAGTTCGAACCGGGCAACAGTTTTTATCTCATTCAGTCCGGACGCGTGCAGCTCGTCAAATGCGTAAACGGCGCGAAAAAAAATCTCGACATCATGAAACCGGGAGAATTTTTCGGCGAGATGGCTATCCTCGATAATTCTCCGCGCTCGGCAACCTGCGTCGCAATCGGCAACGTCGAATGCCTCGAATTTAATAAAGAGAATTTCGAACTGCTCATCATGGGCAATCCCCAAATCGCGATTATCCTCTTGAAGCTTTTCTGCAAGCGCATCTACGACCAACGGCGCCGCCTGCGCACGCTTGCGATCAAAGACGTGCAGGCACGCATCGCAGACGTATTTCTCATGTTCGACGAAATGAATCCTTCCGCAAATACGAACGATCGGCAGCGGAAGTTCAACGTATCGGCGGGCGACGTGGCGCACTGGGCGGGATTGACACCGGAAGCTACGCGCGATGAAATTAATAAATTCGTCGAAAAGCGGAAAATCGAAGTGTATGATAACTACATCATCGTAGACAATATTGCCGACATGAAGCGCATCGTCGATACGCGAAGCGGCCTTTCGGAACAAAAATAATTAATAAATTGAAAAAAGGGCTGTCCCGGAAGTTGTAAAAAACTCCACAAAGGACAACCCTTTTTATTTACGGATCCTGATCTTACTTACCGCAAGCTTTTTTATGTTCGTTACCGCGCGTCCGCGACAACCGTATCGCCTGCGAGTTTACCGAATACAACGACTTCCGTGATCGCATTACCGCCGACTCTGTTGCCGCCGTGGATACCGCCCACGACTTCTCCTGCTGCATACAAACCGGGGATTGCTTTTCCGTTCGTGCCGATGACGCGGCAGTTCGTATCGATCGTAACGCCGCCCATCGTGTGGTGAATACACGCTTGTCTCGGAGTTGCGACCCAAGGCCCCTTTGTGAACTGCACCGAGTAGATCGTTCTGCCAAACTCTTTGTCCACGCCTGTCACCACGTCCGCGTTGAACGTGTCAACCGTTGCCTGAAGCGTTGCTGCATCCATACCGAGCTTTCCCGCGAGGCCTGCAAGCGTATCGTCCCAAATCATATAGCCGTTATCGGTAAGGTAGTCAAAAGTAAAGCCGTCCGCGCTCCTCCAGTTCGGGTCATGAATATCCTTATATCCGGTACCGTCGGCAGACTCGAGCATGTAATACATTCTATCGGTTTGAGCAAGGATCGCAAGACAGATTTCATCGCGCCTCCCTCCTTCGTTCACAAAACGCTTGCCTTCTTTGTTGACAAAGATCATCTGGTCAAGTTCGCGGGCGGCGCGCGGCGGCCACTTCGTAAGTTGCCCGTCCTTAGTGTTGCCGAGAAAGAGAAGTTGAATCTGCTCCATATCGCGAAGCCCGGCGCCTGCGTTTGTCGCCATTATGATGCCGTCTCCCTGTGAGCACGAAAAACGATTCGTCGTCCCTGTCTGTGAGAGATCGGGCCATTTGCCGGTCGTGTTGTACCGCTGCACCATTTGTGAGTTCGCGCCGAAACCGCCGGTCGCGAGGATGACGCCGTCCTTTGCCGAAAGGGTAAATTGATTGCCGTTTCTGTCGGCGCACACGACGCCCGTAACTCTGTCGCCGTCTTTGACGAGCGATTTACCCGTCGTTTCAACCATGATGGTAACGTTGTTCATTTTGGCAAGATTTTGCACGTAAGTGGAGATAAAGCCCGTGCCCATCAACATGGTACTCTCGTGCGTTCTTTGCCAAAGTCCGCCTGCAGCTTGTAAAATTACATCGTTGAAGCCCATGCCCAAAGCTTTTATCCATACAAGACCATCGTAGGCATTATCCGCAAGTTCTTTGACAAGATTGAGGTCAGCAACTTTATCGCCGCCGTTCCATGTCTGCAACGCAAACCAGTCTTTCGAATCGAAGAGGTCGGTTCTGCCGCTCGCCTTATACGCGTTCCACTGAGAACGCACCCGCGCTTGGAGCGCGGCGTGTTCACCGCTTTTCGGTGCTTCGGCGAGGGCCGCTTCGATCGTGCGTTTTACAGGTTCGGACATAACGACTCGACGCTGCATAGCATCGGCGGGTGCGTTGTAACTGGCGCCGCACACAAGCGTGTCGCCGCCCACTTCACCGTTCTTTTCTACGATGATAACCGATTTATTCTGCTGACCCGCTGCGATAGCAGCCGCAAGTCCCGCGCCGCCGCCGCCGACAACGACGACATCGGCGCTCGCATTTTCCGGAGCGGAAGCCGCTTCCGGTTTTGCGTTCCAATCGGCGGGATTCGCTTTCGCCTGTTTCAGACAATCCGACACGGCCGCTTTGATGGCGGCGGACGTAATCGTCGCACCGGTTACGACATCGACGTTCACCGACTGATGCTTTACGATTTCGGCGGGGATCAATTCGATAGGAGCCATTCCTCCGGCCGTCAAAACCGTACCGTTCGCGTCCATGAGCGGACTGCCGATTCCCGGCGTTTCCGAGTTTTTCGTAACCTGTACGTCCGCGATCTTTTTGTTCGCAATCGTAACGGACACTTCGATCGCATCGTTCATCCCCTGTACGGACGAAGTGTAGGTTCCGTTTTTAATCGATTTACCGCTACAGGAAATAAGGCTCGCAACGGCAAACGCGATCAACGAGGATAAAAGGAGTGTTCTTTTTTGCATTATCCATACCTCCAAATAATAAGTAATCAAGCGTCATTTTATGTACCGTCTTCTTTATTTATAGTATGGCCTCAAAGAGCATTTGTCAAGAAAAATTCGGACATTCTCCGTAAATTTATTAAAAATTTGCGCTTAGTTTTCTACAATTTTATTTATTTTTTTAAGTGGACATTCACATTATTAATTAATTATACGTTATAAAGACTTAATTTTAAACTCGACGGGCTGTCGAAAAAGTAACCGACTTTTAAGACAGCCCCCTGCCGCGCGTATCTTCTGTTTTACACTGCTGCGAGCGCGCGGTCAACATCGGCGACGATATCTTCGACGTTTTCAAGTCCGCAGCTGAATCTCACCAAGCCGCCGTCGATTCCCGCCGCCGCAAGCTGTTCGTCTGTGAGCTGCCGATGCGTCGAAGAGGCGGGATGGAGCACGCAAGTACGGATATCGGCGACGTGAACTTCATCGGTTGCAAGCGAAAGAGAATCCATAAAGCGCACTGCAGCCGCTCGCCCGCCTTTGATGCTGAGCGCAATGACGCCGCTCGTCCCCTCGGGCAAATATTTTTTTGCAAGCGCATGATTTGCGTCTCCCGCGAGCGCAGGGTACGTCACCGATGCGATCTTATCGCTTTTTTTGAAATACTCGGCAAGCGTGAGCGCATTTTTACAATACTGTCTCATCCGCAGCGGCAGCGTTTCAAGCCCCAAATTCAACAAAAACGCCGAATGCACCGACGGATAACAGCCGAAATCGCGCATGAGCTGCGTCCGCGCTTTGACGATATACGCCGCTTTGCCGAATTCTTTCGTATAGGTGAGACCGTGATAACTCGGATCGGGTTCGCAAAAATCCGCAAAAAAACCGCTCGCTTTGTACGCCGCTTCCCAATCGAAATTGCCGCCGTCTACAATGACGCCGCCGCACTGAACTGCATGGCCGTCCATGTATTTTGTCGTCGAGTGAACGACGATGTCCGCTCCCCATTCGATCGGACGGCAAAGTATCGGCGTCGCAAAAGTATTGTCGATGATGAGCGGTACGTTTCGCGCATGAGCGGCTTTCGCCCACGTTTCAAAATCGAATACCGTAAGCGAAGGATTGGCGAGCGTTTCTCCGAATACCGCTTTCGTATTCGGCTTAAACGATTTGAGAATCGTATCGTAATCGGCGTCGGCGGAAACTTGAATACATTCGATGCCGAGCTTTTTGAGCGTAAAGCAAAAGAGATTCGTCGAACCGCCGTAAATCGCCGAACTTGCGATAAAGCTGTCACCCGCCGAGCACAGGTTTAAAATCGAAAGCAGGGAAGCCGCCTGCCCGCTCGATGTCAGCATTGCCCCGACGCCGCCTTCAAGATCCGCAATCTTTTTTTCAACGGCATCACAGGTCGGATTCGCCATCCGCGAATATATGTATTCCGTCGGTTTGTCGAAAAGAGCGGCGACATGATCGCAGGAATCGAATTTATACGTCGTACTCTGTACGATCGGCATAACGCAGGGTTCGCCGTTTTTCGGCTCATATCCCGAATGCAGGCATTTCGTTTCGATATTCATAGCTTACTCCTGTGAAAATAATATAAAAAACCGTACATCCGCGCGGCACGCGATCAAATCGATTGTATACCGCCGGCCGCACACGCGTTTTAAAAATACAGGCGCACTCCGCCGGAAACGATAGCGCCGAACTCCGTCGGATATTCGCTCGAATTCGCAACGTGATAGTCGTATTTTTTATTGTTGTTCGGAGTCCCGTCGATTACGGTAAAATAGCTGTAGACAAAGCCGACGTCGCCGTATACCGTCAGCGGTACTTTGAACTTGCGAAACGAATATTCTCCGCCGATTTTTACGATGTGGAACCACTGGTACGCCCCGTCGTGCAAAAAATATTTGCGCATACTTTCGCGCTCACCGGGATCGAGCTCCGAATACTGAGAGCTGCCGCGCACCGCCTGACTGCCGTATTCCGCGCCGTGCCTGATAAATTGATATTCTATATGCGCTTTAAGCGCGGCAAGCGGCGAAGCTTCGACGCGGACATTCAGTTCGTCCGAATTCGGCGGAAGATAATAGCCGATATTTTCGCCGGCGGTCATGTACGCTTCCGAAATATAGTGCGAATACCACGGTGTGTAATTGATGGCGTGGTGCGTATAGCAGTAGGGTTCGATCTTCGTGTAGCGGCATGCGACCGTCATAAACGGCAGCAGCGGAACATTCGCTTTTACGCCGACCTGCGTCGCGTACATATCGCGCGTCGCATGAATAAAATCGCCGAGCAAACCCGTCGAACGACTCAAACCGTTGAATTCGTCGAGAAAGAGCGACGCCCATACGGTACCGATTTTCGGATACGTAAACGCGATATTTCCGAACAACGCGATATTGTCCAAATCGCCGATATTGTTTTGATAAAAAACTTTATCCATGAGAGGATACAGATAGCCCAATTCGAAACGCTTCGGCCAGATAACCGTCGTGCCGAAGTCGGCGTGCACGTATTTGAAATTACATTCGAGCATCGCGATCGAATAGGCGTTTTGAAAAAACGATTCGTTTGAATATTTTTTGCTGTAATCTTTTTGGCTGTTGTAGATATCGCCGACGATATAATCGCTGTTCGGGAATTCGAGGATGCCGGTAAGCGTCGAAAGCGAAAACCAGCTGAACGGCGAAAGTTCGGCTTCGAAAGCGAGAAAAGGATGCGCGTAATTACTGAACACGAGGCTTGCGCCTTTGTCCATCGCCGCCCATTCGCGGTAGATGCGCCCGAAGCGCAGGAAGATTTTATCGTCGAGGAAACCCGCCGCCATTTCCGAATTGATTCCGAAACCGAGCGCACCGTCGTCGCACCAGCCTTCAAGACCGTTTGCCGATAAGTCGGCGACCTTATACATGGAGCCGTCCCATGTTTTGTGATGCGAAAACGGAAAAAACGCTTTATTCGCATAGGTTTTGATATACCTTTCGCCGATGCCGTCTTCGGTTTCCGTATACCACCACTTTCCAATACTGTATGTTCCCTGATTTTGCAGCACGGCGCGCGACGCATTGCCGAACAAAGTAAAATCGTACGAAAGATGCGTTCCCAAATCATCGCGCAGCGAAACGGCCGGACGAATCGTAAAGCCCCACTGATCGTCGTTCTTATCGGTATAGATGCCGCCGGAAGCGAATACGTCCGCTTTAAACGTGACATCGACCGTCGTCCGAATCTTTCCTTTTCCTTCATAATAATACGCGCCGCGCATAGCGTCCCTGCCGGGCATCCGCTTAAACTCTTCGAGCGTATCGTACAGGATTTCCTTTTCCGTTTGCGACAGGAGCGGAAAATCGGCTGCGTCGGAAGCGGCGATGATTTCATTGATCGCGTTTATGACCGTCTTTTCCGAATAGGGTTTTACTTTCGAAAGCGAACGGCACAGGCCGCACAGTTCCGCCTGTGCGATAATCGAATAAATCGGATGCTCTACGGGAACTGCCGCATACGTCTGCGCGAAAAGCATCGTTCCCGAAGCCGCGAACAGTACGGCACAAAAGGCAATAAACAATAATCGCTTCATAAAAACCCCTATATCACACCTCTATAAAACTCAATCGATAATTTCACCGGTGATAATTTCATCGATTTTTTTTACCATGCCGCCGATGCCGTCCGAAACGAGGGCGGCGATAAACGGGCGAGCTATGATGACTTGCGCCGCCCCGTAAAAAAGCGCAGTTTGTATATCATGACGCGTTCTGACGCCTCCGTCAACCCAAAGCGAACCGCAGTATTTTTTCAGCTCCGCTCCGTAGGCCGCGAGAAATTCCGCCGTACTTCCTTCGCGCGTATCGATGCGCCCGCCGTGATTCGAAACAAACGCGATATCGGGCTTTACCGCCTTTACGAGTTCGACATCTTCTTTGCAAAAGATTCCTTTTATCGCATACGGAACGCCGACTCTTTTTCTGATTTCGGCGATCTGCTCCGGCGTTTTCTTTTCCAAATGCACGAGATCCCGCATCGTTGCAATATTGTACGAATCGATATCGTTTCCGATGATTTCCGCAACGCCTTCGGCGGCGGCAATGCGCTCGAAAAGTTTTTCGTTCGGATAAGGTTTTAAAAATACGGCCGCTTTCAATTCCGGTTCGACTTTTTGCAATTTCCGTACCGCATCGAGCCCGTAGTGCAGTTTATAATCGGGATAACCGTCCCCGACACAGAGACCGATTCCCGCATTTCGAGCGGCGGAAAAATACGGCAGATAAAAATATTCCTCTTTTTCGAAGCCGATATTCTGCACTGCGCCGGTAACCGGCCCCACACGCACGGCGCGAGCGTCGATCGGCGTCGATAAAATCGCGTCGAGCGTTCCGGCGGATGCTGCCTGTTGCCAAAGGGTTTTCCAACCTTCGAAATTGAGCTTGAAATTTTTATTATTATTCACGCCGCCCATGCCGGGCACCTGTCCGATGCAGCCTCTCCCGTCGCACACGGCACATACGGCGCATTTAAATTCAAATCGATTTTCCACAGTACCCACCTGTTTCTGCATTATATACGAAACGGTGAAAGTTTTCCACTAAAACGGAACGGCTAATCTACCGATACTGTTAACATGGAACCGACTTTTGAGACAAACACTGCTTTTCTTAGATTTAAATTGCGATGGGAGTATAGATGGAACGTTTGAATAAGCCGAAGTACGCTGCCGGCATGCTTTTACTGCTGCTTGCCGCGTTTTTTTTCGTTTCGCTCATGCTGCAGCCTTTCGATTTTATCGCATACGGTGCGGGGTTTGGAAGCGTTTTGTTTTTGCTCGGCGCCATGCTCTTTTCGGTATACGGATTTTCAAGCGTCCTCGTTCCCGCTTTTTTATTTTTTGCAGCGATGGCGTGCTTTTCGGGAAAATGGACAAGGCGTAAAACGATGCGGCTTTTGACCGCCGTCGTTCCGTTTTTTACCGCCGTACTTACGGAAGTCATCTGCAAATCGATCGCGGAATTCAGCTCCGATTTTACCGGCATAAAGATCGGCATCACGATTGCGCTCGGCGCCATGCTTATCGTTATAGAATGGCTCGGAGCGGGCATCATCGCCGATAAAATCGCGAGGGCGGCAAGCGAAACAGGCGGCGAAGACGATGCGTATACGGCGGGCAGAGAGATCAATAAACTTGCAGAAGAAAACGCCGGCGCAGATAAAAATACGCAGACGGGTAACGATCTCTCATCCCCGTTTGAAACCGTCTTCGACAATACAGCAGACAGCGATGCGGACAAAAAAGACGATGCGGCATCGGTTATCTCGGAAGCGGAATTTACCGCGCTCACCGCGCATGACGATGCGCCGCTCGACGAAATCGAAGAGCTTGCATGGCCCGGCTTTCCTGCTGAAGACGATACGGATGCATTTGCAAAAGATGATGACGGCGCACGGCAGGGAAATAACGGCGGCAGCATATTCTCCGAAAACGACAATGCACCGTTTTGGGAGAGGGAAAACACCCTGCGTACAAAAAGAACCGACACAGCGGCAGACATCGAACCGACAGACGTTCTGCCGATAGAAGATGAGGAAGAACTGCCGGAAGGAGAAAATCTCTCCGATGATTTTTCCGAATCCGAAGCATTATTAAATTCCGAATACGATTTACCGCAGCAGGAAGAAAACGGTACTTCGCTCGATCCCGATTTTTTCGACATCGATATGAATGCGGAAAGCGTCGAAGAAACGAACGACGCAGGCGAACGGGAAATGCCGAGAGGCCTCGCAGAAAGCATATTCAGCGATATGGACGAAGACGTGCGCAAAGACGTATCGCATTTTAACGATGCGCTTACCGTCGATAGCCCTGTCATTCAAGATGCGAGCGTTGTGTCGACGGCACGTGCCAAAAACACAAAAGAAGAGCTCGAAGAGTTTTTCAACGGCGGCAGCGACGCTGAAAAAATCTCTCCTCCGAAACCGGAACCGGTAAAAAAGCCGAAGCCGAAAGGGCCGTATAAAATACCTACGGAATTATTAACCGAATATCAAAACGATCAATACTGGATCATCGACGACGAAACCAAACGAGCGTCGGCCGAACTTAAAGAAACGCTCAACGAATTCAACATCGAAGCGGATATTATCGGCATAAAAAAAGGGCCGGTCGTCACGATGTTCGAATTGCTTCCGGCGCCGGGCGTTAAGCTGAGCAAAATCGCGGCATTACAGGACAACATCGCGCTGCGCCTTGCGGCAAGCAGCGTCCGCATCGTAGCTCCTATTCCGGGGAAAAAAGCGGTCGGCATCGAAATACCGAACAAAGAACGCAGCATCGTCAGCTTTCGCGAAATCATCGAAAAAGACATGAGCGAATACAAAAAGATGGCCGTGCCGGTTATCCTCGGAAAAGACATTCTCGGAAAACCGCAGATCATCGACCTCGTAAAAACGCCGCACCTTTTGATCGCGGGAGCTACGGGCTCGGGAAAATCGGTATGCGTCAACAGCATGATCCTTTCGATTTTGTACAAACGGTCGCCGCAGGAAGTAAAGCTCATATTAATCGATCCGAAAATCGTCGAACTGAAACTCTACAACGATATCCCGCACTTGCTCGTTCCGGTCATCACCGAATCGAAAAAAGCGTTTCAAGCGCTACAGTGGGCGCTGTGCGAAATGGAGCGGCGCTATGCGCTTTTGGACGGCATGGGCTGCCGCGATGTGGCGAGCTACAACAAAAAGATCGAAGAAAAACATATCGCAACGGAAAAGATTCCGTACATCGTGCTGATCATCGACGAGTTTGCGGACTTGATGGCGACGACGGGCAAAGAACTCGAATCGACGGTCGCCCGGCTTGCGGCGATGAGCCGCGCGATCGGCATCCACTTGGTACTCGCGACGCAGCGTCCTTCGATCGACGTCATCACCGGATTGATAAAAGCGAACATCCCTGCGCGCATCGCATTTATGGTCGCGTCGAAGATGGACAGCCGCATCATCATCGATCAAGTCGGAGCGGAAAAATTATTGGGCAGAGGCGATATGCTCTATTCGAGCGCCGTCAACCCGTTTCCCGTGCGCATTCAAGGAACCTTCGTAAGCGATCAGGAAGTCGAAGACGTCGTTGAACACGTAAAAAAATACGGAGAACCTGAATACATCGATGAAGAGATTTTCGTGCCGGATGACGAAGAAGGCGCGGAACCGAGTTTATTCGACGGCGAAGACCCGCTGTACAACCAAGCGCTTGACATCGTCGTACAGTCGGGAAAAGCGTCCGCGTCATACATCCAGCGCAGGCTTAAAATCGGCTACAACCGCGCAGCGCGCCTCGTCGAAGAGATGGAAGCTCGGGGCATTGTGGGGCCTGCGAACGGCAGTAAACCGCGCGAAATCATTCACGTACCGTAATACGCAATTCTTCCGCCGCGTTTTTATTTTTTTGTGATGACGACGGAATTGTCAGCGTTGGAATACGGCGCGGGAATGTATTTATCCGCCTGCCAATCGTTTTCCCAGCGCTGCCCGTCGATGAGATAGCGAAATTGATATTCTCTGTCCGTTTCAAGATCCAACTTGACGGAAAACGATCCGTCTTTATTTTTTTTCAACGGCGTTTCGGTACTGCTCCAGCTGTTAAAATCGCCGGCGATATTGATCGTCTTCGCGACACCCGCCGCATCGGGGAGCACGATAAACGTGACCGTACATTTTTTTCCGTCTTTCGAAAATGATTTTTTTAACGCCATGGAAACACCTCCACATTATACTTTTTATAAGGTTCGCCGCACAGCTGTTGTCAATCCGCTTTAAATAGTATACTATACTTTCATCAATAAGTAAATAAATAATTCCGGAGTGCTATGAATAATAAACGCTATCTCTTTACGTCCGAATCGGTAAGTGAAGGACATCCCGATAAAATTTGCGACCGCATTTCCGATGCCGTACTCGACGCCTGCCTCGCCCGGGACGCGGAAAGCCATGTCGCATGCGAAACTTTTACAACAACGGGTATGGTACTCGTCGGCGGCGAAATTACAACAGAAGCATCGCTCGACATCGAACGGATCGCGCGCGATGCGGTAGAAAAAATCGGCTACACCGATGCCGCCTACGGTCTCGACTGCAACTCTATGGCCGTTCTCAACGTCATCCACAAACAATCGCCCGACATCAATCAAGGTGTCGTCGGCAAAGGCCTCAAAGAATACACCGGTCAGCAGGGAGCGGGCGACCAGGGGATGATGTTCGGCTTTGCGTGCAGCGAAACGCCCGAACTCATGCCCGCGCCGGTTATGTACGCGCATAAACTGCTTTTAAAAGCGGCCGAACTCCGCAAAGACAAGACGATTTCCTGGCTGCGCCCCGACGCGAAAAGCCAAGTGACGATCGAATACGAAGGACACGTTCCTCTGCGGATCGATACCGTCGTCGTCTCTCATCAGCACGATCCCTCCGTCGAATACGGCGAAATCAAAGAGACGATAATCGAGCGGATTGTAAAACCCGTACTCGATGCGACGGGTTTGCTCGACAAAGATACGAAATATTTTATCAATCCGACGGGGCGTTTCGTCACCGGCGGTCCTCAGGGAGATTCGGGGCTGACCGGACGCAAAATCATCGTAGACACCTACGGCGGTATGGGTCGACACGGAGGCGGCGCGTTCAGCGGCAAAGACCCGTCGAAAGTCGACCGTTCCGCAGCTTATATGGCGCGCTATATCGCAAAAAACATCGTCGCCGCAGGTCTCGCCGACAGAGCGGAAATCGAACTCGCGTATGCGATCGGCGTTCCCTTTCCCGTGTCGATTATGGTCGATACTTTCGGTACGGAAAAAACACCGGTCGAAAAAATTACGAAAGCCGTAAAAGAAATCTTCGACTGCACGCCTGCGGGTATCGTCAAAACGCTCGATCTCAAACGCCCGATCTACGAAGCGACGACGGCCTACGGGCATTTCGGACGCAGCGAATTCAGCTGGGAAAAAACCGATAAAGCGGATGCGCTGAAGAGTGCGCTGACATAATCCCATGACACTGCTGACAGAGCGGGAAATCTGCACGGTATTCGACCGTTTTAAAAAGCAAAACCCCGATCCGAAATCGGAACTCCGATGGAAAAACGCGTATACGCTGCTCGTGTCGGTCGTGCTTTCCGCTCAGGCGACCGACAAAAGCGTCAACGCCGCAACCGAAGCGCTCTACAAAATCGCCGATACGCCCGAAAAAATCATCGCCCTCGGACAAAAAAAACTCGAAACTTACATTAAATCGATCGGACTCTACCATACGAAGGCGGCGCACATCATCGCGCTCAGTAAAATCCTCATCAACGATTTCAACGGAAAAGTGCCTTCGACACGCGAAGAGCTTATGAAGCTTCCCGGTGTCGGCAGAAAGACGGCGAACGTCGTGCTCAATGTCGTCTTCGACAAACCGACGATGCCCGTCGATACGCACTTGCTGCGCATCTGTCCGAAAATCGGACTCGCCGAAGGCGCAACTCCGATTGCAGTCGAAGAAAGCCTCGTTTCCCGCATTCCCAAGCGATATATGCGCCATGCGCACCACTGGCTCATCCTGCACGGACGCTACGTTTGTACCGCGCGAAATCCGAAATGCGATACCTGTCTCATAAACGACATCTGCAAACACAATGACGTTTCAAAAAATTAACGAAAATTAATAATCGGCAAGAGGTTGAAAATGGACGAATCGACAAGCGCCGTAACGATCGGCGTACAGCAGGCGCAGGAACAGCTTTCCAAACACAAAGAGACGCTCTTTGCGTGGGTAAAATCGTTTTTTACATGGACGAATCTTTTTCGCGCTGCGGGAGCGCTCTTCGTCATCGGCATCATTTGGTTTTTGTATAAGCTCGCCTTCCATGCGCTCAATCGCATACCCGAACAAAAGATAAACAAAGAGAACAATCTCGCCTTGCATAAATTATTAAAATATGTCTTTTACTCGGTGATCGTCATGTACATACTCAGCTGCTTCGGCATCAAGTTTACCGCTCTGCTCGGAGCTGCAGGTATTGCGGGGCTCGCCGTCGGTTTTGCAGCGCAGACGACGGTGAGCAACGTCATCAGCGGACTTTTCGTCATAACCGAAGGCGTCGTCAAAGTCGGCGACCTTATCGTCGTCAGCGGAGTTATCGGAAACGTCGATTCGATCGATTTGCTTTCGACGAAAGTGCACACGCTCGACAATCAGCTCGTGCGCATTCCGAATTCGTCGATCATCAATACGACCTTTCAAAACAATTCGTACTACGCGACGCGGCGCATAACGTTTGCGTTCGGTCTAAAATACGGCACCGATATCCGCTATGCGCTCGACGTGCTTTTAAAAGCGCCCGAACTGTGCGAAACGGTTATCAAAAAGCCTGCGCCCGCCGTATGGGTGGACGGGTTCGGCGACAGCAATATAAATATGATCGTCGCAGTGTGGTGTAAGAGTTCGGATTTTCTCAAAACGAAAAACGATATGTTCGTCGCGCTGATGCGCGTTATGAACGAAAACGGTCTCGTCATGTCGTATAACTGCGTCGAAATCGTACCGCATGACGATTCGACCCCGGTGCCTCCGCCGGCAAAAAAATCCGGAGCGCGGCGAAGCTAGCGTTTTTTTACGGCAGGCACGACATATCGAGCTTGTCGAAGCCGGCGAGCAGGTTTTTTGCGATTTTAATAATTTTTTCCGCGTCGCCTTTGCGTCCTCCTTCGATGTTGAGCGGCATAACCGGATCGTGCAGGCTCAAGCGGAGAAGCATCCAACCCTGCGCGTCTTCTCCTTTAAATGAAACGCGGATCCCCTCGTAAGATTCCGGGAGCTCATAGCCTGCAGTTTCGGCGCGCTTTTTAAATTCGGCGAGTACGGTTTTGCCGTAGGTTTTAAAATCCTCCGTGCCGATTTTAAAGCGGTATTCGCATTCTTCAACGAGCGGCGGAAGACGAGCGATGAGGCTGTCTATCGTTTTCCCTTCCGCCTTCGCTTTTGCAAGCGCGATGATCAACTTTACCGCGAGGAAAGCGCCGTCGTCGAGATAGTAATTGTCTTTGAGCGCACCGTGTCCCGACGTTTCCATCGCAAGCGGCGAAACGATGCCCTTTGCGTTGAGCTTTTTGCATTTATTGATGACGTTTTTGTAGCCGCGCATATAGCGCAAATGGCGCAAGCCGAGCACTTTTTCCAAAAAATACGTAAGCCTGTCCGACGTTACCGAATCGGTGACGATCGTTCCGTCCGGATAAGAAGGCGCTAAAATCGCGGAAATCATCGCGATGATCGCATCGCGGTTTACTTCGGCTCCGGTGTGCAGCACGGCGGACATGCGGTCGACGTCGGTGTCGAAAATCAATCCCAAATCGGCGCCCGCTTCTACGGTTGCGCTTCGGGCGGCTTCCATCGCAGCTTTATTTTCGGGATTCGGGATGTGGTTCGGAAACATGCCGTCCGCTTCCAAAAAGCGGCTGCCTGCAGTATCGGCTCCGAGCGGCTGTAAAATCGACGAAACGAAAAAGCCCGCGCATCCGTTTCCCGCGTCGACTGCGATCCGTAAACCCGCAAGCGGTTTGTCGCTTTCGGATTTTGCAAGCTCCGCGCAGATAGTTTTACGCAAGTGCGCGGCGTACAGCGACAGCAGATCGAAAGATTCCAGCGGCGAATCGGAAAAAGCTTCATCGAGAGGCGCCGCGCTTTTCAATATCGATTCGATATCGTCATGTTCGAGACCTCCGTCGCGGTCGAAAAATTTTGCGCCGTTTCTGTTGTACGGAAGATGGCTTGCCGTCATCATCACCGCGCCGTCGTATTTCGTTTCGGGAAATACGGTCGACATAAACATAGCAGGAGTCGTCGAAAGGCCGCAGTCGACCACGCGCGCGCCTTGAAAGACCATGCCTTTTGCGAGAGCGGCCGAAAGAGACGGGCCTGAAATACGGGAGTCGCGCCCGATTCCGATCGTGAGCGCGGAAAGGGGTTTATCGATTTTTTTTGAAAGCCACAGCGCAAACGCCTGCCCGATGCGGCTGCACGCCGCTTCCGTAAAGTTGACGTTTTCGCCTTCGACGCCGCTTACGGCTATGCCGCGGATATCGCTGCCGTTTTGCAATTTCATCATATCGAATTCTATCATAGGACCACTATATAATAAAATAAAAAATTATATAAGGGCACAAAATTGTACTCGCATAAAAAGCAACCCGACCGCCGCTGTTCAGCGCCGATTTTACAATTTCCCGACGTAACCGACCGCGCCTCTACTCCAGCGCGCGAAGGCGTTCGAGCAGCGTCGGGTGCGAATACGTAAACGCGCTGTAGATTTTCGCCGTCCGCACTTCGCCGTTGTTTTCCCGATTCAATGCGATGAGTGCGGACGAAAGCGGTTTCCCGGACCCGCACAATTTCTTTGCGTACGCGTCGGCTTCGTATTCGTCTTTTCGCGAAAAGAAATTGGAAACAAGCCGAACAAAGATGCCGTAGCCGCCGAAAACTTCCGACAACAAAAAGAGCGCGATGAATTTCATGTACGGAAGCGCCGCATCATACGAAAAGCCGAATCCGCTGTAAAGCGCTTCGCATGAAGTGAGGCGGGCGGCGGCGAAAAGGACGATGTACACAAGCGGAATCGTCACGGCAAAACGCTTTACGATGTGATGTTTTTTATAGTGGCCGAGTTCGTGCGCGAGGACGGCGCCGACTTCATCGACCGAAAGCTGTTCGACGAGCGTATCGTAAAGCACGACGCGCTTGGTTTTTCCGAAGCCCGTAAAATACGCGTTCGAATGTTTGCTGCGCTTCGACGCATCCATGATAAAAACTCCGCTCGATTTGAATCCCGTGCGCTCCATAAAATCTGAAATGCGCGACTTGAGCGCACCCTCTCCGAGAGGAGTAAATTTATTAAAAAGAGGAGCGATGAGGCGCGGATAGATAAACGACATGAGAAGCGAAAACGCAACGTAAACGCTTGCGAGCACGAAGGGCCATGCGCTCACGTGTTCGAAGATCGCCGTCATCGCCGAAAGTAAAAGCACCGACACGATGAGGGCTAAGGCGATCGATTTGAGCTTATCCGCGATCCAAAGCCGCAGCGTCATCGAAGAAAAACCGAAGCGCTTTTCGATGACGAACTCTTCATACCATTCGAACGGGAGCGATAAGACGGCGGACGGAATCGATACCGTAAGCGCGAAGATGAGCGTCAGCGCATACGGATTGTCGGATACGGACTTAAGCGCACGGAAAACGTGCGGATAAAAACCCGAAAGCAGCAAAACCGCGCCGAGCGTCGTCGATGTACCGTATTCGAAAACCCAAAGGCGATAGCGCGCATCTTTATACGCACACGTTTTTTCCGCATCACGCGATGTGATATACGGCGCGAGTTCCGGAGGTATGTCGCGTCCGTATTTTTTTCGAAACACGTATTGGAGTCTCTCAATAAAATTATGTAATAAAAACGAAAGAAAAGTTCCGACACAATAAAGTACGACAAAAAGGTTCGAAAATTGCATGGCACGAGTATAGCACGCAGCGTCCGTACGGAGCAACCGCACAAGATTACGTCGCGCTCGGCGTTTGCACGGAGCAAGCGCGTGAAATGAAGTCCGCACTCGGCGTTTGCACAAGATGCGTCCCGTGCGCGGCATTCGCTCGGCGTTTGCACAAGATGCATCGCGCGCGGCGTTTACACGGTACGATCGCGTTCACCCGACAGCGCCGATGCGTGAGCATCCGTTACAGTACCCGCCTGCCTGCGACAAAGAGCTCTTTTACTTTGCCGACGAGTTCCCGGCCGTTGAACGGGGTCGCTTTCCCCTTGCTGAAAAAGGCGCTCGTGTCCACCGTCCACTTTTCTTCCGGATCGACGAATACGATGTCGGCGTCGAAACCGGGAGCGAGTACGCCTTTGTTAAGACCGAGGATGCGCGCGGGATTTGCCGACATGAGAGCCGATAATCTCTTCGCTCCGAGCTGACCGCCTGCGACGAGGACGGTATTGCACACCGCAAAGGCCGTTTCGAGCCCCGTAAAGCCGGGACTGCCTGAGACTTTGTCTTCAAGCGTATGCGGCGCATGATCGGTTGCGATGACATCGACCGTACCGTCGCGAAGCCCTTCGAGAAGCACCACTCGGTCGTCTTCGCTCCTGAGCGGCGGATTTACGAGCGCGCGTATAAAAGGTTCGTCGGTACCGCAGAGAGCCAAGTGATGCGGAGTGACTTCGCAAGTAACGCGAAAACGTTTTTCTTCCCTCGCTTCGGGGACATAGCGCGTACCGTCGAGGACGGCTTCGTAGGCGGCGTCCGCTTCGTCGGCGAGGTAATCCGCTTCATCGTCCGAAAGCGATTCTTTTGCGCTGCGCACCGCGTCGAGGGCGGCGGCCGTACTCACGTGTGCGATGTGCACATGGCACCCCGCTTCGCGTGCGATCATGATATTGCGGATCGTCGCGCTGTTTTCCGCAAGCGCGAGCAGATCGTTCGCTTTTGTCAAAAGGCTCGCGATTTTGTCGAGCACTTCGTCTGGAACGTCATCGTCGTCGTCCGCTCCCCACGCGGCAAGGTGATAGGATTCCATCAGTTTAAGCGCTTCACGGCGGTAGGTTTTTGCCGCGGACGCAAGCGATGCGTCTTCGCTGTGACAGCTTACGATGATGCCGCGGCGGGAAGCTCTCGTCATCGCGTCGAGCATGACGGAAGCGGATGCGACATCGTTTCCGTCTTCGGTGATAAGCGGCACTCGAGATGCGTCGAGGTCTTCGATGTGTCGGGTATCACTGCCTCCGAAATCCTTTGTGATGCTCACCGACTGTATCATACCGGCAAGAGCGAGAGATGCCGCTTCCCTGTCGATTTCGAGCGCGCTCATCTGCGACGAAACGACGGGAATCGTGTTCGGCATCGCAACGACGGTACCGAAGCCTCCGGCACAAGCCGCGCGCAATCCGCTTGTCAAATCTTCTTTTTGCGTCTGACCGGGATAGCGCAAGTGCACGTGCATATCGATAAAAGCGGGCATAAGCGTGAGCCCCTGCGCGTCGACGTATTCGACGGAGGGATGCTCGTAGCCGTCTTCTGCGAGTACGGAAAGCGCAAGGGCTTCCGTCGTTTTTTTGTTCGTAAAATAGCCGGTATAGACCGCGCGGATTTTATCGTCCACGACAAGCAGTGCTCCGGGCGTGTCGATCGCTTCGTCTAGAAGATGTGCATTGTAAAAAAGAAGAGCGCGCATCACGATTTTGCCTCCACGGGATTTCCGTCTTCACCCGCCGTATACAGCGCGTCGCAGTATTCGCAGCGGTACAATCTTTTCGTACGGTCGACGAGCAAAAAGGTCGACGGAACGAAGTTTTCGCTCGCCGTGATACAGCGCGGATTTTTACAGCGAAATACGTTTTGCACGCGCGGCGGCAGGGTCATATTGATTTTCCGAACGACTTTTTCGTCTTTAATAATATTGACGCAGATATCGGGATCGATAAAGCCGAGTACCGAAAAATCGATGTCGATGATATTGTCGATTTTTATCAAATCTTTTTTGCCGCTCTTTTGCGACGGCACGTTCATGATGAGTGCCGACGTAAAAGAAGAAGCGTCGAGACCGAGCCGGCGGAAAATGCGCCAGCCCGTACCCGCTCTAATGTGATCTATTACCAAACCGTTTTTAATCGCCGTTACGTTCATCAACGCCTCCGCTTGTATCGGGAACCAAAAAAACTGCAATGTAAGGTCGCTTAAAAAACCGACCGAATTTTTAAAA
This sequence comes from Treponema sp. SP13, assembly GCF_050938355.1. NCBI lineage: Bacteria > Pseudomonadati > Spirochaetota > Spirochaetia > Treponematales > Treponemataceae > Treponema > Treponema sp. SP13. The sequence continues at coordinate 436,823 of NZ_JADOVM010000001.1, forward strand.
CCGCCCTACAGACAGCCCGTCAATTTTGCAATGAGCGCCATGCGCGCATACATGCCGTACTTCACCTGCCTGAAATACGCCGCACGCGGATCGTCGTCGATTTCCGGCGCTATTTCGTTTACGCGCGGCAGCGGATGAAGCACGATCATATCCGGCCTCGCCAGCTTCATCTTTTCTTTGTCAAGGATGTAGCTGTCCTTTAAGCGGATGTAATCCTGCTCGTTGAAAAAGCGTTCTTTTTGCACGCGCGTCATATAGAGGATATCGATCGTATCGATAACGTCTTCGAGACGGTACGCGCTTTCATATTCGGCGCCCGAGGCATCGAGCACGCTTTCCTGAATGTATTCGGGAATTGCCAGTTCGCTCGGACTGATAAAGACGAATTTATTATTTTTATAGCGGCACATCGCCTGCACGAGACTGTGTACGGTACGCCCGAATTTCAAATCCCCGCAAAAACCTACGGTAAGATTTTCAAAACCGCCGCGAAGCTCTCGTATCGTCACCAAATCGGTGAGCGTCTGCGTCGGGTGGAAGTGGCCTCCGTCGCCCGCATTTATGATCGGACACGACGAAAAACGGGATGCGAGGAGCGCCGCACCTTCTTTCGGACTGCGCATCGCGATGACGTCTACATAGGATGAGACGACGCGGATCGTATCGGAAAGAGATTCCCCTTTTGCCGCGGAGCTTGACTGCGCATCCGAAAAACCCTCGACCGCGCCTCCGAGACGGAGCATCGCCGCTTCAAAGGAAAGACGCGTGCGCGTACTCGGTTCAAAAAAAAGCGCCGCGAGAATTTTCCCGCGGCACACATCTTGAAACGCTGCAGGATCGACGATCATCTGTTCGGAAAGAGAGCAGATTTCATCGATCTCTTCAACGGAAAGATCATCCGGCTCTATAAGGTGGCGCCCTTCCAACATACGAATCCTCCGCAGCTTAGGCTCCGCCCCGTTTTTGCGCCGAGCGCAAAAGACGGAGCAAAATTATTAATTAATAATTTTCATCGGCATCAAGCGCCGTTCAATCGATCGTATCCATACGCGCGACGTCCTTATCGTAATCGACGCCCGCGATATCGAACCCGTTTGCAGCGAGAAAGTCGTGCTTGTAGCCTTCGAGGTCGCACAGATCCCGGAGGTTTTCCTGCGTCACCGACTTCATGCTTTCGAGGCACTTTTTCTGCACGTCGTCCGCAAGTTCGAGATCGTCGATTCTGATGCGGTGCTCGCTGTCGGTCGGAACCGTACCGTCGGCCGTATAGAGCCGTTCGGCAAAGAGACGCTCCATCTGTTCGATGCATCCTTCGTGCGTTCCCTTTTCTTTCATCACTTTAAATAAAATCGACAGGTACAGCGATATGATCGGGATGACCGCGCTCGAACGCGTGACGAGTCCCTTGTTGACGGAAATGTACGCGCCTCCTCCTACCGACGATTTCAGATCTTTGTCCAAGTCGAGCGCCGCTTTTTCCAAATCGAGCTTTGCAGTACCGATCGTGCCGTCGCGGTAAATCGCATGGCTGAGTTCCGGTCCGATATACGAATACGCGATCGTACGGCAGCCTTGCGCAAGGACTCCCGCATCGGACAACTGTTTGATCCAACGCCTCCAGTCGTCTCCGCCCATCACTTTGATCGTACTTGCGATTTCTTCTTCCGTCGCCGGCTCCGCGCTCGACTCTTTGAGCGTCTCGGTCATAATGTCGATACACTTTCCGCTGTAGGGCTTTCCGCGCGGCTTGATCACCGATTTGTAGAGCACTTTCGTATCGGGGTCGGTGCGCACGGGACTTGCAAGACTGTAAATTATTAAATCGAATTTGGCTCCGAGCTTTTTCACTTCGTCGATGACGAGCGCTCTCGTTTCGTCGGCAAAAGCGTCTGCATTCAGCGTGACGGATGCGAGTCCTTCTTTTTTCGCCGCGCGGTCGAAAGCCGCATTGTTGTACCAACCGGGCGTGCCGCCCTTCGTTTCGGTTCCCGCTTTTTCGAACGAAACACCGATCGTGTCGGCTCCGTATTCGAATGCAGCGACGATGCGGCTTGCAAGTCCGTATCCTGTCGAGCAACCGAGGACGAGCACGGTTTTCGGCCCCGCCCCGCCTTCTTTTGCACCCTTGATACCGCGCTTTTCTTTTTGCGCCTTGATATACGCGATTTCGTTTTCCGTTTCTTTTGCACAGCCTACAGGATGCGCGTTGATACAGATGCTGCTTCGAACCATCGGTTTAATAATCATAACTACCTCTCATAAAAACACTCATAAAAACTTTAGCGGACTTCGAATCAACTTCCGCCTCTCTTTATTCGTACCGCTTAACGATGACGCACCCGTTATGTCCGCCGAAACCGAGCGATACGCTCGCCGCTGCGTCGATGCACATTTTTCTGCCTTTGTTCGGAACGTAATCCAAATCGCAGCCGTGCTCGACATCGGGTTCGTCGAGGTTCATCGTCGGAGGTGCAAAACCGTCTCCGATCGCTTTGACGCAAAAGAGCGCTTCGATAATACCTGCCGCTCCGATCATGTGACCGGTCATACTCTTCGTCGAAGATACCGCCAATGTATACGCGTGATCGCCGAAAGCGCGCTTTATCATTTTCGTTTCCGTTTCGTCGTTCGCCTGTGTCGACGTACCGTGCGCGTTGTAATACTGAACCGAAGAAGGCTGCATACCCGCGTCGGCAAAAGCGCGTTCGATACAAAGCGCTCCCCCCGAACCGTCGGGAGAAGGTGCGGTTATGTGATAAGCGTCGCTCGACGATCCGTAACCTGCGATTTCCGCATAGATGCGCGCACCGCGTTTTTTCGCGTGTTCGAGTTCTTCGAGCACGAGGGCGGCGCTTCCTTCGGCCATGACAAAGCCGTCTCTCGCTTTGTCGAAGGGGCGGCTCGCTTTTTCCGGACAATCGTTGAACGAAGATGCGAGCGCTTGCAACACTTGAAAGCAGCCTATGCTGAATCCCGTAATGCACGCTTCCGTACCGCTTCCGATGCATACGTCCACCCTGCCGCTTCGAATCAAATCGGATGCGAGGCCGATCGCATCGGTTCCGGAAGCACAGGCGGTCGAAATCGTCCATACCGGACCGTGCACACCGAGGAACATGCTGACATTCGCGGCAGCTTCGTTTTGCAGCATCATCGGAGCGGTGAGCGGCGGAAGCCGGCTCACGCCGAAGCGGGGATCGCAGTATTTTTTAAAACCGTCTTCGATCGCGTCGTAGCCGCCGATGCCGACGCCGTTTACGATGCCCGACGCGTCCTGCCCGAAAGACGATTCGTCGTAGCCCGCGTCGCGGATGGCCTGCAGAGAAGCGGCTGTGAGAAAGCGCGTAAACCGCGCCATTTTGCGCACGACTTTGTGATCCAAACCGTACGCGTCGAGTGAAAAATCTTTTACTTCGGCTGCAATCTTTACGGGATAATCGGAAGCATCGAAAAGAGAAATTTTTCCGATGCCGCTTTTGCCGGCTTTAATACCCGCCCATGTCGATGCGACATCGTTTCCGAGCGGAGTGACGGCACCCAAACCCGTAATGACGACACGCCGCCGTGATTGAATATCCATTGATTCAGTGTACAAGGTATGACGTTTTTATTCAATAAGTATAAAACGGCAAAAACCATACTCACTATGCGCTATCCGCTGGAAGACATTTCAAAATAACCGGTCTTATCGAAGCGAAAGTCGAACGGTTATAGCAGCCCGCCGAAACGGTTTCAGATCCTGCCTTTCTTTTTCATCACCGAATCTTTGTCCTTTTCGCGGATTTCGACGCGGCGGATTTTACCGCTGATCGTCTTCGGCAAGTCTTTAACGAATTCGATGATGCGCGGGTGTTTGTAGCTCGCCGTCTGATGCTTTACATAATCCTGCAGTTCAAGTTCAAGCGCTTTGCACGGCTCAAAACCGACGTTGAGCACGATCGTCGCTTTGACGATCTGTCCCCGCCGCTTGTCTTCGACACCCGTCACCGCGCATTCGAGCACGGACGGGTGCTTCATCAGCACGCTTTCGACTTCGAACGGACTGATGCGGTAGCCCGAACTTTTAATAATATCGTCGTTGCGTCCGATAAACCACAGATAGCCGTCACTGTCGTAATAGGCGGTATCGCCGGTATGATAGAGTCCGCTGTCGAACGCCGCCGCCGTCAGAGAAAAATCGCGGTAATAGCCGGAAAACAAACCGAAGGGACGCTCTTTGTCGACGTGAATGACGATTTCTCCCGCTTCTCCCGCTTCGCACTTCGTACCGTTCGGCGCGATGATATCGACATCGTAGCCCGGTGCAGGCTTTCCCATAGAACCGGGTTTCGGCTCCATACCGGGAAAATTGCCGATGATGACGGTCGCTTCCGTCTGCCCGTACGCTTCGAACATTTTAATGCCCGTCTGCTCGTAGAATTTATTGTACACTTCCGCGTTGAGCGCTTCACCCGCCGTCACGCAATAGCGCAGATTCGACAGATCGTATTTTTTCAAATCCTGCCGGATAAGATAGCGGTACACGGTCGGCGGCGCACAAAAGGTCGTCACTTTATAGTGTGAAATCTTTTGCAGCATCCTGTCCGGTTTAAAGCTCGTCATATCGTACGAAAAGACCGCCGAGCCTGCAAGCCACTGACCGTAGAGTTTTCCCCACACCGCTTTTGCCCAGCCCGTTTCGGCTATCGTCAAATGCAAACCGTTGTCCACGACATTTTGCCAATATTTTGCCGTCACGATATGGCCGAGGGGATATACGAAATTGTGCTGCACCATCTTCGGATAGCCGGACGTACCCGACGTAAAATACAGCAGCATGATATCTTCGTTGCACGTCGCTTTGTCGCCCGTCGGCCGATCAAAATGCGCATCGTATTTTTCGATCTCTTTGTGAAAGTTTACCCATACGCCGCGCTCCTTTCCGACCGTCACGAGCGTCTTTACGGAAGGAGATGCGGCGATCGATTTTTCGATCTCTTCCTGTACTTTCGGTTCATCGAATGAAATGATCATCTTCACTTCGGCGGCTTTATTGCGGTATTCGATATCTTTTTCGAGCAGCTGATCCGTCGCCGGGATGCCGATCGCGCCGATCCGGTGCAGCGCGATGATAAACCACCAAAACTCGTACCGGCGGCGCAAAATGAGCATGACCGAATCCCCCTTTCCGATACCGTACGCCGTGAGAAAATTGGCAGTACGTTTCGACATCTCCGAAATATCGGCAAACGTAAATATATGCTCTTCGTCGCAATCGTCGCACCACACAAGCGCCCGCTTTTCCGGATCATCCGCCGCATAGCGGTCTACGACATCGTATGCAAAATTAAAATTATCGGGAATTTTAATTTTAAAATTCTTTTTCAAATCTTCATAGGACAGATAGTCCCTGTCGTTTTCAACAAATTCTTTATACAGCACCATATAACAATTCCTCTTCAAATTAACCCGCACAGTATAATCGATACCCGTAAATAATGCTAGCCGATATATCGTCCGATATTCGACGTTTCGAAAATTCTCTCGGCGTTCTTTTGCAAAATCGATTCCGCCTCCGCGTATCCGATGCGCTTTACGTCCGCGATATCCTGTACGACGCGCTTTATCAAAAGCGGCGACGAATCCTCGCCTCCGAGCCACACTTCTCCCGTCGGATTATCCGTTTCGGAAAGCAAAAACTCAAGAGGCGTCCGAGCGAGCAGCGCTTTGATATGATCGGAATAGCGCACTTCGCAGCCGAAGGTCTGCATATACCCGCGCGATAAAAAAACATCGTACGGCGAGTCCGGCCCGTCGTACCAGTGGATGACGGGCTTTGCGTGCGGGAAGTCCGCAAGAATGTCTGCGATGCGCGATTCGGCGCCCTTCGTATGCACGACGCAATATTTTCCCGTGCGTTCACAATGGTCGAGCATACAACGGAACACGCGCTCCTGCGTTTTGTGCGGCGCCTTTTTTTCCCAATAAAAATCGAGCCCGATTTCTCCGATGATAGGCGATGCACCGAGATACGATTCAAGCAGTGCGGCAAGCTCGCCCTCGCTTTCCGGCAAACCCGCGCAATACGAGGGATGGATACCGAAGGTAGGAATTATTAAATTTTCCCCGTGCAAAGCGAAGGAGCGAGCTTCCGAAAGCGTTTCATTCCACGTTGCCGTATCGACGGAGGATGCGACCGTGAGGATTGCGTTTTCTCGAATGCATTCGAGCGCCGCATCGCGCTCATCTCCGCGCCGGTACGCATGCAAATGCGTGTGAAAATCGACAAGCATGCGTCCAGCTTATCTGAAAAGCGAGGATTGTACAAACGGAAAAGCGCATACAAGGAAAACGGGGCTGTCTCAAAAGGCGGTTACTTTTTCGACAGCCGGCTTTTATTTCTTTTTTTCTTCTTTGTGTTCGATCAATTCCGCACGGTAAAGCTGCACGTCCGCACCGAGCTTTTTTTTGAGCAACTTTTGTGCCGCATCGAATTCATCGATCCGTTTTACTGCGGACGGCATTAAATCATATCCTTCAAGCGTGTAGACGAAAGTTCCGAGATACACATAGCGTGCTTCGGAAGGAAATGAAACATCTACTCCGACGGGAAGCTGCAACATAGATAAATAATCTCTGCCGAATAATCTTACTATAAATTGTTGCAGATAAAATCGTTTTCGCACATCGCTCGCATTGAATATCATTTGGGAAAACTTACCGAGCTCTCCGCACATGGGGAAAATCGGCACGTCTTTAGGGGGAATTTCGTAATACACGTATCCGTAACTGGGAACGCTCCCTTTATATCCTATTGCATCGAATCCTATGGCATAAAAATCCATGTCAAGATTGTTGGTGAGCACGACACGGCAGATAAAAGCGACTTTAGATCCGCCGACTTTTTCCCATTTAAATTCTTCCGGCTCTTCTGCAAATGCGGTCGCACAAAGACATACGAACATGGCAATCGTTAATAATTTTTTATTTTGCATTTTGTACCTCCGAAAGGCGCGCAGTGAGAAGCGATTCCCATGCCGTATCCTTATAATACTTGAGCGCATGTTCAAGTGCTTTTTGTTCGCAAACGCGCAGATCCGGTATTTTCCATGCGCCGCCGTATGTTTCTCTTATTTTTTCATCGTTCGCATACGTACGGCAGATATATCGCTCATCACCGGAAAACAGATCTTCAAAATCTCCGATATAGTAAATGCCCGGTTTTTTCGGCGTCGTAAAATCGTACGGGTGCGTTCCGAAACCTTGTATGCCGTTGATAATGTAATCGATCCGATATCTGCTCATAAATATCCGTTGAAAATAGAGACGGTATTTCCCGCCCGGAACGGTCGGTTTGAAGAAAAAATAATTTTTACCGATATATTCCAAATGCTGTGCGGGTTTTGTCGTATCGATTTGAATGTAGCGGGCGATTTCAGGCGGGATTACTCCTAATATTCCCTTTTTAAAGGTATTGCAGCTTCCGTATACCAGCACGGAATTCTCCGGCGTATACGTTTCGCATAATTTTTTAAGCCGCTTGCGTTTTATCTCCGCAAACGCCGAATTGTAGATCTCCTCTTCGTTTGTTCCATCGCTGGCTGCTATCATCTCCGAGGATTGTGTCTTTGCAAAAGACATCGAAAAACATCCCATCAACATCGTCGTCACCGTAACGAGCACAACGATTCCTATTATTTTTTTCATCTTGTTATTTGTCTCCTATAACACATAAAACATGCGTCCGAAGAAAATGGAACCGTCCGAAAACTTCGGTTTTGAACGGTTTCTTCGATTTGTATATGCAATGTTATCGTTCCACCAATTTGACGCCGGCAAAGACGAGAACGCTGTTCGACCGTTCCGCAATGTCTTTGAAAAATACGGAATAATTCGAATGCATATACTGTACTCCGACCATCGGAGCAAACCAATCGGTTACGCGATATGCCGCGTATGCGCCTCCGCCGATACCGAAATAAAAACGGTCGGAACGATTATCGCTTGTCATCGTTGCCGTGTTTGCAAGTCCGAGCCGAGCTTCCGCAAACGGCGCGACAATAAATTTATTAAACGCAAGCGGCACTTGAAAACGGATCGCGCCGCCGGCGGTCGTCATCGATTTTGCTTCCCGGTATTTTTCCTCGTTATACTTATCCAAAATGGCAACATCGTCGACTTTTTCCGTTTGGATAAAGGGCCCGCCGCCGAAGAATTTTCTCATAAACAGCACCGACAGATTGAAACCGGCGGATTTTGTTTCAAACGGAATAAGCGCACCGGTTGAAACATTGATAAGATACGGATCGTCAACTTCAAGACCGTTTACGCTGGAAACCGAAGCCCGCTTTTTCGAAACCTTTTTCGCGGCTTTCGTTTTTTTCGCCTCTCCGAATTCCGAGAGTCTCCAGTTTCCCTGCTCTTCCGTCCACAGCGACGGAATCGCATCTTTCCCTTCGGGTGTAAAAGAAACCTTCATACCATTCGTCGATTCTTCCGCAGCTCCCGCCTCCGTTTTCAACGCGCCGTCATCTCCTTGAAATGCATTCCACACTTTGTATGCGAGCGCATAGCGCAAACCTTCGATCGGATCGTATGAAAATATTTTAGCGATGACGGAACGAACGCTTGACGGAGCCGTAGCGAGCGCTTTCATAAATTCGTCGCCGGCGCTTTTTGCAACCATTTCATTCGAAATGTATTTTCCAAGCGAAAAAAACATTTCGTCTTTATCTGTCGTCGATGTAATAAATTGTTTTACGCGGTCGTCGATGTTTTGCTTTTTCCTTCCGGCAATGCTCCGCTCCACAAAGGATTTGACGACCGACGCGGGGATCGAAAAATTCGTCGATTCGCGGTACGTCGCTTTCCACGTGTTAATTCCGACGACGGTGTATCCCGCTTCTGCTTTTGCATTCGCCGTCATAAGCGGCCCGCCGGAGTTTCCCGCATCGACTTGCGCCGAATGCTGGATAAGCGTCGAAATATCGGGAGAAAGAAGCTCTTTGATTTTCGCGCGCGCGTTCGTTACCGTACCCTTACCGAGCTGCCACATCGGATCTGCACCTAAACCCGGAAAGCCCGCCGACCACACTTCGTCGCCGTCGTGCACTGCAGCACCGCTGAGCGTTAAACCTTTTCGCGCATACGTGTCGGGCAGAGCGACGAGGGCTATATCGATATCTTCATCGGCTGCGATGATTTTGAGCTCTTTGTAACTCGAATTGGAACCGTCTTCGTTTTCAAATTCGACGTCGACCGTTTCCGCTTCTTTGACAACGTGACGGTTCGTGACGACGTAAGGTTTGTTGTTTGATGCGTAGAGTACGAAGCCCGAACCGAATGACCCCTTTAAATACACGTCGATATCTTTTGCATATGCCTCATATCCGCGGTTTGAAAGTTCGTCGCGGTATTCTTCCAAAAAGGAAACCGTTTTTTCCGGCAAATTGCTGCGCACGATGCAAACGTAATTTCGCAGCGGCGCCGTAAAAGCTGCTGTAGCTAAAAAGCACAGGACCAAAACGCCGTAAAAGCGTTTTTTATTAAAATTGCTAATCTCCATGCTTTGTATTATAGCGACAGGGAAATAATTATGCAACGGAACGTCGAAAGCGTCGAAAGCGCATTGTCGAACGCTCTCCTCAGATTTAAATTTTATCCATAATTTTTGCAAGCAGCGCGTTGCATGCATCGTCGTTTATGCCGAGCTTTTCCGCGGCGCGTATATCGCCGAGCGCGCTTTCGTATTCGCATCTTTCATAATACGCTTCCGCCCGATGATAAAACGCGTGAGACTGGTATTCGTTGATCGCAAGCGATTTTGAAAAACGGTCGATCGCAGCGGTATTGTCGCCGAGAATGCCGTAGACGATTCCCTCATAATACAGGGCGCGGAAGTTTTGAGGGTTATGTGTCGAACTCGCTTGAAAATCTTCGAGAGCTTTTTGATATTCGCTTTCGGTAAAATACGCCATACCGCGGTGCTTATGTATGACGGACAACACGACGGCCGGAGGCCGCGGAGAAGATTCGATGATCTGCGTATAGATTTCGATCGCCTTTGCCAAATCGCCGGTATTATGCGCGTGAATTGCATCGAGGAGCAAATCGTCGATCGTCCCTTTTGCAAAAGGAGACGGGCTTCCTTCCGGTTCGGGAGTTTTTTTAATTTCGCGTTTAATCGCATCGAGTTCATCGACTTTTTCATAAAACAATTTTCGCCGCTCGTTCACTTCGCCCTGCAGTTTTTTTTGATAATCGCGGATTTCTTGAAAAATCGTATCGGCAAGCGTCAGCGACGCATTGATCGATGCAAGCTTTCTGCGAAGCGGTAAATCGAACGGAGAAAATTCGCTTTTATAGATAAGCTCGTGTTCGACTTCCGCCCATGCGTCCTGTAAAATCGTGCGGATTTGAATTTCGCATACGATATCGTTTAAGCGCGGAAGCGACGGAAAATCGGACGGCGGCGGAAAACACGAATCGGGAATTTTTACGAGGATATGAATCGACTCGTATTCGAAGGCTTTGAAATTTTGCGCAGGCCCCTTTTGCTCGATTTCCCGTACATCGAAGAGCCCTTGCACTTGTTTTAAAACGACGGCGATGTCTTCGAGAAACGCGCAGATAATCCGTATGCCGATCATATCGGTAAGGCAGATGAGAGAGTCGTCGTCGGGAGAGGGAACTTTTAAGCGCAAAATTTTTTTATAGTAGCTGTCGAAAGATTTGATGCGCGCTTTATACGTCGGAGGAGAAGCGAGCGTCACGGCACGTTCGAGCCGCTTTTGAATGTTTTCCATAACGGCATAAAAATACGGCGCATACGCTTCATAGTTTTTTTGAATATGGATTTTTGCCGGCAGATTATCGTAAGACTTGTGTTCCATAGATTCGAAATCAAATTATAAAAAAAACGTCCCTTAACCCCGCCGAACAAGGCAGGTATAAAGGACGTTTATTAAAGGAAACTTACGGCAGCTTATCGTGCATTGGCGGAATTACCCGACGAACGTGCAGCGTTCGACGTGGAATTTTCGTTGAGGCTCGACGTAAAGCTCTCTTCCGTAGTCTGCTTAACGCGTTCGAGATAACGGTTCACCTGCTTGTTGCCGAAGCGCTCCATTTCGATCGCTTGGCGTTTCTTTTCACGCGCGCCGACAATGCCCCACACATCTTCGTCCGCGATATCGCGCTCGGAAGTCAGCACGGCTTTGTCGTAGATCATTTTGACGTCTTTGAAGTAGCCGATATAGTCACCGCCGATGTGAGCAGCGTCGCGCGTAATCTGGAAGCCTGCGAATTTTATGTACGGAATACCGCGCGGATAGATCGGATATACGCGAATTTCGCGGTTGCGGATATCGGCGATGTACTGCGGGTTATTCCATACGAGCTCTTTCCAGCCGTCGAATCCGAGATAGCCCATAAAATAGCGGCGTTCGATTCCGTCGTTGTCTTTGAGCAAAACGTACAAGCCTTCGGGGTAGTTCATGCCCATCGTTGTGACGGCGATCGATTTGATTGCACCGACGTTTCTGACAACGCCGTAACCGTCTTCAAAGAGAATTTTGCCGCTCGCTTTTTCTTCGTCGGTCTGTGCCTGACGGTTGCCGTCGGCATCGGCACCGGCAAGAGGCTCAAATGCCGGAATGTCGAACGGCGGTTCGATACGCGCGTTTGCATTTGCATTCCATTCGGGGAAAAGAATACGAACGCCCATGACGTTCGAACCCGCAAACGGAACATCGGCTTCGCTGCGCACAGGGGCGGCGACGACCGTCGAAACCCCCATCGACTGCACGTTTTGCGCCGATGAATTCAGCACGACTTCCCATTCGGGGAGAGCGAGCGAGGTTTTCATGAGATCCCGCTGCTCCGCCGTGAATGTAGCGCCCGCAGCTGCAGCGTAATTCATCACAGTACGGCCGTTTTGCGTCGGATTGCCGTTTGCATCGGCGACGACGTCCGCATCGAGCTGCGTAAAATCGATAAGCATCGATTCAGCAGCAAAAAGCCCCGCGCCTCCGGTAAGCAGCATCCCCGCCGCAATCACTAAAAAAGTCTTCTTCATTTTGGAAGCTCCTTATACTATTCGATGTAGCCTTGTACCGTCTATCACGATATTACAAAAAACTCCATTTGTCAAGGATTTTCTTTTCGCAAATCCCCGACGGCGCTTTTTTCATACGCATGATTGCCGGCGACAAACACTTCGATAGTATGAATATTTTTAAAATTATACAGGATATTTTTCCTGAATAATTCCATCCCTTGTCGTATTTCGGATGCGCCGTCCGATTCGGAAATGAGCGCGTCCGAAAGATCGACATACAGAACGCCGCCGCGCTCAAAACACGATTGCGCACGGGTACCCCGCGTAAAAAGCGGGCGGTATTCCGCAGTCAAAGGCCCGAGCAAAAGTTCGTCTACGTAGCAGTTTACATCCCCCTGCACGGGATCTTTCGGTAAATACCTCGACTCCATGCAGATTTTGCCGGTTGCAGCCGACTGAAACATAAACACGTAGCGTATGCCCGGATAGCTCATCATCCACAGCACAAGAGACAGAACGAAAGAAGCCGACACGATCACGATAAACGCCGTTGTTTTTCTTTTCATAGCGCCATCGTACAAAATCATTTTGATGATGTAAAGCCTCTCGATCGCTCAAAGTGCGTGATAAAATCGCTTATGCCGTTATATATGCCGAACGCGGCTTTTTGCAGATACTGCGTATCGCTTAAATTCCGCGCTTCGGTATAATTCGTTAAAAAACCCAATTCGACGAGCACGCTCGGCATATTCGCATTGCGTACGACGAACCACTCTTCCGCTTTTATGCCGCGCGCTTTCGACTTGTCGCCTATCTGTGCCTGCAAACCGTCCATGATAAATTTCGCGATGAGGACGCTTTCGGTCGTATACTCTTCCTCCGTCATCGCGTTTAAAATCGGAAAGAGCGTTTTATCTTCTCCCGCAGCAGCCTTGTCGATAACGGTGCGGCGATATCCCGGCGACAGATACCACACTTCGTAGCCGCTCGCTTTTTTATCCAAGGAAGCGTTTACGTGAACGGAAACATACAGCACCGCTTCGTTTTTTTTCAGCCGTACGGAATTGGCGATATCGGTCCGCTGGCCGAGCGACAAAAAAGTATCGCTGTTCCTCGTCAATATGATCTTTTTGTCGGGAAACGCCGTTTTAAGTTTTGCGTACAGCATTTTTCCGACGGCAAGCGTTACGTCTTTTTCCCGAATAACGAGCGTATTGCCGTTTTGCCGGAACACTTGGCTCGCCCCCGGATCTTTTCCGCCGTGTCCCGGATCGATTAAAATCGCGCCGACGCGGTAGTGCGCTTCTTCGCTTTCCGTTTTAAAAAACGATTCCGCCGTATCGATAAAAGCCTGCGACACGAAAAGGGCGCCCGACTTCGCGACGGGGGCATCGGTTACCGAAAGCTTTCGGTTATCGAGCAGGACGACGCTGTCGCCCGCACGGAAACTGATTTGGTGACCGTTTTTTTCCATGAGGCCTGTTTCGGATAGGCTGTCCCAATACAGGAGAATGCCCGACGCTTCGGCTTTTTTCAGCAATTCGATCCTTTCCGCCGCATAGCTTTGCGCCGCCGCTGTAAAAAGCAAAACAAGAAAAGCGAATATAATCCTATGTCGTTTCGGCATGTTCATAGCCTTTTTCATTCTCCGATAATCTTCAAAAGCCGGGATTTGCCCTATCTATAGTATCGGCAAAATACAGCATTCCCTGCACCCCCCCACGCAGTCCCGCGCGCCAAAATTTTTTCGCGTCGAGCTCGGGATGATCGGGACAAACTTCGTCGAAAAGTGCGCAGCTTTCGGCAAAACTTCGGTGATTCCAATCGCGCTCATCCGATTCGTAAAGTCTGCGCAAAAATCGCGGCACGCAATCGGAGACGCGAGCGCCTTTCGGTATGACGCCCGTCACCGACCTCCAATCGATCGCAGAACAGACAGATGCATCTTGCCGCGACGTAGCAGCGAAAGCCGATCCGTACGCATCTTCGCTTTCAACAGCGGCAGAGGCCGCCCCGTAAGCGTCGGGCGGAAAACGCTCGCCGCCTGCGTCCGCTTTTTGTACGAGCGACTGTGCTTTCGCTGTTTTATCCGCCGTACGATTTTCCGCTGTGCATGATTTTGACGCGGCGGCTTCCGCATCGGTAAAAAACGCATCCGTTTCGGGGACGCAGGGTTCCAAGCGCAGCACGATTTTAGAAACCGCTTTTTCCGCGGCGGCGATTGAATCTTTACGCGACGGAGACGATGAAATCACATTGCCGCATTTTTGTACGTTGTTGTGCGGAAAGACGACTGCATCCCCCGCACCGCTTCGCGGAAATACGTCTTTGACGAAGGGAACGGAACGCGCCCTTTCCAAGCCCGATACTTCTTTAACGATTCCCGGAATTGAAATCCACGCGCGCTCCGCGCTCGCATCAACACACGGAAGTTCGTACAGTTCGTAGGGCGCGCGACAGTTTCCGCACAATGAGGGCGGCGTAAACGGAATGCGTTTCCGATGCGCTTCGAGAAACGAAGGCGTTTTTCCGCACGCTATGAGGAGCGCTTGTTCGGTGAGATTGCAGTGCGACGCGTAAGGGTATGTCCAGCCCGACATAAAGCCGCCCGAAAGACGAGCGGCCACTTCGCCTATCATCGGCCCTTTTTCCGTATATTTGATGTCGGCCTTTGCCGCCCCGCAGCTAAGGCCGAGCGCTTTTGCCGCAAGCGCAAAGACTGCAATGAGTTCGTTTTTTTTCGCATCGGATATCGCAGTCGGCATCGTGTGCCCCGTTTCGATAAAGTACGGCGGAAAAAATATGTGCCGATCGGCAAAGCCCGTAATCGTCATCGCCCCGTCACAGATGAGCGCGTCGATCGAATATTCATCACCGCTCATGTATTCTTCGAGGATGGCGTTTTCAGTCCGCGAAGACGCAAGGGCCGTCTGCAAAGCATCTTCCGCTTCGTCTTCACTCCTTATCATGCGGCAGCCGCGGCCGCCCATATTGTCTACGGGTTTTACGACGCAGGGAAAGCCGAGTTCCCGCACACATTTTTTAACAAAATCGAGATCGCTCTCTTTTTTCGTTATGCCGAAAAATTTCGGAGAGGGTACGCCCGCTTCCGAAAACTTTTGCCGCATCCGCACTTTGCCGCTCGCGTTGCAGGCAGCTTCATAGGAGTGGCAGGCAAGTCCGAGCTTTTCACCCGCGTATGAAACCGAAGCCGAAAAATCGGTTCCCGCCGTAAAGATCGCCGCAAGCCCTCCTTCCTTTTGTAATTTTTTTGCGAATTCGTAAATCCCTTCTTTATCTTTTAAATCGATGCGTTCGAATCGGTCGCTAAGTCCGACGCAGACGGCGCCTTCGTTACCGTCGACGACGACCGCGCGGCAGCCGATGTTTTTCGCCGCTTCGATCGCGGGTTTTTGCAAAAAGCCCGCGCCGAGTATGAGTATGTTTTTATCCATGCGATTTTTCTCCCTCTCCCGCACCGCCCGTTTTTCTGCAGTACACTTCGAAAGTATCGCCGAGACGTGAGATGCGGCTTCGGAAAGCGTAGAGCGAATACATAAGCGAATCTTTTTGCCAGCCGTGTTTTTTCACTTGCGGAAAACGCTCGGGATGATGTCCCGTCGAAATTATCTTTTCAACCGTAAAGCCGAATCGCTTGAGTATGTGTTTCGCTTTGGACGGTTCCCACAAAGTATAGTGATCGGCGGGGCTCTGCGCATAAAAATCGTCCGTATTCATAAGAGCGGAAACGCCTTCTGCTGACGGCGTCGAAAATGCAAAGATGCCGCCGTCTTTTACCAAAGCGCGAGCGCTTTCGAGAACGCGATAAAGATTTTGAAAGTGTTCTATGACGTACCACATCGTAAGCGCATCGAATTGCCGCACGCCGAATTCCGACGCAGGATCGAAGTCGGGAAAAGAAGTACAGGATGCGGGAAAGAGAAGCGAAGACTGCACATAGGATACTGCGTCTTTCGAAACGTCGGCGCCGAAGACCTGCCATCCGTCTTCCGCAGCGGCCGCAAGGAAGGGTCCGTAGGCGCAGCCGACGTCGAGCACGGAAAGTTTCGATGCAAAGCGTTTTTTATTTTTGACGAGCGAATCGATTTCGCGGATACGGCGGACTCCTTGCGCCTTTATCGCATCGAAGTCTTCGAGATAGGTTTTGCCGTACTGCGCTTTATACTCTTCGGCAAAATAGGTTTTGCCGTAATCGGGTGCGGCGTTTGAATCCGTCCACGACATATAGATCATGGCGCACGAAGCGCAGCGTCTGAACGTCCGGTGCAGCGTACGCGAAACGACGGCGTTTTTTTCGGGATCGCTTTGTCCGCAGACGGGACAAGAGAAACGCTTGCCCTTTGCAAGGGATGCGATAAAAGCGCCGAGCGACGCGTGCCGATTTACGGGCTCGATATGCGGATAGAGTTTTTCGCTTTCGCTTAAAACCGCATGCAGTTTTTTTCCCGCAGCATCTTTTTTTTCGAGACAGACGAATCCGTATTTTTTTGCAAGGGATGCGTGCAGCTTTGTCGGCGAAAACAAAAGCACGGCGCAACCTGCATAGGCGGCTTCGTATGCGGTAAGCCCGTAATGCGTTACGACGAGATCGTAGGATGAAAGTATTTCGCGCAAAACGGGAACGGGGCGCATACACGTTACACCGGCCGCTTCCGCTTCCGACGAGCCGATGCCTTCGGGGACGACTGCGCTCACAGAGAGACCTTCGCGCCGAAGCGATATCGATACGGGAACGGTGAGGGAAGCGGGATCTTCGCCTCCGAAACACACGAGAGCGGTTTTTATATCGGAGCGCGTTTTGCAACGTTCCCCGCTCCGCGTACGGGAGGGCATCGTCATAAATGCGCTTTCGCTTATATTCGATTTTCGCGAAAGATTCGACGGGATGATATCGATGAGGTAATCGCAAAAGCACGTATTGTCCGAGCCCTCGTCGATCGCAGCAAGGGGGGCTGCGGCACACAGGGAAGATGCCGTATGTTTATCGAGCGAAAAAAAATCCGAAACGATGAGCGAATATTCCCCGGGGAGCGGATATTCCGTGACGATCTGCCAATCCGAAAGCCCCCGTCCTTTCGCCTGCTCCGTAAGTTCGCCGCATTCACGAAGCGACGCATCTTTCGGAATATAGACGAGGGCGCCCGACTCGATCGCGGCGTCAAGGCTCCTCCTCAGATGTCCCGTCCCGCCCCCTTCTTTTACCGACGGCACAAAGAGCACGGGATGCGTAACGCTCGGTTCGGAAAAGGCCGATAAAATCTGCTCCGTCGTATAGGGCTCATCTTTCGCTTTTCCCTTGGAAAGAAAGCGAACGGCCGAAAGCGCTCTTCGGTAATCGGATGGCGTGTCGATCGTCGTGCGGCAGTCGGGATAATAAAAACGAGCAGGCGCTTTTTGCATCACAGCCGAAAAGCGGTTTCGGTGATTGTAGAGAGAAGGAGCCACGTGTTCGCGGTCGTAAGGCAGGCTTGTCGATTTTTCGGCCGCGACGAGCGATTTGCCGCTGAACACTTCGACGCCCGAACCGTGCGGCAGCCCCGTCCACGTCATATAATCGCACGGAGAAAGTGCAATGCGGCGCATATATTCGTCGAGGAGAGACTCCGCCGCTTCGTAAAATAAAAAGGGATTGTCGGCGGTCGCGCGCACGACGACGTCCGCATCGATCTTTTCGATCAATAGGCAAAAACGCTTTAAAACATCGTCGAGCGGTCCTGAAAAAATATCCCAGCCGCACGAGCGCGCGACCGGCTCGAGTTCGGGAAAGGATGCTTCATCCGTCGCAACGTAATACGCGTCGGCTTTTACTTTTTTCATCGCGGAAAGCGTCCACGCGAGCACCGGGCGACCGCCCAAATCTTTGAGCGCTTTGCCGGGAAAGCGTGTCGAAGACATTCTGCACTGAACGATTACCGCCGTCATCATTCTCTCCATGCTTCTATCAAATGCTTCGCGTCCGTGTGGAATCGCGCACGGTTCGTATGCACCCATTTTTTCGCATCGGAAAACCGCCGCTTCGCTTCGAAAAAGCCGCACGACGAATGTGCAAGAAAATTAAAAAACGAAAGAGGTGCGACAGATCCTCCCGAATCGGATTTAAAACGCGGCGCCAAATTTTTGAGATAAAACTGCAGATAAGTTAAGTCCGCCGTCGTGTCTTCGATCGGAACGCGCTCATTGTAAGAAAAAAGCATCGATGTCGAAAGACAAGTCTCTTCTCCCCACAGCCACGAACGCAGCGCCAAATCGAGATTTTGATAATACGGAGACGTAATCGTATAGTCGAAACCTCCGAGTCGGATGAATTTCGGTTTATTATACAGACCGATATAATCGAAAGGATACAATGTATGCATACCGTCTTTGACGACTGCGGATTGAGAAACGAAAAACTTCCCGCGAGATGCTTCGGGCGTAAAGCTCACCGGAAGCGCTTTTTTTTCCGCATCCAAGAGGCGCGGCGTGATGCAGTATGTTCCGGTTTTTATGAGATTTTCCGCGAGGTGCGGCTGCAAAATCCCCTGAGGGATGTAAAGCGAATCGCGCAGCACGAGCACGTAAGAAGAAGGAGCTTCGCCGATGCCGATATTGATCATATCTCCGTCCGTCACCGCTTCGAGGGGAACTACGAACTGCACGGACGGGATGCGTCTCGAAAGCTCTTCGATATTGCAGCTGCCCGAATTCGGTTCGATCGAAACGACGGAAGCGAAGCCGCATTTCGAAAGCGTTTCAAGCGTCTGCGCGTGAAAGCGGCTCGCGTTCGAATTGAGGAGGACGGCGGAAACGTCCATCTTTTTTTCCGACGGCGCTCTCCCGCCGATAACGGTGCGGTTGATCTGCCGTTCGTTAAAAATTAAAGGTATAGTATTCATCGCATTTCCCGCATACTTCCCCGTATTCGCACTTCATATCTTTTTCGGCGTAAGAGGTCATGCGCTCCCAAATCGATGCAAGGCTTTCCGTAAACGCATTGCCTATAATATTGTTAAAAACGTATTCGCGGCACGGCGGCACACTGCCGTCGGAGAGGATCGTCATGTCGCGCCGCAAATGCCAGCACGGATTCCGTTCGAGGGGCGAAAGATCTGCGGGTTTACACTCGGGAAGGAGACCTGAAAACCAATCGTATTTTTGGATTATCACTTTGCCGCCGTTTTTATCGTCTTTCCAAAAGCGGTAAAAGGCTTCGAGTTCCGCTTCGTTGTCGTTCGTCCGAACAAACTGAGGATAGGTCGTATCGGGAAACGCGCGCTGCAAAAGAGCGACGGCTTTATGAGCTTTTGAAAGCGAGCCTTCCGAACCTCGCATCTTTTTGTACGTCGCTTCGCTTACCGCGTCGAGCAGTACGATCCAAATGATTTTCCCGCCTGAAGCCTCTTTGACTTTTTCGCACAGTTCTTCGGTTACGTGCAGACCGTTCGTTTCGACAAGGAGCGAAAGCCCGTCGTAAGAAGCGGCTTCTTTAACAAAATCCGTAAAATCGGGATGCAAAAGCGGCTCACCCCACGCCGAAAGCGAGACGACGGCGCTTTCCGAAAGGGATGCCATTTGCGACACGAGCGGCCGGAATTCGGCGAGCGTCATATCGCGCGGATTTTTTTCCCCGTACGTTTTTTTATATGCTTCCCTGTACGGCGAATAAATGCATTCACCCTC
This sequence comes from Treponema sp. SP13, assembly GCF_050938355.1. Taxonomy (NCBI): domain Bacteria; kingdom Pseudomonadati; phylum Spirochaetota; class Spirochaetia; order Treponematales; family Treponemataceae; genus Treponema; species Treponema sp. SP13. Next base: position 456,540 of record NZ_JADOVM010000001.1, read on the forward strand.
TTCCCTGCCTGAAATCTGCACGTTGTAAAAGGCGGGTACGGTTTTCAAAACCGACACGAGGGTCACCGCTTTTTCAGAAAGACTTGCCGCGTCTTTTCCCTCTCCGCACGCATCGTAGAGCGCACGAGAGGCGATATAGCCCGCCTTCGTCGAACATTCGAACGAAAGGCGGTAGAGGCGCCAGTCCTTCGGCGCGAGTACGGTTTCGATTTCAAACGAATTGATATCGGTTTTTAAAATCTTCATGACGGCATCTCGTGTGATGACTTCATCTCCGAGATTTTTTTGCCGCGCAAGAGAAGCAATGATGGCCGCCGCCCCCGTATCGATCGCTTCGGGTGAAAAGCCGTAGGGATAGCCGTCGACAAAAGTATATTCTGCGGCATAGATTTTATGCACGCGAAGGATTTCATCGCTGAGCGCTTTGTCGAAAAAGGGACAGTCGGCGGCGGCGTAGAGCACAGTTTCCGCTTTTTCACTAAAACTTGCGATTTCGTCGAGTACATCGGCCGTCGTCCACACTTTCTTTTCTTTTACGGAAACGGGCACGGAAGAGGATGCGGCTTCGCTTTTACACCTTTCGGCATTATCGGATGCGGCAAGGACGATGACGGGGGTACCTCCCGAAACGGAAGCCGCCCACGAAAGCGCCCTATCGTATGCGGAACGTCCGCCGAAAACTTTTTCGAACATATACCGAGCGCCGAATGCGGCATTTAAAATAACGACGGTTTTCATCATTACAGTATCGGCAGATTTTTATGCGGGTATAAATAGAGGAATGAATATTTTTTAGAGAGCCTCTAAAAATTCAATCGAATCTTTAGAGGCGCGTTTTTATTTATCCCACAGTTTATCGGGATAGTAGCCTGCTTCGATCTTTTTCGCGATTTCCGCTTTGACGATCGCTTTGTCTTCGGGGTAGGTCATGCCGAACCAATTTTCGTCCGACGTAAAAAATCGGATGCTTCCTTTGCGGCTTTTGACGATTTCGCCTGCGGCGACGGGGAGAAGCGCTTCGGCTTTTTCGCTTTCGGCGTTGTGCGCAATAAAATCTTTCCAGAATTTATTAAACGAATCGAATGCCGCGGGAGAAAAGCCGAAGAGGTTCATACTTACCCATTCTTTTCCCGTCATCGATTTTTTTTCGCCGTCGATTTCGCTTACGATGCCCTCTCCTTCATAATAGATTTTCAGATTTTCGACGATGGAATCGAGGCAGCCGTCTTTTACCGTGCAGACGCCGCGGGAAACGGAACCGCTTTTACTCATCGTATTGCCGAGCACGTAGCCGACCATCGCGTGGGCGGTGCTGTCGTTTGCGATCCCCGAAAGATAGGTGCCGATCGTTTTAAAAGCAGACCTCCCGTAATAGTCGTCGGCGTTGACGACGGCAAAGGGAGAGGCGATCGCATCTTCTGCGCAGAGTACGGCGTGCACCGTACCCCACGGTTTTTTACGGTTTACAGACAATCGCTTTTCTTCTTCGGTAAGCAGACTGTCGTGAGTTTGAAAAACGTATGTTGCATCGAAATTGCGCGCAACGCGGTCGAACAGCCGTTCGCGGAAATCGTGTTCGATATCTTTTCTGATAATGTAAACGACTTTACCGAAGCCCGCTTCCCTTGCATCGTACGTCGCATAGTCGAGCAGGCATTCGTTGTGCAGCCCTACCGCGTCGATCTGTTTAACCCCGCCGTATCTGCTTCCCATTCCCGCCGCAAGAACCAATAATGTCGGTTTCATCTTTACCTCCCGAATCGCCGCTTACAAAAGACTTTCCAGCGCAAGCCTAATCATATTATCGAACGTCGTCTGTCTCTCTTCCGCCGTCGTCTCTCCGCCCGAAACGATGTGATCGCTCACGGTAAGGATCGCGAGCGCTTTCCGCCCGAACTTCGCCGCAAGCATATACAGTTCCGCCGCTTCCATCTCTATACCGAGCACGCCGTAGCGCGCCCACGTTTTCCAATTCTCGTTTTCATCGTAAAAAAGATCGCTCGATGCGCAGGGGCCGACGGCAACTTTTATGCCGAGCTTTTTGGAGCTTTCATAAGCCGACAGCAAAAGCGAAAAATCGGCGGAAGCGGAAAAATGCAGATTGCCGAAACGCTGCGTCATAAGAGAAGAATCGGACGAAGCGGCGTTTACGAGGATCGTATCGCGCAATTTCAAAGACGCTTGAATCGCGCCGCAGGTACCGACGCGGATCGCTTTTTGCACGCCGTAAAATTGGAAAAGTTCGTTCACGTAAATCGAAAGCGAAGGCTGTCCCATGCCCGTCCCCTGCACCGAAACGCGCTTTCCTTTATACGTGCCGGTATAGCCGAACATATTGCGCACTTCGTTATAGCATTCGGGTTTTTCCAAAAAATGTTCGGCGATATACTTTGCCCGAAGCGGATCGCCGGGAAGCAAAACACAGTCCGCGATCGCGCCTTCAGGCGCATTGATATGGGTACTCATATTTATCGATTATAAAGCGTACAGCCGAAAAAGTAAATCGGACGGCGTATAAGGGGAACGAAACTTTTTTGCCATCCCGCCCTTCGCGGCTCGCTCACACTCGGCGTCCTCGCTTTGCTGCGGTCGCTGCTTCGCACCGCTTCGCGCGGGCGTAGGCCGCACTTTCATGCAATAACCTCATGCGCAAAGTTCCGCACGGATCCGTTCGAGGATGTCGAGGGTCTGCAATCCGTCTTCGAGCGTCGATTTGAGCGGAGCAATTCCGTCGAGGAAATCGACGCAGCTTTTCACCATATTCGAAAAGCATCGTGTCTTTTTCGGCGCGGAAACTTTTTTATCTTCGGCAAGCGAATAAAATCCCGTGTACAGCTTCGCTTTTTCGCGACGGTAAAATTTCGCGTAACCGTTTCCGATCGCGACTGCCCCTTCGGTTCCGAGTATGTCGACACCGAACGAAAAAAAACGCGAGCGCCCGCTCATCGTAAGCGTGATGTCGGGACAGACATCGGATGCGAAATGCGCGGACAAATTTTGTACGATCGACGGATCGCTTTCATCGCGGTGTATGCCCGTAATCGACATATTGTACAGCACGCTCCGTCTCTTTTCCGTTTCCGCACTGTTTGAATTGTCCGACAGCAAATACTGCACGATATCGACGAGGTGCGTGCCGTCGTGAAAGAGGCTGTACTCGCCGGATGCTTCGTATTTTTTTCCGTAGACGCGAAGGCCGGAACAGAGTTCCGCGCGCATGCGCTGGATGGCACCGATTTTTTTTATGTAGGATTTTGCTGCCGCGTAATCGTCGGCAAAGCGCCGCTCGTGGTTTACGATAACGGGTACGCCGTATTTTTTCGCTTCGTCCGCGATCGCAAGTCCGTCTTTCATGCACAGCGCGACGGGCTTTTCCAAGATCAGTAATTTCGGTTTACTCCGTATCGCAGCGAGCGCGACTTCCAAATGCGCGCTTTCGTTGACCGCAACGACGACGATATCGGGACTGCATGCGGCAAAGAGATAGCTTGCCGTATGATAAGCAGCCGCGCCCCTGCAGTACCGTTTCCACGCCGCAAGTTTTTCGGCATCGGTGTCGCAGCCTGCAATAATGCGTATTCGATGATTTCCTCGGAGAGCGGCCGTGTGGCTTGCCGGCTGTTCGCGCTTTTTATCGAAGCCGAGCGTAAAACCGATCCTCCCCGTACCGATTATAGCCGCAGTATATTTTTTTTTGCTACGCATCGCTTCCGCTCTTGAGCGCCGCTTCGACTTCATCGATTATGTAATCGGGCGTACTCGCTCCGGCTGTAATGCCGACCCTTTCCATTTTAAAATAATCGCTCGGAATCTCATCCGCCGTTTCGATCAAATCGGCGCGGCACGATTGTGCTCTTGCTGCAAGCAAAAGCCGCTTTGTATTCGCGCTGTTTTTTCCGCCGACGACGAGTACGCCGTCCACGTCCGGACAGAGCTTTAAAAGCGCATCCTGCCTCGCTTTCGTCGCGGGGCAAATCGTATGTATGACGGTGAGCGAGGGACACTTTCGTTTTAACAATTCCGCGATTTTTTCGAATTCCGTTTTGCTGAACGTCGTCTGAGAAAGGAGCACCGCTTTTTCATTTTCCGAAAGCGAAAGCGTTTCGGCTTTTTCCGCGTTTTGCACGAGCACGAAACGCTCTTTCGCGTAGCCCGCAATGCCTGCGACTTCGCCGTGCTTTTCATCGCCCGCAAACAGCACCGTACAGCCTTTTTGCGCTGAGGTGGCGGCAAGCTTTTGGCTTTCGGTAACGCGGGTACAGGTTGCATCGACGACCGTACAATTCCGCCTTTGAAGCGTTTCGATCGTTTCCGGCGGCACTCCGTGCGCACGGATGATGACGACGCTGCCGTATTCGGCTTTTTCGGCATCGTTTTCGCCGAGCACCGTAAGCCCCTGCTTTTCAAGCACTTCGAGGGCAAGACGGTTGTGGATGAGCGGACCGAGCGTATATACTTTTTTTCCGGGATTATCCGAAATCGCCCTTTGCGCCGCATCGAGCGCATGGCGCACGCCGAAACAACAGCCGAGGACATCGGAGCGGATGACAGTCATAGAGGCAGTATAACTCGAACGGGAAATTTAGTACACCGCACGACAACAACAAATTACGCAACAGCGAGTTTCGAATGCGGGTTTTAAGCGCCGCGGCAGGTGAGATAACCCTCCGCACGAATAACCGTCGCACGCACCCAATCGTCATAAAAAAATACCGCGCACTCCCGCGCGGTATTTTTCGAAACTACGTCAATGAAATGCGCTTACACGCTTACTCCGACGTCGAACACGCCTTTTTGGAGCTTCAGCGAATGGTGAATGCCGTACTCCGGTTTCCAATTTTTTCGCGTCGCGGCGATAAATCCGCTCGAAATGAATATGGACGAATAACAGCCGCTGACAAGTCCTACGAGGAGTGCGAGCGCAAAGTTTTTGATATCGCCCTGCGTAAACACGTAGAGGGATGCCGCCGCAAACATCGTCGTCACCGTCGTGATGATCGAACGGCTCAGCGTATCGGTGAGCGCCTGATCGATGATGTCGGTAAATTTTTTCGTGTCTTTCATGATCGGCAAAAGCGCGCGTTCGCGATCGAGGATAACGATCGTCGCGTTGATCGAATAACCGACAATCGTCAAAATCGCCGCTACCGTCATCGTCGAAAATTCAATCTGCGACCATACGATAAACGTTATCATAATAAGCGAGTCGTGGATGAGTGCGAATACCGAGCCGAGTGCGAAATCCCAGTGAAAGCGGATCGTCGCATACAGCCATATAAGCGCAACGGCAAAGGCAAGCACGATGATCGACTGCACTGCAATCGCGCGCGAAAAATTCGAACCGATAAAATCGGTACGGATAACGACGACGTTGTCATTTCCGAATTTGTTTTTCAGATTCGTCAAAACCGTATTTTGCAGATCGGCGCTCGATTTTCCGTCCCCCTTATCGGCCATGCGGATTTGAAAACTCGCCGCTTCTCCCGCACCGAGCTGCTGAATCGAAATGCTTTCGACCGACGAAAGCGCTTCGCGCACTTGCGAAACGGCGACATCGGTTTTTCCTGCGGAATACAAGCGATACGGAGTCGATGAAAGTTTATTCGACGCGTTCGTATCGGCGAACAAATCCGCCGTCGAAGAAGATGCGTTCGAATTGACTTGCGCGCGGATTCCGTCGATCGCATTGAGACTCGACGCGAGATCGGAAACCGTTCGGTTTGCGGCAAACGAAAGCGTTTCTGTTTTGTTTTCCGAACCCGTTCCGCTTATGACGACGTCGATCCCCTCACCGCTCATGTCGAGGCTGACGTTCGCGCTGCCGGAATAACTCACGTCCAAAACGGCGGGCGCGATGCGCACTTCTTCGAGTAAGCCGGGACGATAGTCGAGACCGAAATTGATTCCGCGTATAAAAAATCCCGCGATACCCGAAACGATGATCGCCGCGCTGATGACCGCACACGGAAGGAAACCTTTGCTGAAATGTATCGTCTTTCGCGTCATTATTTTACCCTCCAGCTGATGCTCACGGTATTTTTGCGGAACACGTCGGTATTGAAATCGAACATGAGGTGCGACACGAACAAGGCTGTAAACACGGAAGAGACGACACCGATCGCCAAGCTGACCGCAAAGCCCTGAATCGCGCCGCTGCCGAGCTGAGACAGGAACATCGCCGCGATAAAGGTCGTAATATTCGAGTCCATGATCGCCCAAAACGCATTACGGAAACCTGCGGCGATCGCAGCCGTACGTCCTTTGCCGTCGGAAAGCTCTTCTTTGATGCGCTCGAAAATGATAACGTTCGCATCGACCGCCATACCGATCGTCAAAATCATACCGGCGATGCTCGAAAGCGTAATCGTCATATTGAACGCCGAGAGCACCGAAAACATGATGTAGAGGTTGAGGATCTGCGCAACGCACGCGTTCACGCCCGCACCTTTATAGTAGACGAGCATAAAAAACATGATTGCGCCGAGACCGACCAACACTGCGATGATGCCCATCCGCTTCGCCTTCTGCCCGAGAGAGGCGCCGATGACTTGCTGGCTTTCGACCGAAAGCGGCACGGAAAGCCACGCCGTCTGCAGCACTTTTTGCAGCGTCTGCGCTTCTTCGAGATTGAAACCCGTTATCGCAACGCGGCCGCCGGTGATCGCGTCGTTAATCGTCGCCGCCGAGCGGATTCTGTTGTCGTTTACGATGGCGAGCCGCTCGCCGACGTGAGCCGATGTAAACTCGCCGAAAATCACGGCACCGTCGCCGTCAAGCACGAAATCGACTTCGGGGCGGTTCGTTAAATTGCTCGAACCGACTTCCGCCGATTTGATATGCCGGCCGTCGAGCGCGATCTCTTTTTTTACTGCAAGCCAGCCGATCCGATCTTCGAGACCGTAGTCGTCGTTTTGATAGAGGCCGAGCACTTCACAGTCGGCGGGGATAACGGAAGCGTCGAGCAGCGTACCGTCGGAAGCGAAGACGTTTCCGGGATTTTGTAGATAATAATTATTAAATGCTTGAGTTGCCGCATCGTCGACGAGACGGAAATTCAAAATACCCTTTCCCATGATGATCGTATTGATCGCATCCGCTTCCGTAGCTCCCGGAATTTCGATATAGATGCGGTCTTCGCCCTGCTGTCGGATCACCGGAGACGTAAGACCGAAGCGGTCGATCCTGCTCGAAAGCGAGTCGATCGCCTGCTGCATCGCGTTCGCTTTGAGCGTCGCGCTCGATTCGGCCGTATCGGCTCCTTCCTGATTTTTTACGGCGGCGTCCAAATCGGCTTTAACGATGATGTTCATACCGCCGGACAGATCGAGTCCGAGCTTTACCGAATTTTGATATTGCTTTTTCGCTTTTAAAATGGCGTCGCGGTAGCGGGCCTGCACCGCTTCACGGAATTCCTGTTCGCTTGAAAATGCGTTGAGCACCGCGCTTTTCGTCAAAGGCGACGGCACTTTCGCACCCATATTTTTATAGTTCCGCGCGACGATCTTTTTTATCCAGCCGTAGGATTCGTCGAGCTGAGCGTTCGGATCTTTTCGCGCCGCATCCGTAAACGCCTTTACGTCGTCGGAGGCTTTTACGGTCGCGTAATCTTTAATGCTCTGCAGCGAACCGAGTGCGAGCGCTTTCATCTCTTTCGGCGTGCCGTAGTACCAGCTGATCGACGGCCACAAAAAAGCGAAACAAACGGCAAGCACCGCAAGCAGGATTACAAAACGAGTACGTTTATTCATGCTGACAGCTCCGTTTTATTTCTTTTCCTCTGAAGGTTTTTCCGCATCGGCGTCGGAAGATTTTTTCGCGTCTTTTGCAGGAGCTTCGGGATTTTCGATTGCAGCGATAGCGCTCCGCGTAAATTTGATCTTTGTCGCATCGTCCACTTTCACGATGACGTTTTTTTCGTCAACCGAAGAAACGACGCCGTGAATGCCGCCTATCGTAACGACTTTATCGCCTTTTTTCAGCGCGTCGAGCATTTTCTGCGTTTCTTTTTGTTTTTTGCTCTGCGGGCGGATAAGGAAAAAATAGAAAATAACGACGAGCAGCACCATCATCACGATCGATGACATAAAACCGCCGGTTGTCGACGCACCGCCGGCCGCTCCGCCTTCGGCTGCGCCCATTAAAAAAGGAATAAACGACATTGTATAGCCCCTTCATTTTATTAAAATTTGACAAAAATGCCAGTTTTATGAGCATATCACGAGAGAAGTCGGCGCGTCAAGTCTCCGATAAAAAATCGACGATGTTTTTATGAATAACGCCGTCCCTGCCGAAATCGACGCGATCCATGGACAGCACGTATTTCGGAAAATTGTCTTCAATCGATTTATACACCCCGAATTCCCGCTCGCGCGTTTTTTCGTCGGTCAACAGATAGGCGACCTGATAATAAAAAATCCGATCGTTTTTTTGCGCGATAAAATCGATTTCCCTGTCTTTCAGTTTTCCGATTTTTACCTCATAGCCCCTCGACGCAAGTTCGATAAACACGATATTTTCCAGCGTCCGTTCTATATCCTTTGTATTGGAAAATCCCTGCGCCTGCCGAAACCCGTGATCCGTTACATAATATTTTTCGTCCACTTTGAGGATTTTTTTGCCCGCCATATCATAGCGCGGAACTTTTTTAATGATAAAAGCATTTTGGCAATATTCCAAATAATTTAAAATCGTATCGATTGAAATATTTCGTTTTTCATTTTTAAAATAATTTTTAATACCGTTTGCCGAAAAGGTGTGCCCGATATTTTCAAGCACATACGATAAAATGCGGTTAAAACCGTCGACATCCCGAATATTGTTGTACTGCAAAACGTCTTTAACCAATACGGTGTTGTACACATCGTTTAAATATTTAAAACAGGGAGAAGCGTCCAAATCAAAATAGCGCAAAAAAGGCATTCCGCCGATCTGCAAAAATTTGTCGAACAGCGCTTCTTTAGATATTTTTTTATTTTTAAAAACCTGCACAAATTCGCCGAAGGTAAACGGATAAATTTCAAAGGTCGTATACCGCCCCGAAAGCAGTGTTGCAAGATCGCCCGAAATAAGCGTTGAGTTCGATCCCGTTATGTAAATGTCGCAGTTTGTATCCACGTTGAGACTGTTGACGACTTTTTCCCAGCCCGCAACCGTTTGTATTTCGTCGAAGAAAAAATAGAGTTTCTTTTTTGTTTTTTGAATTATAGGCTGCAAATAAGCGCGCAAAGCCTTTGCGGTAGTTATATCGAAAAGTTCGGCCGATTCGAAGTTGAGGTATACTTTATTTTTGTCGGGTATGTTTTTTAAAACTTCGTCTTTTATTATCGTTAAAAGCGTGGACTTTCCGACCCTTCTCATGCCGGTCAACACTTTAATAACCGGCTTGTCTACGAATTGTACAATCTGCGTTATGTACTTCGGTCTGATAATACGATCCGTAAGCGAGCTCCTTGTCGATTTCGACTGTAATCGATAGATTTATGAAAACGACAGCAGTTTCGATTATAGTCGAAACAATCGATAAAATCAACGCGATTTCGATTATAGTCGATAAAACAAAAAAACGTTTTGCTTACGGCGCGCAATGCAAAATACGACAAAAGCGACATCGTCCCGCGCTGCCTATCCTTCGAGCACAAAGAGACGGCGGCAGTTTTCATCGACGGTTTCGCTCAGCGCTTCGGGACTTAGGTTTCGCGCTTTTGCGACATAGCGGTAAACGTGTTCGACAAAAAGCGGCGTATTCGTTTTGCCGCGGTACGGAACGGGAGCAAGATACGGGGAATCGGTTTCGCAGAGAATTCTGTCCGAGGGAACGCAGCTCAAAAGCTTTTGCATTTCGTCCGCTTTGCCGCGCTTTGCGTACGTAACCGAACCGCTGAAACTGATGTACCAGCCGCAGTCGAGAAAAGCGCACGCTTCTTCGATGCCGTACGAAAAACAGTGGATGATTCCTCTGTCGTATTTCGATTTTTTTATGCACCGATACGTATCTTCAAAACCGTCGCGGCTGTGCACGACAAGGGGAAGCTTGAGTTTTTTTGCAAGCTCGATCTGCATTTCAAAAAGCTCGCACTCCCCTTCCCTCATCGCCCGATCGGAATCGCTTTCATATCTTCCGTCGGCGGCCGGATTCCAATGCCGGTCGATGCCGCACTCTCCTATAGCCGCGATCTTTTCGGAAAACGAAGCGATATCTTTTTCGAGCGTTTCAGTCATCTCTTTCCGATGCATAATCGCGTCGGAAGAAGGCCACAAGCCCGCAGTATAATGCAGCATGCGCCGGGCATTTTTTTGCAGTTCTCCGCTTACACGCGAAAGCGCTTTTTCCAGTGCGGCTTTTCGCGCAGACAAATCGCCGCTTTCGGTACCGATATCGAGCGCAAAAAGACAATTGCGCTTTGCCATTTCGGAAAGGATTTCCGCGCCGTCGCACCCCGTGCGTTCACACATCTTGGAAAAATGAAAATGAGTATCCGAAAACATAAAGGCTTTTGCCAGGAACCGGAATCGAACCGGCACGGCATTTAACTGCCGAGGGATTTTAAGTCCCTTGTGTCTACCAATTCCACCATCCTGGCGACACATGCGCTCCACTATAACTTGTATGTCGATTTTTGTAAATAACCCGATGCGCGTATCTTGAAGACACGTAATATTTTCGATACGGCGTTTGCCCGCGCTAGACTTGACTGTAGAGGCTGCTCAGTTCGCTGCGCCACGGGAGCTCGGCGTCGCGCCCTTCCCACTCTATCGTTTTAATAATTTTAAATGATTTTACGTCGCGCGGATCTTCGTAGCGCAAAAGCGCAAAGCGGCCCTGACCGATGTATGCGATTTTTTCGTTTTCACCGAGCGTTTCCGTTTTATTCAACTGATCCAAAATACAATCGAAGTGCGCGGGATTTCCCGACGCTTTATCGACGACGGCGCTCGCCATATCTTCGATATCCTTTCCGCAGATGGGACATACGACGCGGCGCTGCTTGAGTTCGCGGATCGCTTCGTCTTTTTTCTTTTGCGCTGCGATATTTTCATAGAGGTGACGCTGAACGGCGGCATCGCGAAGTTTTATATTTTTATTATCCGTTTGCTTACCGCCGGAACGGGAATTTTGAGCGTTTTGATTTTTCCAATCACGCCTGCCGCGTCCCCGCTTTGCATTTTTTCCCATGATTACTCCGTTATTCCGTAAACAGCGGATCGTCTTCAGGGTTTTCAATCAATTTTTTGCTGATAACCTGAGCGATCCTCTGTACCGCCGTATCGATATACTCCGCATCCCGAATCATCTCTCGCAGCGCAAGCAGACGGGGCGGTATGTCCGCTTTTTGTTTTTCGAGAACGAGAGTAGTTGTTTTCAGACCGGAAATCATACAAGCTCCGAAAAAGCGTTTTCAATGTGATATACGGCCGGCAAAGACGGCATATCCACAACAATCACATCGTATCTGATATAGTGCTTACTATATTGTCGATTGTTTAAGAGAAAACGTTTAGACGTTTCTATAATTTTTTTTTGTTTCCGGCCGTCGAGCACGTGCGAAAGCATATCGGCGTTTCCGTTCGGAAGCGTCTTCACTTCGGCAAAAACAAGCACCTCGTTCGACAAAGCGATTATATCGATTTCACCGCTTTTTGTCTGCCAATTCCGCGCCACGATCGAATAACCTTTTTCGGTCAAATAACGCGCAGCTTTTTCTTCTCCCGATTTTCCGATCGATTTTTTTGAAGCGCTCACAGACGGATTGGACTCGCTTTGAACGACATACGATTCCCGTTACGCGTTTAGAGCGGCATATCGTCGTCGACAGGCTCGAGTTCGTCCACGTCTTCGAGATTCGCATTTGTTTGTGCGTCGATTTCCGCCTGCGAAAGCACGTGCCCGACCGTGAGCAAAAACGGGACCTTCCAATTTTTGAGCGCGGCAAGGTGATACGGCTTTGCCGGCTTTCCCGCGGCGAGAAACATGTTTTTTCCGTCGTCAAAAAATACCGGTGCGGAAAAACGCATACCTTCTTTAATATCGTTTTGCGTAAGCTTCAAAAAACCTGCCATACAACCCCCTCGTATTTTTTAGGCTGAATCTCGAGTTTTGAAAAAATCGACTCGAAATTGAACCTTCAATAAGTTTCGTCCCTTAAAAATCCGATCGATTTTTTGAGATGTCTTTTATCGTTTTTTATCCTGCACTTTCAGCACAAAGGCGAATATCCCCGCGAGCACGCCCCACGTTTCTTCCGGCACATAGGAGCCGATTTCTTTGAGCGTCAAAACATCGGCGAGATTCGCGTTTTCAACGACGGCGATACCCTGCTCTTTTGCAATTTCGACAAGCCTTTCCGCCGCCTCGCCCCGAGCGGATGCCGTTACAAAAGGTGAAGGCGCTCCTTCAGGGTACTTCAGCGCGACCGCTTTTTTCATACGCTGCCTCTGACAACGGAAATACCGCTTTTTTCGTAAAAGCCCGAAAGCATGCCGGCTTCCGCCCGTTCAACGCTGAACGACTTCCCGCCGAACGCCGCTTCGAGCGCTTTTTTGAGCAATGCGCTTTCGCCTGCACGCTCCTCGCCCGATGCGGCATAGAGCACGCGACAACGTTCCTTATGTAAGTATATCACAAAATAATAAAATTGCCCAGCGAAATCGAGCGTTGCCGTATATTTTTCCGCTTTTTTTTGCCGCGCGTCCGTAAAAAAACGGAGCACGCCTTTTCCCGTTTGTGCCCCGCCGTCGAGGGAAATCTCGAAAGGAAGCTGAATCCAGCTTGCGCCGGAAGAAAACCCGCGGTGATTGAAAAGGGTAAGGACGCCGCCTTCGCTTTGCTCAAGTGCCCGCCCCGACAGTAAGCCGCAAAAAAATCGCCGCACTTCCGCTTCTATTTCGGAAATGAGCGCTTTCGGCGGCCGCCCCGCATCGGATCCGCTTTGCCGCCCGCTCTGCACGGAATTTCCCTCTTTCACGAAACCGCCTTCTTCCGCGCTTTCGTTTTTTCCGCCGTTTTGCGGATCGCTGCCGCGCTTTCCGTCCGCCCCTCCTCTCTTTGCACGTCCGCCGCTTTGAGAATCTGCATCGCTTTCGGAGTCCTTATCGCTTTTTTCGTTTTCACCGACAATCGCGGCGACGGCATCTTTTCCCATAGGGATACCTTTTTGCTCCAAAAGCAGAGCCGCTTGTGCCGCTTCTTTTTCACGCCGGGGAAACGACAGCGCGATGCGGCGTGCATCGTTAAAAATCCTCTCGTCGAATTTCATGCCGAGCGACTGCATCGCGGCAAAAAGAGAAAGGGTAATATAGTCGGAGGGAAGATTGAGAGAAGTGAAATAGCGGACAAGCTCCGCATCGGAGAGCGTTCCGTCGGGATTGAGTGCCGTCGAAAACGTCGTTACGAGATGTTCGTTTGAAAAAGGGGCATCCGCGATAAGCGGTGAAAGGACGAGTGTTCCGTCTTTGAGCGAAACGGAAGCGGAAAAAACCGCACCCTGCATAAGCGGTCTTTCCGACGTAACGGAAAACCTGCCGCCCGCAAAAGAAACGATATACGAGTTTTGCCCCGTTTGTGAAAGGATACGCACGGAAACGACATCCCCTTCGCGAAGCTCGTGCCGGTTCGGCATACCGGAAAGGGAAGCCGTCTGAACGTATACGCGGGAAATCGTATCCATGCGCCGGAAAAATTATCGACAGGCTGTCGAAAAAGCAACCGACTTTTGAGACAGCCCCATCCGCTTCTAAAAACCGCTTGCGTTTTCAGAAGCGACACGTTATTTCTTTTTCGCTTTTTCAGCCGCTTCCGCTGCGTGTTCTTCTTTTTGCTCTTCTTTGATTGCAGCTTCCTGAGCGGCGGCCGCGGCATCGGCTCGAGCGTTGCGTTCGGCAAGAGCCGTGGCGATGTTTCCGCCGACGCGCGTTTTAATGCGCTTCGCTTTACCGACGGCATCGCGGAGGTAATAGAGTTTTGCACGGCGGACCTTACCCGGACGTACGATCTCTACTTTCGTGATCCGCGGCGAGTGCATCGGGAACACGCGCTCGACTCCGACGCCGTACGATTCTTTGCGGACCGTAAATGTTTCGCGCGTACCGCCGCCGTTTTTCGCGATAACGACACCTTCGTACACTTGAATGCGTTCCGTTCTGCCTTCGACGATTTTAAAGAAAACTTTTACCGTATCGCCGACATTAAATCCCATGGCGCTCGCGCGCTTTTGTTTTTCTTCAATACCCTTAATGATATCCATCTCAGTCTCCAGCTTTCCGAGTCCGTTTCGCCCGCTTCTTTTTTCCGGCGGTTTTAAGCGAAACCTGCTCCGTAATTTCCTTAATAATTTTTTCGGCTTCCTCCGAAAGCGTACCCGCGTTTCGCGCAGACGCTATCAAGTCCGGCCGATTGGCAAGCGTTTTCGCAACGCTCTTTCGCAGCCGCCACGCGCGTATCGCTTCGTGGTTTCCCGACCGCAGCACTTCGGGTACTTCTTCTCCCCGATAATTTTGCGGCCGCGTATACTGCGGATATTCAAGCAGTCCGCCCGAATAGCTTTCTTCGTCGAGCGATTCCGCCGAAATGACGCCGTCGATCAGGCGGTACACCGTGTCGATGACGACTTCCGCCGCAACCTCTCCGCTCGACATAACGTAATCCCCGATCGAAATCTCTTCGTCGACATACCGATCGATTATCCGCTGGTCGATCCCTTCGTATCGTCCGCAGATAATGACGATTTCGCTTTCACGGCTCAACTCAAGCGCTTTCGCCTGCGTAAAAGGCTTTCCTCCGGGCGTCACATAGATGACGCGCTTTTTGTACGCCTCTACGCTGTCGAGCGCTTCTCCGAGCGGCTCGGCGAGCATAAGCTGCCCCGCGCCGCCGCCGTACGGACCGTCGTCACAGGAACGGTGTTTATCGCGGGCAAAATCCCTGATATCCGTCAAGACGCAGGAAATAATCCCCTTTTCAACCGCTTTCGCCATAATCGAATTTTCGAAGTACGCGCGCAGAATATCGGGGAATAAGGTCAGCACGGTAAATTGCATGGAATCACTCCAGAATCCAGAGGTGCATCAGCTCCACCGTTTTGCCTTCGATATCGACCGCGCCGATATGCTCCTCCGTAAAAGGAACATAGACCGTTTTCGGTTTTCCCGAAACGGTGCGTTTGACATCGTCCGCAAGAACGCTGCAAGCCTCGGAGATGCGCACTTCCAAAAGCTGCGCCGCTCCGCCTTCCAATACGTCCGTGATCTTGCCTATCGTTTCGACAGGCGCGGCCGAAGCCGCCGATCCGTTTTTGTCCTCATATACGAGAGAACAATCTTTCAAATCATCGATGTACCATTCTCCCTTTTTCAAGGGATATGCACACTCGCGCGGTACGACCACTTCCCACCCGTTGTACTTTCGTACCGCTTCGGGAGAATCGATTCCCGCCAATTTCATAAACACGCAGGTACCGCCCCAGTCTGCAGATTCGACTCTGCGCCGCTCGGTTTCCTCGCCGTGCCGTAAAGTAACATCCTTGAGCGAAACGATGTGATCGTACGCGCCGGAAGCACTCTCTATTTTACATTCACCCGTAATCCCGTGTGGACCGCGGATAAAGCCGACTGCAAGCTGATCTTTCATCGACCCGTCAGTCTAAAATGTCGAGACTGTAATGATTTCCGTCCCTTGCCGCCGATGCGCTCAACACCGTGCGCATCGCTTTTGCGATACGGCCGTATTTGCCGATCACTTTACCGATATCGCTTTCGGCCACTTTCAGCTGCAAAACCGGCCCGCGTTCGCCCTCCGCTTCGGTAACCGAAACCGCGGAAGGATCATCGACAAGCGACTTTGCAATATATTCGATTAAATCCTTTTCCATTCAGCCGCCTCGATGCAATCACTTTGCGGAACGGATCTGTTTGTTGAGCAGCTTACCGACGATGTCCGTCGGCTGTGCGCCGACCCCGAGCCAATACTTTGCGCGTTCGACGTCGATGTTGATCTGCTTTTCAGCAGCTTCGATCGGCATATACGTACCGATTTCTTCGATCGCCCGGCCGTCGCGCGGAGAACGCTCATCCATGACAACGACGCGATAGTAGGGACGTTTTTGCGTGCCGAACTTTTTCAGTCTGATTTTGACCACTGTAATCCTCCGTAGAACTCGAACCGAACGGGGTCAAGTCCTAAAATAGCGCACCCATCGGTGCGAAGATTTATTATAGCGGAAGCGGGGGGAGAGCGTCAATCGGAGTATTGCATTGCATCACGTAGGACTTCAGCATGAAAAATGGAAAAGTCAATAAAAGTGCAGACCCCAAATACCCCGAAGTTGTAGTTTATGCAGCCGGTTTTACTAAGCCGGCTTCAAACCTTTGCCTGTATATTGCAGGCGGATAGCCGTTCGGATTCATAGTGGTGATCCTGCGCCTGTTGTAGTAGACAACGAATCTCCAGACAATTTTTTTCACTGCTTCCATTTTCAGTTTTGTTGTATCGATCCGATACAGCTTTTCCTTTTTCAGCGTCGCAAAGAATGATTCCATTCTTGCATTATCGTAACACTTGCTGACTGCGCTCATGCTCTGAATTGCATGATGACGAGCAAATTCAATTTTATATGCCGTGCTCGTGTATTGTGAGCCTGCATCACTGTGGTGTATTACCCCGTCTCACGGTTTTCTTACTGTGTATGCCTCCTTCAGCGCTTTTATGCACAGCTCTTTTTTCATGTTGTCATCCATCGCAAGCGCGATGATCTCCCCGCCGAAACAGTCCATTATCGGCGCAATATACAGTTTTCCGTCTTTGCATGGAGTCTGTGTTATATCCGTAAGCCATTTTTTATTAGGGGCAGCTGCACTAAAGTCTCCTTTCAAAAGATTTTCAGGCCGTAATGCCTTTTTATCCGCTTTGGTAAGTCCGTCAGGACTTCTTCTGCTTTCATGCAGCAAATTTCCCTTTCTCATAGCTCTGATCACTATCGAGCGCGAAACTGTTATACCCCGCTGCTCCAACGCCAGTTGTATCCTGTGTATCCCGTAATTGTCATTTTCAGGATCTTGTGCAAGAATCTCGTGTATTTCGACCAGAAGAAGCTGCCAGCGTTTCATCTTACTACGGTTCCGTTTCCACTTGTAAAACCCTGTTTCGCTGACTCTTAAGGTTGTGCACATCTTCACGATTGACCACTTGCTTTGCTGTTTCTTTTCGAAGATGTAGGTGAATAGCCCTTGGGTACTTACTTCTTCCGGTCTACGACGAAAAAACCGAGGGCATCCTTGAGGATTTCATTCGCTTTTTTCAACTCCTGTATTTCTTTGTACAGAGCAAGTTCTCGCTCGTTCAACGGACTTTTATCCGATGCTATGCGCTCTTCTTTTGCTTTGCGGTTCCTCGTTTTTCTCCAGTCTGCAAGTGTCGAATAATTAATTCCCAACTGCTCGGCTGCCTTTTTCACTCCTATCTCATCTGACAATAGCAGTGCCTGTTCCTTAAATTCTCTACTGTACTTGACCATAGTTTCCCTTCCTTTATTTTTCGGGTTTTTAGGTCTGTACTTTTATGATAATACTCCAAAAAGTATTTTAGCCCTGAAGTCATCATCGTAGATACAGGCACGCTTACCCATGCTCAAAGTCTCCAATCGCGACAGCATCTTAATTCTGTTATAGATGATCCTTCTAATGATCGCAAGGTTTTCAGCGGTATTCCAAGAACCGCACATTCGTCATCATGAAACAACACATCCAAACACCAATGCAAGTTATTCTCTATCGCCCAATGACTGCGTACCCCCGCTCCGAAACGCTCCACATCCGTAAGACTCGTAATAAAATACCGCTTTTCCCTCCGTCCCTTCCCCTTGCTACCTGTTCAAATATCCCTTCCACCATACCAGGGATTTTACCCCAGTTCCCTCTACCTTGTATATCCTTTCATGCTGAAGCCCTGGCTAAAGAGTCATTAAAAACTTCACAAAGAACGGCATTTTTTCTGAGTTTCCGATTTCTGCTTTCTACTTTTTGAGAATCAGCTTCTTTGTTTTACGCGTTCATTATTCTTGCAAGCTGCTTACAGTCAATACAAAAACAGTAAAAAATATCTTTTTTTTATTTTCTATATCTCCGAACCTGTTGATTTATAGTCTCTTGTCATCACGATCGGAAGCCATCCAATCAGGTTGGTGCTTTATGTATTTAAAGAATTGGAAACTGTAAAGGATTCTCTTCAATCTTGTAAGATTTATTTCCTGTAGCAATCTATAAACAGATTCAAATCCAATTTTACTAATCCAAGCAGGTGATCGTTTTACTTTTCCAGACACAAATTCAAAAGTACCGCCGGAACCAACCAAGTATTTAACACCAAGTACATTCAGTTTTTCTAATTGTTCTTCAATGAACCATTCCTGTTTTGGTGCCCCAAATCCAACAAATATAATGTCGGGCCTAAAAGCAGAAATTCTGCACATACAAATCTCAATAAAATTTTCTGAAAACGGATATTCTTCATACGGAGGGGAATATCCTTCTATTTCAATTCCATATCGTTCTTTTATAATTTCTACAGCTGCTTTGTTCGAATCTTCATAGCCGCCAAGAAAAAACATTTTCAGAGAATTGTTTTTTGCAAACTCACAAAAATCATATACAATTTCACTGCCGGGAAGTTTCTCTGCGTCCGCAAATTCACCAGAAAATTTCTTTGCAGCTTTTAAGGGAATTTCACCATCAAAAGTAGCGTAGTGAGAATTGATATAATTCATGTATCGCTTATCTGTATTAGCAAGCACAATAAACTGTGCGTTTACAGTTGCAATACATTTGGTTTCGTTATCATCACGAGTAAATAACTCTGTCTTATTCAAAATATTAAATTCAATATTACAAAATTTCATCTAACTACTTCCTTTCAAATAGAAGAAACGTCTTTATAAATCTGCTTCTTACGTCTTTTCACCAAGTCTTCAAAAGTTTCAATCCGTTTTGTAGGAACACTGGCATAAAACCAACCGGCTTCCCAATCTTTAGAAACAACAGTGCTGGCTCCAATCATAACATTATCCCCAATCTTTATATTCGGAAGAATCATCGTATTACAACCGACTAAAACACTATTACCAATTTCTATACAACCTGCAAAGTATGATACTTCATTTTTGCTAAATAAGCGGTGAAAAATATCATGCGTGACGAAAGTTATATTTACTGATATTTTTACATTGTCACCGATCGAAATTAACTCAGGCTGATCAGGAAATAATTTTGACTGTCACCAGAGTTTTTCACCAATATGATGGAAAAGATTCTTATTTTTATTTATGAATTTAGTTCGCCCCCCCGTTACTGCAAACAGAAATACCATCTTTCGTAAAATCTTATTCATATTCTACCTCCCGATCAGAACAATTTAGTTTATTCTCTAAGATTACATTATATAAATCACTTAATTGCCGAATAACAGTTTCCGGATAATATTCTTTTATAAACTCCCCATTTACGGTCTTAAATTTTGTTAATAATTCTTTATCATTAATTAGCATACTTATGGCATTAAAAATTTCTTCATCATCACCAGGTGTAACAAGTAAACCGTTTACCCCACTTTTTATAATGTCCGGGATGCCGCCAACAGGGCTGGAAATTATTGCATTATTGTAAGAAATCGCTTCAAGAATCCCTATCGGCAATCCTTCATTAAATGAAGGTAATATATAAACATCTGCCCAATTTTCAAGGTTTATTTTTTTTTCTCCGGCAACCCAGCCTTCAAAAATAACAAAAGAATCAAGTCCGTTTTTTCTGATAGCATCTGTCAAAAGCAACTCATTCTTATTTCCACCTATTCTAAATTCAAGTTTATCTTTTAATTCGTTTTTATGTTTTGCTATACCCTTAAGAATATCAAATATACCTTTTCTATCTCCTAATTCACCCATAAACAAAAGATGCAGTTTATCACCCGTTATTTTTTTTTCTTCAATCTTGGGATAATCAATAATATTATTTATTACAAATATTTTTGATTCAGGAATGCCTATACCTATAAACCAGTTTTTCCAAGATTCAGATAAAACTATCAGTGCGGCATTCCTATTTAAAATATCTTTTATTTTTTCTTTGCAAAAGTTTGTGCTCTCCGCATAAAAGTTTTTGAAGGTCGCTGCATGTATATGCATTATTGTTCTCTTTCCAAATCTCTGTGAAAGCCGTAATAATTTTGCTTTTCTCCAAAAAGAATTTTTTTCGGCAGTATGAAAATGAACAATTTTTACTCGTCTGTCAAAAATCAAAGTAAACAATAATATAAAATATGCTTTTATTGCAATTGTCAGCTTAAAAAACTTATTAGTATCTTTCCACGATGTGACATACCTTAAACCGTCTATATATAGTTTATAAGCTTTTATTACAGATGCCATTCCTCCGGGAGCATTTTTCCCTGCGTAAACTCCAACCATAACAACTTTTTTGCTTAAGTTCTTATCCATAAGTATTTTCACTTTAATATCCCTTATATCGTATCAAGTGCCTTTTTTAAAAAATCAATCGAAAAAGACCTCGCAAAATCAATTGTTTGATGAACAATTCCCCAATCCACGACTTCATAAATATTATTAAGATTGCTTCCATCATATAAATGAGTTTTTAGTCCTGTTAGATTTAAAAGACTATCAATTCGCGAATTTCTGGAATTCTTGTCATTGTTAGAAAACCTGTAAAACGACATGAATTTTTTTTCAAACAAAATAGAGAATACGGAACAATGAAAAGAATCTGTCAGTACATAATCGGCATGTAGAATGTAATTCAAAAAATCATTCGGAGAAACATCATAGGGTTCATAATCTCCAAAAGTTTCATCGGCCTTTACATATTCATCCATGTGCTTTACTGCAACTATTTTCAAACGGGTTTCTCTTGCAAGTTTATTTGCAACACTGCGGCAGTCCATATTAGTTCCTAAGAAATAGCAAAAGATATATTTTTTTTTGCAATCAAACGGCGTATTCACTATCTCTGATTTCCAATCTTCCTTAGAAAAAAGTAAAGTTGGGTCCACAACTACTTCTGCATTGCTTCCGAGTGACTCAACAATTTCTTTTGCCTTATCCTCCCGAACGGAAAGATAATTGATACGGCTCAAATAAAGTGCAGTTTCTTTTTTTTGAAATTTCGGGATTACAGAAACACCGAAACTTGAAGCATAAGAAATCTTTTTTACATAATCAGGAACAAACAAAAGATTGTAGTATTTTCCATACAAGCTAAGTGGCGTCCATACTTGATCGCTTCCGACAAGCACTGCGTCATATTTCCTTGCACCTTCTGAAAGATTCAAATATCCATCATAGTTTACAAAATAAGGCTTTATAAATTGTTCTTTATATTTATTTACGGCTTCCGTCCTGATCTGAATATTACAAGCATAATCTTTATGAAGTTTTTTATTTATTTTTTCAACTACGGTACGAATGCTTGTTTGTGTCGATTTCGTGCGGAACATATAATACACAAGCATCGCTTTCTCGAAAAATGAAAGATATTTTTTATAACGGATAACCTCAACATCAAATCCGAACTGCTTAATTTTTTTTATTGTTGCATATCCTTGTAGCGAAGTTCCATAATTATTATGATTTTCACTGTATGCCAGCACAAGACCTATCTTTTTCATCAGTTATAATCCTCTTTCTTACGAATAAATTTAATTATACCCCACAGTTTTTTATGTTTTCCTATAAAAATTTGTATGTGAGTATGTATATAAGCTATTCCCCCTTTTAAAAAGTTACTGGGTTTTAATATACAGTCATAAATAGGATTTTTACAGAAAAGTATCCTATTAATTTTCATAAAAACAACAGAACGATGTTTTTTTAATTTTACAGATATCTGTGCTTTCAAAAGCGTTTCTTTATCCAAAGGTTCTATTATGATTACACCTTCCGATCGCATTCGTTCAATAATATCAAGTAAACTATTGTTTCTGACAATAAAAGAGCTTATGCCAATTCTATCATTACTGAACGGCGCAATATGCAAATCTCCAAAAGACACATCTGCAAGTTCTGAAAAATAATCAATACAAGTAAGGCAACGTTTAGGTTCGAAAATGGCTCGTAATGGCTGGTAGTACGACTGGAAGTTGTGTTTCTTTACAGAACTACAACTTCCAGATTCCTTTGCCACCAAACTTCCCAAGCATCCCTCATCCCTGTAGGCGAAATATTCGAGATTTTCTTTGTGTATGTCATAATCCTTGAAAACATATTCTGTCATGTTTGTAGTGCGGCCGCTTGAGCAATATAAACCAAAATAAGCAAAAATCTTTGACTTTAATTGTTTATCTAAAGATTCCACTTGCCTAAAAGCCTGAAGATGACAAGGCAGCCCCACTACGATAAACTTTCCATCCATTTCTTTTAGAGACTTTATGATTCCGGAAAAAGAAACCTGCGTATACTTTGTACTTCTCGCTTCAAGTATTTCTTCCTTTGTAGTTGCAATTATAGGTTTGAACAGGCTTGGACTGGAAGAATCAAAAGCAGTTACAACAGCTCCCCTAATAATATGCTTTTCGAGCATATAAATCAAAAACTGCGTAACAAGCCCGCCGGAGGCACCATGGTAACGTATCTCATAATCATCGGAATAGCCGGAATAAATTGCAATATACCTGCCCAAATAATAATCTTTTTCTATAGACGACGGATGAAGTTTTTCCGAAAAAGCAGAAAGTTCAATACCCTTACCGGGACAAATATCAAAACATTTATGACAGCCGTTTTCATTCAAACAAGTCCGGTTGTTTATTCTTGGCTGGTATTGTCCGTCTTTCAATACAACAGTAATTGAAGAAGCGGGACAAACATCCTGACAAACACCGCAACCTGTACAAAGATTATATTTTACCGTATAAGATACATTAGTCCGTTGCATGGCAAACCGCAGAGAACATATTCAGGTACTTTGTAATCAAAATTTCTTGCGAAATATTGTTTTCAACAAAATCATACAAATTCTTTTTTATCAAATCATAAAAAGCATTTCCGGAATTAATAATATTAGTCAGAACCTCTGCTAAAGATTCCGGTTTTCCCTCATCAAACAGAAAACCGTTTTTACCGTTTTCAATATACTCTCTAAAGCCGGACAGGTCACTTGCAATAACAGGAAGCCTGTAATTATAAGCTATCAAAAGCGGTCCTGACTGTGTTACATCATGATAAGGCAGAACAAGATAATGTGAAGTAACAAACAAATCAGGAATTTCAGAATTTTCGATTCGCCTTATCTGCAAATCATAAACAGATTTATCATTTATCTGATTTTCGTAGTAATTCCAATCATCCGCATTACCATAGATCTTTACAATAAACTTATCTTTGATTCTTTCACCAAGCAAATTCACAGCTTTTAATAGTATCTCAAGACCTTTGTTCTTGCGGATTGTTCCAAAAAACAGAAAAACGATTTTATCATTTGCGACAACTTTTGAACTTTTTCCAAAAGATTTTAAGTTAAGAGGGATAAAAAAAGTATTTCTATTCACATACTCTTTTTCAAACAATTTTTTCTGCGTATCGGAGAAAAAATGAAAATTAATAAAATGTCTGAATATAAATTTTTTATAATTGGAAATTTGTTTTCTATACGGAATTGAAACATGGTCTATAAAATCATGGCAAGGATATATAATTTTCGTTTTTGGAATCCCGCAAAGATAGATCAGAGGAAACATATACGGTAAACCGAGATAATCAATATAATACACATCCGATTCCAAAGATTCCATTTTACGGACAGTTTGAAAATACTGCAAAAAAGATTTTAAAGAACGTAACCGATTTTTAAAACTTACAATCATTCCCTTAATATCATTTTGCTTCATAAAAGAATTAATATAATCATAAGAATAAAAACTTTCTTTCTGGAGAATAACAATCCAAAATAAATCAAGGTTTTTATTAATGCCCTGTATCAAGCCTATATCCACATCAATAAATGAAGAACCCGTAAGCCAACAAACTTTCATATTCCTCTCATCAATGCATATTATAATAAGCAAAAAGAGCAAGACTAATCGGTGCTACAATTAAATTTGCAACGCTTATGCTTATATTTGTATTAAAAATCTTAAGTAACCGTTCTTTATTTTCAAAAATATAAAGAATGAAAATGTAATAAAGATATACAACAGGCAGGGCAAATCTATACTGTATCGATACTACCGATACTATAGTTAATACTATGTTAAAAAATAAAATGAGCATTATAGGATATAATTTCTTTTCTTTTAATAGTAACACTTTTATAAAACAAAATATAAAAAAGAAAGAAAAATAAAGCATAACCATACTGTATGTCACAACATATTGATTTCTAAATTCAGCCCAGGGATAAAATGCGGGTATCGTGCTAACCCAAGCAAGACAAAAATTCATTGTATTAGTAAAAAAATTGGCAGCCCCGAACGACTTTTCAAGATTCATATTCCTTGCTAACTTTAAGGCACCTAATTGAGGCATAACATTTGCAAAAATATCAGTTCCTACATATGACAGAATTATAAAAACAATCATTCCTATTGTATAAAATCTAAAGAACGCTTTTTTTAAGTATTGTCTTGCTATGTATGTAAAAAAGACAAATAAGAAAATGAAAATCCTAAAAAATACAGTACACATTAAAAATAAATAGAAACAAAAATAATTTTTAAAACTTTTTTTACCTTCAAGAATACATTGCATATAATAGATTGCAACCAATGTTATAAAAGAAAAAATGGAATCTTTTAACCCCGAACCACTAATCCAAATCAGAGCCGTTGAAAGCCCCCATAATATCATGCATATTTTTGAACCGGTTTCGCTTAAAAAAAATTTTGCAAGTCTGTAAAGATACCAGCTTGCCAAACTATTTACAAATGCATTGAAAAAAAGCAAAACAAAATTTATACCGTTATAATCAAGAAAAAAAAATATTTTTGAAATAAAATATCTTATTATTGGAAATCCTATGTCGCCTATAGAATGTTCGATCCTTTTTTCATTCCATATAGCATTTATGGCATCCTTAAAAGGCAGGTAACGTATTTTTTCATTTAATTCTTGATAAAAGAGTGCATCGTTAGGATTAATTCCCAGCGAATTCCCTATGTAATATATATAATAGGCATGAAGTAGAAGAAGAAGAAATGTTTGATAGGTAAAAATAATAAACGGTACAAATTTCTTATTGGAATGTATACATACCAAAAACCAAGAAAAAAAGCATACATAGTTTATTAATTGCAATACTATAAAAGTATTGTCGGTTTTATAATTTAAGTAATGAAACAATATGAGACATGCACCGAACCCAAAAGTTAGTAATACGAAAATACAATTCTTTATAAAATTGTTCGATGCATAATTATTATCCATAATATATATTACCTAGCCTTTGAAACATTCATTCTTCGAACAATTCTATCTTACTACAATTATTCTCCACAAACAAGTTATAAGTCCATTTTATAAAAAAATTCAAGCGTACATTTTTTAAGTATCCGAATACAGAAGTTTCTCTAAAAAATGATTTTGAATTTCTTTTTTTACCGGAATATACCGTCGGTCCAAAACGGAAAAATCGTCCGTTCTTAAGTATCGCGCCGAAATACCGTATAAATCAAACAAGGAATCCAACCTTGAATTCATACCCTCATGTAGTCCAACAAGTCTTACAACTCCAAACTGCTTATTAAATAGAATACTAAAAATCGCACAATGGAAACTGTTAGAAATGACATATTCCGCATTATCAACAAGATATAGCCACTCAGGAATTGTAGCATAAAATTTTTCCCTCTTACCCGCCATATAATTTCCTGTAACAAATACAACGTCAAGAGTCTTTTTTTTAGCAAAACGATAAACGGCATTTAGATCAAAGTCATATTTGTTTGCAAGCATATAAAGCAAAATATATTTTTTATCCGGTTTACGGATTTTGTTTTCTGAATACAACATCCTGTATGAATCTGCACTCAAAAGCAGTGTAGGGTCACATACCCATTCGGCACCATCGTACCCGCATTGTTTGCATAAATCTATACCTTGCTGCTCACGGACGGAAACATAATCAAAATTCTTTAGAAGCGGAGCTATTTCTCTTTTCAGTTCATCTGAAATTACGGAAACACCCCAACTTGCAGCATAAGAAAAACGCTTCACATTCTTCTCGCCAAAATCAAGCATATAAGAATGAACAACAGGTTTAACATTATTAGTAAACGTAAAATTCCAAACCTGATCGCTACCCACGATATAGGCATCCGCTCGGGGAGGTGTATTGCGTAAATCATTATAACGAAAGAAAATATTTTCTGAAAAAGAAATATACTTATTCCTAAATTCATCAAAATTTCGGCTTTTATTGATTTCCAATACTTTTTTACGAGAAAATTTTCTTTCAAAGTGATTATAAAAAATAACAGGATTCATAGCCATAACTGCTTTTTTCCAAAAAGAAAAACTGTTTTTCTTTTTCTCTGTATTATAATTATAGCGAATAAAAAAAACATCATGACCTAAATCGCGGAGATATTTTTGCAAAGCATAGCATTGGAGTAGTTGTCCATAATTGTCACTACCCCACCAGTATGTTAGGATTCCGATTTTCACATTATTATCCTCGTATTTTAAAAAAATCTTCGCAGATCTCCTTAATACATCCTCTTCTTTACTTCCTTCGTTGATTAAATGCCGATTTTTTATTTGCCTCTTAACAAACTTTTCTTCCAGCCGGATGCCTTATATTTTTATAAAATCTCCCTTAAAAAATATTCACTTTATAAACGGGTTCACTTTATCACAGTCTTTTCTCTTCATCAACAACTAATATCCGATGCCCAAATCTTTTACAACCTGCGCGGTAAACAATTTTCTCCCTTTCAAATTCAAAAAGAAGCACCCATTAAATAACTCTGGATTACTAAACCTTTCGTCAAACATATAATCCAAAAATTTAATACCTTGCGTATTTGCAGCATTCACAAAATCATAAATCATTTTCTGTCTGAACTCCTGCGAAAATTCCTTTGCAAGGTATGATGACAGCGGAATTGTAATAAGCACAGGATTGAGATTCCTATACAAGCAATAATCTATCATTTCGCCAATCATTTTTACCCCTGAATCAAAATACGATTTGAATTTCTCGCCCAAAAAATCATTGAAATTTTTTACTGAAAATTCTGTTTCCCAAGCTTTTATCCATTGTTTTGCATCATATTCCAGTTCAACCGATTGCATAGTTTGTTCACTAATAAATAACTTATTATCTACCGGTACATCATGAAAAATATAAACTGCAAGCTTTGGATTAAAAATAAGCGGATAACGACTTTTTAATAAAACCTTTTTGCCGTTCGGCAGTTTTCTTGCCTGTGCATAATCTAGTATTTTCGCAAATTTCATGTAATAGTTATCCGACCAATATTCCGTTCTTGTTTCCAAAAAGTTCGAAATGGAAGAAAACGGCATAATCGGAATTAAAACAAAGCCTCCGTCTTTTACATAGCTATGATAATATTTCAAAATCTCAAAATCCATCGGAAAGCCTTGTGAGCCTGTAGCCCAGTTTTGACCGCGAACTTTTTCATAAAAGAAACCGTAAAGAGCAGGATTACTGCCCAAATTAGCCACATCAAAGTTTCTTCCCAAATTATCTCTATAACCGGCATTACTTATAAAATTTTTTGTAAATAAAAATTGATTTTTCCAATGATTCGTTTTGAGATAAACTTTATTTATATAAAGCAAACAAATTGCAAAAAATCCGCCAAGTAAAAATAAAGCAAGCATTATGATAAGAATTTTCCATGATAAAAGAACTGAAGCAAATGCAGTCACAAAATATAAAACACATAAAATTTTTAATTTTGTTTTCATATTAATACCCCGGACAATTTACAGATTCTGGATGATATTTGTAATCAATATTCAAATCAAAAATAGACTGCATATCTTTTTCAGAAATGGAAAAATCGAAAACATCGATATTGTCCTTGATATGTCTTGGATTATTTGAGCTAAAGATCGGAATAACTCCTTGCTGTACATGCCATCTCATAATAATTTGAGTGATGCTTTTTCCATATTTTTCAGCAAGGGCTTTTAGAACCGCATTTTCTCGAACAAACGGCAACATGGCACAGTTTGCCGTATATGCTTCTATCTGAATATTTCGCTCTTTGCACATATTTCTAAATCCGGTAATCGTCCTAAAAGGATGGTATTCAACCTGAACAACTTGTGGCATAAATTCTATTCCTGCTTGTTCAAGTTCCATTAAATGCCGTTCACGGACATTTGCAATACCGATAGCCCTTACTTTACCCGATTTGTAGATTTTACAAATCTGCTTCCAATTATCAATGTAATAATTTGGCAAAGGCCAATGAAGCATCCATAAATCCAAATAATCCAATTTTAATGCTTTTAGGGAAATATCCAGTTCCTTTTCCATATCATAAAAACGTTGCTGTTCGTTACCTACTTTTGTAGTTATGAAAAGATTTTCACGATCTACAATGTGATTTCTGAAAAGGTCTTTGAAGATTTTACCCAATAGCGGTTCATTATTATAATCACGACCTGTATCTATTCCTGTTACGCCGTTTTGTACAGCGTAAACCAAGCCATTCGTCATTTGTTTAAATAAAAATTTGTCAGAGTTATATTGTCCAAAGAGGGAAAAGCATTGCCGGTCACAAATCGACGTCCCCATAGCAATGGAAGGTATTTCGATTCCATTATTCAAAGTTTTTTTTTGCATAAATTTTCCCCTTCAGAAAATGTATAAGTTTCTTTTTATTATTTTTATCAAAACCGAATACAAAAATTATAAATGAGTTTATTATTACTGCAAATCCGTAATACAGAATAAAAACAAAAAAATTCCCATCTATATATTTTGCCAAGAAGAAATTTGTAATTATCGAAACGATACCGACTATAAAACAACGGCCATAGACACTCAGAAAATAGCGTCGTATTTTAAACTCAGTCATTTCCAACTTGAAAATAAAAGTTTCAAGAAGGTTTGCTATGACTCCCCATACAAATAAAGAAAAAAATGCACAAACAGCCGGAAAATCTAATTTAAATAATATATAAGTTACAGGGAGCGGGAGCAAACCGACAAGACCGGCAATTAAATTAAGTCGCTTTATACGTCCGGTCGCATGGGCTCCATTTATAACAGGACGTGCTATAACACGAATCATCAGCATACATAAAATGATTCTTGCAAAAATACTTGTTTGAGGAGGAACTTCTTTTAACCATAGTTGTAGGACAAATTCCATTTTAAACAATATTGGAACAAGAAAAACGGAAAGCAAAAAGAATCCGAATTTAGAAGCATCTTTTATTAAATCCAGCATTTCATCATATTGTTTAAGGGCAAAGCTCTTAACAATCTGTGGATTAACAGCCGTCATAAAGTTATTAGTCAGCTGAGAAAATGCTCCTTCCAACTGATACGTAATCGCTCTGGCCGCATTTACCACCGGCCCAAAGAACATATTCAAAAGAATATTAATTCCTTGTCCCTGTGACAAAACACAAAACGCCCCGATTATATCCCATCCGGAAAACGAAAAAATCTCCTTATATCTTTTCTTATCCTTACAGAGTTCAAAATGAGTTTCTTCAAAATGGCTTATACAATAAAACCTGTAAATTCCGATTATTATTAACTGCACAAAAAACATAACTATACTATAAAAAATCAGATTATCAATCGACTTATTCAGTTGCAATAAAAATGCCATTCCTAATTTTAATGCAACTTCAAGGATACTTACATAGGCATAAATGTTCATTTTTTCATGTGCAATAATATCTGCAGAAAAAGGAACTTGTGTTAATTGCAGGATCAAAGTTAATACTGAAAACTGGTAAACCACATTAACAGCAACTCGCCTTGATACATCAAAAACCAACTTGTTATTAACAAACCATAAACCGATTGTTTCTGTAAGTAAAAAAATAACAGCTGCAAGAATTGTATGAGAAACAAACGCAATATTAAAAGTTTGCCTAAGCCTTATTTTATCTCCTGTTCCTAAATCATAAGTAATGAACCTTGATGTACCGGAACTTAATGATCCGTTCAAAAAAGAGAACATAGAAACGACGCCGCCGACCACATTATAAAGTCCATAATCGGCAGCTCCCAAAACCTTTAATACGATTCTAGAAGTATATAAAGTTACTCCCATAATCAGAACCATTCTGAAATATAAGAGTATTGTATTTATTGCAATTCTTTTCTTCTCAACCATATCTTAAAATTACATTTTATAGAGAACATCCCTATCAACAATTTTTGCCGGATTCCCGGAAACCATCGTATAGGGTGGAACATTCTCCGCTACAAACGAATTTTCTCCGACAATAGCACCTTCACCGATTGTTACTCCCGGCATAATTGTTACATTGGAACAAATCCACACCTTATCCTCGATTACGACAGGGCGGGAATCTTTATAAAACGGACGGTTAATAAAATGCCCGCCGTTGTTATCACGTATGCAAACATTTCTGCCGATCCCTACATAATTACCGATTTTTATACTGTTTGCACAAATAATTTCATTGTTTATATTTGACCAACAGTATCCCATTTCCAGATGTCCTCCATCAAAGACTTCTATATCGGCACCGTAACCGACAGAGACATTCCCTTTTATGTCAAGTTTTCCGGAACCTTCAACGACAAATCGAGTTTCAAGCTTTGAACCTTTTATTCGCTTTGTGCCGATTATCAAATCACCGTCAAGAGTTATGTTTTTTTTGTCGGCAAATCTGTAGATAGTATGTTTAAGCGGCATAATCAAATGTTTATCAGAAAAGAAAACCTTAAAAAAACCGTTCAGCGAAGACAATTTCAAATACAAAATAACATCTAGCCGATAAAACTTCAATAATTTGTAATAACGCTTGAGAATTTTCTTAATACGCTGCTTAAGACTTAACTTTATAGAAGCCTTATATATTTTTGTAAGTTCTGTAAAACTTTGTTTATCTAATTTATTAAAAAATTCGTCGCGATTAATTGTTGATTGGGCAATAGGATATGACAATGCACGATTACCGGGTAGAACAGTTTCGAAGGGAATTTCTTTTATTTTCAGAGAACCTTTTACAGTGTTCAAGTAATCAAGGCCTTTCTGATTGTTTACTATTACAACGGAAGTCCCCAAGTCGTTATCGAATTCTTTTTTGAATTCGGCAGTATATACAGAATTATTCCTTCCTCCCCAAAAATCGCCGATAGTTATATCAGCAATCCGCGGGAATCCCTTGAACTTACAGTCATAACATGAAGGTCGGCATATAGTCCTCGTATTCATGTAAAAATACTGGAATGAATTTTCATCATGAGTTTGATAAATATGCTTTCCGTTTTCCAACACAAACAATTGTGTCAATTTTCGCCATCCCAATTCCTTGCATTTTGCCTTCGTTTCAACAACAGGAGAGCCGTATTGTTCACCGATACTCTCAATATATTTTTTAAATACTTTTGGTGAAGGTATACACAAGCAAATCAAATCGACGATAATCAGATTATCATAATCTTTTCCTAGAAAGTTCCTAAGCGCAGCCATTTGACAAGGTATACCGCATACAAGAACTTTCCTGCCTGCTATAAGAGCCGTTTTTACACTTTGATAAAAACCGTTTGCATTACTTTGATAGTATTTTGAACTACGAAGTTTCTCTAGATCGGACTTATCATCTATTAAAATTTGCGTAGCATTAAAGTCTTCGTCGGTAGCGGCACCTCCAACAAGGCCTCCTTCTCTAAAAATTCTGTCAGCAAGAGCAGAAAACAATCCGCCGGATGTACTATCAAAACGAACATAAAGATTTTTATTTATTGCAGCAAAACATTTAGGGATGGAGAAATGCTCTGCTTTTGCTTTTGGCATTGTTTCAACCGGACATACTTTATTACAAGCGCTACAGTTTATACAAAGAGAAGAATCGACACTCGGATACCAAAAACCTTCAATATCGGTTTTTACTGATATTGCTTTTGTAGGACAAACATCAACACAAGCGCAACAGCCGGTACAATCTTTCTTTTCAAGAATTTTAATCATACAAGTTTTCTTTGTATACAGTCTGCCATGTCGCCGACATTAGCACATTCCATGATTTCCTTTGAAGTGAGCTTAATTTTAAAATGTTTTTCAATCCCAACAACAAGCTGAATATGAGAAAGAGAATCCCTTTCTTCAATATCGTCCGCTGATGTATCTTCCGTTAATTCAATATCTTTATTATCAAGAACATCCGTAAAAATATCCTGCATTTGCTTTAAGATTTCCGATTTTTCCATAAGATTATATCCTCCAAAAGTTTTATAAAATATTCACACCTGCATTCACAGGAATTGTTATACCGTTTATCTGTGGAGATGCAGTTATTAAGTTCTTAATTACATTAGCAACTTCATCTGTTGTGATGATCCTTTTCATCGGGTTTGATTCACGAATCTGTTCTACAACAAAGTTATTTGTTTGGCTTGTAAGGCTTGTTTGCATAAAATCCGGAGCAACTGCATTGCTCGTAATTCCAAATTTTATGTATTCTTTACTCCAAGATTTTACCAATTGAGCTATATAAGCTTTTGTCGCAGAGTATACTGAATATCCCATTGGCGGAGTACCGATCAAAGCAGATGTTAATACGGTAATTATCTTTCCTGACTTTTTCCTCTTGAAAGTTTCCAAAACTTTTTGAGTAATTGAAATCAAAGGCAAAACATTTATTTGAAAGGCATCGTTAAAATCCGAAAGAGGGGTCTTATGAAAATAATTTCCAAGTGTTACTCCCGAATATGCATTATTAATTAAAACATCAAGATTAAAACCAGAAATTTTATTTATCAAATTTTCAAGACTCTCAGAATCAGAAAAGTCACATTGAATAGAGACTGCATTGGAAAATTCCGCACACAATTTCTCTGCTTCATCCTTATGAAATCTATAAGTAAAATAAACATTATTATTTTTATCGGCTACAATCAAACGAACTATGGCTTCTCCAAGTCCAAAAGAACCTCCGGTTACTAATATATTCATTCAAAAACTCCTATCTGAACACGACCTTTTGCAACAACTTTATTCTTCGCATTTGTGAATTTATAAGTAAAAATAACGACATTGACAGCTTCATGTACTTCTTCTGTTTTTAAATTCATCACCAACTTATCGTGCAAATACACAGGCTTTTTATATTGAATATCTTGTAATTGAAGTATTACATCAGGCGTTGGAAGTTCCATTCCAATCGCATAAGAAATAAATGCATTCAATATATTTCCATACATAACCTTGTTTTGAAATCCTTTGTTTTTTGCAAATACCTCATCGGTATGAAGAGGATTTAAATCAGAAGAACATTTCTGAAACGAGTTATAAATATCTTCAGAAACTTCAAAAGAAATGTTTTTTTCAAAATTTGCAAACAAATCAATTTTAGCCATCTTTATTTCTCCACAATATAACAAACCTTAGATTCATAGGTATTTAAATTAAGCTCATACTTTTCGGTATCCGAATTCTCAATTTTATCAAAACCCAGATTTGAGTAATGCTCTTTTACCATTCCGTTTTTCCGTGTCGGAAGATATTCCCCAATAATTTTTATGAATCCACGCTTTTTGGCTTCTGAAACAATTGTATTTAGAATAAAATTTTCCATTCCACGCTTCAAAACTCTGCAACTCATAAACCATGTATCAATAAAAAGAATGTCTCTTTCTAATTTTTTCATAATTACAACAGCAATCAATCCGTTATCACCGAACTTATCTTCAAGAGAAAATGCAAAACAAAAATAATCCGGATTTTCGGACATGGAAGCAATATCAGCTTCCGTATAACGCACAGTACGAAGATTAAACTGATTACTCCTTTGTGATAATTGAGCAACACGCGGAATATTAAATTTATTGAAGTCCTCAACTTTTGAAATCATATTCAATGAACGCAAAAAATCTTCTTCATTCAAAAATGATTTAGAAAAAACGACACGTTTCGCCTGCACTTGGTATTGTTTCGTTCTGTCCTTATCAGTATCGCTATAAGAAGCTGCTTCAAACAGATTTAATGAATACAAGTATTCCAAATAATAGGCCGGATCTTCCGGTAAATCAGGAATTATAATATCTTTTATATTCTCACGAACGATATTTCTTTCAAAAGGATTGTCATCAAGAAAAACCATAGAATCAAAACCTATATTCAGAATTTTCTGAATCATTTTTAAGTTATCTACTTTACTTTCCCAGTTTGCCATAAAAACAGAAATATCATCTAAATGAAGGATCATATCCGGATGTTTTTGAAATGGTTCTTTTGCTTTTTCTTCATCGTTTTTACTGCAAATACAAATTATTATTCCACGATTGCGTAATTTTTTTATCCACATCTGAAATTCTGTAAATACTTTTCCAATTCCAAGTCCATGCCCAAGCTGAATACCTTCAAGACCATCGTCACCTATAATTCCGCCCCAAAGTGTATTATCTAAATCAAGAATCAAGCATTTTTTTACCTTTCCTTGCAAAGCGGAAATAATATCCATTACTCTTGATGCAACATAAGGGACAGCTTCCAATGATAAAATCATTTCCGTACTTGTATAGACAGCCGGATTAAAGAAAAAATCACGCCCAAACTTACTTTGGATTCCTGCTAAATCGCAAATAAATAAATTTGGTATCGCTTGGGCAAGATCCATTAATTCATAATTTAATTTACGAACTTGGTACGAAAAAGAGAATGACAACTTATTTGCATAACTCCCAAAAACCGTATCCTCAATTTCCGGATAATTAAAATAAATTACTGTTGATTTAGTAATTGAACATAATTTTTTTACAAAGTCTAATCGCTCGTTTGCTATATTATTACATTCTTCTACCGATAAAAGACTGTATTTTTCATTGAGTCGGTGGGTAGATTGAAATATAATAGTATATTGTGCGCTAAATGAATGAAACTCACTTGTTTTATCAAAAATTTGTTGCTCAATTTGATTATATTCAGATTCAAACAAGTCAATATTATAACCTCGTTCAATGCCTATACCCTTAATTGCTGTAGCAAGAAATTGTGTGGCTGTATCGCCAAGCAAAGCAACTTTTATAATGGGAAAAGAAGAAACATCTTTCTTTAAGTTATATTTTAACTCTTTAAAAGTACTTATCATTTGTATTATATTTTACCCCAAAATTATATATAATTATCCTAACAATTATACTTTACTGTTTGTTCTAAGCACTTTGCCGCAAAGGAGCAACAGCGTATTTTTTTTTATTATTTGTACAAAAAATTTTATCTGCAAATTTTTGTAGAATATAGCCTTTTGTTTGGGTATAAAAGAGAAAACTATTACCGAGCGGTTATATTTTAAAATATCTGTCATCTGCACTTGTCTCATCGCCAGCTCTTTTCTATTATACTCCAAAGTCTACGTGTTTGACTAGGATAGGACACTGCCTGCAAAACCGATAGCAAATATTATTTCTACTATTTTCTATGTGCCGAAAAGATTGTCAATAGTCGCTCGACCTGTTCATCCGTCGTTGTCAGCTTGTCGCGATGCGAACTACGGTATGCGCTTAGTCCGTAAGATCGGAAAGCATTAAGTCGTATTCCAGATTGGAAGTACATATTCACAGCATACAGCGGCGCTTACGGGAGCGCTTTAGCGGTTATGAATGTATTTATTTTTATGACTGTTTTATAACTTCCCAAAATTACGCTATCTTCCCCCGTTCAACACACGGAATATTGGAGGAAAGAGTTTTTTTAGCACAATGCCAATTCCAGTTCCAATAATAATAGTAATAAATGTTGGAATAAAATACTGACACAAACTCCAGAATGTATTTTTCATTGGGAAAAAGCGAATCCATAATTTTGAAGTATAACCGTTTATAAGCGGAGCATGTATTGCAAATAAAAAGAATGAGAATCCTGCGAGATAAGAACAGAACTCATACAATTTTTCTTTGCGTACGATTATTGCCGAAAGTTTTATAAAAATCACACAATCAAAAATTACCATAATGTTATGAAATATTGAATGTTCACCTCCACCGAAGGTGAAAGCAGTCACAAAACTAAACAAAACCAGAGGTATGATTTCTTTCCACTCGATTTCGTCGATTTTTACAAAAAGGGGAATGTCATACATACCCCAATAAAGTCCTGCTACGTAAAAGAACAATGCGGTAGTCTCCACAAAATACACACGAATTGAAACTATATAAACGGTCAGTAAAAAGGCCAAAAAGCCTACAGGAAACTTTTTGATTAAAGTCTTAATCACAGGTAAAACAATCGTCAGAATTAAAAGATCTCGCACAAACCAAAACTGGACGGCAAACTCAGGAAGTTCAAAACCACCATCGGGTTTTGGCTTGTAGCCCAAAGTCTTGTGAATCCAATCAACGAATGTCCACTTAAGGCAAGTATTATCTGGTTGACTAAGAAGCTGGGGCGCAATTTTTGCAATAATCAATTTAAACCCGCCATAGAAAAATGCCAAAAGAGCCATCCAAAGTACATATGGAAGTAAAAGCGATTTTGCTTTTTTTTTCAGAACCAATGGATAACTGTCGTCCTTTTTCGCCTGTAAAAAAGCAGAAAACATAAACAACAAAGGTACAGCACATCGAGCCAGTCCGAACGTTATAAAAAGCTTGACCCAATGACCAAAGGCATTTTCCACAAAAACAGGCGGAGTTCCACCAGCATCTATAATTTTTTGGATTGATTCTGATGTATAGCAATTATGAATAAATACGACAAAAACGATTAAAAGAAATCTAAGCGAAGTAATGCGGCACGAAACATCGCCATCTATCGCAGAGCATGAGTTGAGTTGAGTTGAGTTGAGTTGAGTTGAGTTGAAGCTACTGCATCTTTGGTTTTATTGCAAGTGGGTATCGGCATTTTTCCTCCATAAAGTCTCCCACAATTTTAATTATATAATAAAGTGGAGTAAAAATTCTACGCATGCCGCATCCGTATCACGGAAATCAATTTTCATTTTCATCTGTTTAAAAGGCGATAACAAGATACCGTTTTTGATAAATAAATTTACAAATTGATTGGCAGTCTTCGGTGTTAAACCTGTTACCGCTTGAACTTCCTTTACGGAAACCAGCGACTTTTCAAAAAGAGCGTCCAATAAACGACGGGCGACGGGAACTCATCTTCCGGTAGAAAAAAGTTTTTCTTCCGATTTCGATTTCAACTGCATGATTTTTTACAGTGCTACACTCCCTTTATCCGCCGTTTCGGTAAAATAAAGCTAGCCGTTATTTTACTTTAATCGCACAAAGTAAAATAACGGCATTTACACGCATCGCCTCATTTCAACCGTAAACTCGCCTGCGGTGACTTCGCCCGTCGCCAGCAATGGAACTGCCCCGCGCACACGCTTCCGTCACTCAAACGAAAGTCCGCTTGCCCCCGGTTTTGCCGTCACTTTGATCGCTGCCCCGTCGGAAAACTTTCCTTCGAGCAGTTCTTTTGCGAGCGGATTTTCCACGTAGGTTTGAATCGCTCGCTTTACCGGCCGCGCACCGAACGCGGGATCGTATCCCTTATCGGCGAGGAAAGCGACGGCTTTGTCGTCGAACGTGATTTTAATTCGTCTGTCGTCGAGCCTGTGCGATACGCGCTCGAGCTGGTTTTTGACGATGCCCGAAATACAGCTTTGATCGAGGCGGCCGAACATGACGATTTCGTCGATGCGGTTTAAAAATTCGGGGCGGAACGTCGATTTAAGCATCTCGCTCACTTTTATTCGTGCATCGTGCATTTTTTCCGGCGTGTCGGCCTCGAGGATCACGTCGCTTCCGAGGTTGCTCGTCATGATGATGATCGTATTTTTGAAATCGACGAGGCGCCCCTGTCCGTCGGTCAAACGTCCGTCGTCGAGCACTTGGAGCAGCACGTTGAATACGTCGGGATGCGCTTTTTCGATTTCGTCGAAAAGCACGACGCTGTACGGACGGCGGCGCACCGCTTCGGTAAGCTGTCCGCCTTCATCGTAGCCGACGTATCCCGGAGGAGCGCCGATCAAACGCGAAACGGAAAACTTTTCCATATATTCGCTCATATCGATTCGCGTAAGCGACTTTTCATCGTTGAACAAAAAGTCCGCAAGCGTTTTCGCGAGCTCCGTTTTTCCGACGCCGGTCGGACCGATAAACAAAAAGCTTCCGAGCGGGCGATTCGGATCGCTCAAGCCGGAACGGTTTCTGCGAATCGCGTCGGAGACGACTTGTACCGCATCGTTTTGTCCGATAACGCGCTTGTGCAGCACGGATTCGAGCTGCAGATATTTTTGCTTTTCGCTCGACAGCATCTTCGTAACGGGAATCCCCGTCCACTCGCTGACGACGCGCGCGATATCTTCTTCGGTCACTTCCTGCCGCAAAAGAGATTCGCGTCCGCCCTCTTTTTTGCTTCCGGCTTCCACTGCGGCGGAAAGCTTCTTTTGCAGTTCGGGGATAATGCTGTACTTCAGTTCGGCGGCTTTTGCGAGGTTTCCTTCGCGCGTATATTTTTCTTCATTGAAGCGCGCCTGTTCGAGCTTTTCTTTGATATCGCGGCTCTTGTTGATATCGGCTTTTTCATTTTGCCACTGGAGCTTCATCGCATCGCGCTTCGCCGAAAGATCGGCGAGTTCTTTTTCGAGTTTTGCGAGCCGCTCTTTCGACGCTTCGTCGTCTTCTTTTGCGAGCGACTGTTTTTCGATGGACAGCTGCATGATCTTCCGTTCGATTTGATCGAGTTCGGTAGGCTGGCTTTCGATTTCCATTTTGAGCCGGCTCATCGCTTCGTCGACGAGGTCGATCGCTTTGTCGGGCATAAAGCGGTTCGTGATATAGCGGTTGCTGAGGACTGCCGCCGCGACAAGCGCTTCGTCGTCGATCCGCACGCCGTGGTGAATTTCGTATTTTTCGCGCAGGCCGCGAAGAATCGCGATCGTATTTTCGACTGACGGTTCCGAGCAATAAACCGGCTGAAAGCGCCGTTCGAGCGCCGCATCTTTTTCGATGTATTTCCGATATTCGTCGAGCGTCGTCGCTCCGATCGCCCGAAGCTCTCCGCGAGCGAGTACCGGTTTTAATAAATTCGAAGCGTCCATAGAACCTTCGGACGCGCCCGCACCGACGATCGTATGCAGTTCGTCGATAAAGAGCACGATCTGTCCTTGGCTTTTTTGCACTTCCGTGATGACGGCTTTGAGCCGCTCTTCGAATTCCCCGCGGAATTTCGCACCTGCGACAAGCGAACCCAAATCGAGGGCGAGGAGGCGCTTGTTTTTCAAACTTTCGGGAACGTCACCCGATGCGATACGACGTGCAAGTCCTTCGACGATGGCGGTTTTTCCGACGCCCGGCTCTCCGATGAGTACGGGATTGTTTTTCGTGCGGCGGCAGAGCACTTGCATGACGCGCCTTATCTCTTCGTCGCGTCCGATAACCGGATCGATTTTATCCTGACGTGCAAGAGAGGTCAAATCACGGCAAAATTTTTCGAGCGAGCGCATCGAAGATTCGGGATCGTTACCGGTTACCTGCTGATTGCCGCGCACGGCTTTCAGTGCGTCCAAAACCGCTTTACGGTCGATGCCGTGCCTTCGTAGCATATCGCCCGTGCGCCCGTCCGATTCACTCATCGCAAGGAAGATATGCTCGGTCGAAAGATATTCGTCGTGCAAATCCGCCATCGCTTTTTCGGCTTTTGCAAGCGCTTTTTGCGCTTCGGATGAAAGCGACATCTGCACGTTACCCCTCACCGTCGGGTAAGAAGCGAGCAATGCATCGTTTTCCCGAAGCAGCGTTTCGACAGGTACGCCGATACGCTCGACAAGGGGCGGAACGATACCGTCCTTTTGCTTTAAAAGCGCGTCGAGTATATGTTCGAGTCCTATTTCACTGTGATCTTTTTGCTGAGCAAGAGCGCTCGCCTGCTGCAGCGCATCCTGCGTTTTAAGTGTAAAATGTTCGTAATCCATGCTTTAAACATACTCACGAATTGCGAATAAAGCAAGAATTTACTATGACAACGATATAGGAAATTGTATTCCCTAAAAAATAGAGTGCACATAAAAAATCGGCGACACTCCCGGCAAGGCTCAGATTTCGCCGTCTTCGGCTTGCCCGAATTCGCAAAGCGCAAAAGCGACGTGCGCGTCTTCGATTATTTCAAGGCTTTTGCCGATGCGGCGGTACAATTTGATTTCTCCCGTTCCGCTTCCGCCCGCAAGCAGTTTAAGCACTTTTCGGTTTCCTTCGGGAAGTTCGATATTGCGCACAAAGAGTTTCGATGTGTGACATACGATATCGATATCGATAACCCATTTTTTCGTATCGGCGCTCACCGACCAATGCAGCCGCTCGCCCTCTTCGTCGGCAGGCATTTCGGTACAGTCCCACAAAATTTTTTCCGACGCACCTCTTTTTTTCGCCTCAAGCGCGATGTCCGTATTTTCAAACTCCAGCGCGAGGGCAAGGCTGTCTTCGAAGATTCCCTGTACTGTAAAGCTCGAATCGAACAGCGCCTTTCCGCTGATGCGGCTCGTCAAATTCGACGACGAGATATGAAAATAAGGGGCGGGAAAGGTACGGAGAAAATGCACGTCGATATAACCGTAGGATTTTTTCGGGAGTACGCTGAACTCGCGGCCGTCGAGCGTAATGCTTCCCGAAAACGCCGTACGCGCTCCTACGGGAATCCATCTCTCC
Source organism: Treponema sp. SP13 (assembly GCF_050938355.1). Taxonomy (NCBI): domain Bacteria; kingdom Pseudomonadati; phylum Spirochaetota; class Spirochaetia; order Treponematales; family Treponemataceae; genus Treponema; species Treponema sp. SP13. The sequence continues at coordinate 497,370 of NZ_JADOVM010000001.1, forward strand.
GAACTTTTTTTATAGCCGGCGGAAAACTGCTTTCGGATTTCACAGCGCAGATCCCACGAAATCTCCCCCGCATCGCAAAAGTATTCGGGTCGGGCTGCACGCTCTTTTGTCGTACGCGAAAGAGAGCCGGAAATCTTTTCCTCACCGAACGAACAGTTTCCGACGGTAATCGGAGAAAGCCGAAATCCCCCTGTAACGTCTTTGAGGGCATAATAGCTGCAAATCTGTTTCGGTTTTACACCGAAGGTTCCCGCACGCACGGCGACGTACGACGGCGTTACGATCGATTCGGATCGGAGATTGAATGCGGCTTCCGTTCCCGCAAGCGCATACTGCAAATCATCTTCAGATATCGCCGTACGCGGTTTAAAACCGAGTACGCTTTCGTCCGGAGAAAGGCCCGCGTTGAGCATTTCCCATTCTACAAAAAACAACTGCTCCGCACCGGATACGCTGTCGATGCCGGTAAAGATATAGCGAGTCCACACGACACCGTTTTTTTTAAGCGAAGAGTGCGGTTTCCATCTGCTGAAATTAATAATTTTTTTCGGAGCTGTCATCACAAATCTCCGGCCTTACATTATCCGAGAATTTTTTCGATGCTCTTGGTAATCGCTTTTTTGTCGCGCGGAAAATTGGCGTCGAGAAATTCGAAACATTCGACGGCTGCGCGCTGTGCGTGTTCATACCATATCGTATACAGTTCCGACTTTATATCATCACCGGGATACGGCGCGCCCTGCACGTCGGAGACGAGATTGCGCAGCATCCGTATGCATTCTTTTGTCTTTTTGTCCATCATAACAGCACCTCGTTTTGAATATTATAGCGACAAATCGATAATAAAGCCAGTGCCTTTTACCGATTTATCGCAGATTACCGCAGTATTCCCGCCTGCGATCGCGCGGGCGTTTTCGGCTGCCGCATGCAAAGAAGCGGCATCGACCGAAAGGATCGCCGCTATATATTCGCTCCATTCTTCATGAGTCATCGCGTAAAGCTTTCGCAAAAACCCGCGTGCACCGCGCGATTGAGGCGACTGAGGCTTCGTCACGTCTCCGTAAGTTCCCGTCACCGCGCGGGAAACATCGGTATCGCTGAAACGCATAGCACACACGTCATCGAGGCAGCTTTTAAACGTTTTTATCGACTCAAGCGGAGACGGATCGCGGTAGGTACTCATCGAAAAGATTTCAGTTGAAATATCAAAGAGCGCCGATGCACCGTATGCGCCGCCGGTTGTCCGTATGCGCTCCCAAAGGATATTGCCGCGCATCCAGTGACAGAGCACCGTAAGCGCCGCTTTTTCCCGCATCGTCAGCCCGCCGAGATATACCGACTGCGCCGCATAGCCGACTTGCGATGAAAGCGTACACGTTTCAAAGCGTTCGTCTTCCCCCTCGCCGGCCGTTTTTACAAGCGCATAGTATTCACCGTTTTCCGGGCGGACAAGCGGCGAGAGCTCGTGCAAGCCGGCCTTCCGTGCGAATTCGGGAATGCGCGGAAGCACGGTTTTAAGCGACGCTTCGTCGGCCGTGATGTGAATAAGACCTCCTGCATTTCGAATCGATTTTGCCATATCGGAAAAATGATTTCCGACCGAACCGGGATTTTCTTTGCAGATCTTTTCGATCGTCAAAACCTGCGCGACGCCTCCCCACGCTTCTTCGACGGCGGAAGACCTTCCGAGATTCCGCGACGCTCTGAGTTTTGCGTAGCGCGAACCGGAGGGAATGACGGACGAACGGATATCATTTTTCATTTCGTCCAAAATCGTTTTGACCCGCTTTTCATCCGAAAATTCCGTAAACGCGATCGCTTCTCCGAAAAGCGCAAGCGCTTCATCCGTTTTTTCGACGGGCAGCTTGATGCTGAACGAAAGCCAATCGCGGCCGATATAGTGTTTGTCGCGAACCGAAGAGGCCGCCTTTTGCGCATACGCGCTTTTATACGAGTCGCCCGTCAGCGTGCGGACTCCCATATCGCCCGAGCACAGGGATGCGGCTGCGGCGCACTCGTCCCATTTTTTCCCGTTCCAGCCGGTATTCGTCGCACAGGCGGCAAAGGCCGGAATATAGGGATATGCGCCTATGGGAAGCGCATCGGCAGGATAGCACACATCGATATAGACAATACCGCCCGTCGCTTCACGGTTTACAAAAAGCGCTACTTCGCTTCCGTCCGCTCCTAAGCATGACGACACGTCGGTTGCAATCGGCTCGACTTTCTTTTTCAAATCCGACGGAAGAATATACGGAATGCACGCAGTCTCTTTTTCCGTCTCTTTCCGCTTTTGGTAGGCGTGCAGCGCTTCGGTGTTCCGCCGCACTTCACCCGCGTCCGCGCCTTTTGCAAGAGACGCGATAAGCTCCCTCTCTTTTTTCGCACGTTGTTTTAAAAACGAAGCTTCGGGCGTTACGACGACGAAAGAGCGGGCGGTGTTGTCCAAAAAAACGCGTCGTATGAGAGACGCGATATAGTTTTTATCGGCGGCGATTTTTCGCTTGACCTTATCGAAAGCGGAGCGGTAGCCGAGCGTCGATGCGGGAGATGCACCGTAGTTCCAGCCGTTCAGTGCACGATCGGCGAGTTCGAGAGAAAAAGGATCGCCCCGCACGCGCACGACTTCGCGGTTTGCAAAATCGACGGCAAGGACTGCCGCATCGATATCGTTTTTCGGAATGCCGTTCTCACACAAATCGACAAGCGTAGAAATTATTAATTTTTTTACCGCATCGGCATCTTTTTTATCGACGCCGCTCAAACCGAAATAGAGCATTTGACAAAACGCTTCGGCGCCTCCGCCTACGGCGAGCCGTTCGCCCAAACGCGAATCGGTCAAAGCCTTTGCGACCGGAGAGCTGTCGTTTCCTGCGAGAAGCTGCAGCAAAAAAATCACTTCCATCGTATCGTCGATATTCGATGAAAGTCCGTATCGCCAGTTGAGCGTTACGTTCGATTTTTTCGCATCCGATGCGGGGCCGGCCGCATAGACAATCGCTTCTTCTCTCATCGCTTTCGGCTCTTCAAGCTTTCGGAAATTTTCGCCGAATGCGGGAAAACTTTTCGGCACATCGGGGATCGGATAGATTTTTTCAAGGCGATCGAAAAAGCTTTGCTGCATAAAATCGAGCTGCGTTTCCGTTTTTATATTTCCGTATAAAAATAAAAGACAATTCGCCGGACTGTAATACGAGCGATGAAAATCTTTAAACCGCTCATAGGTAAATGACGGGATGACGAGAGGATCGCCGCCCGAATCGTTTGCATAGCAGGTACCGGAAAAAAGGCTCTTAAACTGCTCGTCGAAAGCGACGGAATTGAACGACGAATAATTTCCTTTCATTTCGTTGTACACGACGCCCTGAATCGAATAGCCGCCGTTCCCGTCCGCTTCGAGCCGGTGCCCTTCCTGCTGGAAAGTTTCTTTTTTTAACAAGGGAAAAAACACCGCGTCGGCGTATACGTCCATCAAATGAAAATAATCTTTTTCGTTTGCCGAACTCGCAGGGTACACCGTCTTATCGGGATAGGTCATCGCGTTTAAAAACGTGTAAACGCTTTGATTCATCAAATTGACAAAAGGTTCTTTGACCGGAAATTTTTCCGAACCGCAAAACACCGAGTGTTCGAGAATGTGCGGCGCTCCCGTCGAATCGGCGACGGGCGTACGGAACGCAAAGGCGAAGAGATTTTCTTCGTCGTTATTTATTAAGTGAAAAATTTCGAGCCCCGTCTTTTTATGGCGGAGATACAATCCCTTCGATTCGCAGTCGGGGATATCGGAAATCGATATGAGGTCGAAGCCTTTATAAAATTGTTTCAACTGTTACTCCACGTATTCGCCGTCGTCCCGGCCGTCGATTTTAAATGTACCTTGTTCATACGCGCTCCGCATCGCAGCTAAAAATTTTCCGGTTACGTCGTCGCAGTCGCGCTTGGACATGGGCTTTGCAAGCTGTTCTTCTTCGAGAACGGTATCTCCCCTGCCCTTCGAAACATTGTATAAAATTTTTTTTCGAAACGGTTCGGGTTTTCCCGCGATGAGATAGGCGACCTCTTTTTCGCTCATCGATCTCAAAAGCTCTTGGAGAAAACGGTCATCCGATTTTTCGACGTCTTCGAGCGTAAAGAGCCGTTTCCGTATGTCGTTTGCCAAATCGGCATCTTCTCCGGAAATCGTTTCGATGATTTCGTCTTCCGATGCAAGCGGCATGCGCCTGAGGATTTCGGCAAGCGCGCTCCGCCCGTCGATCGATTCCGCTTTTTCCGCAGCAATCGAAAGCGATTTTTCGTATATCGCTTTGTCGGTGCGGCGAAGCACATCGGGAGAAACCGGCTGCATTTTCGCAAGACGCGAAATCACATCGCGCTTCACATCGACATCCATTTTTCCGATAACGGCGGCCGCTTTTTCAGGCTTTATGCGAGAGAGCACGAGCGCCTGTACCGCAGGCGATTCGTCTTTTAATAAAAAATACACGCGTTCGCCGTCTGCCGTGTTGAGGTATTCGAAAGGTTTTCCGCCCGAAAGCGAAACCGCCTTTTGCAGCATCGATTCGGCCTTTTCGGCACCGTAGGCTTTTTCGAGCATTTCCCGCGCGATGTCCGCACCTCCGCTCTGCCGCGCCTGTTTTAACAAACCTTCGAATTCGGAAAGTATTTCGGACGCTTCTTTCGGATCGACGCTCCTGATCGACGCGATTTCCGGAATGATTTTTTCACTCTGCTCTTCGGTCAAGTGCCGCATGACTTTTGCAGCTTCATCGACGCCGATTATTAAAAGGAATTTTGCGACGCGGCGGTAAACGCTGTCGCCGGATGAGCTTTCCGGTATTTTTAATAAGCCGCCTTTTTTCAGCGTGTCCGCCGCACGGGAAAGCCCTTCGTTTCCACCGGAGTTTCCGTTACGCGCATTCTGCAGAGCCGCCTGTTTCGACAAGGTTTTGCTTTCGGAAAAGATATTTGCAATTTTTCGATTGACGCCTTCAAAGGGCTTGTTCGATCCGCTGCCGGTCGGCGATTGTGAGAACCGTGCCCGTGCGCTGCCTTCTTCGTTCGGCGCCTGCCCCCCCGCCGTTTGCAGCGCACTCTCATCCGAGGGACGCTTTCCCTTCCGCGCGCCGTTTTTATATGCGTTCGCCCGAATATCGTTCAGATTCATAGCGTCTATAATATAGCGAAATAAAATATCGGGCAAGGCTGTCGCTTAACGGAATCGGGGATTCCGCAAAACTAAAGGCGGAAGTACCCCGGATATGTCTTCGTTTAAAAGTTTATTTTCCGTTTTATTTTTTGTTCTGTATCAGTTTTGCACCGTAATGTGCAGCCGTTGCAAACAGTACAATGATTGAGATATAATCGATGAAGAATACGGTATAGCCTTTTTCCATATCGAGGAAGAAAAACTGCTGTTGTAAAATAAGGTAGCGCCATACACCGCGCGAAATAAAGGCATAGAGTCCGTAAGCGCAAACACCGGCAAGCAGTACATAAAGTGCAAGCGTTTTGAATCGGATTTGATTCCGTTTCCGTTCCTTTTCCTGCCCGCCTGCCGCATTTTTATATTTTGACGTAATTTGTCTTGCACTCATCCCTGCGTGCAGCCCGATATGTAGCGACATAAATAAAAAGTACCAATGACTTGCGAGCATGTGCGCTATGCGTGCAAAGTTCGCACCGAAGCCGATTCCTAAAAATGCAAAAACATGCTGCGAAAGCATGATACCGCTTATCATCAAAAACAACGCACACACAAGAATCCCGCAGTTTATTATTGTCTGCATAATGCGGAACGGCCGGTACGCCCCTTTTAAAAGCGAGACATACCAGCGGCGGTTTAACGCGACATGAGTTCCCCATAATACAAACAGCGAAACGCCTAAAATTTCATGTATGCCGGTCCACGGAAAAAAGTAATTGCCGCCTATCAGCATCAGTGAAATAAGCGTCATCGCACTATCTATCATTATTCGGAGCGTACTTTGTTTTATCTTTGCCATTACTGTGCCTCCCCGACTATACTTACCATCGTATTATTTCTATTGAGCCTAGTCTGCCGGGCGGAACGCGCTCAAATTCCGTTCCTGTTCTTCAAGCGTCATTGTAAAAAAACGCTTACCTTTGTCGAGTGCGCGGATTTCATCCATTTCACTTGAAGTTAATGAGAAATCGAAAATATCAAAATTTTCACGAATATGAGCCGGTTGCGTACTGCGCGGAAAGACAATCGTTCCTTCCTGAATATGCCAGCGCAAAACAATCTGCACATTGGTTTTGCCGTACTTTGCTGCAAGGCGCGTAAAGATAGATTCGTTTATCAAGCTTGTATCGCCGTGCCCTATCGGGTACCAGCTTTCGATCTTTGTTCCGGCAGCTGCTATCCGCTTTTTCAGTTCATTCTGCTGATAGTAGGGATGGCATTCCACTTGCAGAACGGCGGGAGCAATTTTTGCAGCATTCAATACTTCTTCCAATCTGCCGCTTTCAAAGTTGGAAAGGCCGATTGAACGAACCCGTCCGTCTTTGACTGCTTTTTCCATATCCCGCCACGCACCGAGGTAGTCGCCGAACTGCTGGTGCAGCAACAGCAAATCGATATATGAGGTATCCAGTCTTTTCAGCATTTTATCGATTGCAATAGAGGTCTTGCCTTCGCCGTACTCGTGCGGCCAAAGCTTTGTCGTTATCCAAATATCACCCCGTTTAATTCCCGACTCTTTTACCGCCTGTCCGACGCCGCGCTCATTTTGATAGGCATGTGCCGTATCGATATGACGGTACCCGATGCCGAATGCTTCCAAGCATGCTTTACGTGTTGCATCATCTCCGTTAATTTGATACACACCCAATCCGAACTGCGGAATTACCGCACCGTTGTTCAATGTAACATACGTTTGTTGTGCCATTTCTTGTACCTCTCTTTAATATAATTATCTTCCATTAATCCTTACAGCACGCCTTTAGGCACTGTTTCGTTTACCCGCACCCAAATACCGCCTCGCTTTTTGTACGTAGCGGTTCCTTGTGTTGTCCACGCTCCTGTCATACCGTAGACTTTTGCATCCAGCGTGTGTGTAACACTCATATAGGCCGTATCACCGTCCACGCGGATTGTGTAATCTTTTGTAGTAATTTTATAATAATTGAGCGTGCCGTCCATAATTTCACCGATGTATTCCGATCGTGTCTGTTTTTTCCCGTTCATATGGGTAAAGGTTAAATCTTTGTCGAAACAACGCTCCATCGCAGCACGGTCCTTGGCGATCATTGCGGCGCAAATTGCTTCATAAGAAGCATACACATCCTGCTGATCCTTTGTCAAAGCCGGTCCGGTTTTTGTCTGTGCAAATGCGACTTTCCCGCCGGCCTTATCGAGTGCTGCTTTCAAATTCTTTGAATTTGAAATGCGTCCGAGCTTGACATAACCTGCCGTATTTGCCGAACTATCGTAAAATATAACGAGCGAGCGGCTGCTGTAGAGCATGATGTCTCCCGCTGTAATCGTTGTTGCGGCAGGAGCCGTGCCGTTTATCGTTTTACCAAGCCCGACATAATACTCTTTATTTGCCGTCCATTCTTTCATATCAACCGAAAGCGGAAATAGTTCGGCAACCTCGCGGGCGGCTGCATTGTTATCAAATTGTGCGGTATACTTGGTACTGCCTATTGTTACTGTGATATTCATCGTTCCCTCCTTTCCTTGAGCGTACACCGCTGCAGCTACAAGTAAGCACTCTATACAAAGCAAGATGAAGGTGGCAAGTCGTTTTTTCATCAGGAACTCCTATTCACTGTTAATACGTGGAATTACGCTTGTTTTTGTCGAGTTTTGCAATGTTTTCCATCTCAGCCGCAGTAAGGGAAAAATCCCAAATGTGAGCGTCTTCGATAATGTGCTGCTCGTTGCTTGAACCGGGAATCGCAATATTGCCCGCTTGTATGTGCCAACGGAGGATAATCTGCGCGGATGTTTTGCCGTGAGACTTTGCAATGCCGGAGATAACCGGATCGCTGAACAATGTTTGCGTATAACCGCGGCCGCCGAGCGGATACCAGCTTTCCATCACTGTGCCGTACTGCGCAATGTGCGCTTTCATCATACCGCTTTGATGATAAGGGTGCGTTTCGTTTTGCAAGAGTGCGGGGCGAATTGATGTTGCCTTTACCAAGCGGTCAAAATCCTGCGGTTTGTAATAATTGGAAAGCCCGATTGAACGGAGCTTACCCGCTTTAACAGCACGTTCCATGGCTTTGTATGCGTCTACATCGTTTGAAGGCTGCGAGTGGTGCAAAATCATCAAGTCGATATAGTCCAGTCCGAGCCGTTTTAGTGAAGCATCTATTGCAGCATCTCCGTCCGAAAAATCACTTGTCCACATCTTTGTGGTAACAAAAATTTCTGCGCGTGTGCAGATTTTTTTGGCGACTGCACGGCGGATTCCGCGTCCGACGCCTTCTTCGTTGCCGTAAATCCGTGCTGTGTCGATCAGCCTCATGCCGGCTTTAAGTGCCCAATAGACGGAATTTTCCGCCTGCTGCTGTGAAAGTCGGAATGTCCCGATGCCGAGTACCGGCATTTCATACCCCGAATTAAGCTTTACCGTTCCGTGCACCAAATCAAATTGAGGTGCCGCCATTTGCTCATTGACCGTACCGGATGTTTGAGCACAGACTGTGCCGGCAACAGTGAAAACGGCAAGTGTTGTCGCCATAAAAAATAATTTCAGTTTCATAAAATTCTCCTATCTCTTAAACTTATCCGCATCGAGCGTTTTGACGATCCGTGCGGGATTTCCGACAACAACCGCGTAGTCCGGCACGTCTTTTGTCACCACCGCTCCTGCACCCACAACAGCGTGCGCTCCCACACAACTCCCCGGAAGGATAGTCGCTCCTGCTCCGATCCACGCATCGCGTTTTATCAAAACGGGCTTACACAAAAGTACGGCGCGGTCGTACATATCGTGATTGTTGGAAATGAGCTGCACGTTTGCCGCAATCCACGCACCGTCTTCAATGGTAATTCCGCCGCGTGCCATCAAAAGCAAATTACCTCCGGCATAAACATGGTCGCCGATTCGAACCCGATCAAAGCATACTCCCTGCAAAGGGGCAGTAATCATACTGTTCTTGCCGATACGATCTCCGAACAAATCGTGCAAAACGGCACTGTATTCATCCGTCATCGGCATAGTATGGTTCAGACGGAACAGAGCTTGCGCATTATGTTTTGCAATTTCAAATGCCTTTGCATCAAAATTTCGTGAATCGACGACTTCTTCTTGACAATCCATAGTTTTTGCCTCCTTCTCAATTTTACACGCCGTTTGCACTAAGCCATTTCTTTATCGCCGCTTCCGAGGATGCGCAGGACGAACCGGTTATTGCAAGACCCCGTGATACGGCTGCAGCAGGGCACAGTTTTTTAATGTCGCTTTCGCTGCGTCCCATCCCGCTTCCTTCGTGTGTGCAAAAGGGCAATATCTTTTTTCCGCTAAAATCTGCGCTTTCCAAAAATGTAAACACCGCTTGCGGCATAGTTCCCCACCAGCACGGATATCCTAGCACAATGGTATCATAGCCGCTGAGATCGGGAAGCGTACCGCGCAGTTCGGGACGGGCATTCGTTCTTCCCTCCTCCGCGGCGATATCCGTACACTGCTTGTAGTTTACCGGATAGTCTTTTACGGTACGAATTTCAAACAAATCGCCGCCGACTGCTTTTTGAGCAAACTCTGCAGCAACCGCTGTGTTGCCTTTACTAATGGAACGGATTTGTCCTCCAAAGTAATTTTCTCCCGTATGGGAAAAATATGCGATTAATGTCTTTGCCATCGTTTCCTCCAAAGAACTTATTTCAATTTAATGCCGTCAATCCACTTGAGCGTATCACGCTTGGCTGCCACTTGCGAGTTTTGAGCCGTCTGACCGCTCATTGCAAAACCGTTCAGAACCGTTGCCCGCGGACATTTCGAAGCAATCGTTTTTACCGTATTTGAAAGCCCGCTCCCGGCATGGGTACAAAACGGAATAATTGTTTTACCTGAAAAATCGTTGCTTTCCAAAAACGTATATACAGCCATCGGTAAGTCACCCCACCAGTTTGGGTAACCTAAAAAGATAATATCATAGTCTTTTAAATTACCGATTTGCTCCGCAAGCGCGGGACGAGCTTTCTTCTTTTGTTCTTCTAAAGCGACATTAGTACATTCCCGGTAATTTTTAGGATAGGGGGTAACAGTCCTGATCTGAAAGCTATCTACCTTCAAATAATCTGCAATATATTCGGCGATAATCTGCGTATTGCCTTTTTCGACGAATCCGACGCCGTAGTTCTCATCTGCACGGGAAAAATACGCAACTAAAATCTTTGCATCCTTTTTTGCTCCGGAAAGAGCCGCTTGTGCAGATGCCACTGATGTACTGTTCTGCCCGGCAAAGGGCACCATGGTCAACAGACCGAATAAAAATAAAACACTTCTTTTCATCGCTTGCCTCCTTAGCATGTTTGGTTGTTTACAATCTACCAAACAGATCAAACTATGTACAATAAAAGTTTTGCAAGGCACTATATCGGAAGTGCATAGTGAGATATACTATACCTATGGAACTTTATCAGTTGCAACAGCTTGTGGCATTTGCGAAATACGGAACGCTTTCTAAAGCGGCGGAGATGGTGCACACGTCTCAGCCTGCTTTAAGCCGCTCTATGCAGAATTTGGAAGCCGAGCTTGGGGTAGCGCTTTTTAGCCGTACTAAAAATCATATTGCACTTACCGAGGTAGGTGTCCTTGCAGCACAGCACGCACACGTTGTTGTTTCTGCACATGATAATATGATTGGTGCTGTTCGAGAAGCAGACCGCAGACTGCGCAGTTTTTCTTTCGGATCGATTGCGCCCGCTCCGATGTGGGAATTGACATCGATTGCGCGAAAACTTTTCGAAGGCAAAACCGTGAGCGCCGATTTAGAGGAAACCGAAGCCCCTCTCATCCGCAGCCTTAACGAAGGCGCGTATAATTTGATTATCCTGCTCCGCCCTCTTGGAGAAACTGACTCCGGCGGCAAGCCGCGCTATCGAAACATTCCTTTTATACGCGAAAACCTTTTTGTGCTTTTGCCTTCAACGCACCGTCTTGCAAAGCGGAAAACGCTGCAGCTGAAAGACCTTGCAGGCGAAAAAATTCTCATACACAACAAAATCGGCTTTTGGTATTCGGTATGCAAACGGAAAATACCGGGCGCGGTATTTTTAGAACAGAGCGAACTTTCCGCTCTGCGCGAAATCGTGAGTGCGAGCGAATTACCTTCATTCAGAACAAACGTTACGAACAGTCTTGATTCCATTCCTTCCGATAAAATCGCGATTCGCCTGTCGGATCCGGAGGTGAACGTGCGGTTTTGGTGCATATGCTTGACTGAAAAAGAAGCCGAATACGCACCCTTGTTTGACGCGATGGAAAAAAGATAAAAAATATGAGAAAATAAAAACGATTCAAAGAAGGAGAGCGAAGACACGGCTAAAAAATTGTTATGCACGCTTTTATTGCCGGAAATCCGATCGCTCTTTTATGCGGAAACGGCGCAGGATTATTACGATAAACCGGCAATAAAAAATTCAAACGCGGAACAACAAGTACGGGAGAAATTATGAAACGATTCGACGTTACGGCAATCGGTGAAATACTTATCGACTTTACGCCTGCAGGCAAATCGAAAAACGGCAGAACGCTGTTCGAAGAAAATCCGGGAGGCGCTCCGGCAAATGCCGCAGCAGCTGCCGCAAAGCTCGGCGCGCGAGCCGCTTTTATCGGAAAGATCGGAAACGACGCATTCGGGCGCGATGCGAAAGCGGCGCTCGAAAACTGCGGTGTCTGTACGGGAGCGATGAAGACGGATCCCGATCGGCACACGACGCTCGCTTTCGTGTCGCTTTCTTCTTCCGGCGAGCGATCGTTTTCGTTTGCGCGCTCGGACGGCGCCGACATCAATCTGTCTGCCGATGACATCGATGAAAAATTAATAAACGACAGCACGTTTTTACATATCGGTTCGCTTTCGTGTACTGACGAACCTTCTCTTTCGGCGACACACAAAGCGATCGACACAGCAAAAAACAGGAGAACCTTCATCTCATACGATCCGAACTGGAGAGAACCGCTGTGGAGAAGCAAAAAAGAGGGTATTGAAACGATGCGCTCGCTTTTTAAATATGCCGATTTTGTTAAAATCGCCGACAACGAACTTGCGCTCATGTACGGAGAAAACACGCCGATCGCCGCACAGGAGATCCTCGACGAAGGTGCAAAGCTCGTCTGTGTAACGCTCGGCAAAGACGGCGTCTTCTATAAGACGCAAGCGTACGAAGGCATCGTATCGATCCCGCAATACAATATCGAAGTGCGCGATACGACGGGCGCAGGCGATGCTTTTACCGGCGCGCTTCTCTATCGGCTGACTCGGCGCGAAAATCCGTTTTCGTTTACCGAAGACGAACTCGAGCGCGATCTGCACTTTGCAAATGCCGCCGCAACGCTCTGCGTGTCGCGATACGGTGCGATCCCCGCATTGGCGTCTCTTTCCGAAACGGAAAAGCTCCTCGCTTCTTTTCCCGACATCAGCGGCAAGCAGCCGTGATCCACGCAAAGAGCTCTGCGAGATCGTAATCGCCCGAATGCGTCTTATCCCACGGATACGCGAAGTCTACGGAAAATCCGGCGGCTTCAAGCTTTGCTGCGCGGTAAACGGTTTCGGCGCTTTTTAAATAAGCCCTTTCGAAACGGCTGTACGCAAAAACGAGTTTAATTTCGTTTGCCAGCCTTTACCGTTTTTTTTCAAATTTTCCAACACATCGACGTCAATCCTGATGCTCATAACTTTTTTTTGCGGCTTCCATAAATCACGGTCTAAAAGATGGCAGGGCTTCATTTGCTTGAGCTGCGCATTCGTCAGTTTGGGGCAATCTGAAAAATCCTTATTCTTAAATTTTTTAATTTCTTCCGAGCGTTTTTTGGATATTGCCATAATATTTTATCTCCTCTTTCGATACGGCCGGCCGTGCAGACACAATCCGTATTTTTTCTCGCCTATCGACATAAACGACAACACAAATAATAGCGCTCTCGATATCACCCAAAACGATATATCTGTCCTCGTCTATCATCGAATTCTTATTGTCATAAAATTCAATCGAATTCGGATCCTTAAAAATTTCAGACGCTTCTTCAAAAGTCAATCCGTGTTTTTCTTTATTTATTCGATCTTTTTCACTATCCCATTCAAATCGACCCTTGGTTACCGTCATGCTCTCCTCTGCTATATAATATATAATTGTATTACATTTCTGTCAATACTTTAAACGTTTGCCATATTTTTAAGTACCATTGTCCTGTACACGAATCTCCGGTACTATCCGCATTTATAAAAATACGTTATACCGTATATGTGATGATTCGACAAACGCATTTTATCGGCGTGCTCATTCCCGAAAACCTCCTCGTTCCGCTTGAAGCGTGCCGCGCTTGGATGAGAGCGCGCTGCGGCTGCAAAAGCGGACAGGGCACACCCCTGCATATAACGCTTGTGCCGCCGTTTTACCTCGACGAAAACTTTTCCGAACGCACTTTGTTCGAAGCGCTCGCCGAAGCGGCATCCGCGTGGGGCGTAAAAAGACAAACGCTTTGCTGCGCGGTAAACGGTTTCGGAGCTTTTTCTTCGCGGACGATCTTTGCACACGTCGAACCGTCAAGCCAATGGACGGCTCTCCGCACTCTCGTCTACGATTCCCTTTTAGCAAAATGTCCGGGAACGGCAAAGCGAGATGCGCGAACTTTTGTACCGCATATCACCCTTGCGAACCGCGACATACCGCCCGGCGCGATCGAAGATGCGCTTTCGTATTTCGATTCGCTCGATCTGCACGAAAGTTTCGACGTACAATCAATAACGCTCTTTGCCATGAGAGACGGAACATGGACGGAACGCGAAACATTTGACCTGTACTGAAGTACATAAATCTTATCCCCGCGCGAGTTGAAAACCGTTTTCGCCCGTGCTAAAATGGGGCTATGCAGGAATTCAACGACGACACCATCTATATCCTCGATTCGTACGGGCTCATCTACCGCTGTTATTTTGCGTTTATTTCGCGGCCGCTGACAAACAGCCGCGGGGAAAACATTTCCGCGCTTTTCGGTTTTTTCAGAAATCTGCACGCGGTGTTTACACACTACAGGCCGCGCTGCATCGCCGCGGCTTTCGATTCGCGCACGCCGACGTTCCGCCACGAAATGTACGATGAATACAAAGCCACCCGCGCAAAAACGCCGGACGATCTGCACGCACAGATTCCGTGGATCGAAGACATTCTCGCATCTCTCGGCATTCCGATCCTGCAGTGCGACGGCTACGAAGCCGACGATATCATCGCGACGGTTGCGGCAAAGGCGGCGGCAAGCGGGCGTACATGCCGCATCCTTTCGAGCGACAAAGATTTGATGCAGCTTGTAAACGGCACGACGCAGATTTTAAAACCCGACACCGCCCTTGTTTGGAAAGCGATCGATTCCAACGGCGTTAAAGCCGAATGGGGCGTCCTTCCCGAACAAATGCTCGATCTGCTTTCGCTCATCGGAGACGCATCGGACAACGTGCCGGGCGTAAAAGGCGTCGGACCGAAAACCGCGTGCAAATACATCGACGCGTACGGAAACCTCGACAACATTTTCGCACATGCGGATGAAATAAAGGGAGCCGCGGGTGAAAAGCTGCGGGCGGGAAAAGACGACGCATATTTTTCACAAAAATTAATAAAATTATGTTACGATGTGCCGTGCGTAAAAAGTCTCGAAGATGCGATTCCTCCCATTTCGTTCGATTTCAATGCCGCCGCGGAAAAGCTTTCATTTTACGAAGCGCTTACCGTCGCAAAATCCTATGCCGCTCTCGCAGCGGAAAACGGAAAGGCGCAATACGAATCTTCCGAACAGGGACCCGATACGGAAGACGTTCCGATGCTCAAGCCGCTTACAAAAAACAAAGGCGAATACCGCGCCGTAACCGACATCGAAGATCTCAAAAAAATCGTCGACGGCATTATCGCATCGAAAGAAAAATGCGCCGCCTTCGACTGCGAAACGGACAGCCTCGACACGATGAGCGCTTCTCTTGTCGGCTTTTCGCTGTGCACGATACCCGGCAAAGCAGTCTACGTTCCGCTTGTACTCACCGACGCGCTTTTTTCAGGCCCGCTCATTTCAAAGCAGGATGCGCTTGCGCAAATCGCACGGCTTTTTACCGACAAAGACATCACCGTCGTCATGCACAACGGCAAATTCGATTACGAAGTGCTTCGCACGAACGGCATCGCACTCAAAGGCGGAGAGTATCCCTCCCCTTCGTGCAAAATCGCCGACACGATGGTCGCCGCGTGGCTGCTCGATCCGGATAAAACGGGAGGCGCTTCATACGCGCTCGAATATCTTGCGGAAAAAAATCTCTCGCTTTCGGGAATCGAATACGACGATATCGTACCCAAAGGAGGAAGCTTTGCCGATGTGCCGCTCGATAAAGCCGCCGACTACGGTGCCGAAGACGCCGATTTTACGCTGCAGCTTTGGCATCTTTTCCGCGAACGGCTTGAAAAAAATAAATTATTAAATTTATTTACCGACGTCGAAATGAAGCTGCTTCCTATCCTCGCGGAAATGGAACTGCGCGGCATCCACGTAAATACAAAAGCGCTCGACAAATACGACGCCGAACTCACCGGTGAAATCGAAACGGTGCAAAAAGAAATATACGAAATCGTCGGACACGAATTCAATATCGCTTCTCCGAAACAGCTGCAGGAAATTTTATTCGAAGAATTGAAATTGCCGCACGGTAAAAAGACGAAAACCGGTTATTCGACGGACACGACGGTGCTCGAAGAACTTTCGGCTTATCATCCGGTGCCGCAAAAAATTCTCACATACCGCGAAAAGACAAAGCTGCAGTCGACCTACGTCGAAGCGCTGCCGAAACTCTGCGATAGAAACAAACGCTTGCACACGAACTATATGCAGACGGGAACGGCGACCGGGCGGCTTTCATCGCGCGATCCGAACTTGCAAAACATTCCGGTGCGGAACGAAGACGGCAGGAGAATTCGTTCAGCCTTTACTGCTTTGCCGAATACGCATCTCATTTCGGCAGACTATTCGCAGATCGAACTCGTCGTCCTCGCACACCTGTCGGGCGACAAAAACATGTGCAAAGCGTTCAGCGAGGGCGTCGATATCCACCGCGCAACGGCATCACTTTTATTTTCGACGCCTCCGGAAAAAGTTACGGCGGACGAAAGGAGAGTCGCAAAGACGATCAATTTCGGCATCATCTACGGCATGAGCGCGTTCCGACTCGCGCGCGATTTGGGTATTTCACGAACGCAGGCCGCTTCGTTTATCGAAAATTATTTTACGCAGTATTCGTCGATCAGACGTTTTATCGATTCGACGATTTCGTTTGCCGAAACGCACGGATACGTCGAAACGATTTTCGGACGGAAGCGGAAAATTATCAATATTAATTCGAAAAACAAAACGGAAAAAGCAGCAGCCGAACGCATCGCGGTAAATACGCCCGTACAGGGAAGCGCGGCGGATATCGTAAAACAGGCGATGCTCGACGTGGACTGGTCGCTCCGAAAAGAAAAAAACGGCGCACGCCTTTTGCTCCAAGTACACGACGAACTCATCTTCGAATGCCCGTCGGAAAAATCCGTCCTCGATGCGACGATCGACATGATACGCAATAAAATGGAAGGCGCGGTAAAGCTTTCGGTTCCGCTCCGCGTTTCGATCGAAGCGGGCAAAAACTGGGGAACCTTTCATTGATCATCTGCATTACGGGCCCCATGGCGGCGGGAAAAAATGCGGCGGCGAAGCTGCTTGAAAAGCGCGGCTGGCTCTGCATCGACGCGGATGCCCTCGTCCACGAGGCGATAGAGAGCGAAGCCGATAAAATCATCCGTACCTTTTCGCAGGATGCACAAAAACGCGGTATCGATATCGTGCGTTCGGATGGAAGCGTCGACAGGCGCTCGCTCGGGAAGCTCGTCTTTTCCGATGCGTCGCTGCTTGCAAAACAGGAAGCGATCGTCTATCCCGCAATCGAAAAATGCGCGATGCAAAAAATCGATTCGCATGAGGCGAAAAACATCGCGCTCAACGCGGCCGTACTCTACAAAACGCCGACTCTCATGCGCTTGTGCCGCGCGATCCTCTACGTCGAAGCGCCCCTTTTGGTACGTCTTTTACGTGCAAAAAAACGCGACGGAGATGCCGTACACGCGATCTGCAAACGATTTCGTGCCCAGCGCGGTTTGTACCGAAGTTACGAACAAACCGGTATACCCATCGTCAAGGTGCGCAATGCTTTATCCCTTTCCGCCCTCGAACGAAATACGGAAAAAGCGCTGCGGCGTATCGAAGGTTTAAATTGAACGTCTGAAATAGCGCCGTTCAATTTAACTTCGAGTTTTCTTTTGAAAACTCGCGGATATACGTGTGCGCTCACGCGCACTGATGCGGCAGTTTCGGAAGTTGACACTTCCTGCAATGTCGCATTTATAGGAAGGTTTAAATTGAACGTCTGAAATAGCGCCGTTCAATTTAACTTCAAGTTTTCTTTTGAAAACTCGCGGATATACGTGTGCGCTCACGCGCACTGATGCGGCAGTTTCGGAAGTTGACACTTCCTGCAATGTCGCATTTATAGGAAGGTTTAAATTGAACGTCTGAAATAGCGCGTCTCGTTTAACCGTTCGGTTATTGAGATAACGCGGGTTAGAAAGCCGCTACAGTATATATCGTTTACAAAGTGATACATTACGCGCTTTTTTATGAAAGAATAATAGGGATTTCGTTCAATGTACGGCACGGTGTCGTATCGTCTCCGTTAAAAATTGGAAAACCGTTTACAAAATTGATTTCCGTGTTAACGTGGTGAATTTCCTTGCACATTTTCGTATTATGCCGTATACTGAAGCTATGAGAGAGTATAGGCTGTATCTTTTCTCCGCTTTCCGAGTATGCACGGGCATTCGTACATCTTGCAGCAGGGTGCTTGACATAGTCGCGCGGGCTTGGCAAAATTCTCCGCATCTCCGCATCTCCGCATCTCCGCATCTCCGCATCTCCGCATCTCCGCATCTCCGCATCTCCGCATCTCCGCATCTCCGCATCTCCGCATCTCCGCATCTCCGCATCTCCGCTAGAGGCGTTTCCCGCTCATCCGCCGCATACCCGTCCGTATATGACGGACACACACTATACACATCGCACAAAAACGCACGAAGGGCGCATTGCTTTCCGCGCGTTTTTTTATATCCGCACCGTCATACGTTTAAAGGCACGCCTTGCACAACACACGATAACGTGGAGCGGTAAATTTTAGCACGAAAATTTGTGTTCGATTCGATGTATTTTCGAAGCATCGTTCGAAACAAATTTCGGATGTCTTGGATTGGGACAGATCAATTCAATCGGAAACGGAACATTGCGTATTGCTGACGACGTTTACCGATCAGAGATTACCATTTGGAGGACTGCAATGGAACAATCTAACACTAAAAATGCTTTGCGCGGAGCCGCGTCGCCCGCCATAGCCGCACTGCTTGCCGCAGCGCTGATCTTTGTAAGCTGTTCGAACGGCAGCGGCTCAGGCGGCGGCTCAGGACTTGACGATAAAACCTACAAAGCAGGCAGCGTAAAATTTGTAATGAAAGGCATAGAGGCCGTAACGGACGGAACTGTCGGCCACACGGGTGATGCAGGCACTAACAAACCGCATAAAGTAAGCCTTTCTTCTTATTATATCGGAGAAACCGAAGTAACGCAAAATTTGTGGCAGGCTGTGATGGAGAATATGCCGAGTCATTTTGGCGACGAGCCTGACGGATCGGAAGTGCAGTCACAGCGGCCGGTAGAAAACGTAGACTGGTTCGACTGCATTGCGTTTTGCAATGAGCTTACCCAAAAGGTAAACGGCGGTGACGATGCAAAATGCGTATATTACATCGATAAAGATTATACAACCGTATACACAATAGTCGATGCATACTCAGAGGCCGTGCCTTTTATGGATATGAGTAAAAAAGGCTTTCGCCTGCCTACCGACGCCGAATGGGAATGGGCGGCGAAGGGCGGCACTGACAACCGATGGGCAGGAACGGATAGCGAAGCTGAGCTCTCAAATTATGCATGGTATAGCGCCAACAGCACTGGTAAAACGCACCAGATAAAAATGAAATTACCGAACGGTTTCGGTCTCTGCGACATGACCGGGAACGTATCGGAGTGGTGCTGGGATTGGTACCACGCCCTTTCAGCCGCCGATTTGCCGCTCGATTATGCCGGCCCTGAAAGCGGCACTAATCGTGTCGTTCACGGCGGTTCTTATAAGTACAATGAGTATAGCGCCACCAGAGCGTATCGGAGTCCTTTTCTTCCTGATAAAACCGAGGACACGAGAGGCTTACGCGTAGTGTGCAGACCGTAATGCAATAGGGGCTGTCGAAAAAGCAAGCGTCTTTTGAGACAGCCCGTTTCCATCGGTTTTGCACATCAACTGAATAGTGAGTTTTGAAAGCAAATAGAAGTGCACAAAGACACTTTCCGGCTGCATAACAAAACGGCCGGAAGCGTGCGCGATACGGCGCAACAGCGGGAAACTCGCGTGCGACTTTGTGCGTTCAGCTTACAGAAGCGGCGTTTAAAAAGCATAACCGTTCCTTAGCTACTACTTTCATCATTGCCATTCGATCTATAAATAAATCGCTTAATTATATTTTTCTCGTGCCGATACTTACAGTAGAGTAGTATACTTCTAAAAACTGCAGTTTTTAGAGGTTCCCGATACTCACAGGGGAAAATCATGGAACAAAAAGGTACTTTATGGATCATCGCCGCAGTCGGCATATTTTTGCTCGCTGTCCTCTTGCCGGCAATCATCCTTTTTAAGCCCGATACGCACAAAGTACAGATGACGGCGCCGATCGCCAAACCTTCGTCGGGCGGTTGGGTCGCGACAGGAACATCTTCTCCTGCCGGCAGCGCTTCCGAAAACGGAACAGCTAAAGGCGATGTACCTGCAGATAAAATCGACTCCGAAAATCAGGCAAAATCGGAAGCCGGGGAAACGCAAAGTACGGAACGAAACGCGATGCAGGTGGGAGATATGACCGTCTTCGCGCAAAATGCGACCGTATACGGCATTGAAAATCCCCGAAATACGCAGAGCGCTCCGGACGGATCCACGCTGATCGATTTAAATGCGCTCCGATCGAGCGACACTTTTCCGAGCGATACCGTTACGCCGAAAAACGAAACGAGCGCCAAATCGATGGAGACTGCAAGACAAACATCCCGCACCCCGCAGAGCGAACAAACGCAATATTCCGCAGCGGAATCTCGAAGCGCGGCGGTAAAAGTTCCGGTGAAAAAACCGTCATCCGAACCGAAAACGGCGGTGACGAAAAATAACGCTTCGAAAGGAAACACGGCAAAAAAATCCGTTACGCCGAAAGCGACACAAAAAAATACCGCGGCAAAACCGAAAGCAAAAACGAGTGCGGGAAAAACGCAGTATTGGGTGCAGGCAGCTTCGTTTGCAAATAAAAACGGCGCCGATGCGGCACGGAGCGTTCTCGACGAGAACAAAATTCCCGCCGATGTGTTTACGTACAAAGACGGTAAAGGAAAAGTGTTTTACCGCGTGAGGATAGGTCCCTACGTGACGAAAAGCGAAGCCGAATACTGGCGGACGCGGGTCGCGCAGATAAACGATTTCAAATCGGGAGAAAGCTATATCACGCAGACTTCTTCTGCAACGGATTGAAGTAACCTCGCTGAACACGGAATCCGTCGGCAAAGGCTTCCGTGATTTCATGATACGAACGCACAGCCTGCGCCCATAAATTATCAATCACTCACCAGCGCATTGCCGCCGTAAGCGCTCTTTGCGTTTCCCACATACAGCAATACGTCGTCAGCCTGCTTTTGAAAATAATCGCGGATACGGGCGCGGGCATCGCCGGTGTCTTTTGCGTTTTGCATCTGCGTTTGGAAATAGTGCGCAAACGAAAAACCGCGGCAGTAATACGCGAAAAAACGCTGCATACGGGTTTTCCAAAATTCTTTCGGCTGATATTTTTCAAGCATATCGATAAAATCGAGGGCAAGCTTTTCGCA
The DNA here is from genome assembly GCF_050938355.1 of Treponema sp. SP13. Taxonomy (NCBI): domain Bacteria; kingdom Pseudomonadati; phylum Spirochaetota; class Spirochaetia; order Treponematales; family Treponemataceae; genus Treponema; species Treponema sp. SP13. The sequence continues at coordinate 518,603 of NZ_JADOVM010000001.1, forward strand.
GTCGATCACCGCATCGAAGCTTTCGTGCCGCAAATCCGCTGCAAGTTCGGCAAAAAGCCAGGGTTTTTCGATCCCTCCCCGCGCGATCATAATGCCCGAAGCGTGAGGAGAGGTGCGCAGGGCATCGCGCATCGACGGCACATCCCGTACGCCGCCGTTCAAAACGACGGAAACCCCTTCTTTCGCATATCGCAGGGCAAGGCGTTCGACGTATTCCCATCTGAGAGGAGATCGGTATTTTTCTTTGCTCGTGCGCGGATGCAATGCAAAAAGCGTTACGCCTTCGGCAACGAGCATATCGCACAACGAAAAAAAACGCTCGTCGGTAAAATGTTCGTCGCCGAGTCGGAGTTTCACCGAAAGCCTCTTTCCCGAAGGCAAAAGCGCCTCTTTTACGCTTCGCACCATAGCGCGAGTTTCGGAAGCATCTTTCGAAAGCCACGCCGCACCCGCACCGCTTTTAACGATGTCCGGAGCCGAGCATCCCATATTGATATCGATCCCGATTCCCGGAAGCTCGGCGAGCATGGAAGCGGCTTCCGCAAGGTGTTCGGCTTTCCGTCCGGTGATCTGCCACACCGTTTTTTCAGGTGCAGGGTCGGGAATGACATAGTATTTTTCAAAAGGGCCGCCGTTGACAAAGGTAGCCGCGTTTATCATTTCGGAATAATATTCGTCGCAGCCGCCGAAGCGGTCGACGAGGGTGCGGAACGCCGCATGCGTAACCGTCGCGACGGGCGCGCAGATCAATTTCATAGCGCTACTATATCACGTATTAAAAATCGGTAAAAGCTCGCTGCAATCGACGCGGAAAACTTCGCGCTCAGCGCCCGTTGCAAGTGCCGCGGACAATGCGGGCGCTTTTACAAAAGGGGCTCCCGTGCTACAATGCGCTATGTACGAAATCGAACTGAAAGCGCATGTCGAAGACAGCCGTGCAGTCGCCCGCACACTCGATTCTTTTGCCGAATATATAGGCGAGCTCACAAAACGCGATACCTATTACCGGCTGCCTCTCGCTTGCGTGCCGACCGGCACGGAGGCGGCATCCTCGAAGCGCGCTGACGCAAAAGCTCATTCTGAAAACACGGAAGTGCAGACCCATATCGGCTGCCGCATACGGAAAACGGTGTACGAAAAAACGGGCGAACCGAAAATCACGTTTACGTACAAGCGAAAAGAATTGCGCAAAGATGCCGACGGCATCGCAATTGAAGTGAACGACGAAAAAGAATGTACGCTCTCCGAAACGGATGCGATCGAATCGTTTATCAAAGATGCGGGCGGCAGTATTTCGCACGTAAAAGAAAAAATTATTAAAGAGTGGTATGCCGAAACGGAAGCGGGAAAAGCGCACATCGAGCTGTGTACCGTACCGCCGCTCGGAGACTTTCTCGAAATCGAAGTGCTCGCAAAAGACGATGCGCATACGGAAAATGCAAAACGCGCGATCGTGTCGATTTTCAAAAACTGCAGTATCGACGAAAGCGCGATCGAAAGACGCTATTACAGCGATATGCTCGACGAAGCGAATGAGCGGAAAACTACGGATGCCGGTACTCGCAAGCCGCACACGGCAAACGACAATAAATCGCACACAGTCACGTGTCCTCGATAAATCGCAGGCGGCAAACGATGACAAATCGCAGACGGTCGCACACGTCGGTTGAAGAAAGGTGTATTATCGTTTATCATCATCAGGAGGCAGAAATTATGTTCGACAGAAAAAAATACAAATCGTTCGCACGCATCCAATTGAAAAAACGGCGGACTGTGCCCGTTTTCATGATACTCATCTCGACGCTCGTCGTACTGCTTTTATCGCTTCCGTCAATTAAAACGTCGATCGCGATGTACAGTGAAATTTTGCAAGCATCCGCTGTATCGGCTAATCAAAACGCACTCCTCCAAATCGTGCGCAAATATCAAAAGTCGGCACCGCTCGATTCGTTTTTAAATTGGATCGTATTTTTTGTAACGGCCGTCTGTACGATCGCACAATACTGCGTCTATTTAAAAATGTCGAGAACCCCGGATCCCGTATCGTTCGGAGATTTTTTTGCAGGCTTTACGCACTGGCTCCGTGCGATCGGAGCTGCTCTGTGGAGACGGCTTTGGACGTATTTATGGACGCTCGTCTTTATTATCCCCGGTATTGTCAAAGCCATAGCCTACTCGCAGACGGATTATATCGTCGCCGAATTTCCTCACGTGCCGGTAACGCAAGCGCTCGATATCAGCAAAAAAATTACGCAGGGATACAAAGCGGATTTATTTGTCCTGCATTTGAGTTTTGTGGGTTGGAATCTGCTGTGTATTTTTACTTTCGGCATCGCATCACTGTGGGTTGTGCCGTATCAAACGATGACATACATAAACGCATACCACGGGCTCATGAAACGCGCGCTCGAAACGGGCGTCGTTACGCTTGAAGATATCGGAGATTTTGACGGAGAACGCTATGGCAAACAATAAAAAACGCGGCGGCATCGTCGTATTCGTCGTCATTTTACTCATCGCGGCGGGAATCGGCGCCTACACGATCGCGACGGACAGTTCGCGCTACGACGGCAGCACGGGATTTTTTAACAATTTCATCGTGCGGAAAAATTATATCGCATCGCTGTATATCGAAGGTGTCATCGAACCGGAAAACAAAACATACAATCACGAGTGGCTTATCGACACGATTCATTCGCTTAAAGACGACGAAAAAAACAAAGCGATTTTGCTGACCGTCGATTCTCCCGGAGGCGGCGTCTACGAATCGGACGAAGTGTATCTCGCACTGTGCGATTACACCGAGCATACCGGCCGGCCGGTTTATGCGTACATGACGACTCTCGCAGCTTCCGGCGGTTATTATATTTCGTGCGCAGCGGAAACGATATACGCAAACCGCAATACGCTCACCGGCTCAATCGGCGTTATCGCAAGTCAATCGGTCGATATGACCGAACTGCTCAAAAAACTCGGCGTCAAAGTGGAAACGATCACTGCGGGAAAAAACAAAAACATGCTCAATATCAACTCGCCGCTTACCGACGAACAGAGGGCTATCATGCAGTCGATCGCGGACGAAGCATACGAACAGTTTACCGCCATCGTCGCAAAAAGCCGCGGCATGAAAATCGGCGAAGTGAAAAAACTTGCCGACGGCCGCATCTATACCGCTTCTCAAGCGAAAAAAAACGGACTCGTCGATGAAATCGGAACGTGGGAAGATGCGCTCTCGTCTCTTCGAAAAGAACTCGATGACGATGAAAGCGTCGTAACGACGTACCGCTACGAAAAAAAAGAATCGCTTTTGGAAAGGCTTTCGGAAGCGGTGAGCAAAGCGGGAAAAACCGACGCGCTCATCCCCGATGCGATCCGAAGCGAACTCATGCTCGGCATTTCATATCCGGCGTATATTTATCGAAAGTAAATGCGGCAAGGATTGGAGGGGCGAAAGTTCCGAAGTGAGCATAAAGCGAGCGCAGGAATGAAGCCGAAAGGCGGAACCCCGAAAAGCCTGTTTTTTGCGATGCAATCGCAAAAAGCCGCCCTTATAAAGCCTTGTATCAATCTTTGAATACGCGGTCGACCGCGTCGGCGAGCAATTCGAGTTTCAGCGGTTTGCGGAAAAACTTTTCGATGCCGAGATCGACGATGCGGTTTTCATCTTCTTTGCTTTCCAGCGCGGTTACGACGATGACGGCGGGTTTTCCGTATGAATTGTCGGCGTTGATTTTGCGGCAAAGCTCGAACCCGTCGACACCGGGAAGATTGAGATCCAAAACGATACATCGGGGTTTTTTCGAAAAAAGCTGCACGCCCGCATCGAAGCCGTCAAAGGCTTGAATTATCTCAAGCTCCGGAAAACGGTCGCGAAGAAATTCGGCGACGAGCGTATTAAACGTTTTGTCGTCGTCGATGACGAGCAGCGTCGAAGAATTGTATGCCGCGCGATTCGTACACGCGCTGAGCAGTCTCATCGGGATGTGCATATTGCGCTCGCTCATAAAATCCGCAAGATCGTCGGGGTACACGCGGTACTGACCGCCGGGCGTTTTGAACGCTTTGAGATAGCCGCTGTTTATCCAGTTGATCGCCGTTTGATTTACAACGCCGCAGATATTCGCAACTTCAAGGGCGGAATATATCACCGGCTTTTCGATTTTTTTCGCCATAGACTCATATCCGTGTTTTCAATAATAGATTTAATAATGGATTTATAGTATAGCGGATCGCGTCGGAAAGAGCAATTACCGTACAACGCACTGTCGACAGGCGTTATCACGGGTGTAAAAAAAGGCGATATGCGCTATAATGACGGTATGACACAGCATTCAGTTCCGCTTCGAAAAGACGTTCCCTCTTCGGACAAATGGGATTTATCGTCGCTGTTCGCATCGGACGGCGATTGGGAAAAAGCGCTCTCGGAAATCGAAACGCTCACCGAAAAAGCCGCCGCGTACAAAGGCAGGCTTTCCGAATCCGATAAAACGCTGCTTTCGGCGCTCAAAGCGTACGAAGCTGCCGACAAAAAACTCGAAGCCGTTTTCAATTACGCGAGTTTGCAGCTGACCGCGGATGAAACCGACTCCGCCGCTCAAAACAAAGAAGGGCGCGCTCGTATGGCGTACACGAAATACCTCGCGGCAACGAGTTTTTTCAATCCCGAAGTCCAATCGATCCCGGATGAAAAGATACGGGCTTGGATGGAAGAGGACGCTTTCCGCGATTACCGCGTCTTTTTGTCGAAACTGCTCCGTATGAAGCGTTATGTTTTAAGCGAAAAAGAAGAGCGCATCATGTCGCTGCAAAGCGAAAGCGCATCCGCCGCACACAAAGCTTTTACCGTGTTTACCGATGCCGATCTGCGCTTCGGCACGGTAACGGTCGGCGGAGTAGAAAAACCTTTGACGCAATCGACGTGGAGCGTGTTTATGGACAATCCCGATCGGAGCGTCCGCGAAAACGCATATAAAAAATTCTACGGCACGTTCGAAGCTTACGAGCACACGCTCGCATCCCTCTATTCGGGGAGCGTCAATCAGGACGTGTTTTCGATGCGTGCGCGAGGCTATGCGTCCTGCCTCGAAAAAGCGCTCTATCCCGACAATGTGCCCGTAAGCGTCTACCGCAATCTCATCGACACCGTGCATAAAAATCTTCCCGCGCTTCACGAGTATTACGCGCTCAGAAAAAAAGCGCTCGGTCTTATCGAACTGCGCCACTGGGACGTATACGTGCCGCTCGTCAAAAACGTGCGCACGAACACGAGTTACGAAAAAGCGGTCGAAATATGCCGCGAAGCGCTTTCTCCTCTCGGAAGCGAATACACCGATCGACTCTGCAGCGGACTTCTCGGCGGCTGGGTCGACCGCTACGAAAACAAAGGAAAACGCAGCGGCGCTTTTTCAAGCGGCGTATACACGGGAAATCCCTTTATCCTGCTCAATTACAAAGACGACGTTATCCGCGACGTGTTTACGATGGCGCACGAAGGCGGGCATTCGATGCACACGTGGTATTCGGTACACGCGAATCCCTATATGCAGTACAACTACACGATTTTCGAAGCCGAAGTCGCATCGACATTCAACGAAGAGCTCGTATTCCGCTGTCTTTTAAAACGAGCCGAAACCGACGATATGAAAGCCTATCTCCTCGCAAGCCATGCGGGCGACATACTCGCGACGCTGTACCGCCAGACGATGTTTGCCGAATACGAACTGAAAGCGCACGAATTCGTCGAGGCGGGAGAGCCGCTTTCGGCGGAACTGCTTCGTAAAACCTATCGATCGCTTCTCGAAAAGTATTTCGGAAGCGAAATGCGGTTTGAAACAAACAGCGATATGGAAGGTTTGCGTATCCCGCACTTTTACAGCGCGTTTTACGTATACAAATACGCAACGGGGATTTCGGCGTCTCTTGCGCTTGCCGAGCGCGTATTGAACGGAGGCAAAACCGAGCGCGACGATTATTTCAGCTTTTTGAAATCGGGAGGCTCCCGCTACCCGATCGAATCGCTCAAAATCGCAGGCGTCGACATGAGCGAAAGCAAGCCGATCGAAGACGCGTGCGCCGTATTCGCACGCATCGTAAAAGAGCTTTCGGCCCTGCTTAAGATTTAGCGAAAATGTGCCGATATATATAAAGTCGGATTTTTTGCGGAAAATCTTACGGAGATTATAATTGAAAGAAACCGAGTTTTACTCTTTTTTGGCAAAGATACCGAAAGCGGAAATACACATCCACATCGAAGCCGTCATGTCGTTTCGTACGATCGAAAAATTGTACGAGCGGCGCTTCGGAAAAAAGATGAGCTCTGCGGACGAAGCCGAACTCTTTTCATACGATAATCTCAACGGCTTTATCAAAGCCTTTCTCGCCGTACAGGATCTTTTTCAATCGGTTTCCGATTTCAAATACGTTTTCGACGACTTCGGAAAATACCTTGCCAAAAACAATATCGTTTACTGCGAAGCTTTTTTCGCGCCTTCTGCATTTTTGAAAAAAGGATTCGACTACGGCGAAATGATTTCGCTCTTTTCCGAAAAAATCGCCGAAATCAAAGAAAAGCACAACATCGTCATAAAACTCCTGCTCGACGTATCGCGGACATTCGGCTGCGACAACGCGATGAAAAATTACGAACTGCTCAAGCAATACCCGTGTAAAGACATCATCGGCATCGGACTCGGAGGAGCCGAACAAAAGGGCCCTGCAAAAAATTTCGAACCCGTATTTTCGCGCGCGCACGCGGACGGCTTTCATGCAGTCGCACACGCGGGCGAAGACGTCGGACCGGAATCCGTGTGGGACACGATCAAATTTCTCCGCGCCGAACGGATCGGACACGGCATCACATCGGTGCAGGATCCCAAACTCATGGACTACCTTGCCGAAACGCAGCTGCCGCTCGAAGTGTGCATCACGAGCAATGTATTTACGAAGCGCTTTATCGATACCGTCGAAAACCATCCGATCCGCCGTATGTACGACGAAAACATCTTCGTCACCGTAAATACCGACGATCCGCTCTTTTTCAAAACGAATCTCATCGAAGAATATTGGAAGTGCTACAAAAAGCTGCACTTTACGCTTCCTGAAATCAAGCGCCTCATCTGCAACGGCTTCAACGCGTCTTTCCTCTCCGATACCGCGAAAAAGTCCTACATCCGCGAAGTAAACGCCGCGTGGAAAACTTTCGCGCCTGCAGAGTAAAATACGATTAATAATTATTAAGTTGAACGTCGGTGAACGAAGCTATCATTCTTTTGTCCGGTTCCGTTTATCACAAAAACCGATTTTAGCGTTTTTTTAGGGGGTTCCCCGCCTGCGGCGGGTCGGGCTATTCGCTCCAATCGCCTTCGGCAATTTCCGCTTCTATCCCTAACCCGTATGCGGGCTTGACATTGCCGGTCTTGCCCCTTCTTTCCGCACTTTCGCTGCACACATTACCGCAAAAAGCCTCCGTGTCCCAAGCAGGATAAATTACGTCTGTTAGGTTTTATTTATAACATTCTGTCGTCCAATCCTCAATTAATAGGCCTTCGACTCTTGAAAACTCTTCGACATTATGTGTTATCAAGGTTCCGCTGTTTGCCAGAACTGTCGCTGCAATCATCATGTCATTCGGACCGATTATGATACCATTTGAAGATAAAATTTTTCTTAATTTTCCGTATTCTACTGATGATTTTTTATCAAAAACGGCTATCGGATATAAATCAAAAAATGCTTTGTAAACTGAAATTGTCTTTTCATAATCATTGGAATTCCTTGCCCCATATTCAAGTTCAGCAAGAACAACAGACGGAATTACTATATCGCTTTCATGTTCCTCCAGTTTTTCTCCAATCTTACGAAATTTTCCCTTTATAAAATAGATTACAATGTTTGAATCTAAAAAATACTTCACATTGTCTCCAGCTTTGTATCAGCAGAAAAATTCGGTTCAGCGGATATATTCATTTCGATATCTTTGCCGCTTCCGAAATATTGCCAGATATTTTTTTTGTTTGAATCATCTCTCAGGTCGAAAGGGAGTCCATTAACTGCAACCGTTTTTTTCATAAAAATCCTGATAGCTGTCGGTAAATCCAGTCCGTAATGATTATAGATATCAGTAACTTCATCTTTTAGAGCTTCATCAACTCTGACTTGAACAAGTGCCGTATTGATCATTATAGCCTCCTTTTAAGTATACACTATTCATACATTCGTATTAATAGTGTATATTTAAATAGACTGTTTGTCAATTTATACTAATTTTATAATTATAGTATTAAGTTTTCATTCTTTTACCCAATCTTCAATTTTCAAATCGGGTACTCTCGAAAATTCATCCGTATTGTGAGTAATAAGAGTCGCTTTTTCATGCACTGCGGCGGCGGCAATAAGCAAATCGTTCGCACCTATCGGTGTACCGGCAAGTTCCAAATCTTTTCGTATTTTTGCATACTCGTAAGACATTTTATCCGTAAAATCTACAATTTCAAACGGCTTTAAAAATTGTTCCACTTTTTCCGTAGTTTTTTCCATAAAAATACATTAAAAAGCTTCTCGCGTTTCAAGCTTCGGCTGATCGGGTCCGGTAAATGACGAATCTGAAACGGAACCGAACAAATCGGCCCAACCTTCCGGATAATGCGGTTCTATTTTTTCCATAATTTTGCTTACGGCCCATTTTGAAAGCGACATATTTTCTGCATGAGCTTCGTTTTCGATTTCAAGTATATTATATATTAAATTCGGCGTTTTATAAAGTTATTTTTCAGGGGGTTCCCCGCCTCAGGCGGGTCGGGCTATCCGCTCCAATCGCCTTCGGCAATTTCCGCTTCTATCCCTAACCCGTATGCAAGTGCGACTTCCGTCGAAAAAGTCAATGCCAGGTTTATATTATTAAACTGATTTAAACTTACTATCTGAAACTCTTTCTTTAAAAAAAGCTTTAATACAATTCGGATTAATTATTGCAATTTGAATATGATCTTTTTCTCTAAAACCGGCAGTTGGATATAATTCATTACCTTCAAAAAATACTCCACGAACGGAATCATATTCATTGCCGGAATCTTTTTGTATTTTAATATAAGAATTAATTACAAGACAATCCAATTCCCGTTTATATAAATCTGTACCACCGGAGTTTTTAGGTAATTCAATACCTTTTTCTTCCGCTTCTTTTTTTAATTTTTCATAATGCTTTTTTATTTTTAATAAATTCTCTTGTTCTGTAAAATCTAAACAATTACCTAAACAAATAACCGCGCCAAGTACCGCAGGATTTTTAATTTTTTGTTTGGCATTTTGAGTATGCTTTTGCAGCATGATAGCCCAGTCCAAGGCTCTTTTAGGATCATTTTCCCAAAAGTACATACCTTTACCAAGCCAATCATAATTATTTTCGCTATAGTTTAATTTTTTCCGTTTATTATTGACCAAAGAGTCACATAGAGAACAATCACAACCGTGAAATCCAAAGATTAAATTGTTTCTATTTTTATACATTCTTATTAGGATTGGATTCGTATTTAGTTTCTTTTAAACTACTATTTATTATTTTGTACCCACAATATGCTAATACGGAAGCTGTAAGTATACCGGCAACCACCGCTCCCGTATTTGTTTTTTTATTCTCTGGAGATTTATCTTTTTCTGTATCCATAATAATCCTCCACTACTGATTTGTACAAACGATATCAGCGCCTCCTTGATGTCCCTAACTGCGGCTCATGATCCGTATATATTACAGTATATACGGAGGTAGGCTTATCGTCAAGTTCCGTTTATCACAAAAATCAGTTTTTACCGTTTTTTTCAGGGGGTTCCCCGCCTCAGGTGAATCGGGTTTTCTTGTGGTGCCGGCTTTCGTAATCACATTAGGCAGTTATCCTATCCATTCTTTCTGTCGTCTACCTCTTTATAAACTTCCATGTTTTCTCTTTTCCCAATGCCCCAAACCTCGATGATTTCTACTTTTTCCGGAGTCAAAAGTCGGTAAACAATACGGACGCTTTTACCACAAGCATAAAGTTTATAAAAACCTGTTAAATCCATATTCGCTTTATTGCCCAGCGGAAAACCAAGAAACGGATTTTTATCAAGTTTTGCAAACTTCTTATCAACCTCAACCCTTATACTGCCATCCAAATTTTTATATTCTTCGGCCGCTTCCGGAATCAACCGGATTTTTTCAAATTCATCCGCTCGGAATTCCCCTTTTTTACTCATTATTCATCCCTAAGAGATGACCAACTTACAGACTTTGAAGCATCGTAGCGGCTCATTCTTTTTTGAACCTCTGAAAAAATTTCTTTGTGTTCTTCGAGTTCTTCCAATTCGGAAAGTTTCTCGTAACGGTCAAATGGAATCATAACGGCTTCCATGATATTGTTTTTCATAATGAAAACAGGCTGATGGTCTTCGGAAATCTTTCTGACAGTCTGTGTGAGCGTTTTCTGCAACTGTGTAATCGGCATAATTTGTGAAGTTTCTACTAACATATTACCACCCCGTAAATATATAATAATACATATTTTTATATGTAGTCAAGGGTTATATTTATGGAAAAAAGCGGTTATTTTCGGTGTTTTATAAAGTTATTTTTTAGGGGGTTCCCCGCCTCAGGCGGGTCGGGCTATCCGCTCCAATCGCCTTCGGCAATTTCCGCTTCTATCCCTAACCCGTATGCGGGCTTGACATTGCCGGCCCGGCCGCTGCGTTCGCAGTATTTCTGCCGGAATACCGCACTTCGCTTGCCGGGCTTGCACCTTCTTTCTGCACCCATATAGGGTTAGTGCGCGTTGCGAACCAGGCGGAAGCCATAGACGTCGTAGCGAAAGTTCGGGTCGCCGAAGTTCCGGTTAGCAACCCGCGCGACGATGGCGCCCTCATACCAAGAACCGCCACGTCGACAGCGGCTAGAACCCGACGCCGAGCCTGTGTTTGGTGTGGTGTTCGATATGTTTCCGTACCGGTCCCAGCACCATTCCCACATGTTCCCGCTCATGTCGTACAGTCCGTAGCCGTTCTTTTTCTTTGTCTTCACGTCCCTGGTTCCTGTATCGTTTGTGTTTGATGTATACCATGCCACTTCATCAATGGTGTCGCTTCCGGCATATTCGTAGCCGTCTCCGCCGCGGGCAGCCCACTCCCATTCCGCTTCCGTCGGAAGGCGGTAGCCGTCTGCATTCCAGTCGCATGTAGCGGCATCCCATGTAGAGTCGCTCGATGTCGGAACTGTACCCCAGTCAGCAGGGTCTGTCTTGTCGTTGATTTTATAGCATGGGGTGAGGCTTTCTTTTTTCGAAAGTTTATTGCAGTACACGATCGCGTCATACCAGCTGACTTTGTTTACAGGATTGTTGCCTGCGGCGTCTCCGGTAAGCTTGTTGCCGTCCTTGTCGTAAGCGTCCGCCATGCTGCCCGGGAGGCTTCCGATTACCTCCTTGTACTCCGCTCTTGTTACTTCGTGGTCGCTCATGTAAAAGGATTTTATCTCCAGAACGCGGCCGCTCACAAATACTGCTGAACTCGGTGTCCAGCTTTCCGTTCCGGCGATTGAGGTGCCGGGTACTTCCACAAAGCCTTCGGGAACGTTGCTTGTGCCAGTCTGTACGCCCACCTTATGTTTAACTTCCGCGCTCTTGTTTCCGAGTTTGTCAACGCTCGCTATGTAGTAGGTGTAGTATGCCTTCGTTGCGTCGATGCCGGTGAATGTCTTGGTTGCGCCGTTTACGCTTTCCGCTTGCGACCTTGCGGAGTCTGTCGTTCCGTCATTCGTAGTGTACGAGATTTCCACATGGTCAAAGTCGCTTTCGCTCGGGTTTGTCCAGTTAAGGATTATCACATGGAGCGTGTCTGAATATATTCCGGAAACATTTTTTACTTTGGAAGGCGGCGTAAAGTCAAATTTACCTATGGTAATCTGCTCCGTCTCCTCTCGTCCCGATTCGTCAAGAACCGCAACCGTGTACGTTCCGTTTCCGTCGGCTTCGCTTGCCGCCGTGACGGTGAAGTAACCGTTTGATTTGACGCTTCCCGTAACGTCATACGCACCTGTGTCCGAAAGGAGGGTTTTCGCGTTCACGCTTCCGCCCTTTTTGTACACAACCTTCTTCAGTTCGGCGGCTGTCGTTACCTCTACCTTTACATCAAGGCTTGTGTTTGTGGCGGCATCCGGGACGCTTAATGCGATCGTCATCGGTGAATTCGCGCTGACGGCGACAGGCGTTGCCTTTGCCGTTACGCCCCCGCTCTTGTTTCCGCTTGTGTCCATTGTCCTTACGGTAAACGTGTACTCCGTGCCGTTCGTAAGACCCGAGACATAGCAGCCGCCCGCTCCCTGAGCTGCCATCATGCTTGTGGAGTTCAGTGCGGGAAGTGCAGCCCGGTTTATCGGGGCGCTTCCGCTGTAACTTACTTCGTATCCGTAGATGTCACTGTCCGAAGCGTCAGTCCAGGTAAGAAGCACTCGGCTGTCTTTTGCCGTCGCCGTAAGGTTTGTCACGGCAGCCGGAGCAGTCTCGTCTACTTCCACGGTCTTTGTCTTTATGGAAACTTTTCCCACGGAAACAGGACTGTTTTCAATACCGTCCTTTACGGCGATCGCCTTTATTTCCACGTCTTTGTCAAATGTCAACGGTGCGCTGTATTTTACGCTTTTTGCGTTCGGCTCCTTGCCATCCGTCGTATAGAAAATCGACGCCCCTTCCGTTGCGGTTGCCATTGTGATTTTTACACCGGCTTCCCCGGCATCTTCTGCCTTGAAGGTTACGGCTGACGCATAAGACTTCTCTTTTTCTACCTCTACGGTGTTTTTGCATCCCGCAATCCAGATTACGGCAATCGCCGCTACTATTCCGATTTTTCTTAAACAGGTTCTCATAGTTCCTCCTAGGTAAGTTTATATTATTTTGTAATATTTACTTCTTCTGAGCGTTATTTTTGCGTTTATACCGACCGGTAATTTTTATTGCCGGTTATTAAAAAAATAACCGGACTTTGTTTTGATTTTGCTATGCTACTCCATGTTTGCAAGTAATTTGTTTACTTGTTTCGCCGTCATACTGAGACCGATATTTCCGTTTTCTTCATTTCGGTTTCGAAATTCCTTTTGGATACCCTGTCTTGCTTTGCTGCCTTCAACTTCCGGTAATTTCTGCCTTAATTCAGATACAGCAGCAATATACAGCTGTTCCAAATTATAGAAGCTTTTTATTTCTTCAAGATAATTTTTTATCCGTCTGCGGTTGCGTTCATCCCTCTTTATATTCAAATTCACAAGATATGTTCCCAAAAAGGTTAAAAGCGATCCGAGAAGTGCAAAAATACCGTTAATAATTGCTTCATGCATATATATTCCTTTTAAAGACACCAACTTAAAATTCTCCGGTATAACCGCTTATTAAAAACGATTTTTAAACAAAAAACGTTCGCCGGCAGTTTCTTTGCATTGATTTTACACTTGCTTTTGCTTACATGATAGGGAGTTTACTCCCGAAAAAGTCGGGACAAACGGAAAAGTCAAAACTTCGGGATTATGACCGAATTGGATTGAAACTATACGCTTTTTACCGGAATTTCCAGCCTCACTTCCGTTCCGGCTTCCGCATTGCTTTGCACAAAAAGAGAGCCGCCCAAAAGTTTTGCACGCATTTCCATTCCGCTCATGCCGAAGTGATTTTGCGAATATAGTCCGCTTTCAATTTGCGCGGCGCCGGCAAAGCCCTGCCCGTCGTCAAAAATCATTATGCAAATAAAATCTTCGCCGGCCTGCACCTGTTTTTCCGAAACCGGCTCGGAACGGCGGTTTTCACTGCGGCCTTTTCTTATGACAATGCTTGTCTCGCTTGCTTTTGCGTGCGTTTGTGCATTGTTCAAGGCTTCCTGAATTATCCGTAAAATGTGATGTTTTTGCTCTTTTGAAAAATCGTCAAGCATAACATCGGGAGAAACGAAAAACGAGCACTCTATTCCGCTTTGCTCTTTGAATTGCTCGCACAAATCGTTTATGACAGTTTTAAAAGGAATGTTGCCGACAGCCGGAACTGCAAGGTTTCGAATGATCGTTCTGAGCTGCTTTTGATTTTGTTTTTCAAGACTGATGATTTTTTCGATTTTGAATTGTATTTCATCGCCTTTGGAATCGGAATCGCTTAAAACCGCCGAAAGTTCTTTTTCTTTTAGAAGAAGGGTTTTTATGTTTTGGCTTACCGTATCGTGAAGTTCCCGGCTTATACGGTTTCGCTCCGCTTCCTGCGTCTGAATTATTTCCGAAATAAACTCCCGGTTTTTTTGTAATTTTTTGCGGCTCTTTATATTGCGGATCAAAATAAAAAGAACTGCGACAAAAGAGGTAAAACAGAGTACGATCAAAAGGAAAAAAAACGATGTGTAGAGGTTTAAGGTAGAAAGTAAATCCTGTAATTGCTGTTCGTTCATAGTTCAATTACTCTATATATTCCGTAGCCTAAAAAAGTGGAAATCAGCCTGTCCAGCACGATGATCGGAATACGCGGCAAAAGATATGAAAGGAATATTCCGAATTTTAAATTTTGGAATGCGATGTAAAAATCGTCGATTGCGGAAAACCGCGACAAGTTTCCGAAAAGCGGACGAATAAACGTGTTCAGCGCGCTTGCGGAAAAACTGGTTAAAAAAGCGGAAACGAACGCGATAATCAAAAGGTATAAAACCGTAACGGTATGACTGAAAAAGAATTCTTTTTTGTTTCGGCTGAAAATCCAAGTCGAAATGACTATCAGGATTCCGCAGATTGCATACAAAAAATCAAAATAAAAAATTTCCGTTCCATAGATCACACACAGTAAAATCGTCATAATCGGATTATAGAGAGCTGCGACGATCAAAGCCGGCACAAGCCCTGCATAAAAAACGAGAGCGACCGTAAAAATCGTGTCCATAAAAACGGGAAGTCTCAAATAAGTGACGAGTAAGAAAGCTGCAATATTCAAAGCGAGTGCCGCCGCGCAAAGAAGTGCCGTTTTATAAAATGTTTTCACTCGAACGTTCAATTTAACCTCCCCATCTTTTCCAAGAATTCGAGTTTGTTTTTTACCCCTGCTTTGTCATACAAAATTGTAAGATAGTTTACAACGGTTTTTTCCGTGATGCCGAGAGCGGCGGCAACTTCGGCGTTTGTGTTATGGATTGTCAGAGCATCCGAAAGCAGTTTTTCTTTTTTGGTAAACGTCCGACTTATGCAGTTTACTTCCAAAAGGCCTGTTACAAGTTCCGCCTGAATGTATGTTTTTCCGTTAGACACCGCATAAATCGCCGCAAGCAGGATTTCTTCATCCGCATTTTTTGAAACAAAACCTTTTGCGCCGACAGCGCAGCTTGTAGCATGCTCAACAAACCCTCCCGAATCATGACTCGAATACGCGATGCAAGGAACGCCGAGCGCGGTAAAACGGCGGATTATTTCAAAACCGCAATTTTCTTCGTGGGCTGCCGCCGCATATTCGGCTTTGAACGAAATATCTACGACGGCGATATGGTTGTTCGGAGAGCCGGCCAAGCGAAACGCTTCGATGATTTTTTCGCATTCCGCCCACGTTCCCGCTTCATGCGTAACTTTGTATTTTGAATGAGTTTCTATCCAGCTTTTTATTCCGTTTCTCAACAGAGCGTGGTCATCGCAAAGAATTATATTCGGAATCATGATTGTATTTTATATAAAAAAAACGGCGGTTTACAGGGGGGGGGGGGGCTGCAACAATCGATTTGCCGCTGCCTTTATTCTTTTTCATATAATCCGGTCGCTGCATGATTCTCCACCCTCAAGTATCTTTGCATCATCGAATTCCCAACACCGACTGAACGTACGCCGTTAGGACATCACGCGGTAACTGAACGGCGAGCTTCAACCTATCAACTACTTTACGTACACCATGAGGAGCATAACGTCGCTCACTCGGATGCCGGAAATGCGTCCCGCCTGCCCCAGCGTGCGAGGGCGGATCTTTTCGAGCTTTGCGCGCGATTCGGCGGAAAGCGATACGACGGATGCGTAGTCGAAATCGTCGGGGATGCGCGCGCTTTCCATACGATGCATTTTTTCGACACGCCTGTCCTGCTTTTCGATATAGTAGCGGTATTTGAAATCGATTTTCGCTTCTTCCCATTCGCTTTCGCCGTAGCCCGGATTTTTAAGATTGGGATCTTTTAATAATTTTTCGAATATCTCTTCCCGCACGGCATACTTTCGGTTTACGGCGTCGAACTGCGCTTTCGTCTTTAAGCCCGCGGCAAAGCTGTAGGAAGCAAGGCGGCGGTCGGCCGTATCGCTTCGGAGTTTTAAGCGATATTCGGCTCTCGCGGTAAACATGCGGTAGGGTTCTTTCGTGCCGAGCGTCACCAAATCGTCGATCAATACGCCGATATACGCTTCGTCGCGGCGGAGTACGAGCGGCTGCCATTCGGGTATCGTTCGAAAATTGTTAAAGCCCGCATCCCTTTGCGCTTTTTCGAGAGCGTCGTTCAAGCGTTCGGGAGAAGCGCGCATATCGTCGGAAGCTGCGCACATGGGGCCGCAGATTTTCCGATGCGCTTTCGCGTAATAGCCCGCGTTGATGCCCGCGACGATACCCTGCCCTGCAGCTTCTTCGTAACCCGACGTTCCGTTGATTTGCCCCGCGTTGAACAATCCCGCGACGCGCTTCGTTTCGAGCGACGAAAAAAGCTGGGTGGGTTCGACGTAATCGTATTCGACCGCATAACCCGGTCTCGACGGTACGGCGTTTTCAAAGCCCGGCAACGTACGCAAAAACGCATCCTGCACGCTTTCGGGAAGCGAAGAGGAAAATCCGTTCAAATAGATTTCATCGGTTTCAAGGCTTTCCGGTTCTACGAAAATCTGGTGCCGCTCGCGGTCGGCAAAGCGCACCACTTTGTCTTCGATGGAAGGACAGTAGCGCGGCCCGATCCCCAAAATCTTTCCGCTGAAAAGCGGCGAGCGGTGAACGTTGTCGCGGATTATCCGGTGCGTTTCGCCATTCGTGTATACGATGTGGCAGGGTACGAGCGGGCGATCGACTGAGGTATTGTCGTATGAAAAGGGGATAACGTCGGCGTCTCCTTCCTGCACGTCGAGCTTCGAAAAATCGACAGTCTTTTTAAGCACGCGAGGCGGAGTGCCGGTTTTCAGTCTCCCCGTCGTAAAGCCGAGTTTCCGAAGCGACTCCGTCAAACCCTGTGCGGCGGCCTCTCCGAGCCTTCCGCACGGAGCGTCGTATTCGCCGATAAATATGCGTCCGCCCAAAAAGGTTCCCGTCGTAAGCACGACGGCGCGCACGGGAACGACGCGGCCCCGCTCGGTTACGACGCCGGTGATTTTCAAGCGCATAGCCGTGCCGAGCGTTTCGCCCCTTTTTTCGCCCGGTATCGTTCCTTCTTCCGCGCTCCCCTCCGAATGCGGCGGAAGCGGCGTCGAACTTTCCGCCGTCACGATATCGGTAACGGTGTCCATGAGCGTCGAAAGATTAGGCTCCGCTTCGAGCGCTTTCCGTGCAAGCCCGGAATAGACGATTTTGTCCGCTTGAGCACGCGGAGCGCGTACGGCCGGCCCCTTGCTTTTGTTGAGGAGGCGAAATTGAATGAGGGAAGCGTCCGTGAGCTTTGCCATCTCACCGCCGAGCGCGTCGATTTCGCGGACGATATTGCCCTTTGCGATGCCGCCGATCGAAGGATTGCACGACAGGCGTCCGATCGATTCGATCGTCTGCGTTACGACGAGCGTCTTCAATCCCATACGCGCGCACGCGAGGGCAGCTTCGATTCCGGCGTGTCCCGCACCGACGACTGCGACGTCATAAAAATCGTAAAAACCGGACATGTCAGCCTTGTCGTCTTTTTCTCAAAATGCGGACGATGAACATAATGACCGTCATGCCGGCGACGGGCGTCATAACTGAAATGAGGAATCCCGAAAAAAGGAAAAAGGGCTTCACATAGCCTAAAACGATGCCGAGCACTGTGAACGCAAACCACGCGATCACTTCCCATGCGGGCGTGTATTCGTTTCCCGCGTCGTCGCCCGACCAAATAAAATCGGAGATGAGATAGCCTGCAGCGCCGCCTATCCACAAAAAAATCACATAGACCGCACCGAGGGTTTCACCGGAAAAGGACGAACAGCCGGTAAAAAGAAGCGGAAGAGAGAGGAGCAGCACGGATACGAAAGGTTTGGATTTCATAGGCAGTGCAACACTATCACATCGCCGTTTTTTCTGCAACGGGACGGGATAGAATGGAGAATGGGTAATTGATAATTCTGGAAAAGTCGGATTACAAATTACACATTACTCATTACAAATTAAAATGTATGCCGAGCGGCCGCAGCCGAATTACTGTTTTCCCGCCTGAACGACGTCCTTACAAAAGTCCGACATGGGTTTTACCAAATTGTGTACTATCTGCCTTTTTATCTTCATAGCGTGCGCCTGCTTTCCCTCCGCTTTCGGAGAGACTTTCAGGATCGGTTCGGAAAGCCATATCGGTTCGCCGAGGAAATAATATGTTTTTTCCGTTTCGCGTTCTTCTTCGTCAAGACAGAGCCCGTATTCCCATTTCATAACAAGGGCGCTGCCGAACATTTCTTCCAAAGCTTTTCGCCGTTTTGTAAAAAGCTTTTTCGTATTGCCGCCCGTATCGCGGAAAAAGAACAGGACGGGCGCATAGCAATAAATACCGTTTTTACCGATCTTCTTTTGTGCGTTGTGCGTAAAATACGGTGCGAAAAAGTCGATATCGATATCGATGTTGGCATCGGTCTTGGTCTTGTCCTTGATCTTGGCCTTGTAAGGGGGCGGATCTTTGCGTTTATATATATTATGTCCGAAAAACCGATACAATTCGATCAAGTCGCTTACATCCTGAATCAAAATCTTCTTTCGTTTTATCGAATCGAAATCGAATAAGTTCATACCGTAAAACTCCTGCGGCACTCGGCCGCTTTCCGTACCGGCTCTCTTGCATGCACGATCCGTACGGAAGATCGTGTACGCAAATCCTTAAAGCGCGCTCCCGCGGCAGTCCGTCGGCATTTCGGCGGACTGCCGCACATATAAGCACACATACCGCGCGAAGGGGCAAAGCCCGTTCGCTCCGCTCACGTTAAAAGCCGGCTATACAACACACATTGTTATTGCCGTTCTTGCCGTCGTCGTACAGGTAGCCGCTGCCGAAACCCGCAAGCCACGCATATTTATAGTAGTCGGAATACTGCGACGACGACCAGTACCACCCCGTCCCGAGACTTGCATCCGCATAGGAAGAAGCCGAACCGTTGATTTTTAAAAGACTTTCATTTACCGCCTCCTTATTTTTATACACTTGGCAAAGTTCTGCTATGCTCGGCATATACCACGCGGGCCGTGCCGATCCGAGCTGCGCCTCATACGCCGTATTGTACTTCAGTACCCAATCGAAGGCAGGGTAATTCACGGCAACATTTGCCGTTCCTTCGGGGTCGGCCGAACATATATAGTCCCAGTTGTCGCTTCCGTCCTCATCTCCCGTAAAAGCCGCCGTAAGCGCCGCTCCGTTTTGGTTATATACGCTCGGCGTGCAGACGATCCCTTCGAACTTCGTTTTGTAACCCGTCGTGCCGTCTTTCGCCCACTCCAGATGAGTACCCGTATGCAGCGCGACGCCGATCGCGGCGCCGTATACGTTCGTCCCGCAGACGACCGCAACGGGCGGATTGCCCGGATCTACTGCCGTAAAGCCGTCTTTATCGACTGCCGTATTATCCGCAAGGACGATTTTTCCGGGAGTCCATGCGCTGTAATCTTTTACGGAAAGAGTACCCGTTTTGCT
Organism: Treponema sp. SP13; assembly: GCF_050938355.1. NCBI lineage: Bacteria > Pseudomonadati > Spirochaetota > Spirochaetia > Treponematales > Treponemataceae > Treponema > Treponema sp. SP13. Next base: position 538,442 of record NZ_JADOVM010000001.1, read on the forward strand.
TGCGCTTTTACAGTGTACCGTAACGGGATACTCTCCCGCCACATAGGGACAGGACACTTCCGCGGTCGTCTTTGTGTCGCTTATGATTTTGAAATTCGAAAAGGTCGCACCCGTACCGCTGAAGTCGGCTGCGCTTATGCCGGGAGCTTTAAAGTTTTTTCCGATAATCGTTACGGGAAGTTTATTGCCCCCATAGCTTATGCCCGCACGGGGGATCGCAATGCTTGTAATGACGGGGTCGTCATAAAGGTGCAGCGTTGCGGTTTTTGCCTCTTTTTTGCCGTCAAAATAAAGCGCAACGGTATAAAAACCGCTTTCGGCCGGCAGCGGGACGGAAGCGGTGAACTCCGATGCGTTTCCGACGCTTGGTGCGACGGTTACCGTGCTCGCGCTTACTTCCTGCCCTGCAGAATTCAAAAGCTTTATCTTCGTTTCGCCGCGGATATCGAAATTCGCTCCTTTTACTTTTACGGAAACATTCGATGCCGAGCCGAATTTGATCTGTGCGGGCGAAAGGACGATTTCTTTTACCGCTGCGGGCTTGGAAACAATAAAGTTTGTGGTCGCCTGTGCGGGCGTCGCACTGTTTACAATCGCCTTTACCGTATACACCGTACCCGCTTCGGTCGGACTTGCCGGAACGGGTGCCGAAACCGTCGCGGTCGCTGTATTGTGCGCCGCATCGATCGTCGCCGTTACGGGAGGCTCGGAAGTATGACCGTCCGTTACCTGTACCAAAAGGCTTGAAAGCGTATTGAAATTGCTTCCCGTTACGGTTACCGTTATGGAGCGGTTTATCATAATCGTATCCAAGTGCGTGCGGTCGAGGCTTATAGCCGTTACTTCCGCATTGAGTGTCGAACGCACCGTTACGCTTTCTTTTTCGCTTTCGTTACCGACCGTATCTTTCGTACTCACCGAAATCGCGTACACACTGTTGTCGGAAAGTATGCCCGTCATTTCATAGCTTGTGTCGGGTTTTGCGATCGGCACTTCCGTTTCGCTTCCCGCGCCTTTTTTCCAGCGCAAAACGCATCCTGCAAAGTCGGCGTCCGAGGGGTTCGTCCACGTTACGGTGATCTTCCCGCTTCCCGAAGCGTAGCTTGCCGAAAGGTTTTGTACCTTTGCAGGCGGAGTTTTGTCTATATTGCCGATCGTGATCGTCTTTATCTCGCGCCTCCCGTCGGTATCCATGACCGCAACGGTATAGATACCGTTATCGCTTACCGTAAAACTTCCGCCCGAGATAGCGGTACCGTTTGCCAAAACTTCATCTACGGTTTTGACGCCCTGCAACCATTTGGCGCTCTGTATCGACGTACTCGATGTAACCGTTACCGTAACACTTCCGTTTGTGGGGGTCGCGGGGCTTTGCGTAAGCGTAATCGTCATAGGGGCGCCCGGTACGGATGCGCTTTGCGTACGTGCCGTTTTACTTACGCCTGCGCTTTTGTTGAGCAATTTATCAACGGTCTTTACCGTAAAAGTGTATTCCGTGTCGGCGCTCAAAGCGTCCGCACTATAGCTTACGTCTTTCCCCTTTTCCGCCGCAAGGTATATGGCAGTTTTAAGCGAGCCGTGAGCGGGGTGAGCCGTGATTTCGACTTGGTACAGATCCGCATCCGACGGATTTTTCCAACTCAAAATGACTGCGCTTGCGCTTCCGGGCATCGCCGTAAAGTTTGCAACTTCGGCAGGTGCTCTCGTATCCTTCGGCGGCTGTGCCGGCGTTTCGGCATTTTGCTGACAGCCTGCAAGCAAAAATACTGCGGCAAGCGCCGCCGCCGTAAACGATCTCATCTTATTATATATCATACTTCCTCCTAAACCTATTTGATATATGCGCCGCTTTGAAGCCGACAATAAACGAAACGGATACGGCGCACGAAAGATGCCTTTCGTACGCCGCATTGAGTGAGACGATCGTATGTTTTCGATTTTAAAGAGAGTTCGCCCGAAGCCGTGAAGCCGTGAAGCCGTGAAGCCGTGAAGCCGTGAAGCCGTGAAGCCGTGAAGCCGTGAAGCCGTGAAGCCGTGAATTTTGCGCGATGCGCGTATACGTGTCAAGTACCCCGTACGACTTATACGCTGCAAATACGTTTTTCATCGCCTACAGTATATACCGTATGCGGCGGAAAGTAAAGGGATTAATAATTGGTAATTTGTAATTGGTAATGGGTAATTGATGGGCAAGCGGTAATGATGGAATGCGGGACGGTCTCGCGGCAATGCGGCCGTATACGCTACAACTGCGGAAAACACGATGTGCGCCGAGCCGGCACCGTATGGAGCTGCGGTTACAGCTTTTCGATTTCAGCTTTGGAGAGACCGGTCATCTGCATAATAAAATCAAGTTTACAATGTGACTGCTTCATCAGTCTCGCCGTTTCAAGCGCTTTTTGATATGAGCCTTCCTGTAGCGCTTCTTCTTTCTGTACGGCGATATCGACATCGTAATCGTATTCGGCTATTAACATATTCATCACCTCCTTTGACTTCCGCTGTAAATATTCACGCAAGATGTCGTTTTGTATGCACTCTTTGATCGCGTTTTGAAAACCGTTTTCAGGATCGAATTTCGTATGCCGCCTCACGGCTTCGATGAACAGAGTATACTCTTTAAGCGGTTTGCACGTATGTAAGATTTCACTGCCCTTAGTATAATTGATATTTGTCACGCTGACAACAAGTTCGAGAGCAGGCTTTTCGGGTATAGTCATAAAGGCATCGGAAAGACGGAGCGTCGTGCTTTCGGGGTAATCCTCTTTCCCGTTGTAGAATACGTAAAACTCAGGCGTCGGAATCTTTTTCAAACGTCTGAGATAGCGGTCGCGCGGGTTTTGAATCAGTTCGTAGAGACGGGCTGCGTATTGCAAAAAGCGCAGCGGCATATTGGCGTTGATTGTAGATTGATGTTCTACGAGAGCGATAATTTTATCGTCGACGAGATACGCGACATCGTTTCGGAAAGCCATATACATCACCTGTTCGAGCCTGAGCGGTTCGAGTCCGGCAGATATGTCGAGGTGAGTCCCGTGGAGCGCATTGTAGAGCGAGAGAAAATTGCTCTTTGCGTTTTTATCTTCACCGAAAAAATCGACAAAGACCGAATCCTTATACCGACGATTATACTTTGCCATAAAATCACCCTACTATATATCGCTGAGATATTGCGATTTCGGAGTTTTTAAGGCAGCCTGCAATATTTTTTCTTACAATATTTTTCTTTTTATACGTTTTATGCTATAATACGCCCTGCAAACCGTTTATCATAGGTTCAATCTCATACCTTCGGAGGCTGCACATGCAGACAGAATTGCTTTCGCCCGACATCGAAACCCTCGTCAAAGAAGAACGGTATGCCGATGTCGCACGCTTTTTGAGTACCCGTCACCCGACGGAAGATGCCGAACTCATCGAAGGATTGGAGCCGGAAGAGATATATCATCTGTTCAAAAAGCTCGATCCGCGTACGGCGATCGACATTTTCCGCGAACTTCCCGATACGCTCCAATCCGAAACCGCCGAACTTTTGAGCGACGGAGAGCTCACACGGCTGCTCAAAATACTGCCGCCGGATGAGCGCGCAGACCTTGCAAAATCGATTTCGGAAGACCGGCTCGACGAAGTGCTCCCGCTTCTCGCGCAAAAAGAGCGCGACGAAATCAAACAGCTTTCGTCTTACCCCGAAGGAACGGCAGGATCGGTTATGACGACCGATTACGTCGCGTTCCCCGAATCGTTTACGGTACAGGAAGCGATCAACCGCATACGGCTTGAAGGCGCGCAAAGGGAAGCGGTATCGGTTATATTCGTGCTCACCGAAGAAAGAAAACTGTGCGGCTACGTAACGCTCACTGACTTGATTCTCGCAAAACCTACAGCGACCCTCGCTTCGATAAAAAAAGAGCCGGCAGGAGAAATCACTGCGGACGCCGATCAGGAAGAAGCGTCGTTTACGATAACGAAATACGGCCTTCTCGTTCTCCCCGTCGTCGACAGCTCAGGGCTCCTCATCGGCATCATCACGCACGACGACGCGATGGATGTCGTCGAAGAAGAACGCACGGAAGATATGGAACGCTTTATGGCAATCACCGGAAAACATCAGGAAACGTCGTACTTGAACACGTCCGCGTGGGCGCATTTTTCACGGCGCGTCATCTGGTTGGTCATACTTGCAATATTCGATTTTTTTTCGGGCGCAGTACTGCAGACATACGAAAACACGATCGCACACCTTATGCTCCTCACGTTTTACATTCCCATGCTCACCGATATGGGAGGCAATACCGGAAGCCAAGCCGCGACGGTTATCGTCCGGGCGCTCGCGCTCAAAGAAATCGACAAGAGCGATATACTGCGCGTCATATGGAAAGAGCTGCGCATTTCGCTCATGCTCGGCCTCGTACTCGGAGCGATCGCGTTTTTGCGCGTCAATCTTATGAGCGGCGGTACGACGATCCCCGCCTCTCTCACCCTCGTACAGATAGGAGTTGCTATTGCGTTCGCGCTCGCCGTACAGGTTATCTCCGCGACCATTATCGGTGCGGCCCTTCCGCTTATTTCCGCCGCGTTCAAAGTCGACCCCGCTCTCGTCGCAAGTCCCGCACTCACGACGATAGTCGACATCACGGGGCTTTTGATTTACTTCGGCATTACCAAAGCGATGCTCGGCTTATAACGGGAACACCTATGTTCCGATCACATTCGCGCGCTGTGCTCGACGCGCAGTGCATCGCCTTCGACCAATATCGCTTCATCGTTGGCGATCGCAAGCAAATTGAGCGAAGCCGAATATTCGTCGATTATTTTTTTCGCCGCTTTTTTAAATGGAAAATTCCGGACGTGCGGCACCGTATAAAAATCCGTCAAGCCCAGCGCATCGAAATTCGTCAATTCGGGCGCTTTTTTACTTGAGTCCATCGCTTTTATATATTCGATATTTTTTGACGCGACGATCGATCCTGCCGATTCTCCGATGTAAAGCTTTCCGCCTTTTACCGCTCGAACGATGACGGCATCGGCTCCCGTTCGTTTCAATTCCTGCAATAAAAAAAATGTATTGCCGCCGGAAACGTAAATGCAATCGTTTGCAGCGATCCTGCGGCGGATCTCATCGGGATTTTCTGACGACAGGTCCAAAACATCGACGATCATACCTAAACTTTCAAGCGCTTCTTTTCCCGCTTTTACATAAAACGTAACTTTTTCTACGGTACTCGCGGTCGGTATAAACGATACCGTTTTTCCCGTAAGTTCTTTTTCAAAGAGCGGCAACAGACCTGCAACGTCGACAAAAGATGAAGATAAAAATAATTTTTTCATACGATGATCACACTCCTCTGTATTTTATCATACGATCGCAGTATACTGCAAAAAGGTGTCATATTACGACACCTTTAAAATCTTATTACAGGGAAGTGCATCGTGAACAAATCGGAACGCTTGCAGGATATGATGTTCTTTTTAAATGATAAAGATTCGTTTAAACTCGCCGACATAATGCGTCGCTACGACATATCGAAAAGCACGGCGCTCCGCGATATAGCCTCTCTCGAACACATCGGTATGCCGATATATGCCGAATACGGCAGAAACGGCGCTTACCGCATACTGCAAAACAAGCTCTTGTCTCCGATTCTTTTTACGCTCGATGAAGTGCTCGCCCTCTATTTTTCCATGTGCACGCTTCGAGCATACGAAACGACGCCCTTTCATCTGAGCGTCGATAAGCTGAAAGAAAAATTCGAAAGATGTCTTGCGCCCGAAAAGATACGGATGCTGCGCCGCATGGAAAAAGTTTTTACATTCGACGCCGTGCGCCACAATCATCGCTGCCGTTTTTTGCGCGATGTTTTACGATCCGCCGTCGAAGAGCGGGTGTGTTCCGTCAGCTACGCGAAAAACGGCATAAAAACCGCATACGTCGTTCAATTTTTCGACATATCGGCTTCGTACGGTCAGTGGTATGCGACCGGTTACGATTTCGAAACGAAAAGACCTCGCGTGTTTCGCTGCGATAAAATTATGTCGCTCACACCGAACGATCGCCGAAAAGCGAAGCCTCTTTCACAATTTATTAAAAGCGCCGATGCGCTGTACAAAACTCAGGGCGCCGTCGAATTCGAAGCCGCCGTCTCGGAAAAGGGAGCCGATCTCTTTTACAAAGAACACTATCCGTCGATGCAGCTGTATACGGAACACGGCGGCTATATTGTCAAAGGCTTTTATAACAAGGGCGAAGAAGCGTTTATCGCGCAGTATTTTATCGGTTACGGAGAAAACGTTTTGTCGGTGAAACCGGCGGCATTGAAAAAACTCATTGCCGCACGGCTGAAAAAACTATCACGTCGGTATACAGCGGAAAAGAAAGCGCCGACATAATGCGTCGCTACGGCACACGTATCAGCGGCGCCGTGAAGCAAGCCACGCGAACAGCTTTATGCCCCCATCTTCGACATCGTCGTTCAAAACGTATATCCACGACGCATGTCCGTCAAAGCGATACGGATTGCCTTTTTTGTCTTTATAGGCGCCGCTTAGATCAAGGACGTTGTCGTAAACGACGTAATGCAAATCTTCGGGATGCAATTCTCGCAGACGCGATACGGTCGCGCCGTCGTACTTTTCCATCTTAATTGTGTCGTCGTCTTTTGCTCGCGTAAACCACAGCGGAACTTTCGCAAGTTCGCCGAGCTGGCTGTCCGTAATTTTTTTATCGGGATACGCTTCGCACACGGGAAAAGCCGCCGCAAAAAAATCGGGATACTGCAAAAGCATATTGAGCGTCATATAACCGCCGGCCGAACAGCCGCCGACATATATGCGATCCGGGTCGATGTACGGATGCTCTGCAATACATTCGTCGATCAATCCTTTTACCGCCTCGCTGTAATATGAAACGCTTGCCACGGGATTTTTTTTATCGGATTTGATTTTCAAATCGGTTTTAAAAATAGCATTGGCTGTTTTGAGAAACGGATTCAGTATGTTTTTTGCCGTTCCTTCAATATCGACGGGAACCCAAAGCCGCGTTCCTCCGGCACCCGCACTTGTCGATTCGAGCCACGCCGTCGGAGCTTGCGGAACGAGGACTGCCGCGCCGTTTTCGAAATACGACTGTATTTTTTGCCCCGCGAGGTTCACCGCCTTCGTACCCAAAATCGGCATATACGGATTATTGCCGCCTTCGGCTATACCGTGAAACCAAACGATCAGCGGAATTTTTTTATCGCTTTGATCGGAATTTGTCGGCGTCCAAAACGCATACTGCATATCCGTATCGCCGGATGTAAAATCGAACATCGTAAAGCGCGCAGCCTCAGGACATACGGCGGCACTCCGTTTTTTTATCGTAAAGCCGAGTTTTTCGTTTTCAATTTTTAAACCGTAGAGCGTCCCCGTATAGAAGACGGCTTTTATAAAAGGATTTCCGGAAGATTCCTCCGGTTCAACGGAAAGTTTCAGCGTTATATGATTTCCTTCGCCCTCGATTTTATTGCCTCGCGAGTCGGAAAGATACGCGTCGACAACATCGCGCTCGCCTTTTGAAAAACCGGAACCGCGCCGCGCCTGCTCTTCCGGCGCAAAAATTTTCGTAACTTCAAAATCTTTCGCTCTGACGGCATCGGCCGAAAAAGTTTTGCCGGTATTCATTATCACCGTATCGGCGACGGGACCCCAATCGTAGGCACCGACGACAAGCACGTATCGATTTTTTGCAGGCTCCGCAGAGCATGTGAAAACCGTAACCGTGTCCGCTTCTTCCGCAGCAAACGGCAAGAGACAAAAATGCAATAAACATATCGCAAAAAAAATCTTATCAGCTTTGCTCATAAAATTAAGTATATACTATTCTCATACGTACCGCTACAGCGAACGCCGCGACGGAGATGACGTATGTGAAAAACAACAAGGGGGCGGAAAATATTTTTCTTCAATAATTTTTTCGATATTTTTTCGTTTCATGTTTTTTCGTTTCATTGCAAAAATCGTTCGGAAACTATACAATAAAACGCTATGGATTTACTGAAAAAACTCGAAGACTGCAAAAAACGCTTCGACGAATTAAGCGCGCGCGTTATGGATCCCGATCTTGTTAAAGACGTCGAAAAATACAAAGACGTTATGCGCGAACACGGTCATCTGTCCGAGCTCATGGAATTATACGGCGAATACAAAAAAATGCTCGACGGCATCGAAAGCGATACCGAACTGATCACGAACGAAGACGATCACGATCTGAAAGAGATGGCGAGGGAAGAGCTGAAATCGCTCGAAGAACAAAAGCCGCTGCTCGAAGAAAAAATAAAATTAAAACTCATTCCGCCGGATCCGCTCGACGAAAAAAACATCATCGTCGAAATACGAAACGGCGTCGGCGGAGACGAAGCGTCGCTGTTCGTCGCCGACCTCTACGAAATGTACGCGCGCTTTGCGGAGATGAAAGGCTGGAAATACGAAATTATGAATTCGACGCCGACGGAAGTGGGCGGCTATAAAGAGATTTCGTTTTCGCTTTCCGGAAAATTCGTATACGGCACGCTCAGATGGGAAGGCGGCGTACACCGCGTACAGCGCGTTCCCGCAACGGAAGCGCAGGGGAGAATCCACACGAGCACGGTGACGGTCGCAGTCCTCCCCGAAGCGAGCGAAACCGATATCGTCATCAAGCCGGAAGACGTGCGCATCGACGTGATGCGGGCGGGCGGACCCGGCGGACAGTGCGTCAACACGACGGATTCCGCAGTACGCCTCACGCATATTCCGACGGGGCTCGTCGTCATCCAACAGGACGAAAAAAGCCAAATCAAAAACAAAGCGAAAGCGTTTCGCGTTTTGCGTGCGCGCTTGTTCGATTTGGAAGAGAGCAAAAAACGGGCGGAGCGGGACGCGGCGCGGAAATCGATGGTCGGGAGCGGCGACAGAAGCGAACGCATCCGCACGTACAATTTCCCGCAAAACAGAGTGACCGATCACCGCATCAATTTGACGCTGTACAAGCTCGACCAGTTTATGCTCGGCTATATGGACGAAATGCTCGACGCGCTCAACGTGTATGCAAAAGAAGAGCAGCTTAAAGCGGACGTAAGCGAACTCGAACACGACTAGCGGATAAGAACGCACGGCGGCGGAATACAAGCGTGACCATCAAAAACGCAAGAGACGAAGCGATAAAAAAATTAACAAATTCTCCGACGGCTCCGCTCGATGCGGACGTTCTTTTATCGCACACGATCAAGTGTTCGAAATCTTTTTTACTCGCATACCGAAACGATAATTTGACGGATGCGCAGTACGGCGCATTTATGTCCGCGATTGAGAAGCGCAAAACGGGGCTTGCAGTCGCCTATATCACGGGGCACAAAGAATTCTATAAACTCGATTTTATCGTCACACAAGACGTCCTCGTTCCGAAGCCGGACACCGAAACGCTCGTAGAAAAAGCGGTCGAAGGCATCAAAGAGATTGTACGAAATAAAACGACGAGTACCGGCAAAGCGGTACGGACTGCCGAAGCGTCGAAAAAGAACGCCGAAACGACGAAACAAAACGAAGGGGGACAAACCGACGATACGCTCCGCATCGCCGATATATGCACGGGAAGCGGCTGCGTCGGTATCGCGGCAGCTCGTGAATTGAACGAGTGCGGAATCTTTTGCGAGCTTACGCTTACCGACATTTCTTCCCGCGCTCTTGAAATCGCAAAGCAAAACGCATCTCGGCTTTTAACAAAAGCGCAGTTCGAACGCACGGCATTCGCCTCAGGCGATCTGCTGAATGCACTTTCGCCCTTCTCCCTCTTCGACGCGATACTCGCAAATCCGCCTTACGTGCCGTCCGATGAAGTGACGGAATTATTAAAAGACGGAAGAGGCGATCCGGCTCTCGCCCTCGACGGAGATGCAGACGGCGCGCTCGGCGTACGGCAAAGCTCGGACGGTCTTGCGATCACGAGGCGCCTCGTAGTGCAAGCGTATGAGCACCTTACGCAAGGCGGTGTGTTTTTTCTCGAAAGCGGCGAATACAATGCAAAAGAAGCCGCTCACCTGATGAAAAAAGCGGGTTTCGTCCGCGTCGAAACGCACTGCGATCTATCGGGCAGGCCGCGCGTAACAACAGGCCGCCGAAGCGGCATCGTTTATTTTCCGCAGTGCAGCCACGTGAGTTCGTGCTTATTATAATTCAAATGTATGACACGGCTGTCGGGAATAGCTGCAAATTTTTCCACAAGCTGCCAATCGATATCGCCCTGCATTTTAATCGTACAGATCATATTCCGGCAAAGCCCGCTTGAAAGCCATGTGCCGATCCAATCGTAGAGCCTCGAAGGATAACATATCACATCGCTGAAAACCCAATCGCACGCTCCGACATCCTCGGGCTTGAGCGTAAAGGCATCGTGCTTTAAAAATTCGACGCGGGGATGCTTCATAAGCCCCGGCGCCAACTCCGCACGGTCTACCGAAAACACCATGCAGCCCGAACCGGCAAGCACCCACGTCCAACCGCCGGGGCTTGCACCCGCATCGAAACAGCGCTCTCCGGCACACGGCGCTTCACACCCGAAAAAAATCCGCATAAGCGTCAACGCTTCATAGAGTTTCAAATATGCGCGGCTCGGCGGATCTTCGTGATTTTCCGTAAACCGAATCGCACCGGCAGGCAAAAGACTCGTCGTCGCTTCCGATGCGAGCATCTCATGTTCTCCGATGAGCGTATACAACCCGATGGGAGATGCGGGTATGCGCACGGGAAAGATGCGTTCTTTGAGATTGACATACGGAAGTTTTTCCTGAATAAGCGAAGCGCGCCTAAAAAAACGATACTGATACGGAGCCCAAGAGCGCTGCATATCGGTAAGAGCGTGCGCCGCATCTCCTATCGAATCGAAACCGATCACAAGAGGCGAAAGCATAGCCGTGCGGCACCAATACGGCGTGCAAAGACTCGAAGCGCCGTTTTCCGAAAGCGTATTTCCGTTTTCTTTCGCATCGCCTTTAAAATTATTAATTAATAAATTATCGATATGCGGAACATAGAGCAGATCTCCGTATCGCACGGAATCGCGTAAATCGCAAAAAAAACGTTCGCGAAGTTCGGAGACGAGCATATCGTACATGTCGGGAAACGATAAAAATGCGGCGCCCGGTAATTTTTTTACACTACTTGGCATACGGAGCCGACGATTTGATTTTCGACCCTTTGTTCATCGGCAGCGTCGGAAAGGCCTGCGACATATTCGGAAAGGTATACGGAATCGGGAGAGCGGAGAATACTGAAGCCGATTTCCGTCGCGCCTCTGTCTTCTTTTACCCAGCGCGGATGACAGAGCAGCGTAAAAGCGGTTTTGTGCATTTCGCCCGAAATGTGCGAAGGCATCACCCTTATCTCATAATCGCTGTCGAGGTCTATGACAACGAGAAAGGGATAATGCACTTTGCAGCCTTCCCTGCTTATGTTGTCGAGCACGCCGGGCAGGGCGCAGATTTGCGGAGCGTCTATTCTGCCGATATCGTCGTATCGAATCGATTTTCGAGCGGCGGCACACATAAGGACAGTATGGCCGTTTTTATGCATATAGTCAACACGTACGATTTGACTTCGCATACGCTTCCCGCACGATCGATTTAACGGCGCGGTTCCGGCATTTCCCCTACTCCAAAATCGCGCTGCCCGTATACAGGCGATAATAGCGGCCGCCGGAAGCGATGAGTTCATCGTGCGTACCGCGCTCGATAATCGTACCCTGTTCCAGTACGACGATTTCATCCGCATTGCGGACGGTGCTGAGGCGGTGCGCGATGACGAACACCGTTCTGCCCTTCATAAGGCTGTCTATACCTTTTTGAATGAGCATTTCGGTTCTCGTGTCGATCGAACTCGTCGCTTCATCGAGGATGAGCACCGGCGGATCGGCGACGGCAGCGCGCGCGATCGCAATGAGCTGCCTTTGTCCTTGGCTCAAATTTCCGCCGTCGCCCGAAATGACGGTATCGTAACCCTTTTCAAGTCTGCGGATAAAAGCGTCCGCATTTGCAAGGCGGGCAGCAGCGATAATCTGCGCATCGCTTGCTTCCAAATTACCGTAAGCGATATTGTCGCGTATCGTTCCGGAAAAAAGGTGCGTGTCCTGCAGCACGATGCCGAGCGAACGGCGCAGATCCTCTTTTTTAATTTTATTGATCGGAATACCGTCGTACGTGATGCTGCCCGAATCTTCGGCGACGTCGTAAAAGCGTGTCAAAAGATTTATCACTGTCGTCTTTCCGCTGCCGGTTGAGCCGACGAGCGCGATTTTCCGTCCGGGCAAGGCGCGCATACAGATGTCGTGCAAAACAGTTTTTCCTTCGTCATAGCCGAAACTCACGTGATCGAAGGCGACATCGCCTCGCAATCGTATCAATTTCGTATCGGAGGGATCTTTCCACGCCCATTCGCCGGTATATGCGAAAGACTGCACGAGCTTCGCCTTCCCGAATTTGTCGCGCGCTTCGCACGCGTTGACGAGGCACAGCGTTCCTTCGTCCTTTTCGCCTTCTTCGTCGATAACCGCGAACACCCGCTCCGCACCGGCGAGCGCGTTCAATATTCCGTTGAATTGCTGACTCATCATCGTAATCGGCCGGCTGAAATTTCGCGTGTACTGCAAAAAGGCGGCTATGGAACCCAAGTCGAGCTTGCCGCCGATGACGAAAAGCGCACCTGTGACCGCGACGAGCGCGTACTGAACGTGCGAAAGATTTCCCATAAGCGGCATGAGCATACCCGCGTAAGCATTCGCGCGGATCCCCGAAGCGCAAAGCTCGCCGTTGAGCGAAGAAAAAGAGGCAATCGCTTCGCGTTCGTGATTGAACACTTTGACGACGCGCAGCCCTTCGATAAGCTCTTCGACATAGCCGTTTACCCGTCCGATATTTTTTTGCTGATCGCGGAATGCGCCCGCGCTCTTTTTTCCGACAAAAGCGGCGAGCAGCATGATGAGCGCAATCGAAGCGACGGCGATAAGCGTGAGCACGGGACTCAGCACAATCATCATTGCAAATATGCCTGAGACGGTAAGGGCCGACGAAAAAAGCTGCATCAAACTCTGACTGAATACATCGCGCAGCGTACCGATATCGTTCGTAAAGCGCGACATGATTTCGCCGTGCGTCCGGGTATCGTAATATTTTATCGGGAGCGTTTCAAGTTTTTTGAACAAATCGCTTCGGATACGGAAAAGCACGTCCGACGAAATATGCAGCATGATACGAGAACTGCCCCATGAAGCGAAAGAGCCTGCGGCAAAAATCGCAAAAACGAGGGCAAGCATTTTAATAAATTTCGTTAAATCGGGATCCTGTTTTCCGATAAGCGGAATGATATAGTCGTTGAGCGCGGGTTTTATCGCATACGAACTGACGACGCTCGATCCTGCGTTTACGGCGATAAGGATGAAAACCGCAATCCACAGCGCTTTGTATCGCCCCATATAAGACGCGAGCCGCTTCAATGTCGTGCGCACGTGCTTCGGCTTCGCATAGCCTTTTTTTTCGAATCGTTTTGCTCCCGGCATACCCTAGTCCCCGGCCGTCCGCTGCGACTCGTACACTTCTCTATAGATCGCATTCGATTTTAACAATGCTTCATGCGTGCCGAAACCGTTTATTTTACCTTCGTCGAGTACGAAGATGACGTCGGCGTCCCGCACCGATGAAATGCGCTGCGCGATGATGATCTTCGTCGTCTCGGGATGCGAAGTTTTTAAAGCGGAGCGTATGCGCGCTTCGGTCGCCGTATCGACTGCGCTCGTGCTGTCGTCGAAAATCAATATTTTCGGATTTTTCAACAATGCGCGCGCAATACACAGCCGCTGCTTTTGCCCGCCGGAAATATTGACGCCGCCCTGTCCGAGAACCGTATCGTAACCCAACGGAAAAGATTCGATAAAACCGTCGGCATCCGCCGCTTTGCACGCCGCAACGATCGCTTCGTCACTCGCCTCTTTATCGCCCCACTTGAGATTTTCTTTTATCGTACCGCTGAATAAAACGTTTTTTTGCAGCACCGTCGAAACGCCGTCTCGGAGAGAAGTCAAATCGTAGCGCCTCACGTCCTCTCCTCCGACCCTTACCGTACCGGCGCTTACATCGTACAAGCGGGGAATAAGCGAAACGAGCGTCGTCTTCGAAGAGCCGGTACCGCCGATGATGCCTGCGACTTGACCGCTTGCAATATGCAGATTGACGTTTTCAAGGGCAAAGCTGCCTGCGCTCTCGGAATAACGGAACGATACGTTTTCAAAATCGATCGAACCGTCTTTAATAATTTTCAGTCCGGCATCGGGAGATGCGACGGAGCTTTTTTTATCGAGCACTTCGTTTATGCGCTTGATCGACGCACGGGAAAGCACGAGCGAAACGAAAATCATGCCGAGCATTAAAAGCGACATGAGGATTTGCGTGATGTACGAAAGAAAACTTACGAGCTCTCCCGTTTTCATATCGCCTGCAATTATCATATTGCCGCCGAACCACAGAGAAGCGATAATCGTACTGTACACGGTCATCTGCATGACGGGCCAAATCCATAAAACAACTTTTTCCGCCGAAACCTGCGCACGTCTTACGGCGTCCGCCGAAAAAGCGAATTTTTCGCATTCGAATTTTCCGCGCACAAAAGCTTTTACGACTCGGATCGCGATGAGATTTTCCTGAATGATCGTATTGAGCGCATCGTATTTTGCAAGCATTTTTCCGAATCGAGGATACGCTTTCGAAGAAACGAGGGCGATGGCGATTATTAAAATCGGAATCGAAACGAGAAAAATCGATGCGAGGCGGCCATTTATGACGTATGCCATAACCGTACCCGATACGAGCATAAAGGGCGCGCGCACGCTCGGACGGATGAGCGTCTGATACACGTTTTGCGCATTCGTCACGTCGACGGTAAGACGTGTAACGAGTGAAGCCGTTCCGAACTCATCGATATCGGCGAAGGAAAAATCCTGTACGTTTGCAAAAAGCTTTCGCCTGAGGTTGTGGGAAAATCCCTGAGAGGCGGAAGCCGCGAAGAAGGCTCCGGCCGTACCGCACAAAAGCGAAACGATCGCACAGCCTATCATAATACCGCCGGTACGCATGACATAAGCGATATCGCCCTGCGCGATGCCTACGTCGATGATGCGCGACATGATGTACGGAATCACCGTCTCCATGACAACCTCTCCGATCATCGTAAACGGAGACAAACACGTATATACGATATATTTTTTTTCAAGTCCTCCGGTCAGATTCTTCTGCGTCGGCATGGCCGAAAGTATAGCACGGCAAAAAATATTTTACCACAAGAGCGGATTGTGCTATACTCGCCGTATGGACAGGCAAAAACTGCACGACAGCATCGCGCTCCACACCGAAATGACATTCGCCCGATCGAGCGGAGCCGGCGGACAAAACGTAAACAAAGTCAACACGAAAGTACACGCATCCGTAGCGCTCGAAAAAATCGAAGGCTTGTCGGAAGCTGAGCGGGAACTTGTCATGCAGCGTCTCGCAAAAAGCATACACGCGGGCGTCATCTCCGTCGACGTGCAGGACGAACGCTTTCAGGAGCGAAACAGAAAAATCGCGCTCTCTCGCATCGAAGCGAAAATTACGGCAGCGGCGCGGATCGAAAAAAAGCGGCGAGCGACATGCCCCACAAAGGCATCGCGAGAACGGCGCTTGAAGATAAAAAAACTGCGCGCGGACATTAAAAAGAACAGGGGAAAAGTGCGGATGTGAAAGGCATTTTATGGAAAACGATCACATTTCCCCGTGCTTTGCGGAATATACACCCGTAATATAAAGCGCAATCACCGCGTTATCGCTATCGCCTCCGCACCTGTTCCAATCCGCGCTTGAACTGAGAAATGCGCGCACAAGCGGTAGTGTTGAGCGGACTCGTATCGCCGCGCTGCAAAAAATGATAGGCGACGCCTGCGATCATAGCGCCGTTGTCGCCGCAGAGTTTGAGCGGCGGAAATATGCACGTGATATCGTGCCGTTCGGCGAGCAGCGCGCGCAAGTGCGAATTGGCGGCGACTCCTCCGCCTGCGACGACGGTTGTAAGACCCGTGTCTTCCACCGCGCGGAAAAGGCGCGACGTGAGCGTGCGGCACGCAACGTCCTGAAACGATGCGCACATATTTTCCGTCGTCGGCTCGAAGCCTTCGTTCAAAAAGAGATCGCGCTGATGGATGACGGCGGTTTTCAATCCGCTGAACGAAACGTCGTAGCGGTGTTCGCTTTCGTCAAGCTTGGGAACGGGAAAGGAAAATGCGCGCGCATCTCCCTCTTTCGAAAGTTTATCGATAATGACGCCGCCGGGATAGCCGAGGTCGTAAAACTTGGCGACTTTATCGAATGCTTCGCCGACCGAATCGTCGACTGTCGTACCGAGCACTTCGATATCGTCAAATCCGTACACTTTGCAGATGATGCTGTGACCGCCTGAAACGAGGAGACCGAGATACGGATAGGCGATATCGTTTGCAAGGTGCGCCGCGTAAAGGTGACCGAGCATGTGGTTGACCGCGATAAAGGGTTTTCCCGCCGCCCATGCGAGCGTTTTGCCGTAAGTCAAACCGACGAGGAGAGCGCCCATCAATCCCGGACGGTTCGTCGCAGCGACCGCATCGATGTCGCCGAGCGAAAGGCCGGCTTCTTTGAACGCCTGCTTTACGACGGGCAAAATCCATTCGGCGTGCTTTCTGCTCGCGATTTCGGGGACGACGCCTTTGTATATTTCGTGAAACGGGATCTGCGTCGCAACGACGTTGCTTAAAATAACGCGGCCGTCTTCGACGATCGCCGCCGCCGTTTCATCGCATGAAGATTCGATACCGAGAACTTTCATAATCGCTCCAAACAGCCTACGGACGGATAAGCGCGCCGGAATTGCTCACCGTCGTAAACGCATATCCCTTATTTTTCAGCACGGGGTAAAATTCGATCAATATGCCCGGCAAAATATCCGCCGACCATATATGCCCTATCATGATCGCAGCGCCGTTCGCATTCGCAATGCCGATGCCGCGCATGAGTTCGCGGATGATTTTTTCGCGGTCTTTGGTATTGTCGAGAAACACGTTCCGCGAATAGTAGGGTATGCCGAGCGCCATAGCCGCCTGCGGTACGCGCGTTTGACTCGTCGTTCGCGAATCGAGAAAAAAGACGCCGCTCTCTTTTGCCGCAAGCATCGCAGCTCCGATTTTCATTTCGTCTTCACTGATGAGAGAGCCTTCGTGATTGTTGATCCCGGCGACAGGCCCGATTTCGGCGATATTCTCTTTTATAAGCGCTTCGATCGAAGACGTCTGCATATCCGCCGTAACCGCGCCGGGGCCGGGATTGACGTTCAAGTTTACCGCCTGCATTGGCTGGTGCAGCATCACTTCGTTGCCCGATGCGCGCACTTTGTCGGCGCACGCTTTCGAATGTACGAGCTTGGGCAAAACGGACACGGTGATCGGAAAGGGGAGCGAAAGGAATTTTTCAAGCTGCGAAAGGCTCTGTCCCGCATCGTCGAATACGAAAACGAGCTTTGCGCCGTTTACCGCCTGCGGAATGTCGGGAAGAGGCGAGGCGGGTACTGCGGGAGACAGGGGCGCGGAAGACGACGGCTTTACCGACGAAAGCGGTTTTACGGATGGGGGATTTGCCGGCTGCCCCTTGGGCGCGGAAGACGAGGGCTTTGCGCTGCCGGAGGATTTATTGTCCGCGCTTCGGCGAACCTGCGCTTCGACCACGCGCTCCCGCTCGGTTGAAGCCCCCGCAGATGTGTTTTTTTTCGGCACATCGCTCCGCGTCTCTTCCCGTCCGGAGCTTTGCCGCGCAACGGAATTTCCCGCGCTTTGCTGCGGCTTTTGTGAACTTTGCCGATCGCCGTTTTGCCGAGCCTCCGCCGTGCGCGACGCATCGCCCGCACTATCCGCATTTTGTGAGGCGATCTGATGTTCAACGGCGGTGTTTTTCGGATTCCGCCCCGAATTGACGATGAGGACTGCAAAACAGGCGGCGACGATCAAAACACACAGGATCGCCGTCTGCATGGAAGAAAATACGATTTTATGTTTTTTGCCTTGAATCCGACGAGGGGGGGACTTTGTTCGAGTCGAAGATCGCGAAACGGTTTTTCGCCCGCGCGTGCGTCCATTTTGTGCCATAGCGCGTATTCTATCACGTATCGCAGATTTTGGAAACGTTCGAAAAAAATATCTGTAGAAAAAATATCACTTAAAAAAATCTACGGCAGAGTTACATAACACCTTGCCGAACCCGCCAAATCGATTCTGTCGCCGTTTTTTAATACGAGGATGAATCTCATTTTTGCCCAATACTCATGACATTCTTTCAATATCGTATAAATCAAATCGGTTTCCGGAAGTTCGAAGTGTTGTGTCGGAACGCCGGTAAAAGTATAGACCGTTTTATTTCTTTTGATTTTGATAGGAAGCGTACCCATGAGCTCACCTCCGTTATGCACATCGTATACGAATATGTTCGCCTTTTGCGTTTTCGCAGGCTTTTCTGCAAGCGTTATCGTATAAGCGATATCGTCCCACATGTGATAATTGGCATGGTCAAAAGCGACGGTACCTCTTTTCCCTGCAGGCGGCTCATCGTTTTTTTTATCGGTCTTTTTATCGGAAAAATCTTTTTCGTCCGAATAAACGATTTTTGCGTCGTTCCACGCGTTCCACGCAAGCGACCAGTCTTTCGTATTCGCAGTTTTATCGATTAGTATGTATTCGAGCGAAAGGCAATCGCCGAAAGCACAAGCTCCGACATAGCGCACGCTTGCAGGAATTTCGATGTGCTTTAATGAAGGCACGTCAAAAAATGCGTTATAGTTAATTTCCTCAAGCCCGTCGGGAAGCGTTATCTCTTCGAGCTGCATACAGTCAAAATAACGGAGAAATTTTGTGCTCATCGGCAGCACGCATCTGCGCACATTTTTGATGTGAAAAAGCTCGAGTATGCAATCGTCGTCTGCATAAGTGCATTCCGACAGATCCAAATCGAAATACAGGTTCTGGGAATTTTTGGTTTTCCACGTCAGCGTCACCAAGTTGTTTTGCGTTTCGGAAGAGAGCACGTCTTTTATTTTTATTGAAACGGTTTCGCTCTCGGCACCGGATGCGATTTTATAATTTTCGACATAAGATTTGAATTCCGAAACCGTAAAGGTTTTTTGAGCGAACGCTGAAAACACCGAGCAAAACACTGCAAGCGCGATAATCGATTTACGCATAATTTCTCCCGGAATCGGCCGATAGGCGGCGATTTGTTACATCATGAATGAAATACAAAATTTCGTCTACTCTCCGCACCGTTTCAACGCTTGCATCTCCATGTAAACGCCTCCGCAGAAAATCAGCGCAGCACGGTACCGATAAAGTTCCGCGCGCCGTTTATAAAGGACGGAGCGTCGAGCGCTTTTTTTCCCTGCCGCTGCAGTTCCGTCACGGCGATGATGCCGCTTCCCGTTTGAACGAGGATCCCCCGCTTTTTATCGAAGGAAAGCACGGTGCCCGGGACTTCGGACGAAGCGGGGATATCGTCAGAAATGCGGGCGGAAAGAATTTTAAGCGGGGCGCCGTTTTCTTCCGTCCACGCTCCGGGTTCCGGAAAATACGCACGGATCTTCGCGTCGATTTCCGCCGCAGTTTTCATCCAGTCGATGCGGCAATCGTCCTTTATGATGATTTTCGTATACGACGCTTCCCCCGTCTGTTTTTTCCCATCGGGAAGTTTACCGTTCGCAGCGCATTCACCGAGCAGTTTTTTAATACTGCCTGCACCGAGAATCGCGCAGTGATCGAGAAGAGCGCCCGCCGTTTCGGTACCGTCCAGTTCGACGGCCTCCTGCGCGAGGATATCGCCTTCGTCCATTGCAAGCGAAATCGTCTGCACGGTGACGGCCGTTTCGGTATCGCGGTTCAGGATGGCGGCGTTTACGGGAGCAGGCCCTCGGTATTTCGGAAGCAGTGAAGGATGCAAATTGACGGCACCGAAAGGAAAGAGCGAAAGAAATTTCGGACCGAAAATATGGCCGTAGGCAAAGCACACGAGGATGTCGGGCCGTATGCCGATAATCTTTTCGCGCGAAGCGGCATCCAAATGTTCAGGCGTAAAAAGCGGAATACCGTGCTCTTCGGCAAAACGCGCAACGGGTGTCGGAACGGGCGTTTTATGTCTCCCTTGAGCGCTCGGCGGATTTGTCAAAACACCTGCGATTTCATAACCGTCCGCACCGTCAAAAAGCAGCGAAAGCGTTTTTGCGGACGCTTCGGGACTTCCCGCATACAGCACTCGAATCATCATTCGCTCCTAAAAAATTACTAATTAATAAAAAAGAAAGCGCTGAAGTCTTCGATTCTCAGAGCCGGCCGACTATCATTGAAACGCCGATTTTTTCGCTTCTTTTGCAGCGATCTTCGCCGTGATGCGCTTTTTTTTCAATTCTTTTTCCGCACGGCGCTTTGCAGCTTTTTCTTCACGCTGCTTAAACTGCGCTTTTGTCTTTTCGGCGAATTCGGGATCTCCTCTGTCGATAAACAAAACGCCGTTCAAGTGATCCGTTTCGTGCTGGATGATCCGCGCAAGAAGACCGTCCGCTTCGAGCGTAAAGGGCTTTGCGTTTTCATCGAGCGCCTGCACCGTAACGCGCACGGGACGGCGGATCGTCTCATACACGCCGGGAATCGAAAGACAGCCCTCTTCATAGTCGCCGACTTCTTCCGACGTCGAAACGATCTGCGGGTTGATAAACACGCGCTTTACGTCGTCGTCCGCAACAGCGACAAAGAGCCGCAGTTTTTTTCCGACTTGCGGTGCCGCAAGCCCGACGCCGTTCGCATCGATCATCGCTTCAAACATATCGTCGATGAGCATTTTAATCTCATCGGTAAGTTTTTCGATCGGTTCCGCTTTTTCGCGCAGCACTTTTTCTCCGAGTTTACAAATCCGTATCACATCGCACTCCGGAAATCGATATATCTTCGGGTTCGCCGTAAGCACAGCATCATTCGCTGCCGCTTTCCGAACTCACTATTCGACAAATTATTAATTCTCTAAACGCAGACGAGCGGCTCTCGCGTGAGCGGCAAGCCCTTCGGCGTCTCCCAAACAGGCGGCAGCTTCGGCACTCCTTTTCACACCGGTCTTCCCTTTTTCGCATCGCAGCGTCGTCACCGTTTTTAAAAACGTACGCACGCTCAAACCGCCGGTAAAGCGTGCCGAAGTCGACGTCGGCAGCGTGTGATTCAAGCCGGCCGCGTAATCGCCGAACACTTCGGCCGCATAGTGCCCGATAAAAAGAGAACCGTAATTGTGAACGAGAGAGGCGAGCTTATCGCATTCGGCCCCTTCGGTAAGCGCAAGCTCCAAGTGTTCGGGCGCTTTGCGGTTTGACAATTCCGCAGCTTCTTCGAGCGAAGACGTGATGATAATCCTTCCATACGAGGAGATGCTCGCTTCGGCCGTCGCTCTCGTCGGAAGAGATACAAGCTGCGCTTCGATTTCGGAGGCAACTCTCCGTGCAAGCGCTTCGTCCGGCGTCGCAAGAACGGGTTGAGCGACCGGATCGTGTTCGGCCTGCGCCAAAAGATCGGCTGCAAGCCACGCGGGATTTGCCGAGCCGTCGGCAATGATAAACACTTCCGTCGGGCCTGCAAGCATATCGATACCGACCGCGCCATACACTTCTTTTTTGGCGGCCGCGACAAATTTATTGCCGGGACCGACAATCACATCGAGAGCAGGGATCGATTCTGTACCGAACGCCATCGCGGCAATCGCTTGAGCGCCGCCGCAGGCAAAGACCGTTTTGACTCCGCAGATAAAAGCCGCCGCCATAATGCCTTCGTCCGCATACGGCGCCCCTCCGACAAAAGGCTTTCCGGCAATGCCCGTACCCGACTTTTCCGCTTCACACTTGTCGTTCGGATGAACTCTCGGCGGCGTACAGATGACAAGTTTTTTTACGCCTGCAGCGACTGCGGGAGCCGACGTCATAACAACCGTCGAAATAAGGGGAAATCTGCCCGCCGGAATATACGCGCCCGCGCTCGCCACGGGGATTGTCTTTTGCCCCGTAAATACGCCCTGCTCAAGCTCGACTTCAAAATCCGAAAATGATTCTTTTTGCTTTTTCGCAAAACGCAGCGCCAAATCATAGGAATACGAAAGCGCATCGTACAGTGCAGGACGTTCGCGTTTGAACTTTTCTGCAGCCGCGCGCAATTCATCCTCCGGCACCGAAAAAGACGCGGGAGACGCAGCGTCGAATTTTTTCCCGTAATCGCGGAGCGCCGCATCGCCCCGTTTTTTTACATCGTCGATAACCGCCCGCACCGTTTCCGCCGAATCGCTAAAATCGCGGGGCGTAAAAAAATCCTTTTCAACTTCCGATGCATATTGAATCTTGATCATGGCAAAATCAGTATAGCAAAAAAAATACTCTTATGCACGCGTTTTCGGCTCTGTTTTCTTCAAGGGAAGGGGCTTCCCCTCGGAGTTGGGGCTATCCAAAAGCTGAAGTTTTTGGATTGTTTCCTTAATTTACTATGCGACGTTTATTTAACCAATTTGAATTCTGCAAGCGGTGCAACAAAATCCATCGGTTTTAACGGTATGACACCGCCACCAAGTGATTATGAAACTTTACGTGCAGAAACGGCAAGAGCAGCTTAAACCCTAATCGCGGGATTTGCCGTAGACGGTAAGTCCCAACTTGCCGTCTATAGCTGCGTCTCTCATGTTCAGCAGTTGCCGGGGTACACGTATTCGAGGTATTCGCGCGCGGCGGAAACCGAACGGTACACCGTGTCGACCGGCGTCGCGTTACCATCCGGCATGCGCCAGTGCGGAAAAAAGCGTGTGATGTGCAGCGGAATCTTTTTATCAATTTTCGAAACCCACTGCGCGAGCAAGCGTATCTCATCTTCGCCATCGTTTTTCCCGGGAACGATGAGCGTCGTAAGTTCGACGTGCGCCCGCTTCACCGAGCGCGCAATCGTATCTTTGACGACATCCAAATCGCCGCCCAAGGTTTCGTACCACTCGCGCGTAAATCCTTTCAGATCGATGTTCATCGCATCGATGTACGGCAGCACTTTTTCGATCACAGTGCTGTTGACGCAGCCGTTTGTAACGACGACGTTTTTCATACCGAGAGAGCGTACACAGCGCGATGCATCGCGCACGTATTCCCACGACACGAGCGGTTCGTTGTACGTGTACGCGACGCCGATATTGCCGCGAGGAGCAAGCGATAAAGCTTTTTCGGCAAGGGATTCGGGTGAAACATATGCCGTTTCGATGTCGCCGCCGCTTTGCGAAATATCCGCATTTTGGCAAAACGGGCAGTGCATATTGCAGCCGAAACTTCCCGCCGACAAAATCATGCTTCCGGGAAAAAATCGATACAGCGGCTTTTTTTCGATCGGATCGAGGGCGAGCGCGGTAAGCCGTCCGTAATTGAGCGGAACGATGTTTCCGCCGCTGTTGATTCGGGCGCGGCATTTTCCCGTTCGGCCTTCGGCGAGAGAGCAGCGGTAAAAACACGTGTCGCACGTCACACGCATTTCGGACTCAACGCTTTCCACGAAGCTCTCCCTGCTCCCTTCCCGTGTTGCGTTCCCAAAACACGCCGTCCGTATACCCTTGAATCGACGTATCGCGCTCCGCACGCGCGAGGCGCTTCAATGCAAGGAGACAGTAGTCTTCGTTGATTTCGATGCCGCAATACCTGCGCCCGAGCTTTTTTGCGACGACGGCTGTCGTACCCGAACCGAGAAAGGGATCGAAGACGAGCGAGCCTTTTTCCGAACTCGCCAATATCAATTTTGCGATAAGCTTTTCGGGCTTTTGCGTCGGATGCTCGGTGTTTTCGCTCATCGACCAATAAGGCACCGTGATGTCGTCCCAAAAATTCGACGCGCCCGTCAAGCGGAATTTTCCGCCGTCGCCCTCTTCCCAATCTTTCGGTTTTCCGTCTTTCCGGTAGGGCGCTATGACGCGCCGCTTTTGCTTAACCGCATCCGCATCGAAATAATAATCGCCGCTTACCGTCGCAAAAAAAATATCTTCCGAACAATTTTTCCAATTCGCCTTCGCCCCGCGTCCCTTTTCCCTCTGCCACGTAATGCGGTTCCGTACCGTCAAAAGACCGCTTGCCGCCGTGTACAAAGATGCCGCGCTCTTCCAATCGCCGCAAATATAAACGCTCGCGTTTTTTTTGAGGAGCCGCACGATTTGAGGAAACCACGAGGCAAGGTAGTCCGCATACGCTTCGTCTCCGCGAGACGCGAATTTCACGCCGCCGAAATTTTTTGTGATATTGTACGGCGGATCGATTATCATGAGATCGACCGATTCCGACGGAAAAAAATCGATCGTCTTGAGCAAGTCGCCGTTGAATATCGAATCGACGATTTCATCTTTCGAAAGCGGGGCTGCCGCGCGGCGGATGAGCGGCTTTAACGATTTTCTGTCGTCCGCCGTAAGGACTGTCGTATGATTTCTCGGCGAAACATTTTTTGTACCTGCATCGTGTTCCATCGCAATACCCGGAATTTAATAATGGCGTACAACTTCAAAGCGTTCGAGTTCGGGATTTTCACTTTTGTCGATGCCGCCTTTTTTGCACGCGATTTCGATCTGTTCGTCGACCGTGTTTACCGTTTCGAGATTCGGCAAAAGCAAGCCGCGCCTGTTTCCCTTTGTCACGATGACGCCGTAGCGTTTTACGTCGAGCGCTTCTTTCGACGAAATTTTTTCAGGGCTCGAAAGGACGTCGACGCTGTAGACGAGAGATGAAAGTTCGTCTTCCGTCACTTCGGAAAAGCGCGGATCGGAAGAAGCGGCGCTTACGGCATTGTGCGCGATCTCTTGGGCAATGCTCTCCCGTACCGGTACGATCGTTCCGATACAGCCGCGGAGCATGCCGTCTTTTTTCAACGATACGAAAACTCCTGCGCGGTTTTTGAGCAAGTCGCCCGAAAGCTCCATACGCTCGGAGCCGCTTGAGCAAAGAGCCGCACCGCCTTCGATGCGAAGCCTGCCTTTTGTTCGCACATAGTTTTCGACCGCAAGCCTTGCGAGGCGGACGTATTCGTCTTCGCTTTTTTCCCGCGCATCGAGAGAGCGCCTCTCCTCCGCTTCGTACCGCTCCAAAAAATTGCGCGCGTCGTCGCGCCCCGTCACTTCATAGGCGCATATCCCGTAGCCGACGCCGAAAGGTCCTTCGTAAGAAAGCTTTTCCGCTCGGACTGCCGTGCGATCGAGGCTGCCCGCCATAATGATAAACGAACGGTGCCCGCACTCCGCGGCGTTTTCACAAAAATCGGGGCTGAACGAAAAAAGCTTTCCGAAATCGGCACATCCCATAACGTCCATAATGCGCTCATCGTATACCGCCCCTTCCGCGCGATACCCGTAAGGCCCGTCAGATTTCAGCACGTGCGAGAGATCGCCGCTTGCGACGACGGCAATTTTTCTTCCCGTCCTTTCAGCTGCCCGCCGAATGCATTCGCCGAGCGCATAATGCGCTTTGTACGACTGCCCCGAAAGGCCGATGCGCACGAGTTTATAATCGGTATAATATTTATTAATAAAATACAGCGGCACCGCCGTACCGTGGTCGAGCGACGCACGCCTTTCCCCTTTCGTGCCCGCCGCGATATCCGCTTTATCGGCTTCGCTGCAAAGTGCCTTAACAAAATCGGCATCGTAAAAAAGGTGAAAGCGCACTTCCGACGCACCGAAATCGGAAAAATCCCCGAAGGCTTCGGTACCGGGAGAAATATGAAAATAATCGCGGTAAAGCGGTACGTGCGGAGACGTGACAACGATCGTTTCCGGCTTGAGGTTCGCGATTTTTTTTGCGACCTGCACATACGCGGCAATTGTCGCCGCGATTTCATTTTCCCTGCCGCGCCCGACTTCATGTACGATGAGCGGAGGATGCGGAACCATAAATGCGCCGATTATTGCCATAGCAACTCCCGTTTTTAGTATAGGGAATCTTTAAAAACTTCGGTTTTTAGCGGTTCCCTATATGCGTTTGCGCACGAGTGCGGATTCTTTCAGCGTTATTCGGCGAGTTCGTCCGCACCGACGATATCGAAACCTGCATCGAGGATTGCGCTTATGAGCAAATCGAGTTTTTGATAAACGCGCTCGTTTGTCAAATCGCGCGAAAAGCCGACGCTCACAGGCACGATGCCGCCTCCGTTTTCACTCAGAGATGCAAGACAGCTTTCGATAAAATCGGTCGCGTTCCGGTATCCGGTGTAAGCGCTCGGGTATTCGGCAGAAGCGAACGGTTTGCGAACTCGTGCGTTCGAATATCCCTCGGTGTTTGTCCTTTTTTCCGCAGCGCCGCTTACGGATTCGGCATAAGCGTAACCCGCTTTTTTCCCCGCGTTCCGTGCAGCGGCGGTTGCACGGTAAAACGGCGCATGCCACAAAAGCGAAAGCTCTTTTCCCGTACATCGGAAAAACTCGTCTTCGTTTCGCGCAAGGCCGCGCCGGATAAAATCTTCATCGACGACGAAGGGGCTCTGCGTAAAGTCGAGTTCGGAAAAAAACAGAGAGGCGCAGGTATTACCCGTGAGCGAAATCTGTTTCGTCTCTTTCGGATAGCGCCTGATAAATTCGCCGTTGAAAAAGAAGGTTCCGCGTATGTTGTACGTGTCGAGAGCCGAGAGGATGAGCGGAAGCCCGTCCGCGCTGTCGTATGCGTCGAAAGCGAGCGCGGCTTTTTTCCGAGCGGGAGTTTTTTGTGCGCTTTCGGGAAACACCGCGCGCGTAACCGCTTTGCCCGAAAGCGTGCGCACGTACAGCGCGTTTTCATAGCTCGCGTGCGGCGTCGTTCCGAAAAATACGCGGTAGCGGCCGTTTTGCATCGAAATGCTGTTTTCGCGAGGAGAGGACAGTTCCGTCCACTTTTTCAGCGATGCGTCGAGTGAAAAAGTTTTGTTTCCCGCCGTTACCGTCGCGCGCCCGGTTTTATCGTCCCACGAACAGGATGAAGCGGATGAAAGGAAGAGAGCGCTGCTCGTGCCCGAAGCGACGTTCCAGCGGCGCACCGATCGGTCTCCTCCGACATAGAGCGTGTCGTTTCCGTTCCAAACCGCGCTCACCGTATTTTCCCCTGCAAGTTCGCCGATGCGCTTCCACGACGAAATGTCGTACACATAGACGGTGCTGCCGGAAAAAAAAGCCGCGCGGCTTCCGTCGGGAGAAATCACCGGACGACAAGAATTTTCTGCAGAGAGAATGGGCGAAAGGGAATCGGACGCGCGATATACGGCGGCCATCGGTTTGCCTCCCGAATACGGCATGACGCGCATCCACGCATAGGGCGTTCCGTCGGAATCCCAAAGGACAACCGCATCGACAAGGGAGCCTATTGCGCTCACGTAAGGGCGGGAAAAAACGACGGGAAGATAGTCCGCCGAATTACCTCTCAGGAGATAGCGCGAAAATATCTTTCCCGATTTTATTAAAAAGAGAGAGGTGCCGTTTTTGTCGACGCTGAACACATCGCGCGAAGGATCGAAGGCCTCGGGCAGACGACCGACAGGCGTTCCTCTGCCGATGACGGCAGAATACAAACCCGTCGTATACAATTCCTTTACGTTGATTTTATAGAGCATGTCGCCGTCGATGTAAAAAACGCTGCCGCCCGCCCAGCACACCGAATCGATCGAACCCGGTCCGATTTCGCGGTAGGCTTCGTCGATTTCGACGCCGCGGAAAAGCGCGTCGGGGCTGCAAAAACATACCGTGCCGTCTTTAGCATAGAGTACGAGGGAGCTGTCGGGCGCCCACTTAACCGGAAGAGAATCGTAACTGACGGATGCGTGCGGATCGAGCGCGGTCTGCCTGCCCGTCGCGGAATTTTCAAACATCAAAGTGCCTTCGGCGAATCCCGTTTTGACGACAAAGCAGCTCCATGCACCGTCGGGACTTACCGCGCGGGGAAAGAGCGGCATCGAATCGAGGGGCATCGTATCGGCCTGTTCGGTCCATTCGAGGCTCTCCATTTCGAAGGAATAGCGCGCCGTACCGCAGCGGTTCCGTATTTGCAATACGCTTCCGCCCGAAAGCAGTTCCATCCGCTCGGGATAGCAGGTAAGCGCTCGAGGGCTTTCTGCGGGAGCGCCGTTTACAAGCTTTGCGTAAAAAAGCGAGCGGTAGGACGGAGTTCCGGGAAAATCGCGGCGCACCGTAAAAAGGATTTCGTCCTTGTCGTTCAGATCGGCACTGCCGAACGAAACGCCCGCAGCGAGCGGCAGTACGGTAAGAGAAACGACGAGGCAGCACAGGGCGCCGAGATTCGTCATTTATGCAGCTCCGCGCTCAAGACGATCGCATCGAGTTCGTGTACGAGATCGTCGAGCTGCTTTTCCATTTCGCTTATCTGCCGGTTGCGCGAATCGTTTTGCAGCTGTTCGAGCTGATTGAACACCGCTTCGAGCGATGCGCTGTCGTCGGAAGCGACGCGCGAATAGCCGCACCACGGGCAATAGATAAAATCGTTATCGATCGTGCGTCCGCATCCGCGGCACACAGTTACCGGCTTCATACGGTGACCTCCGTCTATTGTAAGTATAAACCATATCGTAATATTTTGCAAAACCGTTTCGGATAATTCTCCTCAGAACCGATTATTTCAGCACGGAAGACGGGTTTATGAGCCGGCCGTTTTTATACACGGTAAAATGCAAATGCGACCCCGTCGAATAACCGGTCGAGCCGACGAGCCCTATGACCGTCGCCTGCGTTACGTTCTGTCCTTTTTTTACGCGCGAAGAAGCCATGTGACCGTAGAGCGTTTGATATCCGTTCGGGTGATTTACGATGACGTAGTTTCCAAACACGTTCGACCAGCCGACAAAAGCGACTTTGCCGTTCATCGCCGCACGGATCGGGGTGCCTTCGGGACAAGCCAAATCGATTCCCGTGTGATAAGAGCGCACGCCGGTAAAGGGATCGGGCCGCCAGCCGAATTTCGATGAAATGCGGTACGCTGCGGAAATCGGAATTTTAAACAGGTCGCCGAGCACTTCGTGCAGTTTCGCCGCATCCATCTTTGCACCCGGGATAAACAATTTTTGTCCCACGGTGAGGGTTTGACTTGAAAGATCGTTTACATCGAGGAGATCTTCAAGCGGCACGTTGAATTTCGCGGAAAGACCTGCGAGCGAATTGCCCTTTGCCACCGTGTACATGACGCCGTCGACCGACGGGATGCGGAGCTTTTGCCCTTCGTGCAGAGAACGCGCGTTTGTAATGCCGTTCAAATCGATGAGCGTCGAAAGGTTCGTCAAGCCGAAGCGCTTTGTGATGCCGCCGAGCGTATCGCCGGATCTGACCGTATAGGTTTGATACGAAACGGGCTTTTTAAATAAAGCTGCGAGTTCAGCTTCGGATTTTCCGCTTCCGACGATATCGCCGCTGTCGGTATAGCTTATCGACGCATCGGCGACAAAGGCCGCCATCACTTTATCGAGCGTTTCGAGTTCGGCTTTTCCGCTGTCTTTAAGCGCAAGCGGACCGGTGTGGCTTGCCGCATACGAAAGAGCCGCTTTGGCGCCCGAAAGAAAAGCGAATACGGCGATCACTGCAATTCCCGCTTTCCAATGCGAAAGTACGCTTTCGGCCGAGCGGCCGAGCGAAATCAAAAACGAGCGCAGCGAAAAATCGGAGCGCACGGCGGCCGCGGTAAACGAATGTGTCAGCGGAGAGTGCGTAAAAGCGAAGGAGAGATTGTTTTTGCGTTCTCCGAAGCGGAACGGCAATTTTAAGGGCGACTTCATCCGCCTTCCCTCAAAACCGACATAACTGATTATTTCCATATCATTTCTATCGACATAAAAACGCACACATATTAGAATAAAGCTATGCAAAAAGATGGAAAAAAAGCGCAGCACTTCATCGTTCCGGTACTCATCGGCTTGTGTATCGGCATCGTCGTTAAACTTTTCGTCATCGATTTTTTGCATATTTCCGGCCGCTCGATGGAACCGGCGATCAAAGACGGAGAAACGGTGTTCGTCAACAAACTCGCCTACGGCCTCGTAAAGCCCGGAAGCGCGGGATTTTTTGTCTCGTGGGCGGAGCCGAAAGCGGGCGATATCGTCATCTATCTGCACGCGAACCGCATCGTCATAAAGCGCTGCGCCGCCGTCGCAGGAGCGCATCTGGAATATTCGTCGAATTCGGGATATAGTCTTTTTGTGGGAGATTTGAAAATCGAGCTGACAAAAGAACAGTATGAATTGATGCGCGCTTCTTCCCGCGTACCCGACGGATACATCCTCGCTCTCGGCGACAACTATGCCGAATCGATCGATTCGAGGAATTACGGTTTCGTTTCCGTCAAAAACGTCGTCGGCAGGATTATTAATAAATGAACGATTTTTTTCACATGAAACGGATCGTCGTACTTGCCGTTTTCGTTTTTATAGCAGCCGCCTATATCACGCTGCGCTACGTCCGCCTCGCGCTCACGCCCGTCGCCGAAATCACTGCGCGCACGCCCGTCATGGAACGCGGCGCGATTGTCGACCGTTCGGGGAAACCGCTTGCCGTGCAGACGAATTTTTATCACGTCGGCGTAACGCCGAAAATGATCGCGGACGTCGCGTCTTTTGCAAAAGATGTCGCATCGATTCTCGGCATGAAAGAAAGTGAGGTCGCATCGCTCATCGAAAACGCAAAGGGTGCGCACTTTGTCTACCTTAAAAAAAAGATAGCGCAGACCGCATACGATGAACTCAAGCAGATCATCGATACGAAGGGTTACACGTTCGTGCGCTGCGACAGGATTCCCGGACGCGTCTATCCCGAAAACTCTCTCGCATCTCAGCTCGTCGGCTACATGGGGGACGACGGAAACGGACTTTCCGGAACCGAGTATTCGATGCAGTCCGTGCTCGCCCCTTCGGTCGGCGCCGACTCAGCGCAGATAGAGCCGGGCAAAAATGTGTATTTGACGATCGACGCGAATCTCCAATACAAACTCGAACAGATCGCTTTAAGCGCCATGAAAAACACGCAGGCCGAAAGCATGATGCTCGTCGCGGCCGAGGCGAAGACGGGGGAAATCCTATCGTACATCAGTCTTCCGTCCGTCAATTTAAACGAATACTACAAAGCGACCGTCGACGAAACGATAGACAGACCTGCGATGACGGCGTACGAGCCGGGTTCCGTTTTTAAAATATTTACGGTTGCGATCCTGTACGATGCAGGACTCATACACAGCGGCGACAGCTTTTTTTGTAACGGTATGTACGAAAGAAAAACACGCAGCGGAGAGACGCTTCGCATCAAATGTCTCGGCACACACGGCTGGGTGACGCCGCGCGATGCGCTCCGTCTTTCATGCAACGCCGCGCTCGGACAGATGAGCGACCGCATCGACGAAGATGAATTTATCGAAAAGATACGCGTTCTCGGATTCGGAAGACGCACCGGCATAGATCTGCCCGGCGAAACGGCGGGATCGGTCAAAGATCCGAATTCGCGCTCGTGGTCGGCGCGCTCGAAACCGACGATTGCGATCGGACAGGAGATAAGCGTTTCCGCGCTGCAGATGATGTACGCGGCGACTTCCCTTGCGTCGGGCGGCATTCCCGTAAAGCTTGCGACGATCAAGCGGATTACGAATAAAGACGGATCGACGTACTACGAACACAAAGCCGAACGCGGCGAGCGGACATTGAGCGAAGCAACGGCACGATATCTTTTGAGCTGCATGGAAACGACGGCGACAACGGGAACCGGCTCGCGCGCACGGCTCGGCGACATCTCCATCGGCGTAAAAACCGGAACCGCACAGATGGCGGACAAATCCGGCGGATACAGCAGCACCGATTTTTTATCGAACTGCATCGCGATCTTTCCGATCGAAGATCCCGAAATCATTCTCTACATCGTCATCGAAAAGGCGAAGGGCGAAACCTATGCGGGGCGCATCGTCGCTCCGGTTATCGCCGAAGCCGCCGACGCGATCATCAATCACCTCGGCATGAGCCGCGGAGGAGCGGAATCGCTTTTGCATTCGGGACGCATCGTGATTCCCGCCGGCAAAACGCTCACCGTCGGAAGCCTCCTTCCCGATTTTACGAATATGTCCAAGCGCGATCTTTTGCCGCTGTTCGAGGGCGGAAAATTCCGCGTAACGATACACGGAAACGGCTGGGTTACGAGTCAAACGCCGCCTGCGGGAACACCGGTCACGGAGAATATGGTCATTGAACTCAATCTGGAATAAAAACCGCAGCGCGTTTGCTTTTCGTTTTCCTTCGCTCGTGAAAATGTTTGCATCCGAAATCGCCGCAGTCGACGCGATTTGCAGCGGCAGCTCAATCCCGCACGATACTTCAAATGACAACCCTCCGGCAATCGGACAGCCCTTTCCGTTTTGGAATATCGTTTCGGCAAAAGACGGAAGCGTAAGCGCATACGAAGGCGGTGCGCTGCTCCACTCGGCATACAATCCGAAACGGGAGGCCGAACAGACGGTTGCAAATTCGGATTTTGCCGGATGCCGCGCCGCAGTCTTTTTCGGTTTCGGACTCGGCTATGCGGTCGAAGCTTATGCCCTTCGCTTTCCGGACAGGGCGATCATCGTCGTCGAACCCGATGCCGCCCGCTTTTTCGCGTCCCTCGCGCTTACCGATTGGACGGCGGTTTTTGCGAGTAAAGACTGCATCGCAGCCATCGCCTGTCCGCCGCACACGGTCGTTTCGTTTATCGAACAGTACGGTGCGTCGCACTGTGCGTTTTTTTCGGTACCTTCGCAAACCGCTCACTCATCCGATTATTTCGATACGCTTCGAACCCTCGTCGAACGGAACAAACGCAAAGACGATATCAATGCTGCGACGCTCGAACGCTTTGCCAAACGCTGGCTTAAAAACAGCTGTAAAAATATTAATAATTATGCATTGATGCGCGGAGTATCAGCCTACGCCGGAAACGCGCACGGCATTCCGTTTACGATCGTCGCGGCAGGTCCTTCGCTTGAGCGCGTGCTGCCGTATCTGTCGGAAATCAAAAAACGCAGCGTCGTCGTGTGCGTTGAAACGGCTCTCCGCGCGTGCCTCAGAGCGGGCGTCGAGCCGGATTTTATCGTCGTCGGAGATCCGCAGTATTACGCGTACCGCCACATAGCAGGCTTAACATCGAAGTCGAGCGTGCTCATCGCGGAAGTCGCAGTGTACCCCGCCGTATTTTCGTTTTCATGCAGAGATTTTGCACTTTCGTCATCCCTCTTTCCGATCGGAAAATGGTTTGAACGGCGTCTCGGGAAAAAAGGCGATTTGGGTGCGGGCGGTTCGGTCGCATCGGCAGCGTGGAATTTCGCGTATACTGCGGGTGCGTCCGAAATCCATTGCTGCGGGCTTGACTTCGCTTTTCCCGAAAAAAGGACACACATCAGAGGCAGCCTGTTCGAAGAGGGAACGCATGAGACTTCGGTGCGAACTCTCCCTGCGGAAACGCAAAATCTCCCGCTCCTTTTTTCGGCAGGCGCGGAGACCGCATCCGATTACGACGGAAAACCCGTGCCGACCGATTCGCGCATGAAGATGTTCACATGGTGGTTTGAAAGCAGACTTGCTTCCTGCCCCGATGTAAAAACGCATACGTTTTCCCGAAGCGGAATCGCGGTCCCCGGCATAGAACCCGTCGACATACGATCGTTTTTGAAAAAACCAGACATCACGGCGCGAAAAAACGAATTTATTAAAAAAAGCGAAGCATCGGAAAAAGCCTCTCCTCCGGCGAAAGAGCGCTTCGATGCCGTCCGCGCCGAATTTTTGCACGAAATCGCCTCTCTTCGAAAAATCGCGGAAGACGGAAAGAGGATATGCGAAAATGCGCTCGCGGACGGCGGTGCGGCGAAAAGTCGAGCACCAACCGGATGTGCGGCGCATATAAGCGATATGTATATGATTTCAGACGGCAATGCGGAACACTCCGTAATGCTTCGCGCCCTCGCCGATATAGACGCGGCGATTCTCAAAAGCAGCGTAAAAGACGCCGTGTCGCTTGCTTTGCCGAACGGGAAACGCTTTGCCGATCTTGCCGGAAACGGCGATAAAACGGGAGATGCGTTTCGAAAAAATCTTTTGCACTCGCGCCGCATCTACGAAGAACTCGCTCGCGCCGCATCGGAATGTGCAAAATATGTACCGTAATTAAACATTAAAGTTTTTCCTTTTTTTCCCGATAATAAAAATGTCGGATAACGCGGACGGTTCGACATCCGGACGCCTGCACAATACCGATTTTCGTGTTTATAAAAGTTGAAAAACGTGTGAGGTTTTTCAACTTTTTTTTTGCCTATTTCGATTTTTTTGACTTGCAAAACGGGCGGAACGCGTTACAATATACGGATAGAGAGTAGTATGAATACATTTGAATTGAGCGCCATAAGAGACGGTATTTGTTTTAATAAAGATGTGCTCCTCGATATGCTGTTTGTCGTCGAGCCGGCCGGAGTTTCCATTCCCAAAGCGGTGATTGCAGCGCTTGCGGATTGGGAGTTCAATGAAGTTATCAGCGAAGGTAATGTAAACGTCGATGCCCTGATGGCAGAACGCGCAAAATCGGAAGCAGATACGTCGATGCGCGAAAGACCCGCACCGGCGCTCAGCAGCGGCATAAAACGCTCGCTCGAAGATGCGGAACGCACGCGGACGCTCGAAAACAGTGACCAAGCTCGCCTCGCTGCCGTACAAAACGTATACGACGAATACATGCGTTACATCGATCACATATATACGCACTATGCGACACACAAAGAAATCGATTACGAAAGTCTGGAAGAAACGGTGCGGAGCTTGTGCGTCTTTATCCGGGAAAACCGCGGCTATGTGCTCAGGATCGCATCGTCCGACGATACAATCAAAAAAAATTTTATCGTTACGCATTCGATGCGTTCGACGGTGCTCGCGCTTGCAATCGGCTTACAGCTGCACATGAGCTTATCAAAGCTCGTCGAACTCGGCGCTTCGTGTATGTTGCACGAAATCGGTATGTTGCGCCTGCCGCCGCAGCTCTATCTTTCGAACAAACAATTGTCACCCACCGAGCGGGATGAAATATCGAAACACCCGCTCATCGGATTCGAAATCGCTAAAAAGTTGCAGTTTCCGGTGCCGGTACAATTCGGCATTTTCGAACATCACGAACGCGAAAACGGCACGGGCTACCCGAGGGGCATCACGGGCGATAAAATTTCGCTTTATGCGAAGATAATCGCAGTCGTGTGTTCGTTCGAATCGATTATTGCGCCTCGAGGATATAAAAACGAACGCAGTACCTTCGCCGCAATGGTCGAAATGCTCAAAAACGAAAACCGGCAATACGACGAAACCGTCATTAAAGCGCTGTTGTACAGTATATCGCTCTTTCCGATCGGCACCTATGTGTATCTTTCAAACGGAGAGACGGCGCAGGTTATCGATGTCAATCCCGACAATCCGAAAAATCCGATCGTGCAGCTGCTCGGCGAAAAAGACGCAGACGGCGCTCCGAAAACGCTGCAGACCGACGACAACGATATAAAGATCATGCGGCCGATCGACAAGCAGGAACTCGAAGACGTGATGAAGAGTCTTACGCAGCGGGAAGGCGGTGAAGCGCAGCCGGCGCAAACCGGTAAATAAAATCGATTGAAGTAAAAGAAAGGGGTGCGCGAGCGAGCCGAAAAAGCTTTGCACGTTCTCGGCTCGGATCGTTTATTTTGAAATAACTTCGTTACTACGCGAACAACGGCGTAAGGTTAAAGGTATACGCTAAGACCGTTACTTTTTTCGAAGCATCAATAGAATGTTCCCCGTTAAATGAAGCTGCCATTGCTGCAAATGTATCCGGAGTAACTTTAGTGTTTTTCAACGTGATCTTTGTTCCCGAAGCATCGAGCACAAAGTCTCCTTTAGCGGTAAAATCAGCGGGACCGACCTTGCCGGTAACTTTGTACGTGCCGGTACCCGTTGCTTTGTCAAGGGTTAAAATCGAAAGCGTCGCGCTTCCGTCTTCGGATGTGATCGTCGCGACGGGCGCCGGATCAGAATCGTCACCGCTTTTGCAGCTTGTAAACGTGCATACTGCAGCGGCTATGACGAGCGCTGCGCCGAACAAGGAAAAGAATTTTTTGTACATATTCATGTCTGACTCCTTAATTAAACCGAGCTTTACTCAATTTAATTGATAATCGGAGTATAATACCAATTAAACATTATTGTCAACACAAGAAATCATTTTATACTGGTAATGATGTATGAATATCAGCAAGAGTTTATCGCAAATGTAAAAAAGAACAGAATAAAAAACGGATTTTCACAGGCGCATTTTGCGGAACTGTGCGGCGTCGCAACCGGTACGATCGGCAACATCGAATGCGGCATCGCAAAACCTTCGTTCGATTTAATTATAAAAATGGCGGAAATTTTTCAAATCCATCCGGCACTGCTGTTTTCCGAAAATCCTGCGGTAGATTACGCTGAAATTCAAAACGATCGCAAACTGCTCACGGAGATCAAAGCGATGATAGAATCGTATCTGTCGACATAACAAAAAAATCGTCAACCGGGAAACCGCCTTTCCCGCTAATTAAAAAACGTACGCAGCTTTTCGACATCTCTTTGAAACGCTTCGTCGATGACCGGAGGCCGATCGTTGAAATACAAAATCTGCGAAAGCTCTTCGGGCGTTTCCGCACCCCACAGCGGAAAAACGTTTTCGTATTGATGGAGAAAGCCGAAGGCGAGCGGAATATTCGAAAGCACGCCCCCGCACAAGGGCTGCATCGCGATAAAGCCCATATCGCGCTCCGCGCACAAGCCGACGAGGGATGCTGTGTCAATCGGGCTTATCATGCTGAACGGAAATTGAATCGTTTCGTAAAGTTCCGTTTTAATAATTTCCGAAGCGGTATCGAAATCTTCGGTTACGGCTCCTATATGTTTGATTTTACCGGAGGCTTTCATCGTAAGGAGCGTTTGATAGATGCCGTCTTTGCCGTCGGCCGTCGGGATAAAGCCGTCGGTTTCGTATTGATACAGATCGATCGCATCGCAGTGCAGCGCGCCCAGGCTTTCGTCCAAGTCGCGAAGGAGTTCCTGCCCCGAAGAGGCTTTCGATTTCGTCGCGATGATGACGTTTTCCCGCACTTCGTACAGCGCGTCTCCGAGCAGCTT
This sequence comes from Treponema sp. SP13, assembly GCF_050938355.1. Lineage (NCBI taxonomy): Bacteria > Pseudomonadati > Spirochaetota > Spirochaetia > Treponematales > Treponemataceae > Treponema > Treponema sp. SP13. The sequence goes on from NZ_JADOVM010000001.1 coordinate 575,703, forward strand.
TTCGCTTGCACCGTTGCTGCGCGACGTATCGAAAAAATTGATTCCCGCTTCGTACGCTTTTCGGATAAGCGTTGAAGCCTTTTCGACATCTCCCGTATGCTTCAGCGACATGGCGCCGAAGGCCGTCCTGCTTGCGAGGAGATTCGTTTTACCGAGTCGAACGTATTCCATACTTTATCCGAGGGACGAAGATGCCGTAAACGCAAGCGGAAAACGCCCGCGCGCCTCCGGCTTACATAATTATTAATTTTTGACGACGGGCGTGTACGACGCGATCGCTTTGTGAATTTCGGAAACCAAATCGCTTCGCTTGACGCGCGTTTGTTCCATCGAATCGCGAAAGCGGATCGTCACGGTGTCGTCGTCTTTTGTTTGATAATCGACCGTAACGCAAAACGGCGTGCCGATTTCATCCTGCCGGCGGTAGCGCTTGCCGATCGTACCGCTCGTATCGTAATCGGTGACGAAATCTTCTTTGAGCGCTTTGCGGATGTCCGCCGCTATCTCCGCAAGCCCGTCTTTTTTCATCATCGGGAGTACGGCGACCGTAACCGGCGCGAGGCGCGGATGGAGATGCAGCACCGTACGGTAATCTTCTCCGCCGTCGGATGCGACGTTTTGCTCTTCGTACGCTTCGCACAAAAACATGAGAAAGTTGCGGTTCAATCCGGCGGACGTTTCGATGACGTACGGAGTGTAGCGTTTGTTGCCGTCGTCCTGATCGATATAGCTCATATCTTTACCGCTGTACTTCGTGTGCTGCGACAGATCGAAATCCGTACGGTTGTGAATGCCTTCGATCTCTTCGAAGCCGATCGGAAAGCGGTATTGGATATCGTATGCATCCTTTGCATAGTGCGCGAGTTTATCGTGGTGTTTCCAGTGAAGATTTTTTTCGGCAATACCGTACCGCTTGTAAAAGTTCCAGCGTTGTTCCCGCCAATACGCGAACGCATCGTCGTCGGCACCGGGTTTGCAAAAGTATTCCATTTCCATCTGTTCGAATTCGCAGGTGCGGAAGATAAAATTCTTAAAGATGATTTCGTTGCGGAACGATTTTCCGACCTGCGCGACGCCGAACGGAATCTTCATCCGGTTCGATTGAACGATATTTTTAAAATCGACGAAGATGCCCTGACAGGTTTCCGGGCGCAGGTATACGATGGACGTGTCGCTTTCGACGGGGCCGAGATGCGTTTTAAACATCAAATTGAATTCGCGCACGGCGGTATAGCTGTGCTTGCCGCATACGGGGCAATTCACTCCGTGTTCGTCGATAAACGCTTTCATCTCTTCGTGCGACATCGCGTCTACCGCTTTTTCGGGCTTTACGTCGTGAGAAGCGCAAAAATCTTCGATGAGCTGATCCGCGCGAAAACGCGCTTTGCATTCGGTGCAGTCGATCATCGGATCGGAAAAATGCGCAACGTGTCCGCTCGCTTCCCACGTCGTATGATGCATAAAGATCGAAGAGTCGAGGCCGACGACATCGTCGTGGAGCTGCGTCATCTCTTTCCACCACGCGTTTTGGATATTGCGTTTAAGTTCGATACCGAGCGGACCGTAATCCCACGCGCCCGCCTGTCCGCCGTAAATTTCACTCGATTGATATACAAAACCGCGCCGCTTGCACAAACTGATGATTTTATCAAGCGTGCATTCGTGATTCGTTTCCGCCATAGCCGTCTCCCGTACGTACCGGGCTGCTTCCGAAAACCGCAGTCTTTAGAAGTTCCCGTCACAAAAAATTATTAAGCGTTCCGTTCAAAACATTCGTTCGCTATGACGGCGATTTTACCAAAAAAAATCGATTGTAGCAATTACAGTGGCTTTCATTACAATCGGCTTTCATACCTTTTATCGAAGCGAATCCGATACAACTGCATCAGGGGCGCTTTGCTTTAATCGCTACTTCTCTAAAACAGCGTAATCGAAAACGACTTTTCGAAGATGTCGGAAGCGAAAAGCGCGTTGCCCCACTCGCGCGCTTGCAGTTCACCCGAAAAGCCTGCGCGGTCGCAGCGGCCGTACCACGGTTCGATGCACAAAAACGGAGCACGCTTTTCCTGCGGTGACCACAAGCCGAAAATATCCGTGTCGAAGTCCACGCGCACGAATTCCTTTTTCGATTTGTCGAGCAATGTAACTGCACGAATACCGCTGTTTTCGAAGATGAGCGCATCGTGCGAAAATATATCGTCGGTAATCTGCACTCCTCCGTCGGAAAGCGCGTAGGAATCCGTCCTTTCCTGCACAAGTCCGTCGGTATTTATCGTATGAGCGGTAACCCGCTCGATTTTTTTGCTGCCTGAAAACCGGATCCAACAGTCGGTAAAATTTCCGCCCTGCGGCGGACACACAAAGCCCGGATGCGCACCGAGCGAAAAATACATCGTCGATGTTCCGGTATTCGTCACACGCCACGTCTGCGTCAGCGTGCTTCCCGTAATCGTATACGTGATTTCGAATAAAAACGGAAACGGATAAACTTTTCGCGTCTCGTCCGTATCGGAAAGCGCAAACTGCAGATAGGTGTCCGTCCGCTTTGAAAGCGTAAACGGCATATCGCGCGCAAACCCGTGCGGCGTCATCGGATAGGTTATTCCTTTGTAGCGGTAGACGCCGCCGTTCAATTTCCCGACAAACGGAAAAAGGTTCGGCGCCGATCGATTCCATACGGCGGGATCCGCCTGCCACAGATATTCGACTCCGCCCTTTGCGAGCGATACGAGTTCCGCCCCTTGTAAAACTGCAACCATGGAAATAACGCCGTTTGAAATTTCGTATTGCATATATGCCTCCGTACATTTAATTTTTCAAGCATACCCACGTGGCACCGCTTCCGCCCATACGTCGATCGGGATGACCGGAGCGGCCGCAGCGTTTATCTTGTTCGATAAATTTTCGCACAACTTCTCCGAGTACGCTCTCACTTCCGGTCGTGTGGATTCCCTTGCCGTGCACGATGAGGATTTTCCGAAGTCCACGCTTTGCGCAGTCGCCGACAAAAACGACAAGCCTGCTCCGCGCTTCGTCCTGTGTGAGCCCGTGCAGATCGATGCGAGCTTCGATCGGCATGTCTTTTACATAGCGCTGCGAGCGTTCGCGATCGCGCTCGGCTTCTTCAGCGGCGATTTTATCTTTATCGACGACGCCGTAGCGGCGAAGCCACGCTTCCTGCGGATCGATCCGCTTTGCAAAACCGTTTCCCGCTTCGGAATAATTCGACGGCGTTTTGCTTTTTTCGGGCGCGTTCGCTTTTTTGCCCGAAACGGGATTTCCTCCGCAAACCTTCCGCTTCGATTCTTTTTGCAATCTGTCCCACTCATCGAGTACCGCACCGAAATCCATAAGCCCCCCCGTATTACCGATTATCAATTATAGAATTACCGTATCGGCACAACGGACGAAGACGCTACCCAGCCGCCTGTCGTACCGTATTGGATATACACCCATTTTCCCGCAGTCTCTTCGACGCTCACCCGCTCGCCGCTTGCGATCGGAGAAACTAATCCGGACGATTCGTCGGGCACGAACCGTATGTCGCCGCCTTTAAAAATACCGTATGTCCCCGAAAGGCGTATAGCGGAGGCGACGGCAAACGAAAAAACGACCAAAACGCAGCCTAAAACCGCATATACTCCCGCACGTTTTTTCAGTACAAACAATACGGCGCACAAAAGCGCAAGCACAAGCGTAGCGGCGGCGAAAAGCATACACGCTGCAACGCTCGGCTCGGCTTTACCGGATGCAATGCCCAGCTTTGCTTCAAATGCGCGTCGGGCGGATGCCGCTTTCCACGGGAAAAAAGCGTGCCGTTCGGCGCTGTGCAACATGGCAAGCGTTTCGCAATCGGATTCGGAAAGTGTACATACCCTATGTTCGCTTTCGGAATGGCCGACTTCGGAAAAAGCATAGGAAAAATAGCTTTCGTTGCTGTCGCCTTCATCGGAAGGAACGGAAAGAGAAGGTACGACGAGGATCGTCCCTGCGGGCGGCGAAAGCTTTACGCGTGCGCCGCTGTATGCGCTTACGGTAAGCTGCATATCGGGAATGGGGGTATTTCCGCCGACAAGGGGCTGCCACTCGAAAAGAGCTACAGGAATCGGATCGGCGGTAAAAAGCGACGCGCGCGGAGTACCTTCGGCAATCTCATAGCGCCACAGTTCCGTCAAAAGTGCGTCTTTCGGAGCCTGCCACGAAAAGCGTATCGCCTGTACGGCGTATTGTACGTACAGCGTAAATAAAATCTTTTCACCGGCGGGCAAGGTAAACAGCGGCTCATCGTTCGTCGTACCGTCTGTCAGCTCCGTACCGTTTTCAAATTTAACAATCAAGTGTGGAAAAGTCGATGCGGGATTTTGTTCGATATTGACATCGGAAAACGGAATCTCATACGGACGCCCTTTGATGCGCACGCGAAGCGGGGGAAGCGTATAAATGCGGGCATCCCTGAACGAAAGCCAAATATCGATTTCGGTGCCGGACTGAATGCCGATCTGCGCATAGTCCGTCCGCCGCATCGATACGACGCTGACGCCGGGCGGCATTTCGGGACTGTCGGCTTGTACGTCGGAAGGCTTTACGTCGGGAATGATAAGAGAAAACATATAGTCGTTTCCTGAATACAGCGCGCCGACGGGAGGCGTTACGCGGAGCTTTTGCAGATCGGACGACCACTCGGCATACAGCGACCCGCCGCCGAGTAAGATCGATAGAGAGGCTATCGCAAAAATCGTCCCGCGCCTCATTCGAAACGGCGGATCGAATATTGCGTTTTTCAAAAGTCGAAATTTACCGATCGTTTCGATCTTTATCCGATACGGCAATAAAATTAATAATCGACGGAAGAATTCGATTCCGCCGTCCGTTCGCTGTTTTTCCATTGTTTTTGATCGTTCTCCCGTATCCGTTGGTATATAGCGCTTTCGACGGCACTGATCGCATTCGTATCCTGCGCGAGAGGCACGAGTTCGATTTCCTTTTCGTGCGCTTCTTTGACGGCTTGTTGCCGACGCGCGATTTCGAGATTTTCTTTTGCCGCCGTCTTCGTACCGTCGATCCTCAGCGCATCCCGAAAGCATGCGGTCGCTTCCGTGTAATTGCCGCTCCGGTATGCGATAATCCCCCTATTGTAATACGCTGCAAAGCGCACCTGCTCGGGCGAAGCAGGATCGATATTTTTCAAACACGCAAGAGAAGCCGCATATTCGCTCTGCATGATATAGGTCGCCGCGAGATTGTATTCGGCGTACTGTTCGGAAAGCGCGTCTCCGTTTTGCCGCGCCCTTTCTTCGACTCGCAAAAAGCCCGCAATCGCGCTTCGATATTTTTTCCGATACCACGCCCACGAACTCGACGCTATCTCCTGCGCGTTTGCAATTCGGGCACTACACGACGAAAGCAAAAGCGTCGCAGCGCAAAGCACAACGGCAGCCGCCCGGCTTTTGTGAAAGAGCCTTCGATAATTTTCAAAATCGAACTCGGCGACGACAAAACTCAGCACAAACGCTGCAATCGCCGCAATCAAAAACAGCGCATACCGTTCGACGGGTTTTACCTCATACGAAACGGTGATCGCGGTTTCGTTTTTCAGCGGTTTTAACAATTCTATCGCCGAGCCCGCTTCCGTCGCATCGATGTACCGCGCCGCCGCAGAAAAATTATACCGCTCGGCATAAAGCGACACCTGCTCGACCGCTTTTTTCATCCGTTCCGAACGAAGCGCTGTCATCACTTTCGTTTTTCCGTCTCCGGCGATTATTTCGACTTCCTGTTCCGTTCCGAACCCGATAAGCGAAACGGATACACCTTCTTTTACACAGGCTTCAATAGAAGATATAAGCTGCCCATCGGTTTCATCTCCGTCGGTAAAAACCCAAATGCGCCGAGCCTGCGCCGAATCGGACGGAAACGAGCGGAGCGCAGCTTCGATACCTTTGCCGAGCGACGTGCCGGCGGCGCTCATGAGAGTCGGTGAAAGGGTTTCCAAAAGAGAGCGCACGATCGCCGTATCTTCCGTAAGCGGAACAACGATAACACCCTCGCCTTTTGCCAAAACGACGGAAACGGATACGCCGCCCATGCGCGACAAAAGCATATCCCCATAGCGGGATGCCGCTCTGAGCCTCGTCAATCCGCCGGGTGCATCGTCCGCCGTCATGCTGTATGAAATATCGAACACGAATGAAACTGCGCTCCCGCTTCTCTGAACGGGGACTTCATAGGTACCCCACGAAAATCCGGCATAGGCGAAAATCAGCATAATCCACGCAAAGCATCTGAACAGCGTCCGCACGACGAGCGTACGCGAAAGATTCGGCATGCGTTTCGATTCCGGAAGATTCGTATCGATGACGGCAGCCCGCTTCGAATAGGCGATAATGCCGCGGTAGCGGTGAAATGCGGCGACCAGCGCCGGAATAATTAATATAAAACCGTAAAAAGCATAGGGACGTTCACAGGAAATCACCATATTAAATCAGCTCCTGCAGATAAACCCTGCGTATAAACAACCCAAGTGCAAATAAGATTACCGCCGCGACGATCAACCTGTCGTAATAGCGGACGCTTTCGGTGTGCAAGTGATAGGTCTGCACGACGTTCATTTCCCTCGCGATCGACGAAAGCACGTTTGCCAAATCGCCGGTCGTCTGCACGCCGTAATATTTTCCGCCGGAAAGGGAGGCGATGCGTTCGAGCGGTGCGGGATCGAAATCGGACTGCAGATAACCGGAATACACGCGTCCCGTTTTCGGATCGACGTAATCGAGCGGAACCGCCCCCTTCGTACCGATGCCGAGCGTATAGACGGCGATGCGATTTTTTTCAGCGAGTTCGGCAGCCGTTTCGGGATGAATCGATCCGGCGTTGTTTTCGCCGTCGGTAACGAGAACGATGCATTTTTTCGGAGCAGCCGAAGAAGAGAGGTGATAGACAGCCGTACTCAGCCCCGTACCGATCGCAGTTCCGTCGCCGAGGCTTCCGATCATAAGAGCGTCAAGGCGAGAAAAAAAGACTGTTCGATCGGTCGTCGGAGGCACGACGATCGCAGCTTCCGTCGCCATCGCGACAAGACCGAACGATATGCCGCCGGTATCCAAAGACAGCGTGCGTATCGCGCGCCGAGCTGCGTCAAGCCTCGTCATATTTGCGATATCCTTTACCGCCATCGACGGACTCGTGTCTACAACAAAAAGGATGTCGGCGCCGCGTGACGTATACACGCGCTCCTGATGATAAACGACGGGATCGGCGAGGGCGGCAACCGTGAGTACAAACGCCGCTATGATAAAGATACGGGAAATAAAGGATGCGGCGCTGCGCAGCCTGCCTTTCCATTCGAAAGTTTTGCCGCCCCAATCCGAAAGCGTTGCCGGAAACGCGATACGCGTAAACAAGCCGAGCGCTCTCACTATAAAGAGAGCGGGAACGAGGAAAAGTAAAAAAAACGCCGCGGGATTTCGGAAATCAGGCATAGGATACGCCTCCGAAAAAACAATCGCTCATCAATCCGATTTTAACAAAATGTAAAATCAAATTTATTAATTTTCCGCTATTCATTTTATTCCCTGTCATTCGCCGATCTCTTCCATAAAATCCGTACGCATTTCAATCTCTGCGGGCGGCGCCCTCAAAGCGTTCGACGGCATCGCGCACGATTCTGATGAGAGATGCGCGTTCATCCGTTTTGAGATCCGCCGCAAACTGCTCGGCGGGCTCCTTTTTCGAATCGATCGAACCGCGGGCATAGCGCACGTAATCGGTACGCCGCAAAACCGCCGCAAGCGACATAGCGCCGGATTGGCTTTTTTCCGACATTGTACCCGCCATGATTTTGTCAAACGTATCCATAATCGCGGAGCTCGACACGGCACTGAAACGATAGCCGAAACGAAAATCGAGGTAGTGCCTGATAAGCTGCTGCAGTTCCGTACAAAATTCCGCGTCGTTCGTTTTACCTCCCGCCCGATCGAGCCGTTTTAAACGTCGGTACAATTCTTTTGCGTTTTTCGCATACGAACGAAGCAGTTTCCGCGTCGCATAGGCTTCGTACACTGACTGCCACGTTACGACAAGTCTGATCAATAAGATAAAAAGGACGATCGAAAGGACAGCCGCCGCATAGAGCACGTACATCGTTCCGGGAAGCAAAAGCGGTCCCATGCTTGCGCGCAGATCGGCATCATCCTGATCCTGCAAAATCGATGAAACTTCTACGCTCTGCACATCGACGATAAAGGGATGTGCGCCGCCGCCGTATACGGCAGCGGAAATATCGAACATCGGAAAATCGATCGCGCCGGTATTCCACGGGATAAACGTAAAGCGAAGCGTATAGAGGAGACCGTTTCTATCGAGCGATGCGTCCAATATCGTATAATCGTCGGTATCCGTTTGAAACGGAAGCGATTCGAGCGCAATTTCTCGGGAAAGTGAAGCATCGCTCATATCGGCAAAAAAATCGACTGCAGAACGGAACGTGTAGCGAAGCTCGGCCGTATCGCCGACATAAATCGTTTTCGGCATGACGATCTGCATCGTATCGGACTCCGTAAAGGATGCAGCGTTCGCGCATATCGCAATGCACAAAAAAATCAATAATGTTTTCATTGTGTCCGGCCCTTGTAGGAAAAAAAATGCGAAAGGACGCGGACGACTTCGTCGTCGGTTGAAAGCGCAAGCGGAACGGCTCCGTGACGGACGCACGACTCCTGCCAGTGGAGGAATCGCCGGCGGTTATCGTCTCGCCATGCGTTCCGAAAAGCTGATGATGAAGACGGCAGTACGAGGCGCACAGTCGTTTCGCTGTCGATAAAGGGCACCGTCCCTATTTCCGGCAGTTCATTGTCGATCTCATCGACGATGCGCACCGCAACGACGTCGTTTTTTTGCGCAAGGGAAGCGAGGGACGTAATCCATCCGACCGTTCGAAAATCGGAAAAGACAAAGACAAGCGATCGCTTTTTTAATAATTTTCCCGCACCCGTCAGCGCGCTTCGGAGCGCAGAACCGGAAACACCGTATCCGTCGACTTCATCGAGGCGCGCAAGTAAAAGCATCGTACGCTTTCGTCCGCTTTCGGGCGCACACGAAAACTGTATTTCACCGTCGAAAAAAACGGCTCCGATGCTGCTCGCGTTTATCTCGGCCGCCATCGCGACGAGAGCGGCCGCTTCTGCTGCCGTACGATAGCGCGTTCTGCGCCCCGTACCGCTAAACATCGAAAACGAACGATCTACGACGATAAAGATCTGGAGCTCGCGCTCTTCTTCGAAAAGCTTTACATAGGGTTTTCCCATGCGTGCAGTAACGTTCCAATCGATGGCGCGCACGTCGTCGCCGCGAAGGTATTCGCGCACACCGCTGAATTCGATGCCCTGCCCGCGGAAGAGCGAACGAAAAGAACCCGTTTTAAAACTGTCGGCGAGAGACGCGGCAGTGAGACGGAGCAGCGCCGCCTGTTTTGCGAGCGTTTCCCTGTTGACGGCGAGCAGATGTTTCATCGCTAGGGGACCGGCACGAAATCGAGGATACGGGAAATGATTTCATCGGCGGTGACGGAATCCGCAGCGGCTTCATAGGAGAGCACGAGGCGGTGACGCATGACGGCGGGAGCCGCAAGCTTAACGTCTTCGGGCAGCACAAACGATCGCCCTTGAAAGAGCGCGGCCGCTTTCGCACACTGTAAAAGCGCGATGCCCGCACGAGGAGAAGCGCCGAAAGCGATATAGCGCGTAATGTCGTGTACGGACGCTTTTTTATCGGGATCGGGGCGCGTTACCGCTATGAGAGAAACGATGTATTCGATAAGCGCATCATCGCACACAATCTTCGAAAGCAATTTTCGAAGCAGAGCGATATCGCCCGCACTTAAAATTTTCCGAACGGGAACGGAAGCGGCCGCTCCCCCCGTCTTTACGACGGCGAACTCCTCTTCGGCTTTCGGATAGGGTACGATGATCTTCAGCAAAAAACGGTCGAGCTCCGCTTCTGGCAAATTGTACGTCCCTTCCTGCTCGATCGGGTTTTGCGTCGCGAGCACGAAAAAAGGTTCGGGCAGCGCATAGGATGTTTCACCGATCGTCACCTGCCGCTCTTCCATAGCTTCAAGCATGGCGGACTGCACTTTCGCGCTCGCACGGTTTATCTCGTCGGCGAGCACGACGTTCGCAAACACCGGCCCTTTACGCACGGAAAAGGTCCCCTTGCCTTGCTCATATATAAGCGTACCGGAAACATCGGCGGGAAGCAGATCGGGCGTAAATTGAATGCGTTTAAAATCGAGCCCGGAGATTTCGGCAAAGGTTTTAACCGCGAGCGTCTTTGCAAGCCCCGGCACGCCTTCGAGCAGCACGTGTCCGCCTGCGATAAACGCCGTCATGATACCGTCAAACAGCACATCCTGACCGATAAGACGCTTATGCGCTTCCGTACGGCATGCTTCGATAAGGTTACGGCACGCTGCAAGTTCCGCTTCGCCCGCACTGTATTTTTCCATCTCACAACCTCAAGCCTGCATGCATTATTATAATTGACAATCTCACCGTATTTCAGAATAATCTATTTTATCATGTTGAACCCTTTAGCACAAGAATTAAACGAACGATTAAAAGACACTGTCGCAGGAGAGCTGCTTTCGGACGAAGGCTTACGGATGTATTTTCCGAAAGGGATAATCGCGCAGAGTGAAGAAGCGAAACAGGGCGCGTCCAAAGCGAACGGGACGATCGGCATGACGATCATCGAAGGAAAACCGGCAATTCTTCCGTCGATTCAAAAAAGCGTTCCCTCATTCGATGCACGCTCTCTTGTCGCATACGCGCCGACGGCGGGGCAAAAAGAGTTTCGCACGGTTTGGCAAAAACAGATAATCGACAAAAATCCGCTTTTAAAAACAAAAAAAATATCGCTGCCCGTCGTCGTACCGGGGCTTACCGCAGGCATTTCGTATATCGCAGACCTCTTTATAGACGAAGCAAAACCGCTGCTCGCCCCCGATCCGTCGTGGGACAACTATGCGCTCATCACGGAAGCGCGGCGAGGAGCGGAACTGCATCGATTCAATTTTTTTGACAACGGAAAAATAGACACGGCTTCGCTTGAAAACGCAATCAAAAAAGAAGCGGCCGCCTGCTCTTCCGTGCGGCTCCTGCTCAATTTTCCGCAAAATCCGTCGGGTTACAGCCCCACAAAACGCGAAGTTATTGAAATCTGCCGCATCATAGGGGAGGCGGCTTCCGGCGGCACAAAATTATTAATTATATGCGACGACGCATACTTCGGTCTCAACTACGAAGACGATATCGAAGAGCAATCTCTCTTTGCTCACATCGCCGACATCCACAAAAACGTGCTCGCCGTAAAAATCGACGGGCCGACAAAAGAAGATTTTGCGTGGGGATTCCGCTGCGGCTTCGTTACCTTCGCTTCGAAAAATTATACTGATGAACACTACGACGCCCTTATCAAAAAACTCATGGGCGTCATACGCTCGTCCGTTTCGTGCAGCGCAACTCCTTCGCAGTCCATCCTTATGCGTTCCTATACCGATCCCGACAACGAAGCGCAAAAGGCTGCGTTCCGAAACATTCTCCAAGCGCGCTATCGCGCCGTACGGAACTTCGTCGATTCACACACATCGAGCGCGATCGAAGCGATGCCTTTCAATTCGGGTTATTTTATGAGTTTCCGCCTCAACGGAATCGATGCGGAAACACTGCGTAAAAAGCTGCTTTCCGAAAAAGGTATCGGTACGATATCGATCGACAGCCGCACGCTGCGCGTCGCATTCAGCAGTATAGACGAAGACAAAATCGAATCGGTATATGCCGACATCTACGCGGCAGCCGACGGGATGTACCGTGCCCTCTAAACCGACCGTTCCCCGCGCACTGCCGCTCCAAGGGTATACCGTCCTTTCTCGCACAAGACCGCCGGCGGCCGAAAGACGTGCTCGATACATTCTCAAAAAAAACGTGCAGCGTATTTGCATTCTGTTTTTATGTGCGTTCTTTTTTTTCGGCTGTTCGTTTAAGCGCGAAACGCTCATCACGATATGGACGAATATCCCCGAATTTACCGAATACGGAGAGCTCTTCAACGATACGCACGGCAAAAAAAAAGTCATCCTCGTCTACAAAAAAAATCCGTCGGAAGCGCTCGCTTCGAAAAACGAAAAAAATCCGCCCGACATCGTTGTCGGTCCGTGGCTCCGCACCGATAAAACGAGCCGTTTTTTCCGATCGATCGATACGATATTCGACGGGAGCGGTATAACGCAGTCGATTTTCTATCCGCAGTTGCTCGAAGCGGGAAAAATCAGGCAATCGTACTATCTCTTGCCGGTGAGCTTCAATCTGCCGGCCGTCATCTTTTCAAAAGAAAACGCGGCAGCAGTCGAAGACAATTACACGCTGTCGATCGAACAGCTAAAAGAAGCGGGAAGAGCTTTCAACGTACGGCAACAAAACGGCACATACTCGCGCATCGGATTCGTGCCGCAGGCGGGAAACAGCTTTCTCTATTTTACGGCAAAAGCGAAAGGCGCGCAGTTTCGCGAATCGAAATCGTCGTTTACATGGAATGCCGACAAACTTTCCGACGCAATCGCCTACCTCAAAAACTGGTCGAAAACCGTCAACACGTCTTCGGAGGCGGAACAGGATTTCGCGTATAAATATCTTTCCATGCCGAACTTCAAACGCGTCACATCAGAGCGCACGCTGTTCGCCTACATCACGAGCGACGCGCTGTTCAGCCTCACGGCCGAACAATCCGAAATGCTCGACTACCGCTGGATTTACGACGGCAATAAAATACCGATCGAAGATTCCTTTGTCACGCTCGGTATCCCCAAGCACGCAAAACATCCGAACGGCGCATACGACTTTATCGAATGGTTTTTAAACGCGGAAACGCAGCGCGCCGTCATCGAACGCAAAGCGAAACAAAATCTCGACATACACCAATTCGGCATCGCAGGCGGTTTTTCTTCAATCAGAGAAGTAAACGAACACATCCTTCCGCTGTATAAAACGATGCTCTTAACAAATACACCGCCGACCAATATGCTGAGCGTACCGGAAAAACTTCCGTCAGACTGGGAGCTCATAAAAGAGCAGATAATCGTTCCGTATCTCAGAGACGAAGTACAAAATACCGGCGATACACCCGTCGCCGATTTACCGTCGCGCATTGCAAGCAGGGCAAAGCCGAGCTACGAACAATAAGGCACCGCGCTAAGCTCGATCGGCTGTCAGCGGCAGCAATCAATAGCGTATGCTCGCCGCAATAGGCAAGTGGTCGGAATAGCCTTTGCCCGTGTGCATTGCATATCGAACGGGTATGCCTTTTTCGTCCGCCCACGGTCCATCGGTTTCCGCAGCAAATGAAACGGCTTCGGCTCTTCCCGACAGAAAAAAGTGATCGATGCGTTCTCCTTTTCCGCCGTAATAATAGCTGTACATTGCATGCGCATTTTCCGAAAGCCACGGCGATTTGACAAGGATTTCCGATACTTCCCCGAAACCCGCTCCGCGCAAAAAAACCGCGCCGCTTTCCGTCCCCTTAGTAAACTCTTCGATATCGCGGTTAAAATCTCCGCAGGCGACGGCAGCGCTTCCGTTTGTCTGCAGCAGCAATCGGGCGAGGACGGACTCCTGCCAGCTTCGCCACAGTTCCGTCTCCTTACCGCCTCCCAATTTGGATTTCCAGTGATTGACGCAGAGCGTAAGCCGGTGCGAATCTGCGAATACGGATACGTCGATGACGGGCCGCATGCGCGGCTGCTCCGCATAGGTGCGGATATCGAGAGCGTGAACGGTCATCGCACCGAGCGGATAGCGCGAAAGCACGGCACAGCCGAGCGCGTCGCCGGGCGATTTTGCAAAGCACGCGTAGTTCCAATTTTTTTTGCCGTTCCACGCGCCGCCTGCGAGGAGGTTTGCGATATCGTACATAACGCCTTCGTTTTCTATCTCTTCGAAAACGTATACATCGGCGTTGAGCTTTTTAATCGCGTCGCAGAGTCGGCCGAGCCGGGCGGCGTATTCGTCCCTGCCCCATTTCGATTTCGGTGATTTGAATTCGGCGTATTCGCATCCGTCCGCATTCGCATCAAAAAACGTCTGCACGTTCCAGTTTACGATGCGGATCGTCTGCACGCTCACTTGCCGTTCGGTGTCCCTGTCTTTCGAACCTTCGGCGGCCAGCGTACAGCCTGCGCCGATCAACAGGAGCGGAAAAAAATATGTAATCGTTATTTTTTTCATGGCAGCTTCTCCGTGCGTCGATTTCGATTTCACCTTATAATCGTCAACGCTTTGTATTTTTACGCGGATTTTACGAAAAAAATGCCGTAAAAACGGCTGCATTCCGCACAATCGATCTGCCGTCAGCTTTTGTTAATAAGTTTTTTCCTGCAAAACGTAATAAAAAACGCCGCCCACGAACGTGAACGGCGCTCTTTGACCGATTTTCGGATCGTCGAAAACTACCAGCGGTAGTGCGCGAACGCTTTGTTCGCTTCAGCCATTTTGTGCGTATCTTCTTTTTTCTTAAAGGCCGTACCCGTGCTGTTATACGCATCGAGCAGTTCGGCGGCGAGCGTTTCAGCCATGCCGTGTCCGTTCCGGTTGCGAGCGGCGGTGATGATCCAGCGCATCGCAAGCGCTTCTTTGCGCACGTCGCGGATTTCCACCGGAACCTGATAGGTCGCGCCTCCGACGCGGCGGGATTTTACTTCCACCATCGGTTTGACGTTTTCAAGCGCTTTCAAAAACACTTCGAGCGGATCTTTGTCGGTTTTAGCTTTTAAATTGTCCATCGCCGTGTACATGAGACGCTTACACGTTTCTTTTTTGCCCTGCAGCATCATACGCGTGATGAATTTCGAAACGACTTTGCTGTTGTATTTTACGTCCGGCATAACGGGACGATCGATCGATTTTTTATGTCTTCCCATTTTCTGATCCCCCGTTATGCTTTAGCGCGTTTTGCACCGTATTTCGAGCGGCCGCGTTTGCGTCCGTCGACACCGAGCGTATCTTTTGTGCCGCGGATGATGTGATAGCGCACACCCGGCAAATCTTTTACGCGTCCGCCGCGCACGAGCACAACCGAGTGTTCCTGCAAATTATGTCCGATGCCCGGAATGTACGCGGTCACTTCCATACCGTTGCTGAGCCGTACACGCGCAATTTTCCGAAGCGCGGAGTTCGGTTTTTTCGGCGTCATCGTCATAACACGTGTACATACGCCGCGTTTTTGCGGACACGAATCGAGGGCGGGCGCTTTCGTCCTGTTTGCGCTCGACTTGCGTCCCTGATGAATCAACTGATTAATTGTAGGCATCGCCTATCTCCTATTCCTAATAATTAATAATCTTTAAACAAAATTCCGGTCAGCACCCCGGAATATAATCCGTCATCATTTCCGAAAAAACGGAGGAATTGCGAACACCGCTAAAACCTCAGGTGATTTTTAGAAGTGTTCTTATATTTTACTTCATTCCCCCGTCTCTCGTCAATAGCTCAATCGGCTTCCTGCTCTTCCGCATCGAGCGCAGCGTCTTCTTCGGTCATGCGCAGCGCTTCCTGCTCCTTTTCAATGCGTCGGCGTTCGAGAATTTCAGCCATTTGGATATCCAAATCTTTGTCGCTTCCGTCGAAGAGTTTGATATTGCGGTAGTTTCTGATGCCGGTTCCCGCGGGAATCATGTGACCGATCGCGACGTTTTCTTTGATGCCGTGCAGATAATCGGTCGAACCGGAAATCGCTGCGTTCGTGAGCACGCGCGTCGTCTCCTGAAACGATGCCGCCGAAATAAAGGAATCGACGCCGAGCGACGCTTTGGTAATCCCTTGGAACATCGGCCGGCCGGTAGCGGGCTCTCCGCCTTCGTCTTTGACGCGCTTGTTCTCTTCGTGGAATTTGTATTTGTCAACTTGCTGGCCGTAGATAAAGTTCGTATCGCCGACCGTGACGATTTTCACTTTACGCAGCATCTGCCGTACGATGATACCGATGTGCTTGTCGTTGATATCGACGCCCTGCGCGCGGTACACCTGTTGGATTTCGTCCATGAGGTAGTTCTGCAGCGCATTTTCACCGAGTATGGCGAGAATGTCATGCGGGCTCGGAGAACCGTCGCACAGCGGCTCACCCGCTTCCACACGGTCGCCGTCGCGCACGAGCATGCGCTTGTTCATCGGAACGGCGTGAGCTTCCTGTTTGCCGAATTCGTCTTCGACCGTCACCATGCGCTTGCCCTTGCTGATTCCGTCGAATTTGACAAGGCCCGAAATCTTTGCGAGCACGCACGGATTTTTCGGTTTGCGCGCTTCGAAAAGTTCGGAAACGCGCGGGAGACCGCCGGTAATATCGCTCGATTTTGCGGCGACTTTCGGCAGCCTTGCAAGCGTAACACCCGCAGCGATCTGCTTTTTGTCGTCGACATTGAGGATGGCGCCCGCCGGCAGATAGTAGCTTCCGAGTTCATTGCCCGCTTCGTCGGTGATGAGGATGCGCGGCTGCTTTACGTCCAAGTGCAAGTCGGTGATGATGCGTTCGATGTTTCCCGTCTGCATATCGTGCCGCTCTTCGAGCGTCGATCCGACGATGATGTCTTCGAAGTGCACGTAGCCGTCGCTTTCGGCGATGATCGGTTCGCTGAACGGATCGAATTCTCCGATCGGTTTTCCCGCAGCGACGATGTCGCCCGATTTGACGTAGATCGTCGAGCCGTTCGCAATTTCAACTTTTACTTCGCTGCTCGTCAAATAGACCGTATCGCCGATGATCATAATCTTCGCATCGGCGGACGCTTTCACTTCTCCGCTTTTCGTCGTCATGACAACGCTGCCTTTCAAGATGCGGCCGCCGTTTTTTACTTTGACGGACGCGTCTTTGCCGATTTTGATTTCGTCGATGATGCGGATGACGGTCATAAAGCCTTTGCGCGTAAAAAGCCACTTACCGCCTTTTACTTCTACGTGCGTACCCGTGATGTCTTTGATAAAGGCGTTGAATTTGAGAACGATGTGATTTTCTTCCGTCGTCTTTTCGGCAGCACCTCCCGAATGGAAGGTTCTGAGCGTAAGCTGCGTACCCGGCTGTCCGATCGACTGCGCCGCGATGATGCCGACCGCTTCTCCGATTTCGACGATTTTATTCCGCGCGAGATTTTGTCCGTAGCAGTGCACGCAGATACCGTGGTGCGCTTCGCACGTGAGTACGGTGCGCAACTTTACCTTTTCGACGCCCGCTTCATCGATCTTTTTTGCCAAATCGCCGTCGATATAGCGGTTGACGTCGCACAAAAGTTCTCCGGTAATCGGATGGATGACGCGCTCTATCGTATAGTGACCGACGATGCGCTCGGCAAGCGGGACGATCACTTCGTCTCCGTCTTCGATCGCCGCATAATCGATACCGTTGATCGTACCGCAGTCGTCTTCGTTGACGACGACGTCCTGCGCAACGTCGACGAGCCGCCGCGTCATATAACCGGCGTCCGCGGTTTTGAGCGCGGTGTCGGACAAACCTTTTCGAGCACCGTTCGTCGAAATAAAGAATTCGATAACGGACAAGCCTTCTTTAAAGTTCGAGCGGATCGGCAGTTCGATGATATCGCCGTTCGGTTTTGCCATAAGACCGCGCATCGCCGCAAGCTGCGAAATCTGTTTCGGAGAACCGCGCGCGCCCGACTTTGCCATCATATAGATCGTGTTGAAGCCGTCTTTGTCTTTGGCGAGGTTGTCCATCATTATCTTTGAAAGTTCGTCGTTCGTTCTCGCCCACAAGTCGGTAACTTTTTGATAGCGCTCTTCGGCGGTGATGATGCCTTTCGAATACTGTCCGACGATCTCTTCGACTTCTTTGTTCGCTTTGTCGACCATCTTTTTCTTTTCATCGGGGACAAGGATATCGTCCATGGAGAGCGTCGCGCCGTAGAAGGTCGCATTTTTATAGCCGCACGCTTTGATCGCGTCGAGCATCTTTATCGTGAGCCAGGGACCCTTCGTGTGATACACGTGCTCGATCATTTTGCGCAGCTTTTTGTCGTCCATCTGCTCGTTCACGTAGTCGACTTCGTCCGGCATCTCTTCGTTGAACGCGAGGATGCCCGCCGTCGTTTCGATCACTTTGCCGTTGTACGGAGCCTTTTGGACGGGCGCTTTGATCGCCGCCTGCCATTCGATACTGCCGTATTCGGCGGCCATGCGCGCTTCGTCGCTCGAACTGAAGCGTCTGCCGGTACCCTTCGCGTTCGGCTTGACCGACGTCATATAGTAGATGCCGAGCACCATGTCCTGAGACGGATAGACGATCGTATTGCCGTTAGCGGGATCGAGCAGGTTGCGTGCCGAAAGCATGAGCGTCCAGCACTCCATCTGCGCCGCCTGCGTCAGCGGCACGTGGATCGCCATCTGGTCGCCGTCGAAGTCCGCGTTGAACGATTTGCACGCGAGCGGGTGCAGTTTGATCGCTTTACCTTCGACGAGTATCGGTTCGAATGCGAGGATGCCGAGCCGGTGCAGCGTCGGCGCGCGGTTCAGCATAACCGGATGTTCGCGTACGACTTCATCGAGGATCGCGTACACTTCCGGCGATTCCTGTTCGACAAGCGTTTTCGCTTTTTTGATATTGAACACGACGTCTTTATCGACGAGTTTTTTCATGATAAAGGGCTTGAAGAGTTCAAGCGCCATCTTTGTCGGAAGTCCGCACTGCCACAAGTGCAGTTCCGGCCCGACGACGATGACCGAACGTCCCGAATAATCGACGCGCTTTCCGAGCAGGTTTTGGCGGAATCGTCCCTGTTTTCCCTTCAGCATATCGCTGATCGATTTGAGCGGACGGTTCGACGCGCCCTTTACGACGCGCTTTCGTTTGCTGTTGTCGAAGAGCGCATCGACGGCTTCCTGCAGCATACGCTTTTCGTTTCTGATAATGATATCGGGAGCCGAAAGCTGCTGAAGTCTCTTTAAGCGATTGTTGCGGTTGATGACGCGGCGGTAGAGATCGTTTAAGTCGGACGTCGCAAAACGGCCGCCGTCGAGCTGCACCATGGGACGCAGATCCGGAGGGATGACGGGAACGACGTCCAAAATCATCCAGCTCGCTTTGTTGCCGGATTCGCGGAAATGTTCGACGATTTCGATGCGCTTTAAAAGCCGCTTGTCGCTCTTTTCGCCCTTTTCGATCATCTTTACGCGGAGTTCTGCGGCGAGCGCGTCGAGGTCGAGTCCTTCGAGCAGCGTTTTAATCGCTTCGGCGCCCATGTCTGCAGTAAAGGTTTCGCCGTAGCGTTCGCGTGCTTCGTTATATTCCTCTTCGGTCAAAAGCTGCATCTTTTTCAAATCGGTATCGCCCGGCTCTATGACGATATACTTTTCGTAATAGAGCACCGAGCGCAAAGCCGCAACCTGCAGGTCGAGCAGGAGTCCCATGCGGCTCGGTACCGAGCGGTAATACCAGATATGGCTCACCGGAGCTGCAAGCTCGATGTGTCCCGTGCGTTCGCGGCGCACTTTAAAATCGGTTACTTCGACGCCGCAGCGGTCGCAGATGACGCCCTTATAGCGGATCGATTTGAATTTTCCGCAATAGCATTCCCATTCTTTTGTCGTACCGAAAATGCGCTCGCAAAAGAGTCCGTCTTTTTCCGGACGCAGCGTGCGGTAATTTATCGTTTCGGGTTTTTTCACTTCGCCGTACGACCACGCGCGGATCGTATCGGGAGAAGCGAGTTTTATTTTAAGGCTGTCGAAATCCTGAATATCACGCATTGGCATTCTCCTTGTCAAAACCGGAAGCGGCTTTATCGATCAATTCCTGATCGCGTTCCGTCAGGGCGATCTGCTTGCCCTTCGCATCATAAATCGTAAAGTCGAGCGCAAGACCGCGCAGCTCCTGTACGAGTACGTTGAACGATTCCGGCACTCCGGCAGGAGACGACGGGTCGCCTTTGACGATCGACTCGTAAATCTTCGAACGGCCGTTCATGTCGTCCGACTTGATCGTCATCATCTCCTGCAATGTGTTCGCCGCACCGTAAGCTTCGAGCGCCCACACTTCCATTTCGCCCAAACGCTGACCGCCGAACTGCGCTTTGCCTCCGAGCGGCTGCTGCGTAACGAGCGAATAGGGACCGGTCGAACGGGCGTGCATTTTGTCGTCGACGAGGTGATGCAGCTTCATAAAGTAGATGACGCCGACGAAGATCGGATTGACGAAGGGAACTCCCGTGCGTCCGTCGTGCACGATCTGTTTGCAGTCGGGAGAAAGGCCTGCTTCTTTGAGTTTTTCCGCGATCTGTTCCTGACTCGGCGTTTGGAATGCGGGGCACTCGTAGTATTGGCTCAAATAGCGGCCGGCCATGCCGAGTTCGCTTTCCATGATCTGTCCGATATTCATGCGGGACGGAACGCCGAGCGGATTCAAGCAGACGTCGAGCGGTGTACCGTCTTCGAGGTACGGCATATCTTCGATCGGAAGGATGCGCGCGACGACGCCCTTGTTTCCGTGGCGTCCGGCCATCTTGTCGCCTTCGCAGAGCTTGCGCTTGTTTGCGATAAGCACTTTGACGACTTCGTCGACGCCGGGATTCAAATCGTCTCCCTGAGTTCTCCGCAGCCGCTGTATGTCGATGACGACGCCTTCGACGCCGTGCGGAACGCGCAGCGACGAATCGCGCACTTCTTTCGCTTTTTCACCGAATATCGAATTTAATAATTTGAATTCGGGCGTCGTTTCGGTTTCGCTTTTCGGCGTAACCTTTCCGACCAAAATGTCGCCGCTTCTTACTTTTGCACCGACTCTGATGATGCCTTCCACGTCGAGATTGTCAAGCGTTTTCGAAGCGGTATTCGGAACATCGCGCGTGATCTTTTCGGGACCGAGTTTCGTTTCGCGGATTTCGATCGTAAATTCTTTTATGTGGATCGACGTGTACATATCTTCGCGAACGACCCGCTGCGAGATAAGGACGGCGTCTTCGTAATTGTATCCGTTCCACGGCACAAAACCGACGAGGATATTGCGTCCGAGTGCAAGCTCTCCGTTGAACGTCGCAGGTCCGTCGGCAAGCACATCGCCTTCTTTTACCGTTTCTCCGACGGAAACGGTCGGCCGTTGGTGATAGCAGGTATCCTGATTCGTACGCTGGTATTTGAGCAGGATGTATTCGTCGAGCGGATCGGTCTTTTTTGCGCCTTCCGGTTTTACTTTAATGCAGTCGCTCGTCACAGACACAACTTCACCCGCGTGCTTGGCTTTGATGAGAACGCCCGAATCGTAGGCCGTCTTTTGCTCCATGCCGGTGCCGACGATCGGCGGTTCGGGGAACAGGAGCGGTACCGCCTGGCGCTGCATATTGCAGCCCATGAGCGCGCGGTTCGCGTCGTCGTGTTCGAGGAACGGAACGAGGGATGCGGAAACGGAGATGACTTGCCGAGGCGAAACGTCTATGTACTGCACGTCTTTCGGCGAGCGCTGCGTATAGTTTCCGCGGTTGCGGCACGAAATCATATCGGCCGAAAACGAACCGTCCTTGCCGATACCTTCGACGACCTGTCCGATGTAGTATTTGTCTTCGTCCATCGCGGAAAGGTATTCGACTTTGCTCGTCACTTTGCCGTTTTCGACTTTACGGTACGGCGCTTCGAGAAAGCCGTAATCGTTGATGCGCGTAAAAATCGCAAGCGAAACGATGAGCCCGATGTTCGGTCCTTCAGGCGTTTCGATCGGACACATACGCCCGTAATGCGAATAGTGAACGTCGCGCACTTCAAAGCCCGCCCTCTCGCGGGAAAGACCGCCGGGCCCGAGAGCGTTCAAGCGTCTCTTGTGCGTAAGTTCGGCAAGCGGATTGACTTGATCCATAAACTGCGAAAGCTGCGACGAGCCGAAAAATTCTTTGATGGATGCGACGATCGGTTTGATCGAAATCAAATCCTGAGGCTTCATCGTTTCCGTTTCTTTTAAGCTCATGCGTTCTTTTGCTATGCGTTCCATGCGATTGAACGCCGTCTTCAGCTGATTCGTCATGAGTTCGCCGACGGAACGGATACGCCGGTTGCCGAGGTGGTCGATATCGTCTATCTGCTCGTCGCCGATGTATACTTTGATGAGGTATTTCATCGTCTGGATGACGTCTTCGCGGATAAGCGTAAAGTCCTCAACATCGTCTTTGTAGTCGAATTTTTTGTTGAGCTTATAGCGGCCGACTCTTCCCAAATCGTAGCGGCGTTCGGAAAAGAACATGGATGCCAAATCTTTTTCGGCGGCTTCGACGGTGATCGGTTCTCCCGGCATGAGTATCTGGTAAACGGCGGAAAGCACATCTTCTTTAGTCGGTTCCATATCGACGGAACCTTCTTTGACGTAGCGCACTTCTTCGCGCTCAAAACAGTTGATGATCATCTGCGAATTGAGCGATTCGTTTTTTTCGTCGGCGCCCTTGCCCCTCGTATCGAATTTGATGACGACGATTTTGCTCACGCCGTTTGCGATGAGATCGTCGATTTCATGCGGGTGCAACCGGATACCGGCATTGAACAGGCGCTTTTCTTCGTTCGTATCTTTGTCGCGCAGGATAACCGCGCTCGCGAGCACTTTATCGACGAGCTTTTCACGGGAAGCGTTATCGCTCTTTACCGGTACTTCTTCCGTCGTATAAAAACAGCGGATGATCTGCTCGCGCGTATTGTAGCCGAGCGCGCGCAACAAAATCGTACCGAGGATTTTCTTTTTGCGGTCGATTTTCGCAAAGATCAATTCTTTCTTTTGATCGATTTCGAATTCGAGCCACGAACCGCGATACGGGATGATGCGGCTCGAATAGACGCCCTTATCGTGGCAAAAGATGACGCCCGGCGATCGGTGAATCTGTGAGACGACGACGCGCTCGGCTCCGTTTATAATAAAGGTGCCTCTATCGGTCATAAGCGGGATGTCGCCCATGTATATGTCTTTTTGCAAAATGGTTCCCGTTTGGAGAAACACGAGCTTGATAACCGCTTTCAGCGGCACGGCATAGGTTAAACCCTTTTGCTTGCATTCGAGTTCGGAAAATTTAATATTGTCGAAATCGAGTTCGTACGAATCGAATTCGAGGTTCATATCGCCGTTCGGACTTTCGATCGGAAACACGGACGTAAACACTTCCTGCAGTCCCTGTTCGAGCGGCTTTTCGCGATTTTTAATTTTATTTGCTTGAAGAAAACTTTCATACGACGAAGTCTGGATCGAAATGAGATCGGGCACGTCCATGAAATTGCGGATGTCTTTGCCGATGTAGCGGCGGTCGATCGTTCGGGTTTTTGCGAACATCTGGTTCCTCTATGTGCAGTCGAGCGTTCTTTCGCTACAAGGAGAAACTCTCCTCAGCACGAAAGGCGCCTCGTGTTTCCGTGTTGACTCGGAAACGGCGGGTGTGCCGCGAAACGGCGGAAAAGCGCACAGGATACATTCAAGCGCGCTTCGATTCCGCCTTTTTTCGCAGGCGTTTCAATCGTTCGGAAAATCGAGAAAACCGTCCGAAAACCGAAATCTTCGAACGGCCTCGTTTCCGTACGGAAGCATCGAAAAACTTCACTCTTCCAAAGCTTCCGTCAGATGCAAATTGCTTATTTTTTGCTTGCGGTACCGCCGGCTTCCGTGAGCTGGGCGATGATTTTGTCGGCATCCGCTTTGCTGACGCCTTCTTTGACGACTTTCGGAGCGCCTTCGACGAGCGTCTTCGCTTCTCCCAAGCCCAGTCCCGTGATTTCGCGGATCGCTTTGATAACCGGAATCTTTTTCGCCGGATCGAATTTTTCGAGCGTGATCGTAAAGTCGCTCTGCTCTTCGGCTGCCGCTCCTCCGGCCGCGCCGGGTGCTGCCGCAACTGCTACGGGTGCCGCCGCCGTGACGCCGAATTTTTCTTCCATCGCTTTAACGAGATCGGCTGCCTGCTGAACCGTCATGTTCGCAATCGCGTCGAGAATCTCTTCATTCGTAAGTGCTGCCATATTATCTTCTCCTAAAAAATAATAATTATTCGCCCCGTACGGAGCGATTCCGGATTTGTCTTCTTAAAAAGACGACCGGTTTTATGCGGACAGTCGACAGCAATGAAGCCTGACCGCAGTTTATACACACAGTGCGGGGATTTTACAAAGCACTGCAAAACCCCGTATGCGCTTTTACCCGCAAAGCGAGCACATCGAAATCCGGCGCATACCGGAAAATCGTTACGCTTCGGGAGCGGCATCCGCTTTCGGAGCTTCGGCTGTGCCCTCTGCCGGTTTTTCGGCGGGAGCCGCATCGGCTTTCGGCGCTTCGGATGCAGGTGCCGCGTCAGCCTTCGGAGCCTCCGCTGTAGCAGCGGGCGCTTCTTCCGCTTTCGGAGTTTCGGCTGCCGCGTCGGATTTCGGAGCATCCGGTGAAGCGTCTCCACCGGCCGCTTTTTTGTCGACGTACGCCTGCAGCGTCGCTGCGAGCTGGCGGGCAGGTCCGTTGATCGCGGACATGAGCATCGCGATGAGGGTCTTTTTGCCCGGAATCTTCGAAAACTCCGAAATCTTCGCCGCATCGTAGATCTCTTTGCCGATAAAGCCTCCTTTGACGTTTAAAGTCGGCGCGTCTTTCGTAAAGTCGAACAGCGTCTTTGCAACTTCGTTCGAATCTTCTTTTACCATCGCGACGACGGTCGGCCCTTTAAGGTAATCGGCAACGTTGTCGATTTTCATATCCGCAAAAGCGATGCGCGCAAAATTGTTTTTGACGACTTTGAGGACGGCGCTCTGCTCGCGGAGCTTTCTGCGAAGCTGCGTGATCTGCTCGACCGTCATACCGCGGTAATCGGCGAAAATGAAGTCGTTGTAATCGGCAAATGTCTTTTTCGCTGCTTCGATCGCAGCCGTTTTTGCAGGTTGTATTTTTTTTGCTTTGACGGCCATAATTATTCTCCTTCCTTATAGTCGATCCATACGCCGGGTCCCATCGTAGAGCTCACGGAAACGGTCGAAATATAGCCCGATTTCGCGTCGACCGGTTTGCGGCGGCGCACTTCGCTTAAGAGCACGTCGATGTTTTCCGCGACTTTGCCGGGATCCATCGACACTTTGCCGACCGCAATATGGATGACGCCGCCTTTATCCGCGCGGAATTCGGTGCGTCCTTTTTTGAGTTCGCCGATCGCGTGAACGATGTCGTTCGTAACCGTTCCCGTCTTCGGGTTCGGCATAAGACCCTTGCGTCCGAGCACCATACCGAGGCGGCCGACGTCTTTCATCATATCGGGAGTGGCGACGGCGATGTCGAAATCGAGCCAGCCGTCTTTTACCTTTTGAATGTATTCGTCCGCTCCGGCGTAAGTCGCACCCGCGTCGAGCGCTTCTTTTGCGCGGTCGTCTTTGCAAAAGACGAGCACTTTCTTTTCGGCGGTAAACTGATTCGGGAATACGAGCGTATCGCGGACGCTTGCGTTTTTACCGAGTTTGAGGGAAATATGCGCTTCGACCGTTTCATCGAAAGCGGCGTATTTCATATCCTGCACCATTTTGCACGCATCGGCGACGAGGTATTTTTTCGTAAGATCGTATTTTGCTGCAGACGCGCGATATTTTTTTCCACGCTTCATATCATGCCTCCACATCGACGCCCATACTGCGTGCAGTACCGGCGATAATTTTTTTTGCCGCGTCGAGATCGTTCGCGTTGACGTCGGGCATCTTCGTCTTGGCGATCTCTTCGAGATCCTTTTGAGAAAGCTTTCCGACTTTGTCGCGAAGCGGATTTCCCGAACCCTTTTCCAGCTTGAGCGCCTTTTTGATGAGGACGGCGGCAGGCGGGGTCTTTAAGATAAACGTGTAGGATTTGTCCTGATAGACGGTGAGAACGACGGGGATGACGAGTCCCTTTTCCATCTTTTTCGTTCTGTCGTTGAATTCTTGGACAAATTTCGGCGCGCTCACTCCGTGCGGGCCCAATGCGGGACCGATCGGGGGCGCCGGCGTCGCAGCTCCTGCAGGGCACTGCAGTTTAATGACAGCCGTAACCTTTTTTCCAGCCATAATGAACTCCTTAATTGGTGCGGGTATACCGCATGCGGCATCCCTAGCGAAGCGCGTATGTCCGACGGACCGGCGCTTCTCCCAAAACAGGTATACTCTCCTGCCGCACGTGCGGCGGAAAGATTTTGTCCGCGCTTTTTCAGACGCGGATCCTGATTCCGAACTTTGTTATATCTAGATCTTTTCAACCTGCATGAGGCTGACTTCGACGGGCGTCGCACGGCCGAAAATCTGCACCGTAACGCGAAGCCTGTCTTTTTCCGTATTCACTTCGTCGATGTCCCCGCTGAACGTCGCAAAAGGACCATCGATGATCTTCACTTTGTCGCCGACGGCGTACGACTGCTTGACGCGCACGGTTTTTTCACCCTTTATCGCGCCGGATTTTTGCAGCAGGTTTTTCGCTTCGTCAACGGAAATAGGACGCGGCCGATCGCTCGGATTCGTACCGACAAAACCCGTCACGCCCTGAATGCGGCGGATCGCCGTACACGTCTTTTTCCAATCGAGTTCGGGCAAATCCATTTCAAGCATGATGTAGCCCGGCAAAAATTTATTTTTGCGCGAACGTTGTTTACCGTCTTTTACTTCGATGATCTCTTCGACGGGAACTTTTACATCGGTGACGACCGTGGGATCTATATCTTTCGACTCGAGCAGCAACCTGATCGTCCGCTCGATCTTCTGCTCATACCCCGTATAGGTATGCAGAATATACCAATTCTTTGCCATGCAGCGCTTTCCTATTTCATAATCGCGCGGAACGCAGCGGTAAATCCCAAATCGAGCAAACCGAGTATGACGGCGACGATAAACGTCGAAATGATAACTACGATTACGGAAGAGACGACGTCGTCACGGGACGGCCAAACGACTTTTTTAAGTTCGGCTTTGCTTTCTCGAAAAAATTGAATAACCTTTGACATAGTACCCCCGCTAAAAATGACAGGCCAGGCAGGATTCGAACCCACGACAGGCGGTTTTGGAGACCGCAACTCTACCAGCTGAGCTACTGGCCTAAAAAATGATGTTTGCACACAGGTACGGCAAACATCGAGTATATAAAACCGTTTTCGTAAAACATGATTTTACGAAAACGGACAGAACGCACCGATTAAACGCAAAACGAAAAGCCGCGTTTCACCGGCTGCGCGCTATTTTACTTTTGTTTCCTTATGAACGGTGTGTTTCCGATCGAACGGACAGTATTTGCTCAATTCAAGCTTTCCCTGCGTATTCTTGCGGTTTTTCATCGTCGTATAATTTTTCCGTTTGCATTCCGTACACTGCAGCGCAATGATTTCAACAGCACCTTTCTTTTTACTCGCCATAATGATATCCTCTGACTTAAACAGCAATTTCGACTGTTCGAGCCCCCGTGCAGAATCGAACTGCAGACCTCAACCTTACCATGGTTGCGCTCTACCGACTGAGCTACAAGGGCAAACGCGTTTTGTAAGTATATAGAAGCGAGGCGTTTGTGTCAACTATATGAAAAGACATTCGTTCGAAACGTATACGGTGCCGGCACGCAATCACATCAACGCTCGCCGGCGCTTTTGCCGCCGGAGCGCACGTAGCGGATGCCGTTGAATTCAAACGTATCGCCGACAATTTTTCCGCTTTCAGCTTCCGGCGCGGATACGCCGAGCCACGTGCCGCCGAGCGCATTAAACGTCGACGTAACGGTAAGCGTCAGTGCTCCGTCGGCGGACACATCGCCCGAATACGTCCCCCGCTCCGTTTCGATCTCTCCCGATTTCGAACCGTCCCTGCCGTACGCACCCCGAGAAAACGTATCGTTTCCGTAAAACCGGTAAAACGTATAACCGGTTTTATCGCCGACAGTCATGCCGTAGCGGTATTCCGCAATGGCGCCGCCCCGCTTTGTCGATTTGCACGAAGCGAAAACGCCGAGTGCGGCAAAAATTGCAAAAACGACAATACCTTTTCCAACGTGTTTCATGCGACATCTCCTATAAGCGACCGGCCGGAAAAATCGGCTTTCGCCGATCGACTCATATATTGTAGAGCGAACGCCGAGTTTTGTAAATCGGCGGAAACACGTATATCGCGCACTTTTCCGACCGTTTTGTCACGCAACCGGAAGGTCGCCCCGCACACTGTTATGTGTGTTCGAAACGCAACATTCAGTTGATTCGCGAACCGGATGGAAAATAAAAAGCAAAAACGCAAAAATAAAAACCTCTAAAATCTAACCGAGTTTTTTGAAGTGTCCGATTATTAAAAACAAATGCGGCGTTTTGCGCTTACCGAACCGTCGCGTCGACCGCCCCTGCCCTGCCTCCTTCTATTCTAAGGAACACTTGGTTCGGAAGGCACGCAGACCATTCGCCCGTTTCACGTATCGGCATCGACTGCACGCAGGTTTTATTCGGACACGGTGAATCGAGAAAACGCGCGGTGTCGCCGGAGATTTCGATGCGGGATATGCCGATAGCACCTTCGACATCGATAATTCTGTCTTTCGACATATCGTACGCAAAAACACCGCGAGGCGTATGCACGACGAGTTCCCTGCGTTCAACGCCGCCGCTGTACGCAAACGAAAACGCATACACCGTGACGGCAGCAAAGACGGCAAAGACGACGATATCGATCAATTTAATTTTTCGAAAGAAATTTAAAAAAATACTTGACATTACGCCGCCACTATAGTATATTTTAGGCAAGCTTGTAAATAAGCTGATAAACTCTCTCCGATGTCCAACTATGTTGGACGGTAGAGGCTCCGGGTGGCGTTGCTGTTCGGAGCCTCTATTTTTATGTCCGGCCGTCACTGCAATCCGTGCCGAAGCGACTGCGCATTTTTCAGCGCGCACTCCATACCGAAGCTCACGGCGTCTTTCAGAGCATCGCCCGAAAGCAGGCGATGCGTCATACCCGCGGTGAGTGCATCTCCACAGCCTATCGTATTGACGACGGGTACGTCTTTATTCGGAAGAGCGAAAAACTCGCTTCCGTCGTACACCCACGTATCGAATTTGCCTCGGCTTATAACGCTCTTAGCCCCGTAGTCATCGAATATCTTTTTCGTAACCGAGCGAACGGTTTCACGGAGCGTATCGGAATTTTCGTTTTCCAAAACGACACGGCCGTTTTCCACCGTTGCCATCAATTCGGAAAGATTCGGCTTGATGACATCGGGACGCGAAGCGAGCGAGAGGCGCAAGTCTTCGCCGCGCATATCGAGCACGACGAGTTTTCCCTTCTCTTTTGCGCGCTGCACCATGCGCGGATAGAGATCGGCTTCGTAACCTCGGGCGCGAGTGCCGGTAATGACGAGGGCGTCGGTTTTCGGAAGCAGCGAATCGAATACATCGAACGCGCGCGCGCCTGCGCCTTCTTCTACCGGCAGCGGCTCTTCTACGATTTCCGTACTCGTCTTTTTTTCACTGTTGACGATATTGATGCACGTGCGGATGGGACTCTCCGCCGTAAAATACGCAAGCTTGATATGCTCCGCATCGCACAGGTCGATAAATTCCTGCGCTCTGTTTCCGCCGAGATGCGTCAACGCGGTCGCTTCGGTGCCGAGCTGCGTCAGCACGCGCACGACGTTTACACCCTTTCCCGAAGGAAAGGTAAAATAATTGCCGCTGCGGTTCACTTCGTTTTCATAAAACGAATCGAGTATGACTGTCAGCTCAAACGTCGGATTCAAACAGACGACAAGCACATTTTTTTCGCTCATAGTATTGTATCCTCTAAATTATCAGGTTGGAAACGACATACTCGTAAGACCTGAAGCGGCAATCTCGCCTCAGCCTGCTTTATTTGCGCTGCCCATCACGTCGATCAATTCTTCCGCGATGGACGCGCACTTTGCGATAACCGGCTTTGCAACGGCGCGCGGATCTTCGCTCTGCGATTCCGCAAATCCTTTTTTTGCAACGTCGAAAACGCCGTGCACTTTAAATTCCGTGCCGATATTGATTTTGCGCACGCCGCGTTTGATCGATTCGCGGAAGTCGTCATAGGGCACACCCGTCCCGCCGTGCAGCACGAGCGGGACGTTCGGAAGCAGTTCGTGAATCTTTGCGATACGCGGAAAATCGAGTTTGGGCGTCGCTTTGTAAAAACCGTGTACGGTTCCGACTGCGACGGCGAGGCAATCGACGTGCGTCGCGTTGACGAATTTGACCGCTTCTTCAGGCTGCGTAAAAAGCGCGGACATTTCATCAACCGAGATGTCGTCTTCTTTTCCGCCGACGTGGCCGAGTTCCGCTTCAACCGTTACGCCGTACTTTGAAGCGTATTCGACGACGCGGGAAGTGATGTCGACGTTTTCCTGATAGCTTTTCGAAGATGCATCGATCATAACAGACGTAAATCCGTTGTCGACGCAGCGGCGGATCATGTCGTAATCCTGACAGTGATCGAGGTGCAGTATCATATTGATCCCGTAATCTTCGGAAACGCCTTCGCACATCTTCACCGTCGCTTTTTCGCCCATGATCTTCATGCCGTTTACCGTTGCCATCGCTATGACGGGGCTGTTTTTATTTTTCGCTCCCTGTGCGATGCCGACGAGATTCGAAAACGAAAAAAAGTTAAACGCGGGAACGGCGTAATTTCCTTTTTCCGCTTTCGTCATTTCATACTTCATCGTTACCAATGCCATATATACCTCCAAAAAAATATATTCAAAATAATCTTTACAGCTTTCGCTGAAAAAATGCCGACTGCAGTTTTGCGTCGGATGACTTTCGCAGACGCCGAAAAATCGAAATACGGATCAGCTCTCTCCGATTTTAAAATTTCTCTCTTCGATCGCCTGCAATACGAGCTTCATATTCGTATCGATGTCGCCGGAATCGAGCAGGAGCACGCAGTTTTTATCCCATGCAGGCTTTTGCGCCGCATACTGCGCATCGAATTTTTTTCGATCGCCGAGCACGTCGGAATCCCGCTTCGACGCGCGCCGGGCGACCATAGTATAATGCATATCGGGCGGAGGCGCCATATAGCACAACAAAAGAGAAAACGGCGTTTCCGATTTTGCAAAGAGTTTTTCGGGCCAGTCCGCGTCGCGCAGTTCTTCGGAAAGCGGCGCCGACATGACGGCGCTCCGTCCGAGCCGGATATTTTCCAAAACGACATCCCACAGCGTGCGGTAGCTCGCGCTTCGCCACGATCGATAAAATCGATTTCTGCCGTCGTCTCCGATGCCGTACTTTTGTTCTATCGCTTCGAGAAAGGGCTGCACGAACGTATCGTAATCGAAGTACGGCAGACCGAGCAAAGCGGCGAGTTTTTTCGAAAGTGTCGTCTTTCCGCTTCCCGCCTTTCCTGCGACGACGATGAGAAACCTTTCCATCGGCTGCATCCTCCCGTATGTACCCGCGCTCCCCGGCGGTCATTTTAAATAATCGATGACGTGATGCGCCGTCTGAATATCCGTCACGAGCGTATCGATAAGGCCGGTACGCAGTCCGCCGATGATGCTTTCCACTTTTGTAAAACCGCACGCGACCGCGACGACCCATGGAACGCGTCGGATATCGTCGACGGGGATAAGTATTTCATCGTCTGCGATCGTATACATATTGCCGTCGATATCGTAATAATTGTGAAGGATGTCGCCGACGATATTTTTCGTGTTGATTTCCTTGAACACTTCGCTCGTAAACATCCCCTCGCGCTGCGACGGAAAGCGGCTCGTCGCGCATCCCAAGCCCGCGACAAGCACGTGAAGCGCCCGCCATGCGTCGTTTTCTTTCGACGCGATCCGCCCGCCGGGAAATTTCCGTTCGATAAGCAAACGATCGATAAAGCCGCCGTCGACTTGCCCGCCCCAATTTTTCGCAAGGTTACGGGTAAGACGCACCGTATCGAAATACGGATTATCGCCGTCGGCTTCGAGCAGGCACGCGGGGTAATACATCCAGTTCGTTTTCCGCTCTCCTCGATTTTTTACAAGCGTTACATCGTGCATCGTTTTACCCCAGCCGATGCCGATGCGCGATACGTTATTCGGCAGCGTTTCGAGCATATACGAAGCGGCTTTTTCCGCAACGCGCTCGAGCGCTTTATCCGAATTGTCGCTGCCCTGTACGAGCACGACATTTTTTATATGAAAAATCGTTTTAAAAAGCTCGTTGAGGTTATCCGTTTCGTCTTTACTTACCGGAAGGTTTACCGAAATCGTGACGATGCCTTTCCGCTGCGCCTCTTTCAGATAGTTTCCGATCTGCACATGCGATACATTGTACACCCGAGCGATTTCCGCCTGCGTTTTTTTTCTGATGTAATAATCGATCGCGATGTCGAGCAGTTTTTCGTCGTCTATCATTCTTTGACGCTTCCGACGACTTTATTGATAAAGAAATCCTGTGCGAGATTAAACAAAATCAACGCAGGGACTGCGATGATGACACTCGTCGCCATGAGCGCACCCCAGTCCGTCATTTCGTCTCCGCGAAACGTCGTCAAGCCGACGGTAAGCGTAAATTTATTTCTGCTCGTAATAAATGACGATGCGATGAGAAACTCCTGCCACACTTGAATAAACGTATACACACTTGTCGCGACGATACCCGGCGTAACGAGCGGAAAAAAAACGTGCGCCAGTATTTGAAACGTATTGCAGCCGTCGAGGCGGGCCGCTTCTTCGAGCGCGTCGGGAACATCGTTGTAATAGCTCGACTGCAGGATAATCGAAACGGGAAGCTGCAGCGCAACGTATGGGATGACGATCGACGGAAGCGTATTGTAAAGATGAAATCTGTTGCACAGGAGAAAGAGCGGTACCAACAGTACGACGACGGGAAACATTTGCGTTACGCCGAGGAATCGCCGTATCGTTTTTTTGCCTTTGAAGTTGAGACGCGTCAGTGCAAAAGCGGAACAGCTTGCAAAAAACGTCGTAAAGACGACCGTCGCTATCGTCGCTTTTAAACTGTTGATAAAATACATACCGACATTGTACTGCGTAAACGAGCGGAGGTAATTGGTCAAATCGAATGAGCGCGGAATAAGACGCGGCGGCAGTTCATATACGGCAAGCGTTTCTTTAAACGACGTAACGAAAATCCAATAAAACGGAAACAAAACGATGACGAACAGGATCGCCGCAAACAGATAGACAATCTCTATCGTAAAAAAAGAACGCCGTTTTAAATCAGTCATAATTTTTACCTCCGATCAGGAGTCGCAAGAGCGCGCCGATGCCGATGACGATCAGCATAACGCAAAACATATACACACTCATCGTAGCCGCGTTGCTGAGCGAAAAATACGTAAACGCTTCGCGCTGGATGAGCAGCGACATCGTTGTCGTCATTTCCGCCGGTCCGCCGTTTGTCATAACTTTCATAATATCGTACGCGTTAAACGTCCAAATAAAGCACAAAAAAATACACGACATGAGTATGTTGCGCACAAAAGGCAGCAGCACGTACCGAAACAATTTCATTCCCTGTACGCCTTCAAGCTGCGCCGCATCCAACTGATCGTTCGGAACCGTACAGAGCTTCGCGTAAATCATCAGCGTAAAAAACGGAAATGCGCGCCAAATATTCGCCGTAACGGCCGCAGTCATCGACAGCGGCCCGCTGCTGAAAAACGAAAAATGCTGTCCGACGACGCCGGTCGCTTTGAGAATCCACGTGATGATTCCCGCATCTTCGTTCAGCATAAGCGAAAAGATATAGCCCGTTACGACGGACGGCAAAATCCACGGAATCAAAATAAACGATTTCAGTGCACCGCTTCCCTTAAAACCGCTGAACATGAGAAACGCGGAACCCACTCCGATCAAGACGGCGAACAGGAGATTGACGGCAGTCCAAATGCCCGTCCTTCCGAGCGCATTCCATAAACGCCTGTCGTACAGCATGGCAAAATAATTTTGCAGTCCGACAAAGGGTCGATCGATTTCACTCAAATTGTAATTAAAAAAACTGAGAATGATATTTCTCAGCATCGGGTAAAACAGAAAAATCGCTATCATGATCAGCGGCGGCCCGACGAGCACATAGGGCACGATTTTATGCAGCCGGTTATGTTTCATTTTTGTAATCCTTTGTAAAAGATATGCCGATCAATCCGAATACGGATCAGCCGGCACCGATTTTGAAATTAAATGCGGGTTCCGTCAAAACGCGGCGGAACCCTATACAATTTTAATAATTATTTTATCGTATCGAGCACTGCCTGAACTTCCTGCTGACCGAGTTTGCACGCTTCTTCAGGAGTGATGAGCTTCATCATGCATTCGCTGTACCGTCTGTTCCACGTTTCGAATACTTTCGGCAAAACGGACGTGAGAGGACACGGATATTCGGCTTTGACAAGCTGTTCGCGGAATACGGTGTAATCGGGCTTGTTAAACGGAGGATAGTCGAAAGCGCGCGAATCGGCGGGAAGACCGCGGGCGATTTTTCCCTGCACTTCAGGCTGGAGCGCATAGCGTAAAAATGCCCACGCGCCGTCGGGATTTTTCGCACCGGAACCGATACCCCACATATAACCGCCCATAGCTGATGAACGATATCCCGTCGGTCCGACCGGCATCTGAACGAAATCGAGATCGGCTCTGTCGGCAAATTTCGGAATGACGCTCGCGATCTGAGAAGGCGTCCACCACATCATGACGACTTTGCCTTGAGCGAACATACTCCGCGCGACGGTGTTGTCGAGGTTTCCGTCCTGCGGCATACACGCATACATTTGCTGCGCCCACTTCATATAATCGACGGCTTCGGGAGTGCCGAGCCGTGCGACGTATTTGCCGTTTTTATCCTGTTCGTACACATGGATACCCCAGTTGAGCATAAAACCGCCGAGATCGTATACGCAAAATGTCGAGCGATTGAGTCCGCCTGCCATCGCATAATATCCTTTTTTATAACCCGCTTTTGCGATTTTCAGCATATCGTCCGTATTTTTCGGAGGCTGCATTCCGAGCTCACGAAGAATTTTTACGTTATACGCAAGGATGCGGCAGTCGGGATCGAAGGGTATACCGTACATTTTACCGCCGAACTTGCTCGCGTTGACCGCTCTTTCGGAAAAATATGAAAGGTCTATCGAACCGTCTTTTAAATATTTGTCGAGCGGAGCGACGACACCGCCTTTTACAAAAGAAGAAAGCGAAGAGTGATTGACCATGATGACATCGTAATCGTTGCCCGTCGAATGCGATAAAAGCGTCTGCTTATCGAGATCGTTGTAATCGATTTTGTCGATGACCAAATCGTATTGAGGATATTTCTCCTCAAAATCCGCTTCGATATTGTTCGGAGCGAGTTTTTGATCGTACGTCGACGACCACACCATGATTCGCACCGTACTCTTTTTGCCGGATGCGGCCGCATCGCTCCCGCCTGTTGCAAACGCCGCAAAAGCTATGATGGACACAAGTGCAATTGACACTAACTTCTTCATAATGCCTCCTGATTTTTTAATTACCGATTCGAAGATTTGCATTTCAAATCGATAATACTTACTTTTGTAAGTATAAACCGTGAGAATTGTAACATGAAGTATATCGGTTGTCAAATAAATATGCCGATTTTTACTCATTTTTCACGATGCGTATGATCGCACTGCCGAAGCGGTCGGCTTTTACCGAACCGATGCCGTATACGCGGGAAAGTTCCACGTCGTTTGTCGGTTTCTTGGCCGCAATATCGGCAATCGTCCGATCTCCGAATATGACGTACGGCGGCACGTTTTCTTTTTCGGCGATTTTTTTGCGCCATGCTTTGAGTTCCCGCGCGATGCGGAGCGCATCTCCGTCGCTTTGATCGACGATTTTTGACGGGAGCGATTTTTTTGCAGCTTTGCGCGAAAAGCCGAATGAAGCGGATCCGAAAGATGATGCTGCGGATTTTACTGCCGGAAGCCGATCTTCTTCTTCGAAAGCTCCGAGAAAAAGCGGCAGTTCGATTTTTTCACGCAAAGCCAAAGCGCGCTTTGCTTTTTGCGAAAGAGAAAGCACTCGGTAGTCTTCGGATTTATGAAGATAGCCCGCATCGACAAGCGCTTCGGCAAGCGTAAACCAATCGCTCTTCGGAAAATCCTTTCCGATACCCCACGTCGAAATTGAATCGTGTCCGTTTTCCGCAATGCGTTTGGCACGAGAACCCGTAAGCACATCGACGACGTAGGACGCGCCGAAACGCTCACGCGTACGGAGAATGCACGAAAGAAGCTTTTGAGCGGGCAGCGTCACATCGACCGAAGGAAGCTCTCCTGCCGCACAAACGCTGCAGCACGAAGACGCATCCTGACTTACACCTTCTTCGCCGAAATAGGAAAGCAAAAACCGTCGGAGACATATCTTTGACGATGCATAAGAAATCATGCTTTGCAAAAGCCGTTCCGATTTTTTGCGGTCGGCGCTCTCGTCGAAAAACCAGCGGATTTTCTGAACGTCTTCCGCGCCGTATAAGAGCAGCGCGTGAGCAGGAAGTCCGTCGCGCCCCGCCCTGCCGATCTCCTGATAATATTGTTCGACGGATTTCGGAACGGAATAATGGATGACAAAACGCACATTCGGCTTATCGATTCCCATACCGAATGCGACGGTTGCAACCATGATGAGCGCTTTGTCGCGGATAAACGATTGCTGATGCGATGCGCGCTCGGCGTCGCTTAATCCCGCGTGATAATTCAGCGCGGAAAATCCCATATCGCAAAGAGAACGTGCAAGTTCGTCGACTTCACGCCTCGAAAAACAATAGACGATACCGCTTTCATCAGGATGATTTTTAATAAAATGTACGACTTGACCGAGCGCATTGCGTTTCGGCTGCACTTCGAGAAAAATATTTTCGCGGTTAAAACTCGCGACAAAAACTTCACATCGTTTCATGCCGAGATTTTTAATAATATCGACTCGCACGGAAGCCGTCGCGGTCGCCGTCAGCGCAAGGCACACGGCATCGGAAAAAAGATTCCGCACGGAAGCGAGTTCGAGATAGTCGGGAC
Organism: Treponema sp. SP13; assembly: GCF_050938355.1. Lineage (NCBI taxonomy): Bacteria > Pseudomonadati > Spirochaetota > Spirochaetia > Treponematales > Treponemataceae > Treponema > Treponema sp. SP13. The sequence continues at coordinate 612,725 of NZ_JADOVM010000001.1, forward strand.
GAAAATCGTGCCCCCACTCGCTGATACAGTGCGCTTCGTCGATCGTAACGCAGCTCACTTTGACGCCGTCGGAACAAAATAAATCTTTTAAGCGCTCCGTCGCAAGACCTTCGGGCGAAACGTAAACGAGCTTTATCTTTCCCGAACGGATATCGTCCGAAGCTTTTCGATAGTCGTCCCATTCGAGCGTGCTGTTTAAAAACACGGCGCTGACACCGTTTTCGGCAAGGGCGGACACTTGATCCTGCATGAGCGCGATGAGCGGAGAAACGACGATCGTCAGGCCGTCGAAGATGAGCGCGGGTATTTGGCAGCACAGCGATTTGCCGCCGCCGGTCGGCATAACGGCGAGCGTATCCTTTCCGGCGAGCACCGACGCGATAATCTCTTTTTGAAAGGGCCGAAAAGAATCGTAACCGAAAACGGCTTTCAGCACCCGCTCCGGCTCCGCACCGATAAAGTCGGCCGCACCCGCGTTGTGTACCATAAAAATAATTATAGCGTTTCCACGGAAATCAATTTTTACCTAAAAGGCCGGATGTCGAGCTTCACAGCAAACACTATTACAGTTTTTTGATTTCCGCTTCCGAGAGACCGGTCATCCGCTGTATAAAATCGACAGAACAGCTTTCTCGCTGCATCAGCTTTGCCGTTTCCCGCTTTGCTTGATATGAACCCGCGGCGATACCGTCGCGTCTGCCTTGTAAAAGTCCGTCTCTCCTGCCTTTGCGTATTCCCGTAGCAACGCCCCGTTCAAAGCCGATCTTTTCCCCCTGCTGTGAACCCTCTCTTAGTAAATCATCTTTCCAAATATTCAACGACATATACCAGCTCCTGAACTTTTCGTTCCGTTTCGCTTTTTCGACAAGCTCATCGATGTGCTGTGTAAAACCGCTCGTCGCCCGCCTCTCGCAAAGATACTCCAACAATGCACTCGATTCAGGTTCTTTTTCTTTACCGTAGGCACCCACATTATAAAATACTTTATACGATTTGTCATCAAGAAGAATGCTGCCGTCGGCGGTACAGATATTACGAAACTCGTAAGCGGGTAGGCCTTTGCCGAAGGGATCCTGCGTACAGATAAAAATGACGTAGCTCTCTTTCAGTTCGGCGTAGCTTTGTCCTCTCAAGAGGTTATCGACATCCATAAGGCTTTGGTAATAACGTGCACGTTTGGGAAGAGAGGGCGGAAGTGACGTTTGTATTTCTATATCGAATACGCGCTCTGGGTCTGAGACATAGACGTCGAGGCGTATGCCCTTGCTTTCGTAAAAGGGTGCTATTGTTTTTTGCAGCGAGGGATATTCGATTTTGCCGACTTTGATATGCAGGAGCCGTTCGATGACGCCCTTACAAATCGCTTTGTTTTTCATGACCGTGCCGAACATAAAGTCGTCGGTAAAGGTGAGTTCGTCGACGGGTTTATGGGGAGAAACTTGTACACCATTAATAGACAAGTTAAATTACTATTTTATAGAAAACATCATTCGGGCATTGATAGCCGATGCTCGAATGAAGCCTGACACTGTTATAATAAAGCTCAATATATTTGACGATAGTCATCTTTGCCTCATCAAACCTCATATGCCTTATCGAAGGCATTTCCCGTTTCAGCGTTTTCCAAAAGCTCTCAATAGGCTGATTGTCCTGCGGAACTCCCGGACGTGAAACACTTTTCATAAAACCCGCTTCTTCAACCAACTGTGTTGTTTCTTTCGAAGTGAACTGAGCTGCGCCATCCGAATGATAATAAGGCTGTTGGGCAAGACGGGGATTTCTCCCATACGCCATAGTAAAAGCATCATGGACAATGCTTTCCCTCATATGCAAAGCAATAGCCCATCCGACAATACGCCTTGTTCCTACATCAATTATTGCGCATACATACAGTTTTCTGCCTGCTATCCTAAACTCACTTATGTCGGAACTCCACAGTTTATTAGGCACAGTTACAGCAAACTTATCTTTAATCAGATTTTGCCTTATAATTTTTTCTTTGGCATGCACTTTCTTTTGCTGTACCGCTTTTTTACTTTTCTTTCTGCCCCCTTTGGCTATTAACCCGTATTTTTTCAATATACGGCTGATTTTCCATTCACTCACCTTTATTCCGTTATTGGCGAGTTCTTTTTTTATGCGTATCCTTCCTGAATTACCATCATTTCTTTTAAATGTGGAAACGATGATCTTTTCAAGTGCGCTTTCTTCCTCTTTTATCGACCGTTTTGGCCGGTAATAACTGCTACGCGAAACTCCAAGTATTCGGCATACTATGCTTACTTTTTCTTGAGGAAAAAGCTTTTTGGTCAATTTGACTTGTTCGCTTCTTGTTCCGCATAGTATGCCCGGAGTTTTTTTAAGATTTCATTCTCCAGCCGTAAGTATTCGTTTTCCTTTTGTAGCCGCTTCAGCTTCGCTTCTTCACTGCGAAGTTTGCCTGAACCGACAAAAGCTTCTTCTCCATAGGCTTCATACAGACCTATCCAACGATACACAAGCTGCAATCCTACATTAAACCTTTCGGCTACAATCCTCACTGGCATCTTTGATTCAAGTACCAGTCGACAAGCTTGCTCTTTCATTTCCTTTGTATAATTTTTGTACACTCTTCCCATAATTATTCCTAATTATATCTGTCTACTTTTATTATACAAGTTTCAGGAATTACCCATTACACATTAACAATTACTCATTGAAAATTGATTTCCGTGAGCGTTCCACCGCGCACTTGCAAATCTACTTCTCTTTCGGTATAGTAGTACCTGCCGCGCCGGCATGGTGGAATGGTAGACACGAGGGACTCAAAATCCCTTGGCCGCAAGGCCGTAAGAGTTCAAGTCTCTTTGCCGGCAACAAGAAAATATTCCATATCGACATATAAATCAATTATTAATAAAAATGCCGCACATTCGGAGACAGAGACTTGAACTCCGAAGCTCGCGCTGAGCAGGTGCGAAGAAGAGGCGGCAGGATGCCGCCGGAAGCGAGCGGAGGCGTTCCCGCAGGGAGTGTACAGGATGTACACGAGCGGAGGGATTCAAGTCTCTTTGCCGGCAAACAAAAAGGCGGGCTTTGCGCCTCTGTGTTCGATTTATTTTCCGTCGTGAGCTTTTATCTTCGCTTCGATCGCCGCGATCAATTCGTCCATCGGCATTTGACTGCGCTCGCTCATCATAGAAACGGTCGCCTTCGAAATCATAATGCGGGCGAGCGGCGTCTGAAGCATTTTAAATGCGGGATTGATCGACGGAAGTTCGGCTTTCAACCACGGGTAGGATGCAAGCAAATCCGAAAGCTTCGTTTCGCTTTTGAGCGGGAAGAGCTTTGCACCGGTCGTACTTGCCGAAGAATTTGCCATGTCCCCGTTTTCCGAAGAATGTTCCGGCGCAGCCGCCTCTGCTTCGGCTCCTTCTTTTTTCGGCAAGCTTTCCGCGTCCGATGCATTGCTTCCCGAAGCGGCATCATCGGCATTGCTGCGCGGAGAACCACCGGCTGCATAACCGCTCTCTTTTTTGCCGCTGCTCCACGTCAAAAGCGTCTGCGAGCCTTCGAGACTTCTGATATGCGTGCAGTCCTGCATCATCTCCAAAATGCCGCGGAAGCGCCCGTCGGCATCGCGCACCGCGATATACGTGATATAGATAAAAAGACCGGGCTTATTTATCCAAAACTCCGCTTCGCTCTCTTCGCCGCTTCTGAATTTTTTAATAATTTCTTCGACGATGTGAACGCTCGCTTTCGGATGACAATTTTTTACGTCGCGACCGATAACGTTTTTGCTGCGCGGAAATACACGGTGTTCGGTATCGGTGTAAAAGCGGACGATTTCATTTTCATCGACATAGGAAATATCGACCGGCATGTGTTTATAGATCAAATTGATTTGATCGAGCGTCAAGCGTCCCGTCGTAACGTCGAATTCTTCGCCGGCGGAAGCTGCGTAACCGTGTTTTTGTAAAAGCTTTGCAAGGTCGCTTGCAAAATCGCCGCTTTCGCCGGCCGAATTTTTCGCATCCGCACAGCTGCCGTTCGAAGAAGCAGCCGCTCCGCTTTTTGCGGAACTTGAGTTTACATCGATCCACGCAAAACCGATTTCTCTGTCGCCGATTTTCATATCTTCGAATTCTTCCGGAGTGAGCATCGCAAGAGAGGTCGGATACAAAATCGTGTTTTCTTTGGAAATCAAATCGCGCACGTCGGCGACGATCGTCGACTGCATCGCGAGAAAGGCATCGTCTTTACCTTCTTCCAAAAGCGTGCGCGCGTCTTTTATCTCGTCGCGGATAAAATCGTCGAGTGTCCACATCGTCGTCGTCGGGCGGTCGAAGCCCTTGCGCTCAAGCATGGAATACAGTTGATTTTGCTTGCGGGAAAAGTGCAGACGATACTGCGCCAGCTTATCGTAGATTTCGAGCCATTGATTTTTGATGAGCGGGTATTGAACCAAATCTTCGATTTCAAGCATGATTTTTAAAAGCGCGTCGTTTTCGCGGTAATAGCACATAATCGGATGGTCGGCCGGCAGATCGGGGCGGGATGTGTCCATGATATCTTCAAAAAGGACGAGCATGCTTTGAATATTTTCTTTACGGCATTCGTCGTCTTCGAATTCTTTAAGCTCCTGCTCGGCAACGGCGATTTCCGCAGGCGTAAGCTTTTTTACTTTTTCCTTTAAAATCCGCTTTGCCTCTTCCAGGCTCATACGCCCGCCGTTGTACGCTTCTTTTATTTCCAAAACCGTTTTCAGTTTTTCTTTATCGATATCTTTAAGATACTGCATCATATTTTCCATAAATAACCTCGTGCGTGATTTTAGCATTTTTGCCGTACTGTCGATACGCCCGCGCTTACAAACTGCGCGCAAGGCGAATTCCGACAAAATTACTGCGGCGGTACGGATAGTACCGATCGAGACGCGATACCGCGCAATCATAGGCCGCATTACGGAAGCTGCCGCCCCTAACGACTCTGACTCTCTCATCCGGCGGCGACGGCGGCGGCCCCCCGTGCGGATCTTCTTCCATATCGATTTCCCCTATCAAAGGAGTATTCCAATCGAAACACCATTCAGCAACGTTGCCCGACATATCGTAGAGACCGAGACTATTCGGATTCCTCGTCCCAACCGCATGTGATTTTGTATCGCTGTTTTTTTCATACCAACCGTATAGACCGAGATTTACATCGATTCGTCTATTTCGAAAATGCTCCGGTTCAAGCGGCGTACACTGCGTTCCGGAAAACGCATATTTCCATACAACGCTTTTCGCGTTGCCGCCCCGCGCGGCAAATTCCCATTCGGCTTCCGTCGGAAGCCGAAAACCGCTGCCGCCATCAAAAACGACCTCATCCCATTCCGTATTTTCCGTATCGGGAATTTCGTCGTATTGAATCGTTTCCCAATCAATAGTTTTATTGTCTATGCGGTAATACGGTTTCAGCCCAAGCTTTAAGCTCAATTTATTGCAAAAGACGATCGCATCGTACCAATTTACCGTTTCTATCGGGCGCAGCCTTTGATCGCTGCCGGTGTTAAAGTTACTCGGATTATGCCCCATAATCGCATTGTACAGCTCTTGCGTCACTTCGTACCGTGAAAGCATAAACGAACTGAGTCTGACCTTTCTGCCTTTGATAAACCTGCCGGCAAGCAGCTCCCCACCTTTACAATAAGTCGCCCAGCTTGAATCGTCGTCTATAAAAATTTCAGCTTTTGTGTTTTTTGGAACAATTTCCGCAAACGACGTTTTTTCAAACGTTTTACCGTCAAAACTTATTCCGCTCTCCGCCGCCGCGTCGTTTTTACACGACAGCAAAACGATCGCCGCCGTAAGCACAAGCACACCTGCAATCCATATACGATTTTTACGGTTTTTCATACGTCCCATCCTAAATGCATTTACTATAATCGGAATAAAAGTCGATGTCAATAAGTTAGCCAACGGTAACACTAAAATCGCTCGAAGGGGCTTGCGCAGAACGGCGAAACAATATATATTTCTTAGTTAGCTTATGCTAATAACAAATAACAGGAGTATTGAAATGAAAAGAAATGTAATAAAGCACATCAACGCGCTTTTTGCTTTGGTTGTCTGTACGGGATTCGTGTTCGCATCCCTTATGGCAAGCTGTAAAAACAGCACCGGCGGCGATGATGAGATCGTTAAATCCACCGAAAAAACACTGATCGAATTCTCGTTCGAAAAGGCGCACAACACTTCATTGAGCGCGGACGTAAAAGGAATAATCAATGAAAAAAAGAAAAGCGTATCGGTAGAAGTGCCGCACGGTACGGATAAAACAAAACTGAAAGCATCTTTTAAAATCAGCGATAACGCACAGCTTTCTATCGGTTCAATCGTACAGCAAAGCGGTGTAACCGAAAATAATTTTTCAAATACCGCAACCGGAGTAATCTGTACCGTTAAAGCGGAAGACGGAACGGAGCAAAACTATACGGTTAAAGTATATATCGAAATAAAACTTCCCGAATTCGGATTTAAAGAAGCGGATAACACACCGGCGCTTTCCGATGATGTAACTGTAGCATCGAAAACAGTATTTATCGGATCGCTCGGGGGACAGAGGGTAATCGTCATGAAGCTCCCCGTCGGAACATCGGAAGCTTCGCTTTCAACGCTTAAACCGTATTTTACCGCTTCTGCGGGGGTAGACCTGTATGTCGGCAGCACGAAACTCGTAAGCGGAGTCACTCCGGTCGATTTTTCCGATCTGCAAATGGGTGTAAACATTAAGGCAACGGCAGCCGACGGCGAAAGTGTTCTATATAATGCCGTTGTAGAAATCGATTTGCCGAACGCGAATCAAACCGATGTCCAAAAGTATTTCGGATCGTATTACGGTACGATACCGGGATTGGGCGATGTTATCATCGTTCTTGAATGGAATAAGGTTACCCTGTATTCAAAGAGTATGAGCATGGATTATGTGAATGTCGAATGGGAAAAAAAGGCCGACAACACATACACATGCTCAACCTACAAAAGGGATAAACCGCAGATTAAGAATTTATTCGGTAAAGGCGGTTACGATTTTATCGAAGAGGGAGGCAAGATCACAGTAAAGACGAATATTATGTCAACCGACACGACTGCGGTAAAAGGAGATGATTTTGTGTGGACTGCAGAGAGCGGATATAAACAGGTAACTATGCATATCTAAATTTTACGGATACATACCGTGTTTTTTAAGCGGACGGCGGCCTTACTATCCGTCGTCCGTATCATACGGATTTTTTATACGAGAAAACAGAAATGAAACGAAATAAAATACTTTTTGCATTCATTTGCTCTTTTATGTTTTTCGCCGTGCTCGGTGGCTGTAATAACGTCAGCGAAAACGGCGAAACGGGCAATGTCGAAGAAAAGTTCATACCGGACGATATTGTTGACAAAAAATTGTCCGATTTGCCGGTTGAACAACAAAAGGAAATTGAAAAATTATACGGTTGCTATTGGATGAACGGAATAAAAGATAACTGCGTTGAAATCGGAGACGGCAGATTCGCCGTATATTCAACCGATATGAGTTTCGGCTATGTGAATTTTCGTTGGGCTAAAGTTTCCGATATGTGGGTTTGCTGTTCATACCATAAAACGGATTTTGATTATACCCCAAAGGATAGAAAAGTTATTTTAAAATTTGTAAAAGACGGCGACGGCAATTTTAGACTTTGGCAATATGCCGTTCCGATGAATAACAAATCGGGACCTTTTATCAAAGGCAAAAATGTTGAAGAAATTGAAAAAGACGGCGTAAAATTTTATGTCTATGACAGAACCGATCCGACTTCGCCGAAAATGAAGGCACCGACAGAACTTTAGATGCGGAAACGCCGAGCGCGGTATGTTCCCTGCGGATACGTACCGCGTGTAATTTTTATACCGACACAGGAGAAACATGAAAAATATCATATATCGCGATCGCTTGATATGCGCTGCGCTTTGCATCGGGATCGCGTTGACCGCTTTTACCGGCTGTAAAGATAACACCGACGAAAAACGATCGTCGGAAAAAAATCTTACATCGTTTGCATTCAAAAAAATTAACAACGATTGGTTAGACGGGGATATCATCGGTACCATCGATGAAAGTTCACACAGTGTCCGTATAACGGTTCCGGAAGCCGCATATAAAAAGCCTGCAGGCCAAAACGGCAACAGAACATTTAAAGCGACCTTTACGCTGAGCCCTAACGCAAAACTGTACATAGGCACGGCGGAACAAAAGAGCGATGTAACGGAACGATTATTTATCGATGACACGGAATACAAAGTCATTGCCGAAAACGGGTCGTCAAAAATATACACCTTATACATAAAAATCGAATACGAAACGCCGACAGTAGATCCTGTCGACGCCGAAAAAGTAAAAAAATTATACGGCACTTATCGCGGAACATTGAATTTTGAGTCCGTACCGTATTCTATGTGGGTCGTTTTCGACGCCGAAAAATCGATCAGTTATTCCAAACCGATGAGCGCATGGTATACAAACATGCAATGGGAAAAGGTGTCCGAAACCGAATGGATTTGCAGAACATATCATAAAAAAGATTTTAAACGAGAAACGGTAAGCAATACCGCGCGTTTTAAAATCGGCACAGACGGTAAAATTACCTGTAAAATGACTGTAGCGCCTATGAATAATGCCGAAAGCACGGATATGGAAAAGGGAAACGATTATACTTTTTCTCCCGATGACGGAAACGGATTCAGCAAGCCTAAAAAATATTAGAGAACGTTTAAAAACTTAAACAGCGCGGCACTTTTAACTGCGAGTTTTCCGTTGAAAACTCGCACATACACTGCACTCGCTCGAAATTTCGCGCTTATGCGTTCATTACGAGGTATACATACAGTGTTGCGGCATTCTCGGATTGGGATATGCCGCATTTTTTGGCGCACCGCCCTACCCGTCCGCATTTTCCGGCAAAAAGCCCGTGCACGCTTTTCGATATCGTATCGCTTCTTTTACGTGCGTTTCCTGTATGACAGGGCAGCCTGCCATATCGGCTATCGTACGCGCAAGTTTTATACAGCTTGCTGCGGCGCGCGGAGAAAATCCGCAGCGCATCGCCGCGTTGTCGAGCGACTTTCGCCCGGCGGCACTCATCGGACAATGGCGCGCAATTTCTTCCGGCAAAAGCTTTGCGTTTTTTTTGCCCTGTCTCTTCCGCTGCGTCTTTACCGCACGGGCGATTTCCATGCGCAATTCGGCAGTCGTCGTCCGCGCGGCGTCATGCGAGATCCCTTCGTTGTCGACGAAAATGCGCATATCGATGCGGTCTAAAAGAGGTGCTGAAAATTTATTCCAATAGGTTTCGACGGCGCGGGCGCTGCACAGACAGATTTTCGATTTCGATCCGAAATTTCCACAGGGACAGGGATTTGCCGCCATGAGCAGCTGAAACGACGCGGGATAAACCGTCGATCGGCCGGCGCGAGCAAGCGTGATGCGTCCGCTTTCGATCGGTACGCGGAGCATTTGCAAAACCGACGAACGGAACTCGGCGGCTTCGTCGAGAAAGAGTACGCCGTTGTGTGCAAGCGATATTTCTCCGGGAATACAGCGCGCTCCTCCGCCGCACATGCCTTCGATCGTCGCGGTTTGATGCGGCTGACGAAACGGAGCGATCCTGACGAGAGGTTCGTTTCCGCGCATGAGTCCTGCAATCGAATAGATGCGCGTAACGGGCTGCGCTTCTTCGACGGTAAGCAGCGGGAGCAGTGCTTGAAATTTTTGCAGCGCCATCGTTTTGCCGCAGCCGGGCGCACCGATCGCAATGAGGTTATGTCCTCCGGCGGCCGCAATCTGCAAGCCCCGCACAAAAAAAATTTGCCCCGCCACATCGGCAAATTCAAAACCTTCGGTAACGGGCGGAAATAGCACGCCCTCCGTTTCGACACAGTCCTCCGGCACAAAGGCGTTTTGCAGCGAAGGGCCGCGCTCTGTAAAAACTTCATCCGAAGCGAGCGCGGAAAACGCATCTTCGAGAGACGCCGCTCCGTACACTTTCATACCGTGCACTTCGCGCGCTTCGTCTGCGTTCGAAAGCGGTACGATGCATTTAAAAATACCCGAAGCGGCGGCAGTGGAAGCGGCCGCATGAACGGCACGCACGCCTCGCACATTTCCCGAAAGTTCGAGTTCCCCCATGACGAGGACGGAAGGCGAATCGGAAAACGAATCTTTTCCGCTGCGAGCTTGAAGCACGGCGAGCGCAATCGCCAAATCGAAGCCGGCGCCTTCTTTACGCATATCCGCGGGCGATAAACTGACGAGTACGCGCTCCGGCGGAAAGTCGAAGCCGGAATTCTGTACGGCAGCTCTCATACGCTCGCGTGATTCTTTTACCGCGCCGTCCGCAAGTCCGACGATATCGACGGCGGGAATACCGCGCCTGATATCCACTTCGACCGTAACGAGTGCGCCTTCGTACCCGAACGGAGAAAACGAAAAAATCTGCATACGCGTTATGCTCCCTGCACATATTGGAAACCTCTAAAAACTGCAGTTTTTAGAGATAACTTTGAAAATGCGATTTCCTTAAATAAGATCGTCTGCAACCGTGCAGTTTCGGAGCATGTGCATAAAGATTTTTTGAAAAAATACGTATCGTATACAACCTGCAAGCGAAGTTCGACGGCCGCCTATCCTTCGCTGCGCGCCAAAAACACGAGCGACACGATGAGCAATATGACGGCATATACGAGAGAGCCGAGCGGAAGGCAGTACGTGCCTGCAATACCGATGAATACGTAATTAATAATTTTAAAGAGCCACTGGAGCGCTCCGTACAAAACGTGCGCAAGCAGAGAAAAAAACGGAAATGCGAAAATCCACGACGTTTTAAACAGAACCGTTTCACCGATCCGGTAATTCCATGCGAACGATGCAAACCAGATAAAGACGATCAGCATAAACAACGGATACAAAATACGGTTCAAAAGCACTTGCCCGAACACTTCATCGGAGTAACCGAAGCGCTCGGCGTTTCCCACAAAGCGCAAAAGCGAAATCATATTCATGTATTCGGCGCCGCGGGAAACTTCGGCGAGCAATAAAAAGTTTTCATAAGACAACGGCAGCACGATTTGATCGCTCCTGCCTTTTTTATCGGGAAAAGCATAGCGGTAAAGCGGCCCTTCCGTTACGCCTTCGGTATCTCTATCAACCGATCGGAGCAGGATGTACGGGACGAAGTGCGCGCCGTCGGGTATGCCGAGCGCGCGTTTTGTGTCCGCGTCGAAATCGGCGGAAAGGACTTGGCGCATTTTTGCATAGGGCACGTAGATGCTGCCGGTGTACGTTCCGTTTGCATCGAGGGAAAAAATCGAAAGGGAGCGCAGATATTGCACAACGCCGCCGGAGCCTTTTACCGGAGTAATGCCTTTGATGTAGACGATCGTTGTCTCACCGTCCTCTTTTTTAAGCGAAAAATACACATCGTCTGCCGTTTCGAATTCCTTCGCATCGATTATCTCGTCGATAAAAAAATATTCGGCATCGAGCCGCGCATGTGCGATCGCAAGGTAACGCACGACATCGGGATCGTTCGCGTTTTCGCGCGATTCGAGCGAAAGCGTACGAAAAATATAATACGCTTTGAGATTATCGCCTTCGGAGAGTGCAGCATAACCGGAAAGTTTCCGCGCATAGATTTTTTGCGCGTCGGTTGTTGCAGGCAAGTCCGCGGAAAAAAGCGCATTCCACGCATCCGCGGCGATGCGCTGCAGTTCCGCATAATTCGTATCGCGCCTCGTCGTAATCGACACGGCGCTTTGCGCCCAGTAGTGCGCGTCGAAATATTTTTTTTCGGCATACGCTTTTTCGGCACGCGCGCGGAGTTCCCGTACGGTATAGCCTTCTTCGCTCACGGGTTCGCTCGCCGTCTTCGGGACTGCCGTGCGCACGGTATTGTGCGCTTCGCGCGAAGCGATTTCGGTATCGCGGGAAAGAGTGAGCGCATCCGGAGAAGACGGATCGATTTTCAGTGCAAGCTCCGCGTAGCGATACGCGAGTTCTCCCTTTCCCGACTTTTCAACCTGCCGCCCGACGCGGACGTATTCCTGTACAAGGAGCGGCATCCGTTCGAGCTGTTTTTGCTTGACGGATAAAATCGGCGTTCCGATTTCCGACGCCGCAGTCAAAACAAGGGACAGAGCGAGAGATGTGACGACGACACTGCGATAGCGGCGGAACATCGCTTGGGAAAATCTTCGATCGCTGCCGTCCGGATTTCGCCCGAACGAAACGGCATAGCCGATGACAAAGCCCGTCACGGAAAGAGCGGGAAGGATACGGCAAAACAGCGCAAGTCCTCCGTAAAAGCGGTAGAGCGTTGCGGTTTTTGCAATGAGCGGCGGCAAGGTACCTGCAAACAAACGAAATACCATGCACGCGCAAAAAGCGAAGAGAAGATAGCCGATTAAAATCTGAAGGACGCGTTTCATAAGCGCTTACCTGTTCCTCTTAAATCGCTTTGCGCGGACGACTGCAGCGAGGCATCCGACTGCGATGCACAGGATTGCACTGCCTATATTGATGCAGATAAGGAGCGGATCGCCCAAGCGTACAAAAAACGAAAACGTTTTTGCAAGCGGCACAGCCGCTTGGCGCAGCCGCTCGAAATACTCCGAATGATACAAAAGATTGAACGACAGTACGCCGCCGTCCATTATCAAAAGGTACAAAATACCGACGAGACGCCAATCGCTGCAAAACGAAACGGCGTAGGTCGAACAGAGCGCAATCGCAAACGACAAAAAACCGAGCCACGCAAAGCGCCCGCTCCTCCATGCCTGTTCGGCGTGCAGCTCGATCGTATCGATGCCGCTGCCGATCCATACGGGAAAAGACGGCACCGTTTCACGGATGAGGATATCAGCGAAAGGCGCGCTTTCGGCTTCCATAACGCTCGTATCGATTTGCGAGAGGCACACCGCGTTTTCATCGCCCGTACTGTTGAGCACGACGGCGGTTTCGGGAGCCGGCGCATCGTGCAGCAGATAAGCGACTCCCCCGGAATACGGACGGAAATATCCGGCTGTGGGCGAGTTTTTCGAAGCGGGAGGCAATGTCGGTTCGGCTTTCCATTTAAATTCGATAAAGAGCGGAAACAGCACGATCCACGTTGCCGCGCACAAAATGATGTAAACCGCGACGGGCAAAAATCCGCCGCCGGAATGGCGGATACGATACAGGCTAAGAAAAAGAGGCGACAAAACGATAACGACAGGCACAACGATAAAAAAACCGCGGGCAAGCGCATACGCGTTGACGAGTTCGATCGGCCGGCCGGCAACGAGATGCGCCGTATTGAAATAGACCATATATGCGAGTTCGCCGACAACGATGCAGCACGCCGTAATCCCGATATATGCGGGAATGAGCAATAACGATTTTTTTACCGATTCGGCCATACTGTTTCCGCCCGTTCCGAAAAAAGACGTCCGATTCCGAAATGGAAACTCTCGAACGTACTGCTCCGGCTTTTACGGTTCAATTTCGAGTTTAATAAAACTCGAAATTTTCCAACCGTTTCGCTCTCCAACCGAATGGTGAGTTTCGAAAGCAAATAAAATTGTGCGAAAGGCAAGGTTCCGGCTGCGTGCCGTTTCGAGCGTTAGGCTTGCGGAAGCCTACCCTAAAAGCTCGACCGCGGCTAAGCGGACGGGTTCTTGCCGAAAGCACAACTTTATCAGATCATACTTTCCAAACTCGACATTCGACCTTTTATGATTATCGGCAGAAAGCGCTCATTTCGATATATCCGCACTTCTCCACATGCCCGTACACAGGATTTCCACAACTTATCCACAGGGGAACGACAGGCACGCGGCAGGCAGCCTATTTCACTGTAATACCGATAAATAGCCGATATCGCAGAGCAGTATACAATTCGTTGTATTATAATGATTTATAAAATTATCCGACAGCCGGACTGAAGTTTTTTACTTTTGACGGAAATTCGATATGGCAGGACGTGTTTTTCCATATTTTTCCACAACTTATCCACAAATCAACAACCCCGACGCAACCTCGCAGCGAAGCTTCAAGCGGCATCGGGTACAGTGCTCAACGTTTCGCACTGTATGTTCTCATAAGGTGGTTGCAGTCGGCTTTAATACCCTTTGTTACGACGCGGCATGTGAGATAACCCTCCGCACGAATAAAAAAAAGCCGGCATCGTCTGCCGGACTCATAAATTAACCGAGAGTAATCGTTCCCTCCGCGTCGATTGCGAGGATGGATTTGCATTCCGAACAGCGGAAGCGCCCCGCGCGCGTCGCCCTCAAGCGCTTCGTACACACCGGACACGCAAAAACTTTCGGAAAAACGCTGCCGGTGACGGGCGTACCGTTTTTGAAAAACGCGAGCGCATTTTCGAGCGTATCTTTGATATTGAAAAATTGAGAAAAGCCGAGGAGCTGAAACACTTCGGATACTTTCGGCTGAATGTTGAGCAGGACGATATCGCCGCCTCTCGGCTTTACCAATTTTAAAAACGCGGTAAACGAGCCGATACCCGTCGACGAAACGTAATTGAGCGAAGAACAATTAAAAATCAGATTGATATACCCGGCATCGACGACCTTTTGAATTTTCTTTTGAAAAAAATTTGAATTATACGTGTCGATATAACCGTTCAAATATATGCACAAACCGCTTTTTAAAGCATCGATCTTATCAAGAGAAATTTTCAAACTGTCGTCTTTTTCGTCATTAAAACCGGGAACCAAACTATTATTATTATTTATCATAAGCGTTAATTATCTCCAAAACACGCCGTTTAACCTTATCTCACAATAATACATCAAAATCACCATAATGTCAAATACATTAATTCTCGTCAATTCCGGCACACATTCGTATAAAACTATCGGCACATCTGGAGTATAATTGTAAAAGAAAGTATAGTGTATTTTATGGATTTAGGGAAGATATGCATCGTTCTCGTGCGCCCCGAAGAGAGCCGCAATATCGGAGCTGTGTGCAGATCGCTGGCAAACAACGATATCGACGATCTCCGTATCGTCGGCAAAAAAAGCGATTACGACGACGATGCGGTGCGTACGCTCGCGCTCCATGCAGCGGACATTTGGGAGAGCGCACGTTTTTTCCGTTCGATAACCGACGCGACGGCGGACTGTACGCTTTCTGCCGGTACGACGCGGCGGAGAGGTAAAAACAGAAAAGGCAAACTTTTGCTCCCTGAAGAATTCGCCGGAAAAGCGGCCGACATCTGCAATGCACAGGGCACCGTCGCTGCAGTGTTCGGAAACGAGCGCACGGGACTCACCGATGAAGAACTTGCCGAATGCACGCTCGGCGTTACGATACCGTCAAGCGAACGCTTCGCCTCGCTCAACCTTTCGCACGCCGTGCAGATAATCTGCTATGCGCTTTTTCGGGAAAAACACTGCGGCATCGCGGGGTACACGCCGCTTCCACTTTCGCGCATCGACACAACCGTTTCGCTTATCGCGGACAATCTGCAAAAAATCGGATTTTTCAGCGTGACGGGACGGCGCGATATGGAACATTTTTGGCGGGCAATCCTTTCGCGCGCGGCGCTTTCCGAAGGCGAAGCAAAATACATGGAAAAAATATTTACCAAAGCGGCGGGACTGGCATCTCGGAATAAAATTAATAATCAGATTAAAATCAAACATAATTAATAATTATTTTTTCCCGGGCGTTCACACGGCTCGCAGCCTTGCCGCCACAGCCGACAATATGCGCCGTCGGTTTCCGAAAGCAGCGCTTCATGCGTTCCAGCCTGTACGATCGCGCCGTTTTCAAAGACGAGGATTTGATCGGCGGATCGAATCGTGTTTAAATGGTGCGCGACGACCAACACTGTTCTGTCTTTTGCAAGCTCCGAAATCGCTTCCTGCAGCAACGCTTCGTTGACGGGATCGACGCTGCTCGTAATCTCGTCGAGCAGTAAAATCGGCGCATCTTTTAAAAACGCGCGCGCGATGGAGATGCGCTGCTTTTGTCCGCCGGAGAGTCCTGTACCGTTTTCTCCGACGATCGTCCGGTAACCGTCAGGCAGCGACACGATAAAATCGTGAATGCGTGCCCGCTTTGCCGCCCGAATGACTTCATCGTCCGCGGCTCCCGCTTTTCCGAGCCGTATATTTTCACCGATAGTATCCGCAAAAAGTTTGACATCCTGCATCACGATGCTCACGGAACCGAGCAGTTCGTCGTATGCCATATCGCGCACATCGACATCTCCGATACGAACGGCACCCTGCCGTACGTCCCAAAAGCGCAGCAGCAAATTCGTCACAGTCGTTTTTCCGGAACCCGACGCGCCGACAAGGGCGGTAAGCGTGCGTGCGGGTACGTAAAAAGAAATATCCTTCATCGCAAATCCGCCTTCTTCATATAAAAAGCCGACTCCGTCGAAGGCGATCGAAAATTCTTTCGGCATTTTCGGATGAGCGCTTTCACTGACAGCCGGAGCATCCATTATTTTTTTTATTCTCCGAAAGCTGTCCGTCACGGCAAGGTAATTCATCCAATGCGTTTCCATCGCGACAAAGGGCTTATAGAATTCCCTGCTTAAAATAATAAAAAGCAAATAACGCATAAGCGGCAAAGTCCCGTCTACGATGAAGAAAATGCCCACCGTCGCCGTAAGCCAAAACGTTGCATCGAGAAAAAAGCCGTATACCGAAAGCAGCGCCGCTTTGTATTTTGCAATCCGTTTCGCCGCATCGCCGAAAGCGCCTGCGGCGGATACAAGTTTTTCATCGAAGCGTTTGCTTTCGGAAAACGCTTTTAAAAGCGGAATACCTTTGACGTATTCTACAAACAAGCTTACCATATCGGCGAGCCTGTCTCCTGCACCGGCTTCCATCTTACCTGCCGTTTTCAATGCGCGGACAAGAAACGGCAGGGCAAACGAAATCCCGGCAATCGTGATCAGAGCCATCCGCATGTCCGCGAAAAACAAAAGCGGCAGCAAAACGGCGGAGACGATGCCGTCGGCGCACATCCTCGTCCACAAATGCCCGACGACCAATTCCATCGTATCGACATCCTTATGGATGATCGTGCCGATCTCTCCGAGCCGCTCATTCGTATAAAATCCGAGCGAAAAAGTTTTCAGCCGGCGGATGATCTTCGATCTGATTTCATACACGAGATCGAAACCTGCGAAATGTTTTTGCATGTCGGCAAATACGCAGCATCCGCACTTTATCAAAAGACAAGATCCGAACAGCAGTCCGTATCGGAGCAAACCGCCTTTTCCCGCACCGACGTCTTCCATAGCTTTCAGCACCGACAGCATCATAACCGCGCCCGAAAGCGCATATACCGTAAATCCCGCAATACTCAAAGCCAATGCGCACTTTCCTTTTTTTGTCAACGTATGCACTATCTCTCGGATCACCGCGTTTCCTCCTTTATATTCCACCTGTCCACTTTTTCCTGCGCACATACCATCGTTCGATAGAGTTCGCAGCGTTTTAATAATTCCGAATGCGTACCGCGGTCGATAATCCGTCCCCCGTCCATAACGACGATTTGATCGGCATCCCGTATCGCATTGAGATGGTGCGCAATCGCAATGACCGTTTTACTGCGGCTCAAATCCGCAAGCGCGTCCCGTATATACGCTTCGTTTTCCGCATCGAGTGCAGCCGTCGCTTCATCCAAAATCACGATCGGCGCATCCTTTAAAAACATACGGGCGACGGCGATCCGCTGTTTTTCGCCGCCTGAAAATTTGACGCCCGCTTCTCCCGCCGCCGTATCGTAGCCGTGCGGAAGCGCAGCGATACAATCATGGATGCGCGCCTTTTTCGCCGCAGAAAGGATTTCCTCCTTCGTTGCATCCGGTTTTCCGATTCGAATATTTTCTTCCATACTCATATTGAACAAAAAGACATCCTGCTGAACAGCGGAAAAAAGCGCGCCGAGCCGTCGCTCCGAAAGAGATTTCGTATCAACGCCGCCGATACGTATCGTTCCGTCGTCCGGCCGCCAAAATCCCATGAGCAAATTTGCGATCGTCGTCTTTCCGGAGCCGGAAGAACCGATGAGCGCATTTTTACTGCCTCTTTTAAAAACGAGATTTATATGTTCCAACGCGTTCCGTCTGCCGCCGTAGGTAAAATTGACATCAACAATTTCAATGTCGCCCCCGGAAATTCCCGTATCGATACGGCAGCTTTCGTCCCGTTCGACGACAGGCACGTTGAGAACGGAACCGATACCCTCCATCGCTTGATTGAATACGATGCCGTAATGCTGCAACGTCGCCGTCTTTGCGATCGAAGACGTAAAAGCGGATCCCAAAATAACGGCGAGGATAAAACGCTCGGCCGATAATTCGCCCGAAGATAAAAGCCGCAATCCGAAACCGATAACCAAAACGACGCCCGATTCCATAAACAGATCGATGAGTCCCATAGGAACGCTGATGCCCGCCATCGCTTTTTTCACCCAGAACACATAGTCTTTTGCGGAGCGGAGCGTCTTTTCCGTTTTCGTCTCTTCTCTTCCGAACGCTTTGATAACGGAAATATTCGAAACGTATTCCATAAGATTTTCCTGCATCGTTTTCGTACTGTCGGAAAATATTTTAAAATTCTTTTTCCAAAGCGGCGCAGACAGCGTTTTGACAAGCCACATACACGGCCCGCCCGCGATCATCAAAAGCGCAAGGCGCCGTTCCGATCCGAGCATGATAAAGAAAATAAGAGCAGGCATAAGCGTCGCCGACATAAGTTCCGGAAGCCCGTGTGCAAGATACGTTTCGGCTTGTTCCACATCGTGCTGTACGATATTCGTCAAATCGCCCGTTTTCCGTTCGTGAAAAAATCCGAGCGGCAGCTTTTTCAAATGTGCGATAATCCGCATGCGGAGTTCCGTAAGCGAATTGTATGCAGCTTCATGCGCTTTCCATACGGCGCCGTACGCGCACAACGCTTTCAGTACAAAACACAGAAAAACAGCGCAGGAAAAGAAACACAGCTTTCGTACGGAAAGCGTCTGCAACGCAGCGAGGGCAAATATATGTACGATGAGAATCTGCGGCAGTATGTCAAAAAGCGCTTTCAAGCAGAGCAATATGTTTGAAAGCCTGTTTTTCGCTTTTACTTTTTTGATAAGTTCGCTTTGCAGCGTCATAATCACTCCTTCTTTAGATTAAAAATGAATATAAATTCATTTTTTAATTAAAAAAACAAATTGCATCCGCCGGATAATCGTCATCGAATACGGAATAATAATTCAATATTCGACAAAATAAAAAATACTTTTTACAATGCATTGACTCCCTCATAGTAGCATTTCGCTACGATACGCAGCATTTCAGCGGCGCGTTTTTGACTCTCATAATGCCGCGCCACTTCCAAAAGGCTTTCGGCAAAATTACTTGCCAAAATATGCACGAGCAAACCGTCATACGGTTTTGCCGCCGTTTTTGTAAGCGCCTTTTTGATGTGCTTGCCCAAGGCCGCGATCAAATCCTGCTTCGCGCATTCGTATTTCGTGCCGCCGCTTTTATCCATCAAAACGACAAAGGCTTTATGATTTTTGAGCAGCTCGAGCAAATATCCTTCCGCGATCGTTTTATATCGTTCGGACGGAAGACCGCTACCCGCTTCTTCCTCCCGCGCGATACGTTTAAAGTCGATCGAAAAAGACGAAGCGACTTTATCGAACAGCGCTTCTTTGTTTTTAAAATACGTATAGATCAATCCGACCGGAATATGCGCACGCGCAGCGATATCCTGCATTTTTGCACTTCTGAAATCTTTTTCATAAAAGACGTCGAGCCCTGCTCGGAAAATGCGATCGTAGATTTCTTCTTTCAACACTTGCGCCATAAACTCGCCCGCCAATATAGAATATACATTCATTATTACACGGTATTCTTTTTTTGTCAACGGCATGCTCATCTGCCGCCACACGTATACCGACGTATATTTTGCACATATACGGTACCAGATTTAAAAATTGATATCCTCAGGATAGATCGTTTCTCCTTTTGCAAACAGCAGGGCGCGCTGCAAACAATTAACGAGCTGCCGCACATTGCCCGGCCAATCGTAGCTCATGAGTTTTTCGCGTGCCGCTTCGGACAACGCGATATCCCTGCCGGCAAAAAAAGCGACGGCGATTTCATCGATGTCTTCCAAATGCTGCCGGAGCGGCGGAAGCGTTATCGTATAACCCGCAATCCGATAGTATAAATCGATCCGAAATTTTCCCGTCTGCATCATCCGCTGCAGATCGGCGTTTGTCGCACACACGAGGCGCACATCGACATGGCGTTCGATATCCGAACCGACGCTGCAATAGTTTCCCGTTTCGAGTATGCGCAAAAGCTTCGCCTGTAAAAAGAGCGGAACATCTCCGATCTCGTCGAGAAAAAGCGTACCGCCGTCCGCTTTCGCAAGGCGTCCCGAACGCTTTACGGCTCCGGTATACGCGCCGGGCACCGTACCGAACAGCTCACTTTCGGCGAGCCCTTCGGCGATCGACGACATCTCGACCGACACGAACGTTTTTCCCTTTCTGGGCGAATTATCGTGCAGGAGTTTTGCCGCGAAGGTTTTTCCGGTTCCGCTTTCACCGAGAAGCAAAACGGATATCTCCCGCTGCGCGGCTTCGGCGAGACGGCGCTTTACGTCGATGATGATTTTCGAAGAGCCGGCAAATTTTTCGAAGCCGCTTATATCGACGTCGCGTACGAACCCGCGCTCCGCTTTTTTAAATATCCGATCGACATCGCTCGATGCGGCGGCCTGCCGTTCGACAACCTCGCGCAGCAAATCCAAATCGCACGGAAACGGAATACACCTTTTATAATGACGCTGCACATAGGAAAGCGGAAACGAATCGTCGAATTTAACAAGAAACAATGCACGTCCGCGACGGGCAATATCGGTGAATATTTTTTCGGTTTGTCCGTTGAACAGCGACGTATCGACGAGTACGAGATTTTGAAACGCGGCAAGCGCATACGAATACGATTGTACGGAATCAATGACTTTGACGGAAAAAGCGGGCTCCAGTCCGTGACGGCACCAATCGATCACTTTTATATCCGAGGATATTAAAACAACGGTGTTTAAATTCGGGAACACTTCCATTCCGTTTCCCCGTTTTTAAGCGGCATGAACATTCGGAAAAGTCGAAAGGCTTCAAAAACCGAAGTTTTTAGAAACTCCTATTCACCTTTACGCCGCACACACTACGCCCCGCCTCTTATTTTGTCAAAAACCGATGTACACCTTTTACGTATTTTTAAAAAGGCGATACCAGAGCAATACCAGTATATACCATAAATACGGAAAAAGCAAAAATATTTTTAAAGGATTATGAAAAATTTCCGCATAGATTTCGTGTCCGCGCGCAAAGGTTTTTTCACCGACACGCTTAATGCGTTCGGCAAAAATGCCGAGCACGTCTTTATAATAAACAAAAATACTCGATGCAAAACGATTCCGCCTGCGGTACACCCACACGTCTTTTTCTTTGATGCCGTCGCTTACGAGCACGAGCGCGGGAGACGATTTGTAAATCGCTTCGATGACGGCCGCTTCCGCATTTTTCGAATAATAACCGATATAGCGCCCGACAATCTGCAGATTCGGAAAAGTATCGCGCACGTTCGATTCGGCTTTTTGCAGCGTCGCCCTTCGCGCTCCGAGCAAAAAAATCGATTTATAATGGCGTTCGAGCACCGACAATACTTCGATTACCGCGTCGAAGGGATTGTAGCGTACGGGAATCGATTTTTTGAGAAATTTCGCGCCGCCGATAATACTCTTTGAAACAGGCAAAATCAGATCGGCGCTGCGCACGCATTCGGCATATTCGCTCTTTCCGCGCGCGCGAAGCAAATCCCACACCGACAAAAATACGATCTGCTTCGTTCCGGGCTTTGCAAGGAGCTCAAGCACTTCCGATTCGATGTCTTCCGCACGGCAAATGTCGACGCTTACGCCTGCGACGCTTATTCTTTGAATACTCATACGAGCTTTATTTTAATTGACCTCGGAAAATTATGCAAGCAAGCGACAGCGTAATCTCACCGGCTACTTTGCGAATTCGGCGAGCGCGGTTTGAAGGGCTGCGATGCCGTAGAGGGCAGCGGTTTCACATCGCAAAATATTTCCCGCAAAGTGAACGGACGCAAATCCCGCGTTTCGGAGCGCTGTCATTTCATCCGGGCTGATGCCGCCTTCACATCCGACGGCGATCGCCGCGCACGTAACGCCTGCGAAAACCGCATCCGAAAACGGCATGCAAAAATCATTCCGCTCCGAGAGGACGACGGCTGCCGACGTGTTTCGCGCTTTTTCGCTCATCCGTCTCCACACTTCACATGCTCCTCGAACATCCGCGGTTTCGGCGACTGAGGTTTCCACGGGGGAGCCGCTCTGCTCGCGAGCTTCTTTGATGATCCGCGCAAAGCGTTCGGCTTTTCCTGCCAGAGAAGCGATGCTGCCTTTTTGCGAATACTCGCCTGCGACGGGAACTATCGTTTTCACTCCGCACTCGCAAGCCTGTCGGACAATGAGTTCCATCTTTTGCGGCTTCGCGATAAATTGAAAAAGCGTATATTCGACGGCACGGCGATCCTTATCGATATCGGCGGCTCCGACCCCGCGCACGACTGAGGCCACTCCCAATCCGCACTTTTGCAATACGGCAATGCCCCGAACGTCATCGATGCGTGCGACGGTCATGGAAAGAAGAAATCCGCCCGGAACCCGCACGGCGAGCATATCGCCCGGCTTTGCGCGGAGGACACGGCACAGGTGCGTAAAACTTTTCCCCGAAACGGCTATAAGTCCCTTTTCGTCCGGAGCAGCATCGGAGAGAAATTGCCGCACGCTTTAGACTCCCGCTTTCTTTTTCGCTTCGACTTCATCTTGCAGCTCTTTGAGCGTCTTTGCCGAACGCACGAGCTTTTGAAAATCGCTCGATTTTAAAATCTCGATCGCAGCGTTCAGCTGAATGTCGTAATCCGAATCGTAGAGCATTGCGGGCTTTAAGCGGTTTACGCGGACACGGATAAGACGGCGAAGCAAAGCCGCATTCAGCGGATATTTTTTTTGCAAAACAAGCGCGTAAGATGCGATGTCGCGTTCGGTCATACCTCTGTGAGAATCGACGTAGGATGCGATCGCATTCGATTTAATAAGTTCCGCGTAGGCTTTTTCTTCGGCCTCATTCAGTTCGGGATAGAGCACTTCTCTGTCGGGGGGAATGCCGACTTTGTCGATATTCGTATCGCTCGGCGTATAGTAGCGCGCCATCGTAATTTTAAAACCGTCGGAAGCGCTGAGCGGGATCACTTGCTGAACGGAACCCTTGCCGTAAGTACGCTGACCGACGAGGTATGCGAGGTGATTGTCTTTGAGCGCCCCCGCCAAAATCTCCGATGCGGACGCCGAGCCGCGATTTATGAGCACGACAATCGGAAGACCTGCCGAAACCGTCGTCTTTTTGGCGTTCGCGGTAAAGACCTTGTTTTCAAATGCGAGGCGGCTCTTTGTCGAAACGAGCGTTCCCGAATCGATGAATTTATCCGCGACGTCTGCGACGCTCGTGATAAGTCCTCCGGGATTGTCGCGCAGATCGATTATTAAATCTTTATAATTCGCCTTTGCAAACGAATCGAGCGCTTCCTGCACACGCTTGGGCGTATCGGGCGTAAATTCGATTATGCGGAGATACCCCGCAGCGCCTATCATGCCGTACTTTACCGTCGGCACTTCGATGAGCGCTCGGACGAGCGTTACGTCGAATCTGATGTCTTTGCCTCGCAAAATCGAAACGGTAACCGGCGTGCCCGCTTTGCCGCGCAAATGATTGAGCACTTCTTCCATCGTCATAGGAGCCGTAGCTTCCCCGTCGATCGCCGTGATATAATCGCCCGACAGGATACCGGCCTTAGCACCGGGCGTATCTTCGATCGGAGAAGCGACTTCAACGTAGGCCGGTTTTTCGGAAGACGATTCGACGGGCTTACTGATGGAAAGGCCGACGCCGCCGAAATTGCCGGCCGTCGTATCGGAGAGCGGGCGCATCGTGTTTTGGTCGAGGTACTGCGTATACGGATCTTTCAACGAGTCGAGCATGCCTTTGAGCGCTCCTTCGTAGAGCACTTTTGAATCGATTTCATCGACGTAATTCTGCTGCACGAAATCGAATACGGCAGAGATTTTTTTCATGTATTGGAAATTGGAAACGGATTCGCCGCCGACAGGCGATTCGGCAAAACACTGAGATGCCGCAGCGGAGACGATAAACGCGCATATAACGGATGCTGTAAAACGGATTGCTTTATTGTGTATTTTAAAGATAACCATAGGTATCATTGTATGACGGGAAGCTGAAAATTGCAACACGCAAAGCGGCACACACGGCAGCACCGCGAGCCGCCATGCGAGTGCGCTGCCTGCGCCTGCATTATGCGTGCAGATTTTCCTTTGCGAACGTGCGCGCGTCGACCGGATGACTGAACAGATAGCCTTGAAATTTATCGGGTCCGAAGGGCAAAAGCTTTTCCACGTTGCCGTACGATTCGATACCTTCCATGCACACCGTCATACCGAGCGCGTGCGCCATGCCGACGACGAATTCGATTATCTTTAAATCTTTCATATCGCCGGTGAGTGCTTTTTGGATAAACGTATAATCGAGCTTGAGCGTATTTGCGTGGATATCCTGCAGATAGCGCAGGTTCGAAAATCCCGTACCGAAATCGTCGATATCGATTTTAAGGCCGAGCGCCAAAAGCTCTGCGAGTACCGATTGAATTTCTTCATCGTCGATGTTGCCGCTTTCCGTTATTTCGAGCACGATATTTTTCGGATTGACCTTCGTACGCTCGAGTGCGATCTGCACTTCACTGACGAGGTTCGACTGCAAAATCTGCACAAAGGAAATATTGACGCTCACATAGAGATCGGGAAACAGCGTATTCCACGCGGCACACTGCGCAAACGCTTTTATGAGTATCCACCGTCCAACCGGCACGATGAGTCCGCTTCGTTCAAGGATGGAAATAAGCTCTCCCGCGCCGACCGTACCGAAGCGTTCGTTTTTCCAGCGCAAAAGCGATTCGGCGCCGATGACGATTTTCGACAAGCTGCCGCCTTTGCGTTTCTGCACCGTCTTTGCATTTACGATCGGCTGAAACAAAAGCGTAAATCCTTCAAACTTATTTTTTATGGAATCGCGCACCGCACTTTCGATTTCGAGCGTACGAAGATAGTTTGCATATTCGCGGGCATTGAACAGCTCGAGCGTATCTTTGCCGCTGTTTTTGGCGGATTCCACGGTAAACAAAAGTTTAGCAAGCATTTCCCTAAGCGTGCTTGTATCGTTGATAAAAGCGATACCGCCGACGGAAATGGTAAACATGCGCTTGTAACCCGACGCGTATTCGGCTTCCCGTATGCTTTGCTTTATGCCGCTGTAGCTGCGGCGTATTTCATCCGCACTTTCACCGCTGAAATTTATCAAAAGAAATTTTCTGCCGGAAAGCAGATACACTTTCGTGCCGTTTACGCATTGCCGTTTACACGCATCCGCGACGATGGACAATATTTCGTTTCCGGCTTCAAAACCGACGTGTTCGTTTATCGAAATAAAATTGTCGATTTCGATCTGCATGGCAAAACCGCTCAGCGTTCCCGTATCCGTGCGCGCCGTATCGAAATCGAACTGAGCGTCCCGTTCCGAACCGAGGTTATCGTCTTCGAAAAAAGGATGCTTTTCGGCGGAACCGACGGAACCGGCAACGATATCACCCAAAGGAACGGGCAAGTGCAGCATTCTGATTTCGGCAGGAACATATTCGCCGTATTTGTTGCGAATATGATACGTCGCTTTTATTTTCGACTTTTTATTTGCAATGATCGATTCGATATCGGCACTGCAGCGGACGCGTTCGTCTTCATGCACAAAGGTGATGATTTTCCGCACCGCTCCCGAAAATTGCACGCCGGGGAAATCGAAATGAGCCAAAGCTCGCTCCGATACAAAAAACGTATCTGTTGCGATATCGTATACGAACGCAAACGACTCGGTACAGTTTTCGAGAAGCGAGATAATATTTTTTACAATGCTTAAACCGATTTTATTTTGCACATTTCCCGTTCCGGTACGATACAGTATACAATAATCAATACGATATTGCAATAATTTTTTCGACGTTATCGCAGACATGTGATATTTTCGCACGTGTGATTTTTCAACACGAACGGAACAAGCCGAATATATCCTTGCTTTTCCGACAAGATGCTTTATAATGAACGTATGACTTTTATACAAAATGTAACCGAATATTACGACGAATTGTATCCCGTCACAGAAGAACAAAAAAAATTTTACAGCCGTATACAAGAATCCTATCCGACACCGGCGCGATTTTTGCAGATAGGATGCGGAACCGGTGCGCTCGAACACGTGCTTGTCAAAAGCGGCGCAGACATAACGGGCATTGAAGTTTCAAAAGAGCTCATAGAAATAGCGGCGCTGCGCCGAAGGACGCAGCTCATGCCGATACGTTTTTTTCAGCTTTCGACGCTCGACATGACACGCTTTCTCGGAAAAAATTTCTATAACGTCATCTCCTGCCTGAACAGCCGCATCGTCTTCGTCAGAGATAAAACGCTTGTACGCAAATTCTTTTTCGACTGCAAAGCGCTGCTCACGGAGGGCGGAACGCTCATCCTCCATCTGTATAATTTTCCTCGCGCGCTGCAAAGCGGCAAGACGGAACTCCGTACGCGCAGCAGCATCCGGGTTAAACTGTCGTCGACGCTTACGACAGGAAACGACGGTGCGTTTTTTATGAGCCAAACGCTCGAAACGGGTACGGGCAAAGTTCTCACCGTCATGAAAAACGAAGCGTTCTATCCGCTCGCAAAAGACGAAATCGCTTCATTCGCAAAAGAAGCGGGCTTTACCGATTTTTCGTTTTACGGCTCATACGCGATGGAAGCATTTACCGAACAAAGCGAATATCTCGTCTGCGCCATACGATAAAAATGCGGCATTCGATTTAAAATTTTGCAACGCCCGCGATCGGCACTACGGCACGTCAGCCGATACGCCAGCGGTTACCCGAATCTTTGGCAAAGCGCTTGGCGTTCACTTCGAGCAGGCGGCCGTCTTCTCCGAGCATTTTTATCGTAGACGTGATCGGATTTACTTCGGTGATTTTAAAATTCGTTCCGTCGTAAAAAAGGCGAATACCTTCCGACGGCAAATTTTTCCGCGCGTCGTTGTACCAATCGAATTCATACGAAAGACAGCATAAAAGCCTGCCGCACTGCCCCGAAATCTTCATCGAATTGAGCGAAAGATTTTGATCCTTTGCCATGCGGATCGACACCGGCTTGATCTTATCCGAAACGGCATGACAGCAATACGGACGGCCGCAGACGCCGAGACCTCCGGTGATGCGCGCTTCGTCGCGCACGCCTATTTGCCGCAGTTCGATGCGCATTTTAAATACGGACACCAAATCTTTGACGAGTTCACGAAAGTCGACGCGGTTGTCGGAGCTGAAAAAAAACAACGCCTTTTGCTCGGCGACGAGAAAATGCACTTGAATCAATTTCATGTCGAGACGATGATAGGCGACTTTTTCTTTAAAAATTTTTACAGCATCGCTTTCTTTTACTTTCAGTTCTTCCGCACGTTTTGCGTCTTCTTTCGATACGACGCGGTCTATGTCGACGATATCGCTCTGCCGCACGCCGCGCGGCTTTTTCGTTTCGCCGAGCACGACTGCAATGTCGCGTCCGTACCGCGTCGGAACGATGACGCGTATGCCCGCTTCGATGCCCTGCACGCCGCCGGCCGTCGCGTAAATGCTTTCGCGCGAGTATTCGAGTTTTAAATGGTACAGCGGTTTATCGGGCGTAAAGTCCGCCTCTCCCTGATCGCTTTCGTCCACAGCATCTTCAAGCGCTTCAAGATTTTCGCTCTCATCATCTATATCGTTTTCAAAAATATCGCTCATCGTCGCCTCTCCCGCGCGTTTGCGCGTTTTTCGGTTTTAACAATCGGAACCCCGAAAAAAAATTACAATTCTCAGAAGGTTTTTTCGGATTTATTAATTTTTATTTTAACATCAAGAAGCAAGCACGTCTACGAGCAAACCGCGGATCTCTTCGACGCGTTTCAAAAGCAAAAATTTATCGGCTTGATTTGCAAGGATTTCCGCCGCAAGATTGTTGAGCTTTTCGTCGATAATCCGCACTTGCACGAATATCCGCTCTTTATTTGTCCGCCGATTGCGCCGCCCCGAGAGTTCCTCAATCTCGAAGCTGTACTTTACGACGTACTTCATAAACTGGCTCACCGCACGCCGATATTCGGCAAAGGCATCTTCCGTCATCGAATCGATGAGCTTGTCGCCGGCAGTCGTTACGCGGTCTTTCAAAAAAACGACGGCGTCTTCAACGGACATCCCCGCGATTTCGCTCGGAAGTCCCGCCGACGCAAGTTCGTTTGCTTCTTCGTTTTTTTTCAGCATCGCGGAAAAAATTCCCGCCCTCTGCTGTGCACCCGCTTTTTTTTTCTTTGCTTCCTTTGCCGCTTCTCCCGCAGCCGAAGACACCGCAGTAAAATAAAGCGCCTGTCCCAGCGGATCGACCGTGTTCATGCAAACGCCGCCTTCGTGCGGATAGCTTTCGCTTCGAGGTAGCGTTCCGATGCTGCGAGGTATTTCGCTTCGTCTTCGATGGAAATGCAGTGTCCGTGAAAGATTACCTTTTCTTCGATCCGGACTTTTTGCGAAATGATATCGCCGATAACGGCAGCCGATGAAAGCAGCGTTACGCTTTCTTTTGCAATGATGTCGCCGAGCACGATACCGCCGACGATCGCGGACTTCGCAGTAAGATTGCCGCACAGCCGCGCCCGCTCGCCGATCTGCACGTTGCCGTCGGTGTCGAGATCGCCGCGTACGTCGCCGTCCAAACGGACGGAGCCGTTTATCCGAAGATCACCGGAAACGGTCGAACCTTCACCGATAACCGTGTTGATCGAAAAGTCGTCGGAGCGCAGCGCCATAAGTCAATTCGAAAGCTTTACGTTGATGTACTTTGCAGGGTCTACGACATCCGAACCGATATGCACTTCGTAATGCAAGTGCGGCCCCGTCGTAACGCCGGTGTTGCCGACATAGCCGATGACATCGCGCTGAGAGATGAACTGTCCCTTTGTCACGCGCGAAGACATCAAGTGCGCATAGCGCGTGTAGATGCCGTGTTTATGTTTGATAATAATGTAATTGCCGTAGCTTGCGTCGTAGCCGACCGTAACGACTTGCCCGCTCGCCGTCGCGATAACCGGATCACCTGAGCGGTACGTCGAAAAATCGATTCCCTTGTGAATATACCACTGTCCCGTAATCGGGTGCACGTTCGGACCGAAGGCCATGGAAATATGCGCATTGACGTTTTTCAGCGGCCAAACGCTCGGAATCTCCGTAAAGAGCGTATTTTGATTTTCAAGCATTTTACCGATCTGTTCGACGGGCTGCACCGCATTTTCAAGGTAGGATGCAAGCTGCTTGACGTCTTCCGTTTCGCGCATCGAACCCGCCACCGTTTCCTGCGTACCGAAAAGCGAAGAGAGGTCGCTGTTCGAAACCGACGCACGAGCGACGTTTGCACTGTCCGTAATGCCGAGCAGGGCAAGCGACTGCGACAGCGACGTTTGAAAGCGCTTTGCCGCCTGCATGAGATTCATGTTTTCGTCACGAAGTTCGTCGAGACTCGCCTGTGTCAAACGATTCTGCGACGAAAGGCGCGATATCTCGGCGCTTGAACCGATCGCCCTGCGATCAAAGTAGAAAAAAGATGCTACGATACCGAAGACAAGCACGACGCCGAGACCGAGAGCAAAAACATTTGTTTGGAAATTAACAACTTTACTCTGCGAATGCGGAACGATCATTATCGTCAGCTTGCCGTCGAGGATTTTAAATATCCGCTGCGCGCCGTTTTTTATACAATTTAAAAAAGAAAAAAATGCGCTGCTCGTTTTTGAGGCGACCTTTTTTTCCAACTTTTTATATTTTTGCGTCCGAGCCACAACCTCGCTCCTGTTCCACCCAAAATAGACCCGATACTGCCGCCGAGCCTCAACGTGTTATTGTAGCATATTAGCCGCCTTCGTGTCAAATGGTAAAAATCTCCAATCACGGAAATCAATTTTGCGCTTTTGCCCGTTCCGCGCTTTCGGCGGCCTTCTCCCATTCTTCGCCGAGCGCAGTAAGACGCGCTTCCGTATCCGCGAGGCGCTTTTGCACGACGCGCGATTTTTCTCCCGACGCATACACTTCGGGCTTTGCAAGTTCGTTTTCACATTCGGCCTTTTGCGCTTCGAGCGCGGCGATTTCCGTTTCGAGCCGTTCAACTTCGCGTTCGAGTTTTCGCTGTTCGGCTTTTCGCTTTTTCGCTTCTTCCCACGAAAGCTGTCCTCCCGCGAGCGCATCGTTCGTACCGGAAAGCTTTTCGCTTACCCCCGATCCGGCCGTACGAGAGACGAATTGCGCCTTTCCGTCGGCCGAAGACGAAAAAGGCATACCGGCAACCCTTCCGTTTTTTTCCGCTTCGATGCGTTCAAGGTAATACGCATAATCGCCCGGAAAAATGCGGAAGCGCCCCGCTTCGAGAGCGAGCACGCGCGTCGAAAGCCCTTCGATAAAACCGCGGTCGTGGCTCACGAATACGACGGTACCGCCGAAATCTTTGAGCGCCTGCATGAGCACGTCTTTCGAATGCATGTCGAGGTGATTCGTCGGTTCGTCGAGCACGAGAAAATTGACCGGCTCGAGCAAAAGCTTTAAGAGTGCAATGCGGTTTTTCTCCCCGCCCGAAAGGACGTCCAAACTTTTAAATACGTCGTCTCCGCGAAACAAAAACGCACCGAGCATGTCGCGCACTTTCGGAATCATTTCAAGCGGAGCCGCACTTTCGATATAATCGATGATGCTTTCGCTGCCGGAGATTTCTTCCGAACTGTCCTGAGAAAAATACCCCGTACGCACGCCGCTTCCGAATATGAGCTCGCCCGAAAAAGCAGTATCTTCCCCCGCGATGATCCGGAGGAGCGTCGATTTGCCCGCTCCGTTATGCCCTGCGACCACGAGCCGATCCCCGTTTTCGATCGTCACGTCGAGCTTATCGAGCACATTGTGTTCTCCGTCATAGCTTTTCGTCACGCCGTTTATGCGGAGCACGACCTTTCCCGCATGAGGAGCCGGTGGAAAAGTAAAGCGGATTTTCTTCATCGATTCGGGAATCTCGATGCGCTGTATTTTATCGAGCTGCTTTTGCCGCTCCTGCGCTTGAGCCGCCTTTGTCGCTTTTGCGCCGAAGCGTCTGATAAATTCTTCGAGGTGACGGATTTCCTTTTGCTGCTGTTCGTAAGAGGCGATGAGCGTTTTCAATTCGGTTTTGCGCACCGCTTCGTAGTGCGTAAAGTTTCCCGGATAGCGTTTGAGTTCGCCGCCGAAAAGTTCGTACACTTCGGTAACGCTGACGTCGAGAAAATAGCGGTCGTGGCTGACGAGCAAAAATCCGCCTTTGAACGACTGTAAAAACCGTTCGAGCCAAGTACGCGCTTCTATGTCGAGGTAATTCGTCGGCTCGTCGAGGAGGAGTATGTCGGGATTTTGCATGAGCACTTTTGCAAGGGCGATCCGCATCTGCCAGCCGCCCGAAAACGCTTCCGTCCGTTTGGTAAAATCTTCGCGTGAAAAACCGAGCCCCGAAAGCACCGCTTCCGCCTGCGCCCGCCTCCTGTGCCAGCCGCTTTCGTCGAGCGCCGCAATGAGAGAAGCTTGCCGAACGGCAAGATCGGATGCGCGTTCCGGGTGCAGCGAAAGTTCGTCTCCTATCCGGTCGATTTCCGCCTGCATATCGTAGCCGAATTGAAACGCGGTATCCGCTTCTTCAAGCAGCGTGCGTCCCGCGTGCGTAAGCCCCGACTGCGGCAAATAGCCGATGCGCGCATCCTTTTGCACGACTCTCGTTCCGCTGTCGCAGGGGATGAGCCCGGCCATCACTTTGATGAGCGTCGATTTTCCTTCCCCGTTCGCTCCCGTAAGAGCGGCTTTAGTGCCCGACTGCAGATTGATCGAAACGTTTTTTAATATGTCGCGGCCGCCGAACGCGAGCGACACTTTTGAAAACTGAACGAAAGCCATGACAACCGCTGCTAATTTTTTTTGAAAAAGATGACGAGCGGACTTGCTCCCCGCCGCACGAGGGTATTGCCTTCAAAGCGCGCTTCGGACGCATCTTCAAGGCGTATGCCGTTCGCTTCGATTTTGTACAAAAAATTCACTTTGGCTTTCATGCCTTCAAAGGAGAACGAAAGCACACCGTCGTACTGCGGCGAAAGCGATGCGTCGATAAAATAATCGATCCCGACCGTACCGCCTCCCTTTGCGCTTTCGGCGATGAGAGACGGAACGAGCCTCCGGTTGCCCCGCCACGTAAAGGAACCGTCGCCTTTGAGCGAAAGCTGTCCGTATGCGGCGCTTTTAAAATTCGGCCCCGCCGCTGCAATGCGCGCATATTCGGCTTCTCGCCGCTCTTTTTCTTCGGCGACGAGGGCTGTTATATCGACGTCTTCTCCGAGTGCGATAAAATTATAATCGCGCGGTCTGCCCGCATCGTCGGCACAAGTAACGGCGATATAATTGTTTTTGACGGAAACCTTTACGGGGGTATCGGTAAACGTATATTCGCCGTCCGCCGTTTTAAGTGCTTCTCCGTATTCCCACGAGCCGTAGCGTTCGGGAAGGTTCAGCGATACTTTTCGATTTTCGGCGTCGACCGTAAAACAATAGGCGGCATTCATGCGAAGCGGATCGACTCTCTTTTCACGTATCATCGCGCGGTAATAATCGGGATACCATATCGTCCCGGCAAGCTTTTCAAATACGTCGTCTTTTTCTTCGGCACCGCTCCCCTCTCCCGTTTCGACGACTCCTCCCTTTTGTGTTTCAAAGACCTCGAGATTGTACGAAAAGCACCAGCCCTGCGTACCGCTCGATGTCAAAACACGCAGCCAATTTCCCGCAAGCGCATCGGAGCCGACCATAACGGCCTGCCCCTCTCCCTTATACAGAATCTTAATAATTTCGCCTTTTCTGAGACGATACACTTGCCTCGCCGTATTGACCGGTTCCGCGCGGATAGGAAGTCCGTCGAGCTTTACCGACGCATAGCGATGGAGGAATTCCGCGTACTGTCCGGCCGCCTTTTTGAGCGAACGGCGGGATGCCGGCGGCGTAATCTGCCACAGCGGGATATCGAAGCGCTCTTTGGAACCGGGGGCGGAGACGGCATAGGTGTGAGAAATATTTGAACGGATATACACGGGAAGGATATCGCCGTCTTGCAGGCCGCGCTCGGGGATATCCCACAGCAGCATGCCGTATCCCATAACGCGGGAACAGGACGCAAGCGCAAACGAAAGGGTGCATAACGCGATCAAACCGTATTTTTTCGGCAAACAAATCATGAGATACAGCATAACACAGCGCGGCAAAAAAGTCATCTTTAAAAATGCGGCATTAGCGTACGAGCACAGTCGGCATCGCTTCAAGCAAGCATACCGCTCGGTACGCCAGACAGCTGCCTGCAAATCATATCGCAAATCGCCTGTGAAAATTGTAAAAATATGTTATAATATAAGATGCCGGAAGCATTCGGCAATAGAAAGTTGCAACTTTCTGCAAAAGTTTTCAGAGGAGGTTTATGATGACTGTAAACAAAGGAACACCCATACTTCTGTATAGGGGGGGGGGACTCGGTAAAGGCTTTTTAAAAAGCGTACCGATTATAGCGGGCGCCTTGCTGTTTGCAGCTGCGTTCGTTTTTGCAAGCTGTTCGAACGGCAGCGATTCGGGAGAAGGAACACCCGCACCATCCGTCTTTGCCGTAAGCTTCGGCATAGAAGGCTTGCCTCCGAACGGTACCATTGAGGCAAGGGTAGACGGCACAATAATTATGCCGAACGATGTAGTACAAAAAGGCAAAACCGTAACCTTTACGGCAATGCCTAAGACGAATCACAAAGTAAAAGAGTGGAAGGTAGACGGCGCCGTCATAAGCAACACTACAAACACCTATGTCCACACCGTAACAGATGCGGTCGATGTAAAGGTGAGCTTTGAAGCCCTTCCTGCAGGACAAGCCTCGTACACGGTAGAGCACTATCAGGAAAAAGCGGACGGCACCTATCCTGCAACGCCGACGGAAACCGAAATCTTAAACGGTACGGTCGGAGCGTCCGTTGCCTATACGCCGAAAACCTACGAAGGCTTTACCTACAATTCGACTCTTACCAAAGTAAACGGCACCGTACAGACAGGCGGTACGATACACGCCGGCGGCAGTACCGTTGTAGAACTCTATTACGAGCGCATGCCTGCCGCGTACACTGTAACCTTTAGCGTGGAAAGCGGCAACGGCACGCTCGAAGCAAAAGTTGACGGTACCGAAATCAATTCGGGCGATACGGTCGAACACGGCAAAACCGTAACCTTTACGGCAATGCCTAAGACGAATCACAAAGTAAAAGAGTGGAAGGTAGACGGCGCCGTCATAAGCAACACTACAAACACCTATGTCCACACCGTAACAAATGCGGTCGATGTAAAGGTGAGCTTTGAAAGCGCCGGCGGCGAACGGATTGCAATTACCCGAGTGCGTGCAAAAACCGCCCCCCTCGTATTAGGCAGCCCGATACCGGACGGTCTTTCTTATACATACACAGACTATCTGCCTGCAAGCGTAGAGGGAGAGCCCGCAAAGCTTATCGCGAATAATTCTACGTACGGATGGGAAAAAAAGAACGGAACGGAATGGCAGGATGTTTCCGGTCAGCCTTGTACGGAAGGAATCTACCGAGTACAAACGCAAGTGCGCATAGACGGTGCTGAAAGCGCGCAATATATGCTTGCGCCCGACATAAAAGTATTTGTAAGCGTCGATGACGGTACCTCTTACGATGAATGGAGCGTTTCGAGCGTAGATAACTATGAGGGTTATTCATACGCATGGGTTATTTCAAAAGAATATCCCGTCTCAAGCAGCGGACATCTTGCGCTCAGTCAAAACAACGTAGACATTCCCAAATCCTATGTCGGAAAACCGATAACCGAAATTAATATAGCTTCAATAGTAAGCGGCGGTACGCTTCCGTATCATTTTACCCTTACTTCGGGAGCGCTTCCCGCAGGTCTTTCGCTTGACGAAAGCGGTGCAATTTTAGGCACGCCTACTGCTGTACAGCCGGGACAAACGGGAAGGATTGCACAGATTACGGTACGCGACAGCGCTTCGACGCCTGAAGAAAAGCTTATCGACGTCTTTTGTACGGAAGGCATAGTCGATAAAAAAGTCGTTACCTTTGCCGTCGGCTGGCGCGGAACCGCCCCCGCTCCGATTGAAGTCGATTCGGGGCAGTCGATTTTCGCTCCTGCCGCTCCCGTACCCGTCGATTCGAACTGGGCGTTTTCCGCATGGTGCGTTTCCCAAGATGATGCCCAATCCGGAACGGGTTCTTTGGGTACATGGGATTTTTCCAAGCCGGTAACGGATCATATGACGCTCTATGCGCGCTGGAGCGATAACCGCACGGCAATAGACGCGCTTACGGCGACGATGGAGGCTCCCGTATTAGGCAGAGCGATACCGGATACTATAACGTATACCTACAGTGCAGGCAGTCCCGCAAAACTTGTGAATTACGTCCCCTACGCATGGCAAGTATGGAACGGTACTACGTGGAAAGATGCGAGCGGCAATTTCGAAGCCGGGAAAAAATACCGCATAAACACACAAATGAGGATCGATCAGCCCGCCGGCAAAACGCACCGGCTTGCAACAACAGGTATTACCGTCACGGTAAACGGACAGGCATGGACGGTAGGTACCTCCGTGCTCAATTATATCGACTATAACTATAGCGGAGAAGTATATTCATACGTATGGGCTACCTCTCCGGAGTTTCAGTTGTAAAAGCTGCAAAAGCACATAACCGTGCACGGGAGGTGAACTAACCGAACCGCTCTCAAGTCGGAGAAGATTCCGGCTTGAGGGCGGTTTTTTTGTACGTGTACAAAATCGCACCGTTGACAGCAAAACACAATATCACTACCATCGTATGCAACAAAATCACAAGCGACGGCGTATGGAATACTTGCGCCGCGCAATCGTTTTTCAAAAAGGAAAATACTATGAAACGAATCATCACCGTACAGGATATTTCATGCGTCGGAAAGTGCTCGCTCACCGTAGCGCTTCCCGTCATTTCCGCAATGGGAGTCGAAGCCGCCATCCTTCCGACGGCAGTGCTTTCAACGCACACCGCATTCAAAGGCTTTACGTTCCGCGATCTCACGGAAGACATCACGCCGATATGCGATCATTGGAAAAAGGAAAAAATTTCGTTCGACGCGATCTACACCGGCTACCTCGGCTCTTTCGAACAGCTCGATTTGATGAAAAAGATGTTCGCCGACTTCGGCGGAAAAGACGTGCTCGTCTTCGTGGATCCGTGCATGGCCGACAACGGAAAACTTTATCCGGGCTTTACGCAGGAGTTCGCATTCGCTATGGCAAAGCTCGCAGGTCTCGCCGACGTCATCGCGCCGAATATGACCGAAGCGTCGTTTATGCTCGGCGTTCCGTACAAAGCTGCCGGTTCATACGATGAAGCGTACATCAAAGACATACTCAAAAAACTCGCAGCCCTCGGCGCAAAGCGCATCGTTTTAAAAGGCGTCGAGTTCGCCGGCAAACCGGGAAAGATCGGCATCATGTCCTACGATTCGGAAAGCGGCGCTTATACGAGTTACTTTCACGAAAAATGCGCGACGAGCTTTCACGGCACGGGCGACATCTTCGCAAGCGTCTGCGTCGGCGCTCTCATGCGCGGCCGCTCTCTCGAACAATCCTATGCACTCGCGGCGGACTTCGTCGTCGAATCGATTAAAGCGACCGTTTCGCACAAAGATTACAACTGGTACGGCGTCGATTTCGAAAGCGCTATCCCTTACCTCGTAAAGCGGCTCGGAGCATAACGGATGCGCCTACTGTTTATCCGGCACGGCGACCCGAATTACGATTTGGACATATTAACCGAAAAGGGAAAGCGCGAAGCCGCCCTGCTTGCAAGCCGCGTCGCAAAATGGCAGGTTACCGATTTTTTCGCCTCGCCCTTGGGACGCGCACAGGAGACGGCTCGAATCGCGATGAAGGACACCGGGCGCAAAGCCGAAACCTGCGATTGGCTGCAGGAATTTCATTATAAAGTGCGCGATCCCGAAACGGGCAAAAACAAAATCGCGTGGGACTGGCTCCCCTCTTTTTATACCGACCCCGCAAACAAAGCGCTCCTCGACGCCGACGAGTGGATGCATACTCCCGTCATGGAATCGGGCAATATCGCACAGCGCTTCGAAGAAGTGTGCGGCGGCTTTGACGGCATCCTCGCGCGCTACGGCTTCGTGCGCGAAGGCGGCATCTACCGGACTGACGGCACGCACTGCCAAAAAGGCGTATTCAACGATTCGATCGCACCCGTTAAACGATCCTACGACGACCGAACGCTCGTCTTTTTTTGTCACTTGGGCGTTATGTTCGCGATCATCGGCCACCTCGTAAAAATATCGCCAGTGCAGCTGTGGCAGGGCTTTTACGTCGCGCCGACGTCGGTGACCGCTCTCGCATCCGAAGAGCGCGTTCCCGGCACCGCATTTTTCCGCGTGCAGACTTTCGGCGACACGAATCATTTGCACGACGGAAACGAAGCGCCTTCGGCCGTAGGATACTTTACCGACGTATTTTGCGATTAATGCGCTTTCCCTCAACCCGCAAAAGAATCGGCGGCGATGCGGCTGTCCGCACCTGCAAGCTTTTCTTTGAGATACAGGAATATTTGCTGCAGCTGAATAATAAACGAAATACGATCGTTCATCTGTATCAGTCCCTGTATCTGATCGTCGCTGATCGCTTTCGCTTTCAGCCGGTTCAAGCGGTCGACTTCGTTGATATTGGCAATCGTTTCCGAAATGGAAGCGCCGCTCTCTTTTAAGCGCCCGACAAGCGTCGATATCGATTGAAAGGTTTCGCCGTTTCCCTGTTTTATATCCTCGATGTTTTTCAGCGAACTTTTTGCCGACTGCTGCAGCGTCACGAGTTTTTTTGTATTTTCTTCGTTCAGGGAAACCAAACGCTCAAGGTCGGAACGAAGGCGATTGATGGTTTCGCTGATTTTCCGCGACATATCGTCGGTATTGCTCGAAAGCTTTTTTATTTCGTTCGCGATGACGCGAAAGCCTTTACCCGCTTGCCCGGCATGTGCGGCTTCGATTGAAGCGTTGAACGCGAGCAGCTGCGTATTCATGGCAATGCTTTGAATGGCAACGATAAATTTTTCTATGGAAACTATTTCAGTGTTCAGCTGTGAAAATTGATTGAAAAAGAGGCGCCCGCTTTCTTCGATCTTTTGTACCTGCATCGAAATATCGGTAAACTGATCGAGCGTCTGTTCAAGGTTGTCGACGGTTTTTTGATTCGTACCGATCATACCGTCGGCGCTTTTACCGATAGAATCGCTTATTTCCGAAAGGTTTAAAAGCGTTTCTTCCTGCTTTTGCTGCAAGATGCGTTCATTTTCTATAACCGCGAGATTTTCCCGTTTTACCGCGTCGTCTTTTGTCGTATCGTTGCAATAGTCCATCAAAATCCGCAAAAGCTCAAGGCCGCCGTCCAATACCGCATCTACCGTTATATCCTGTGTGGCCATAAAAACCTCCCTATACTTATTCACCGATAACGATTGAAACCAAGGTCTGATTTAAGTACACTTTTCGGAACAATTCGCCGTAACTCGAAAAACCGCAGTACACGGGAAATTTCGCATTGTATATGCTCGTCATAACGGGCCCTGATTTATCTCTGGCAAAGAGCAGCGCGCGGAAAGCACAATTGATAAACATGACAAACTGAGGCCGTCGTATTATCGAGAGGATTTCATCGCACGTATTTCGTGAAATCTCCTCATAATTATCGGGCTCGAGAATATCGATAAGGCTGCCGGGAAGAACTCGCCCCTGCATGTTTACCGTACCGTCGGAATTGAATTTATCGAAAGCGGTGATAAAGATTTCATCGCCGATTCGCCTTCCCAGCGGATGATCGAAGGTCACGTCGCCGACGCCGCTTTCGGGACATCCGACCGCTGCGGCATATTCTTTTTTCGGTGAAGAATAATTCATCGTCCGTATCAGACGGCGGGCGACATCCGCTTGCGTAACGGTAACTTGCTTTCCGTTCGGTTTATAGATATTTTCTTTTCTGATATCGAATTTGAGCGACGTATTAAAAAATAAAATAACCGCTCCGTCCGAAACGACGTCTCCGTTGTAACTCACATAGGTTTTTATAAAGCGTAAATCGTCGCCCGCACCGCCGCCGGCGATAATAAATTTATCGTTCGGCACGACTGCGTAAAATACGGAAAGCAGCGCTTCTTCCGCATGGCAGATACCGTTCACAAAAGCAAGCGCAAAAGCGTGCGTGTGGCAGGCGGGATCGTTTGCATCGATACCGCATCTGTTCATCGCGGACAAAATTTTCGTTTTGTGAATAATCGGAAACTTATTTACGGCGTCGAGCAATACCCCTGCGAAACGTATTTCGGAACCGCTGACGGCAGTCAGCACGATAGAGTGATTCGTGAACCCTTTCATGGAAATTTCGCCGCACGTCGTCGTTCCGATAACCTCCGCATCGGGAAAACGCGCCTTTATTTCGGCCGAAAGAGCCGAAAAATCATAAATCGAGCTCGCAAAAAAAATTACCGCACCGTATACCGAAAACGGCGCCTGCAGCGATCGACACAGATCGTTTACAACCTCGTGTATATCGCCTGTAATCGCTGTGCTTACAACTTCTTGTTTCATACTGCACCATCCTGTACGCTTGGTATGGGTATCACCCTGTTTTCAATAATAGTTCGATAATCGAAAAATAGCAATGCAAAACGGTAATCCGCATGAATGTATGCTGCCGCTCTTTCCGTCGACAATCGGTTAAAAAACCGCAGACCTTCATATGCCGAAGCACCTATGTATTTTACCGGTGCGACAAAACGCGGCTCCATCACGGGTATATGCCGTCGATCGTACATTCATCCGTGCACCAAAACCGCACCTCCGCTCGCATCGCGGAGCGCATCTGAGAATTTCCGCAATTCGCCGCTTTCGATTTCTCCGCTTACGCTTACCGCCGATTCGAAGCGTTCTGCAACATCGAAAAGCCGGAATTCTTTCATAATGCGTCGAAGCTTTTCGTAGGCGGCATACGAAGCGGTAAACGAAAAGCGTGTTTTTTCGATAAGTTCCGAAAAGACACCAAGACTCTCGGCTTTTTCGATAACCGCCTTTGCCGCATCCGTGTACGCTTTAACAAGACCGCCCGTACCGAGGAGCGTTCCGCCAAACCAGCGCGTGACGGTCAAAAGCGCATTCGTGCAGTTTTTCCCGCACAGCACGTCGAGCACCGGACGGGCGGCCGTTCCCGAAGGCTCGCCGTCGTCGCTCATGCCGCGTATTTCAGCCGAAGACCCCACGACGAAAGCGTGGACGACGTGAGAGGCGTCCGAGTATTTCGCTTTTTGAGATTTTAATAATTCGCGCGCTTCGCTCTGCGACGCACAAGGCAAAAGTTCGGCAATAAAGCGCGAATGCTTTACGAGCGTTTCAGAAACCGCATAGCCTGTAAGCGCATCCAAAAAACTTTTCTCCGCTCAGGCTTCTTTCGGAGGCTCGACGTCGACAGATTCGACTTCTTTCGAAGCTGCGCGCGTCCCCTGTGCTTTTAACCCTTTTTCAGGGAAGGCGGACGCTTTGAAGCTTTCATCGAGTTTTTTAACCCGCGCTTTTTTCGCATAGTGCAGCGTAAACGTAAAATTTTTCCGCGTATCGACATGGAGCACTTCTTTGCCGTCGGGCGCAAAAAAATAATCGCGGTTCATGATATAGCCTTCGACGCGGCATCGTTTAACAAAAACGTATTTCGTTTCGGGGTCGCGGTAGATGACCGTAAAGAGCACTTTTGCAAGACTTTCTTTGTCCGCAAGCCCGCACCAAAACATGCCCGGCCCGACGAAAACTTTTTGCGGAGAATCGGTTACGCTGAATATGCCGCTCCGTCTGACAAAGAGTACCCGGTCGTAGGGCGTAATTTTAAGCACTTCGGCGCCGCCCGAAACGCCCGTTCCGAGATAGCCCGACGTACCGTCGTATTTGAGCGGGATGTCGCGCTTGACGATTTCTTTGACGTCGACTTTTTCGATGTCGGCGATCGTCGTAAGGCGCTGCGTCTTTTCCGCGTCGAGCTTTGCAAGCAAGCCGTCGAGCCAGCTTATCGCATAAGCGGCAAGATGCTTTAAAAGCTTGTCGATTTCTTTGATGCGATTTTTCGCAGCTTCCACTTCCTGGCGGTTTTTGTTGATATCGTAAAGCGAAATGCGGCGGATCGGAATCTTCAGCAAGTGATCGACATCGTCGTCGGTTATGGGACGCAGAAGTTCTTTTTTAAACGGCACAAAACCCTTTTTTACCGCATCGACGACTGCCTCTTGCGTTTTCATCTGTTCGATATTTTTATAGATGCGCTCTTCGATAAAGATGCGCTCAAGCGTCCGCAAATGCAGCTTTTCGAATTGTTCGGCACGCTCGACGGTGAGTTCGTCTTTCAGTACGCCAACGAGCTGCTTTGCGTGAAATTTAATAACGTCGGTTACGGTAATCTGCATCGGCATATTGTCGCGGATAACGAGCAGATTGCAGTATATCGTCTGTTCGCATTCGGTATACGCGTAAAGCGCATCGACGATATCGGCGGCATACACGCCGCGCGGAAGCTTTATTTCGATGTTGACGCTTTCGGCCGTGTAATCGTTGATCGAAGCGATGCGCACTTTATTGTTTTTTGCGGCTTTTTCGATCGAGTCCATGAGCGACTCTGTCGTCGAACCGAAGGGCAGCTCGGTGATCGTAATCTTTTTTTCGTCGCTTAAATCCATCTTCGCTCTCGTAACGATTTTGCCCAAGCCGTCCTGATAGTCCGACACGTCGATGAGACCGCCCGTTTGAAAGTCGGGATAGAGCGTAAACTTTTCGCCACGCAGACATTTTTTTTCGGCTTCGATAACTTCGCGGATATTGTGAGGAAGGATTTTCGTACTCATGCCGACGGCGATCCCTTCCGCGCCCAAAATCAGTACGAGCGGCAGCTTTGCGCGGAACATAACGGGCTCTTTATTGCGCCCGTCGTAGCTCGGAACGTAGTCGGTGATCTTCGGATTGTAGAGGATATCGCGCGCAATGGGGCGCAGACGGCATTCGATATAACGCGCCGCGGAAGCCGAGTCTCCGGTGTAGAGGTTTCCGAAGTTTCCCTGCCGATCGACGAGCAAATCCTTATTGGCAAGAACGACGAGCGCCGAATAAATGGATGCATCCCCGTGCGGGTGATATTTCATGCACTGACCGACGACGTTTGCGACTTTGTGAAATTTGCCGTCGTCCGCTTCGAGGAGCGTATGGAGGATTCTCCGCTGTACCGGCTTCAGTCCGTCGACGAGTTCGGGGATCGCACGGTCTCGGATAACGTAGCTTGCATATTGGATAAAATTGCTGTCGAAAAGATTTTTTACGTATGCCATACCGTTTCAGTATACAGCAAATGCGGACTTCTGTCTTGCAGCGCGATACGGCAAGTTATGCCATATATCCCAAACACGAAGAAATCTGACGAGCGGTTTCGCAAATCATATAGATATTCGCATCCATCTGCTCTTTTGTAATATAATTTTCAAACGCGCTCATGCTCACCGCTGCGACGATCTTTCCGCTCGAATCGCGGATCGGTGCGGCATTGCAGTTATCGTTTAAAATAAGCTCTTCGCGGTCGATCGCATATCCCTGTTCGCGTATCTTCTGCAGTTCCCGCTGCAAAACCGCATAATCGGTAATCGTGTGAACGGTAAACTCTTTCAGCCCGCCGCTTTTGTCGATGATCCTCTCAAGCTCTTCGGGATACAATTCGGAAACGAGCACTTTACCCAAAGCGGAAGCGTTAAACGGAACTTTTTTTCCCGGAGTAAAATACGTTTTAATGATAACTTGCCCGTCGATCCTGTCGGTTTGCACTATTTCACCGTCGTATAAAACCGCCAAATTGATATTCGCTTCGGGAAAACGATGCGCAAGCATTTCCATATACGGAAGCGCGAACTTTCGTATATCGATTGAAGAAAGTGCACGGTTAAACAGCTTTAACACTTTAAGTGAAACCGTATATGTCCCCGCCGTTTCGTTTTTTATCAAATAACCGGCCGACGTCATCGTCGTAAGCAGACGGTAGGCCATATTGACGTTTATCTGCAGCGCTTTCATGACATCCTGCACCGTAAACGGATCTTCCTGTCCGGCCGCCATGTCGAAGATCGCAAGGCTTCGAGAAACTATTTTTACATTGTACTTTTCATCCTTATCGCTCATCATATTATGCGGAGTATACTGTTATTGCAGATAAAATGAAATACCGATACGGCGATTTTAGACATCGATTTCATAAGACAACACGTAAAACACCGGTAATCCCGCCGAATCCGATGCGTAT
Source organism: Treponema sp. SP13 (assembly GCF_050938355.1). Lineage (NCBI taxonomy): Bacteria > Pseudomonadati > Spirochaetota > Spirochaetia > Treponematales > Treponemataceae > Treponema > Treponema sp. SP13. The sequence continues at coordinate 656,479 of NZ_JADOVM010000001.1, forward strand.
CCACCGCCCTTGCCTTGTCGATCGACGGCGGACTTTCGCGCACGGATCATGAACGGCATTTCAAAATACGAGGTAAACTATGTAAATCCCACAAACGGCTTTTTATTAAGCGTTTACGATATTAACGGCTTTCCCCTTTTGAAATTGCTTTAAATTATCGACTGCGATATCCATTAAGCGCTGACGCGATTCTTTCGGCGCCCATGCGATATGCGGCGTGATAATGCAATTTTTCGCTTTCAACAGCGGATTCGTCGGCATTATAGGTTCGGTCGCAACGACATCCGTTGCATAATAATAAATTCTATCGTTATTAAGCGCATCCGCCATATCGCTTTCGTTTACCAGAGGACCTCGGGACGTGTTGATGATAATGACGCTTCGTTTCATTTTCTCAATACTGTTTCGATTTATCATCCCTTCCGTCGACGGAAATAACGGAACATGTAAAGAGATGACGTCCGATTGCTCATAGAGCTTTTCAAGAGGAACGTACGAAGCGAGTTTTTTGCCTTCATCGTTTTGATATTCGTCATAGGCTATAACGTTCATTCCGAAAGCGCGTGCGATCTTTGCCGTACTCTGTCCGATACGACCGAAACCGATCACCCCCAGTGTTTTGCCGGCAAGTTCGATCAGCGGATAATCCCAAAAACACCAATCCGCATTGGACGCCCAGCGTCCCTCATGTACGGCAGCGGAGTGATGCGCCGCATGGTGGCAGATTTCCAACAGCAGCGCAAATACAAACTGCGAAACCGCCTGCGTTCCGTATGTAGGAATATTTGCGACGACGATACGCTTTTCTTTCGCGGCTTGAATATCGATAACGTTATAACCGGTTGCAAGCACGCCGATAAATTTCAGCTTCGGGCACGCATCGATCGTTTCTCTCGTAAGCGGAGTTTTATTCGTATACACATAGGCGGCATCCCCGATGCGTTCGACGATTTTATCGGGCGGAGTACGGTCGTAAACGGTTAAAGCTCCGAGCTGTCCCAATGCATCCCACGACAGATCTCCGGGGTTTTCGGTATATCCGTCCAATACGACAATTTTTTCCATTTTTTTCCTCAAAATCACGCAGTATGGGGAGCCTCTAAAAACTTCGGTTTCTAAAGGCCCCTGCAATAATTAATAATTATTTCTTCGACAAAAATTCTTTCATCGCGGCGCCTTGCTGATTGATGAAAGTATCATACACTTTTATTTGATCTCCGAAACAGATATCTTTTACTCCTAAATCGAGGTAATACTGTACGTCTTCGATTTTACCGTATATTTCGCATCGCGGACGGACGCCGTGCTTCAGCGCAGTTTCAATCATTTTCCGTTCGGCCTTTTTGCACTCTTCTTTAAAATCCGCTGCGTTGTGTCCGTTGCTCATGGAAAAATCCGAGGGGCCGAACTGTACCATATCGACTCCTTTTACCGAACAAATCTCTTCGATATTATCCATCGCTTCGCTTTTTTCGATCATAAAAGCCAGCACGATATCATTTACCCGTTCTGCGTGTTCCATCTGCTTTAAGAACGGTTGATAACCGATAAAGCGCCGGTTCGGGTATCCGAAGCGGCCTCCCGATACAACCGAATCCGCTTTCATGGTTTTGACAGCCGCACGTACTTCATCGGCATTGTGCACATCGGTAAATAAAATCGCTTGAAAACCCGAAGCCGCGGCCTTTTGCGCAATATACGCCGAATTTTGGAAATCGACTTTAATCATCGTTCCCATATTCGAAAGCTCCGCCGCCCGCGCCATATTTTCCAAATCGTATTGCGAAAACGGCGAATACTCGGCAACGTACTCGACATAATCGAAATTGCCGCTGTTACCGACCAGTTCGATAAAAAACGGCCACGTCGTAGACATACGCGTTCCGAGTGTACGCCCTCCGGCACGAATAGCATCTCTCAATCGATTATTTTTCATATCATACCTCCATGAAACGTATTTTTATGCAATGTAAAATCGCCGGTACAATGTTAAACCGGCCGAAAAAGTTTTGCGTCAATCCCTCTCCGGCCGTTCAATATTTTATCGCATTTTTTCAAAACAGGCCCATCGCAATGAACAGTGCGGCAAATATAAATGCGATAAGTCCGCAGACGGAACCGAGAACGGTTATATATTTGAGCCCCTGGTTCGTCGTTAAATTAAACAGCGAAGTTTCAACCCAAAAACCCGAATCGCTTACGTGCGATCCGATCATCGTACCCGCCCCGATTAAAACGGCAACCGCAACAGGGCTCAAGCCCAATGTCGACATCATAGGCAGACATATTGCGGCCGCCGTCATACCCGCGGTTGTCCTTGAGCCTACTGCGATCATCATTATCGCTCCGATCATAAACGGAAGGATAAAGCTCGGAAAGCCGATGCCGGAAATCGCATTTCCCAGTTCGGGTATACCCTTATACGATTTGATAACCTGGCTGAAACCGCCGCCCATGGCCGTTACGAGGAGCGGAACCAAAGCTACGGTCAATGCATCGCTTACCCAACCGTTAGCCATGATAGCAAAAACTTTCTCTTCCTTTTTTCCCGTGTAATGCGCGTAATTTTCTTTTACGGTGCCGCCGTATTTGAATCCGACAAGGACGGCTATGACGACTCCGATAAACATCGCAATATTCCTGTTACCGATCGTCTGAAGCACATCTCTTGCAGCCATCCCTTCCGCCATCGTCATACCGGCAAAAGAAGCGAGGGTAATCAATATAACGGGCACCAAAATGGGAGCTGCGGCAAGCAATACCGGCGGAAGATTCGCATCTTTTATCAACAGGTCGCTGTAATTTTTGGAATCGACTTCTTCGACGCCGGCAATATAGTCGGCACGCGGTTCGATCCACTCTTTGGCTATGACGCCTTTCGTCAACAGCCACGTCAGCATAAATGCGATAAATGAAATGACGATCCCCCACAAGATGACCATACCCAAATCCGCGGAAAGCAAAACCGCCACCGCAAGGATTCCGGGCGTCGGAGGAACCATGGAATGGGTCAATGAACCGCACAGCCCCGTAAATCCTGCCATTGTCGACATCGACTTATGATTGCGCTTTGCGATCGTTGATGCAATAGGAGCGGTAAGTACAAGGGTGATATCTCCGAATACGGGAATCGACATGATATATGCCGCCAATGCCGTTGAAAGCTCCAGAAATTTTCCTCTGAATAATTTAATAAAAAAGTTGACCATGGATTTTAAGGAATTGGTATCTCTGATGCCCTGCGCGATGATGGAGCCGAAGATTATCGTCAACCCGATTCCGCCGAGTGTCGAACCGAAACCCTGGGTAAACGAATTCATAGTAGTGCTCAGATCGTATCCCAATCCCAAACCCGTAAACATACCGGATATAAAAAGAGCAATCGTCGGATGTACTTTTAATTTTACAATCAAAAATACCAGCAGTGCGACGGCTATTAAAATAACCGACAAAAAGTGCGCTACCATTACTGTCCTCCTTCTACATTATTTCAAAACTCCTTTATTGATAACGTTATCGGGTTTTTCCCCCTTCAGTACGCCTGCGATTCCGCTCAAAGCCTGATCAACCATCCAGAGGCGAGCTTTCATCGTCCCGCTGGCGACATGAGGCGTGAGTACGACATTTTCCTCTTTGTACAACCCTTCGTAAGGATGCGGTTCGTTTTCATACACGTCGAGACCCGCTCCCGCGATCACCCCTTCATGGACGGCTTCGCACAGCGCTTTTTCATCGACGATCGGCCCCCGTGCGGCATTGACGAGATATGCCGTCTTTTTCATAAGCTTAAGCTTTTCCATGTTGATAAGGTGACGATTTTCGGGAAGGTAAGGCATATGCAGCGTCACACAATCCGCATTTTTCAATACTTCGTCAAATTCCATATACGTCACGCCGTATTCTTTTTCATCTTCCGCCTTTGCCCGATATGTATCGTAGTAGATAACCGACATGCCCATTCCCTGCACTTTTTTGCATACGGCCTTTCCGATTCTGCCGAAGCCCAATATTCCGAGCGTACTCCCGCTGATCGCCGTATTGTGATTCGGAAATAACGGAGCGTACCATTCTCCCCTGCGCACTTGCTTATCGTATCTGGAAACGCCGCGCATAACGTCAAAAATCAAAACCGCCGTCAATTCCGCCGTCGCATCGGTTACGGCGTTCGGCGTATTTACGACGGCGATCCCCTTGGTGCTTGCATACTGCCAATCGATATTGTCATAGCCGACGCCGAAATTCGCTATCGCCTTGAGCTTCGTTCCTTTATCGATTAACGCTTTGTCGGCTTTGTTCCCCAGCACGAAGAGCGCGTCGTACTGAGCTACGCTTGCCGCCACTTCTTCATATGACAATGCCTTTTCAGGTACTGTCATATCGAAGTCTTTCGCATATTTTGAATATGCCTCTTTGGGAATTGGAGCTGTCGTTAAGATTTTCATTTTACACCTCCTGTAAAAATCCGTCGTTTTACTGACATATACGAAATTCGACGATTAAATCGTCCCGTCCCATGTTGAAACCTTTGTCGTACCATGTTCCGATTCGGCAAACCACCTCGATGTAACGGTTTTCGTTTCCGTAAAGAATTTATAGCCGTCTTTTCCGAGACAATGCAGGTCGCCGATAAAAGAATCTTTATGTCCCGAAAAGGGAAACATACCGACGGGAACGGGAATTGCAACGTTGATACCGACCATCCCGCCGTCCGTATGCCGGGCGAATTCCCGCGCATAATATCCGTTTTGCGTAAAAATAGCCGATCCGTTGGCAAACCGGTTTTTATTCATCGCCGCCAGTCCCTCTTCAAACGAACGGACTCGTTTTATGCACAATACCGGCCCGAAGATTTCCGCTTGTCCCACCGTCATATCGTTCGAAACATTATCCAAAATCGTCGGTCCCAGATAGAATCCGTTTTCAAATCCGTCCGGTTTGCAATCCCTGCCGTCGAGGACAAGCGTAGCGCCCTCTTTAATACCCCTATCTATCCAGTCGATAACGGATTGACGATGCTTGGCGCTTATGACCGGCCCCATATCGGTCGTTTTATCGTATGCCGGCCCGACCTTTAATTTTTTGGCTAAAGATACGAGTTCGAAAACCAACGCGTCCGCTACGGCATCGTGTACGACAACGACCGGAAGCGCCATGCAGCGTTCGCCGGCGCAGCCGTACGCCGCATTGATAATAGCGGCCGCGGTTCTTTTTACCGGTACGTCATCCATAATCAAAGCGTGGTTTTTCGCTTCTCCCTGAACTTGCACACGTTTTCCCGCCTGCGCCGCAACGGAATAAATATGTTTTCCGACATCGGTCGTACCGACAAACGAAACCCCTTTGATTCTGGAATCGGTCAATAATATCTCCGCTTCATTCCTCGAACACGTAACGATATTGAGCACACCGTCGGGTAATCCCGCTTCTTTGTACAATTCGGCAAAGCGGAGCGCGCTTAACGGAGTAACGGAGGACGCTTTTATAACAATCGTATTGCCGCACGCTATGCAGATCGGAGTCATCCATCCCATAGGTATCATCGAGGGAAAATTAAAAGGAGCGATTCCTGCAAAAACGCCCAAAGGATGTCGATACGATACCGTATCAAAGCCCGACGATGTATCCATAAGGCTTTCGCCCATCATCAAAGAAGGAGAAGCGATAGCCTGCTCGGTTCCTTCTTTCGCTTTTAACACATCGCCTTCCGCTTCAAACCAATTTTTTCCGTTTTCAAACGCCACCAAATGCGTCAGTTCTTCCATATTTTGAATAATCAATTCACGAAGTCTGTACAAGATTTGCGTGCGTTTTAAAACGGGCGTCGCCGACCAATCTTTATAGGCAGCATGTGCGGCGGCTACGGCAGCCGTCACTTCGTCTTTCGTACACTGCGGAATCCGAGAAATAACTTCTCCCGTACTCGGATTATATTGTTCGATATATGTACTCGTCTTCGACTCTACGAAGTGTCCGTTGATAAAAGGTTTAACGATTTTTACGTTTTCCATAAAAGCTCCCTTATTGATATCCTCTCCCATATTGTATGCTCTTCCACAAAATCAATTCGGTTGCACAATCGGGAATTTCGGGGAGCGCCCGCTCAAAACGTCATCGACGGCAATTGCACACGACATTGCCATAGCTTCTCCCGCTTCATCCGTCAGCGCGGCATTGTGCGGCGTCAAAATAACATTCGATAATTTCAATAACGGATTGTCGGCTTCAGGCGGTTCCTTTCCGAATACGTCCAACGCCGCCGACTTGACTTTGCCGCTCTTTAAAGCGGCGGCAAGATCCGATTCGTTGACGATTCCGCCTCTCGCACAATTAACGATAATGACACCGTCTTTCATTGTGTCGATAGAATTTTTATTTATTAAATTATCGGTTTCGGGTGTAAGCGGAACATGTACCGTAATGATATCCGCAGCTTTAAAAACATCCGCAAGAGAGTTTTGCCACGAAACAAAATCAGGAAGCGTCTTCGGCTTATAAATATCGTACGCAAGGATTTCCATACCGAAACCGTGCGCGGCTATTTCCGCAACCTTACTTCCGATCGCTCCCATTCCGATGAGCCCCAATTTTTTGCCGGAAATTTCCACACCGTGTACTTTATTTCTGATCGCAAAATTACCGCTACGGATTTCGCTGTCGAACGTCGAGAGCATCTTCGCCGCGCCGAGGATAAGCGCGATCGTATGCTCGGCGACCGATGTAACGTTAGCGCCCTTTGCAATCGTAACCCACAATCCCTGCTTTTTTGCCTGTTCCAAAGGCAGATTATCCACGCCGACTCCGTGCCGCGCTATGATTTTCAGCTTCGTGCCTGCCCGTATCACCTTTTCCGAATATACAGCCGTCCTCGCGATCAAAGCGTCGGCCGTCGGAATTTCCCGTAATAACGTTTCTTCATCAAAAGCGGGACCGACTTGAAGCTCATAGCCTTTTTGAGAAAGAAACTCTTTCGCTTTCGGATGGATATCCTGCGGAATTAAAATCTTATACATAATCACTCCTTTTCATTTTTTTACAATTTATTCAGTACAGCGCAAAATCGGCGCTGCAAAAATCGATAAAACCGTTTTTTATCGTCATAACCGGCACGATGAGCTTATTCGCCTCATACGGGACTTGTGCAAAATCCAAATGAACGTGCTTGCGCTCTTCTATTTTGAATATCGTAACGTCGGCCTGCATACCGCTTTGCAGCAAACCTATTTTCCCGCCCATTTTCATTAAACGAACGGGAGCCGTCGTTACGGCATGGATTATATCCGCTAAGGGCATACCCAATGACAGATATTTCGACATAACAAACGGCAAGCTTTTCGCGTACGGAGAAAAATTAACCTTGTCTGCAGTCAAATCGGAACTGATAATATCGGGATAAAAATTCTGTTCCAACGCGGAGCGGCACACGTCGATCGAAAAATTTCCCATACCGTTACACGAATCGAATATGACGCCTCGCTTTTTTGCATCGAACATCGAGGACTTTACTTTCCCGTCATCCGCCAAAATAGTGTTGCCCCGTCCGTGATAGCAATGGCAAAAAACGTCATCCTTCCGCAAAGTGTCTGCGATTTCCGCCATATCGCACGGCGGATCGGTCGTGTGAACGCAAACGTTCGTTTCGATATCCTTCGCAATATTCACGACATCTTTAAGATCCTCGAGCGTATCGGCAATCCCCTTGCTGAAACGAATTTTCAATCCCAAAAGCGTGTCGGGGAATTCCCGAAACAGACGCCGTATCTCTTCAACTTTATAAAACCGCTTGTTGAAAATTTCACTGATATTGTCATCGATTTGCCCTGCGCCGTAAACGTTGAGATAGCATTTAATATCGAGAGAACTCGCCCGTATGATACCGTCGTTGAAAATTCTGAAATTCGCACAACCCGCAGTTCCCGCATCGACGGCAGACGTGACACCGGTAGATACCAATACATCGGGATTGATCGCCAAGCCCGATCCGCCGTAGAAAATATGACAGTGAAAATCCACCCAACCCGGTGAAACGAAATGCCCGCTTGCGTCGATTTCTTTGACGATGGAATCGTCCTTTTCGGATACGTCGATTATAATTCCGTTTTCAAGCAAGACATCCCGTTTTGTAAGCGCTTTCGTCACCGGATCGACAACCGTTCCGTTTTTTATCAAAAGCTGTCTTTTCATACTACGCGATCCTCTCTTTTTGTAGAGCTACGATCAAACGATACCCAACAAATACAGAATATACGCTACGCCGAAAGCAAAAAGCGGTATAAGACACTGCGATACAAACGTGTATTTATAGGTATTTACCATTTCCGTATTTGCAACGCTGTTTGCCAACACGACGCCTGAAGCGTGCGGCATCGCGTCGAGTCCCGCAGAAGCGATCGCCGTCATACGATGCAAAACGGCGGGATTGATTCCGGTATTTAAAAAATGCTGACCGAGCGTTTCCATAAATATCCGCAATCCTCCGGAAGACGATCCCGTAATAGCGCAGATGACATTGATAGAGATAAACGCCAGTAAAAGCGGACTCAACGGTAAAGCCAGCAGCCAATCGACGGTTGTTTTAAATGCCGGAGCCGCTTGAACGACGCCGCCGAATCCCATAATCGAAGAAGTTATCATCAGCGCGGACAGCCCGTTCGCACAACCGGCACCGATAACGTTGTTGACATTAAATCGCTTATAGAACAATGCGACGGCGACTAAAATAGCCAGCGTCATGCCGATAACGGCGACAAAAGTCGCTTTCCACGCAGGACACAGCGATTGAATGATAAAAATAGAACCGAGCAAAACGATGAGGGGTAAAAATGCCGCCCACGTTTTCGGTTGATCGACGTTTTTTTCTTCCGTAAATAAATCATTGGTACCCGGCTGAAAATGCATTCCTTTTGCACGGCAACGCTTTGCCACATACGTATAAAAAAGGAAATCCATCGCAAAGATAAAAACGGAACATATCGTCGCCATGATCGGAGCCGCATAAATCGTCGTTCCGAACGTTTCCGTCGGTATAAGATTTTGAACGGACGGGACGCCGGGGCCGACGGACATACCGACGGTCGCAGGCAGGGCCAACAACAAACCGGGAAATATCTCTTTCGGCAGATCGGCTTCTTTAAACATGGCGATACAGATGGGATACATCGTAAACGCAATAACGAAAACGCCGATGCCGCCGTACGACAATATGAGCGTCGTAATCAAAATAGCCAATATGACGTTTTGTTTGCCGATTTTTTTTACGACGGCATTTGCGATGGTAAGCGATGCTCGGCTGTCCTGCATTATTTTCCCGAAGATCGCACCCAAGACGAACATCAACATCCATGAACCCGCAAAATTTTTAAAAGAATTTGCAAAACTCACGGAAAAAGCGTCCCACACATTCATCCGGCTGGTTACGATAACGACCAGCGACGAAACAACGGCGACGATTGTCATATGCCAGCCTTTAAAAATCATCCAAACGACAAGTACAACCGCTAAAATAATCCCAATAGCGCCCAACATAGAAAACCTCCTCTGCAGTTAATCGTATATGCCTTTCATAATCTCAGCGATCTTTAGAGCATCAGTCGTCTCTCTCATCATCTTTTGACGTTTTTTTTCCACTTCGCTTATTTTTTTTACGTTGGCTAAAACCTGTTCGATTGCTTCCGACGGAAATTTAACCGCACCGTTTTCATCCATGTGAATGATATCGTTCGGTGCCACATGCATACCGCAGATATCGACGGGAACATTGATCGCTTCGATTGCAAAGGGTCCGTGCCCCGCAGTTACTCCGGTAAGCATGTATTGGATATTCATAGGACGTATTTCATCGACGTCGCGAGAAGGTCCGTCGCTCAACACACCGACTACTCCCATCGATTTAAAAGCCGTCATCATATTTCCGCCCAATAAGCCGTTGATTTTTTTTATTTCGGGCGGAAAATTTTGTTTTATCGCCAAAATGACAGGCTCTTTTACTTTGCTTAATGCGGCCAATACATCCTTAAACGATAAACGGTTATAGGAAGAATCCGGCATACCGTACACTACGGTCACGGCAACTCCGGCCCTCGGCCCCAGATCGGGAAACATGCATTTCAACGTTTCGTCCGTATACCAATGACCGTTCCACGGGTGATACAGCCCCAAACAGCTGTCCGTTTTCTGCGGGTAAGTCGCAACGGCATTGGTGATGCTCGGCGTATCGTACGCTTCCAATTCTTTTAACAGTTTTTCCATCGTTTTATCTCCCGGATAAAAGACCTGCAATTTTCATCTGTTCCCGCATAAGGTTCAGCACCGATTCGTCCGAAGGCAAACTGGGCAGATAGGGAAGCCCTACGTCCTGCCCGTTCAAATTCGCATAATCTTTCGTTCCGACGGGGAAACTCGCTTTGTCCAACAAAAGGCGCAAGGGATTTAATGCACGCTGGAACTCCAAAGATTGCCGTATATCTCCCTGTTCATAGGAACGGTAAATACTGCAAACGAGTTCCGGAAATATATTTGCCATTGTCGCAACGGCGCCGTGTCCCCCGTGCACGAGGGTTCCGTATATCAACGTATCCTTTCCGCCGAGCACTTTAAAAGGAGTATGCAGCGTCCGCCGTATCAATTCGCTTGTAAGCGTCATATCGCCGCTTGAATCCTTAATTCCGACGATATTGTCACAGCGCTCGATCAGTTTTACAACCAAATCCGTCGTCATACCGTAACCGACACGACCGGGATTGTTGTAAAGCAGCATGTCCTTTCCTTTGATCGCATCCGCAATGGAAGAAAAATGATTTAACAATTCTTTTTCATTCGGTTTTAAAAACATCGGCTGCAAAACGGAAACCGCCCGAGCTCCGAGCGAAAGCGCTTTTTGTGCCAGTGCAATACATTTTTTCGTACCGATAGCTCCGATACCGAAATATACGGGCACCCGTTTTTTAGCTTGATCGAGGATAATCTCCAATCCCCTGTACTGCTCATCCTCTTCGATTACATAAAATTCCCCGTTGCTCCCGAAAGCCAAAATGCCCGAAACGCCGCCTTCGATAACAAAATCGACCTGCTTTCGTAATTTTTTTTCGTCGATTCTTTCATTTTCATCGATCGGCGTTAATATCGGCGGAATAATCCCCTTGATGTAATCGGTTGTCATTTTTTGCTCCTCATTGCGACATTACGATTCGATACGTAAATCGTTATTTTTTCTTATACGATGCCTTCAGTTCGTCGCTTATATCCATATAAATCTTTTCCTGATTTTTCAGGAATTCGATCGTATCCTTCGTATCTTTATACAGCGGTACTTGCGAATATGCGTTCCGAATTTGGTCTTCATATTCTTTGTTTTTTGTAACGATGTTTTCACATGCTTTACTCATCTTTTCGATTATTCTGGGATCCGTCCCTTTTACCGCATACAGCACGTAAACCGGATCGAATTCGCCGTTTACCCCCTGCTCTTTTACGGTCGGGTATTCAGCCAATGTCGGATGCCGTTCCGACGCGCAATTTCCAAGCACTTTAAATTCGCCGGTTTTGATATAGTCCGCAATATTCGGCATACCTGCCAAAATGATATCCAAGTGATTTCCCTTCAGCGCGACAACGCGGTCGGAAGCGGAACCCGATGAGACAAGATTAAATTTGGCACCCGCTTTTTCAAAGACGACCGCCATATAATTCGACGTCGCACCGGGATTGACGCCGAAACGATATTTTCCGGGATTCTTTTTTGTCTCTTCAATCATGCCTTGAACATCGTTTGCAGGAAAATCGGAGCGGACGGTAACGAATTCTCCCGTTCCCTGTCCGAACGCGCACACGGGATCCAAATCCGGCCAACCTTTTTCCGTAATGCCGAACGCTTTTGCCGTATGCAGCGGAACGTGATTCATGTAAAATTTATATCCGTCATTCGGAGAATTTACGACGTCTTCCGTTGCGATCGAACCTCCGGCACCGGTGATGTTCGTAACGACGACAACGACTCCTATTTCATCTTTTAAGTATTTTGCCAATGTGCGCGCGTTGAAATCGGAGTCCCCGCCGGCAGACATTCCGCATACAAGCTGTATGGATTTTTTCGGCCAGTCGAGTTTGCCGGCCGCTTCCGACTTTTTGGAGCAAGCTCCGAATACTATCGTGATCAAAAAAAATACCGCGAATAAAAAGAATACTCTGTTTTTCATTTTGTCCTCCTGACTGTAAAATATTTATGTAACGTGTGATGTCCTATTTATTAGACCTCTTTATTTGCTTGTATATGGAAAATACCAAAAATAAAAATGTTAAAAGTATAAATATTCCGGAGATAGGGCGCAATAAAAACGGAAGGAATCGATCATTGGTCATGGAAAGCCCTCGCCTCAAATTCATCTCAAGCGTTCCGCCTAAAATAAATCCCAAAACCAGCGGCGGCAGCGGGAAATCGAGTTTATTTAAAAAATATCCTATGATTCCGAAAAAGATAATCGCACCGACATCGAAAATTCTGTTGTTCGTACCGAATGCGCCGATAACGCAGAGCACAACGATCAGCGGCATCAGTATATTTTTGGGAACCGTTAAAACTTTTACAAAAGCTCGTATTCCCAAGGTTTCGACGATGAGCATCAAAAAGCTCGCGATCAGCATAAAAATAAAGATCGCGTACATTAGATTGCCATGGGTTTCAAAGATAAGCGGCCCGGGTATAATGCCGTGTATCATCAATCCGCCTAAAACCATCGCCGTCGTAGTATCTCCCGGTATCCCCAACGTCAACAGAGGAATCATAGCGCCGCCTATCGTTGCGTTATTTGCCGTTTCCGACGCTACGAGACCGCTTATCTCTCCTTTGCCGAATTTTTCGGGGGTTTTGGATTGCGATTTCGCTACCGTATATGCGATCAAATTCGAAGTTCCGCCGCCTATACCGGGGAGAATTCCTATCCCCAAGCCGATCATCGCCGATCGGAACGCATTACCCAGCTGCCGGATAAACTCGGTCATCGTGATGCCGAAACCTCTCATTTTGACTTTGGGAATATCAAGCGGCTGCTGCAGCGTGCTGTCCGTACAAGTATTCAATACTTCGGAAATCGCATACAAGCCCACCAATACCGTCAAAATATTAAAACCGGATTTCAGCGTTATTGTTCCCAACGTAAAACGCGGCATACCGACTACGGGATCCATGCCGACCGTCGACAATATCAAACCCAAAACGCCCGTCATCAAACCCTTAATCATATTTTCAGACGACAGAACGACGATGAGTACGACCGAAAAAAGAGCAACGGCAAAATACTCTTGAGGGCCGAATTTGATCGCCAATGAAGCCAATACCGGCGATATAAAAATAAGAGCGACGATACCTATCAACGTACCGACGAATGAAAATAAAATGCCCACGCCCAAAGCCTTATCGGCTTGCCCCTTAAGCGCAAGCGGCCTTCCGTCGAAACAGGTCGCAACGGAAGAAGGGGTTCCCGGTATATTAAGCAAAATCGCCGAAATCAAACCGCCCGATATACCGCCGATATACAAACCCATCATCGTACCCATGCCCTCGGTTGTCGTCAGGCTGTAGGTGATCGGCAAAAAAATCGCTATCGCCATAGTCGCGGAAAGGCCCGGAATCGCGCCGAATATTATCCCGACGATAACGCCTATAAAGACCCAAATCAAACTGAGCGGGTTATTAAAAATTACGGAAAGACCTGAAAGGAGCATCGCACGCAACCTCCTAAAGATTAATAATGCCGCTCGGCAAAACCAAAGTAAAACATCGGGTAAAAACAATATAGATTATTGCAGTGGATAAAACCGAAATACATAAAAAGAGGCCTATGCGTTGTATGCTGTATTTTTCCTTTGGCGTCAAAACGAGTGTTTGAGCGAAAATATAACATACCGTCATAAGCGGGAAGCCCAAAACATTCATCAATACGACATAGGCAATCAACAGTACAAAGGTTAAGATTATACGGATTCTTCCGCTTTTATTGATCGCTTTCCGAACGGCGTCGTCCCCGGCTTTGGTATCTTTTTCGGTAAAATCTTTAATTATTAAAACTATGCTCAGACAAACCAATAAGCAAGCCAAAAGCCGCGGGAAAAAAGTGGAATTGATAAATTTATCTTCCAGAATATTGATGCGATGTGACAAATAATAATAAAAAGCCGCAAAGATAATCATAAAAATCGCTATGACGGTATCTTTATGTCGTTTTATATATGTATTCATTTTTTTGCCTTACATTTGTCTGTCAAAATCATTTTCCGATTTTCACGTTCGTCATCTTTTCATAGTATTTTGCAAGCGCACTGTGATCGTCTTTTTCAAAGCCGTCGGCTTTCAGCGCCTGCATCATTTCCATAACTTCGGCGGTAAGCGGAACGGGAGAAGTCACCGCGTGCGCCGCGTTGAGCGCGTTCGTCAAATCTTTGATATGGAGTTCGATTCTGAAACCGGGCTTGTAATCGTGCGCGAGCATCATCGGCGCTTTTGCGTTCATAACGGTAGAACCCGCAAGACCGCCCTTTATCGCTTGAAACACGAGTTCGGGGTCGACGCCGGCTTTACGCGAAAACATCAGCGCTTCCGCGAGAGAGGCGATATTGCAGGCGACGACGATTTGATTTGCGAGCTTTGCGACGTTTCCCGCACCGAGCTCTCCGACGTATACGACCGAAGCCGCCATCGCTTTGAGCACGTCGAAGTAGGTATCGAACAGCTCTTTTTTTCCGCCGACCATAACCGACAGCGTGCCGTCTATCGCCTTCGGTTCGCCTCCCGAAACGGGAGCGTCGAGCATGTCGACACCGAGTTTTGCAAGGTCGGCTCCGATTTTGCGGCTTTCAACGGGATCGATAGAACTCATATCGATGAGGATCGCTCCCTGTTTCACCGTTTCCGCGATGCCGCCCTTGTCGAAAACGGCCGCGCGCACGTGCGGAGAATTCGGTACCATCGTGATGATAACGCTGCATTCTTTCGCAACGGCAGCTCCGTTTTCTGCAGCCTTTGCCCCGCAGCCTACAAGTTCGGCGACTGCGTCTTTATTGAAATCGCATACGACGAGTTCATGTCCTGCTTTGATAAGGTTTTTGCTCATCGGTTTGCCCATAATACCGAGTCCGATAAATCCTATTTTCATCGTCTTCTCCTATCGCGGCATGCTAAAAAACAGTTTATCAAATAAAAAATCGTAATCGTTTTGTATATTTAACATAAAAAAATATATAATACTATTATATTTTTGTCAATATGATTTATAAAAAATTACATAAATATCACTGTTTATATAAATTAAATTTATTTTTATAGGATATTTACATACATTTTTATAAAAAATGCATATTTTGAAATACTACTGCTCTATTTCACCGAATTTTCGCTTGCGTACACGATGCGGAAAAACCGAAACTCGCTTCGTATGCATGAGGATATGTAAGAAAGTGCTGATTAAAACGAGGATTACAATTCTATTACTTTTTTTTCGATATCATCCCATTATGAGATCGGCGGGGATCATATCTTTAATTTCGGGCGTAATACGCTGCCGATTGTTTAAAATAAGATTTACACTTTTAAGCGAAATGCCGAGAATCTCGGCCAGGTCTTCCTAATTCCAGCCGAGTTCTTTCATCGCGTCTTTAATGATGTCTCCGGGACCAGGATTGTAAAACGGTTTTACTATTTCAGGCATATCAATCTCCATTACGTAATAATGATATCCAAAATCCGCAACCGCTTTCCGCCCTTACAGCGCGTCGAAAAAGCCTTTCGCTTTCAAGAGTTCCGCGTTCAAAATACCGCCGAGCGCGGCACCGCGTTTCGTATTGTGACTCAGCGAAACGAATTTTACGTCGAACACGTTGCACGGTCGGAGCCGTCCGATAACGCAGGCCATGCCTCCTTCGGTTTCGCGGTCGCGCCTCGGCTGCGGGCGGTTTTCTTCGGAGCGAAGCACGATCGGATGAACGGGCGCGGACGGCAGCTGCAATTCCTGCGGAAGCGAGCGATAGCTCTTCCACGCGCGCGCGATCTCTTCGATCGAAGGTTTTTTATCTTGCGGTAAATCGAAGTCGAGGTTTACGCAGGCGGTATGTCCGTCGACGACGGGAACGCGCGTACACGTCGACGATACGGCAGGGCCTGCCGCATTGACGATTTCGCCGTCTTTGACCGAACCGAGTATCTTCAAACATTCGCGCTCGGTCTTTTCTTCTTCGCCTCCGATAAACGGCACGATATTGTCGATCATATCGAAGGACGGCACACCGGGGTACCCCGCCCCGCTGGTCGCCTGCAGCGTCGTCACGATCATACGCTTAATCGGATAGCCCGCTTGAATGAGGGCGTGGATAGGCATCATATAGGTTTGCAGCGAACAGTTCGGCTTTACGACGATAAAGCCCTTGTCCCAGCCGTAGTGCCGTTTTTGAAACGCGATCACGTCGAGGTGCGCCCAGTTGATTTCCGGTACGAGCATGGGTACGTCGCTCGTCCAGCGGTTTGCGCTCGCGTTTGAAACTACGGGAATGCCCTCCGCCGCATAGCGCGCTTCGAGCGCTTTGATTTCGTCTTTGCTCATTTCAAGCGCGCTGAATACGAACGCGCATTTGCCGAGCGCACGCGGCGCATCGTTTGCATCCTTGACGGTAAGCTTTGCAACGCCCGAAGGAATATCAGCCCCGATGAGCCAGCGGTTTGCGACCGCTTCTTCGTATGATTTACCCGCAGAGCGCGGACTTGCCGCAACATAGCTCACTTTAAACCACGGATGATTTTCAAGCAGCGCGATATAGCGCTGACCGACCATGCCCGTCGCACCGAGCACGCCTACCGGTATCTTTTCCATAACAATTTCCTTAATAATTTTATTCGTCAAATGTAAATTCGGCGGAGCGCAACGCACGCCTTACAATCCGCACGATGCAATCCGTGCGTTATAATCCGCACACCGAAAGCGCTTCTTCGATAATCTTTTTCGCCTCGTCGTGCACATCGACGAGCGGCAAACGCACGCTCCCCGAAGGCAAACCTTTGACACGCATCGCATATTTTATCGACGTGGGATTCCCGTCGACAAAGGCCGCTTTGAAAAACGGCAGCAAGCGATAATGAATTTTCCGCGCCGCTTCATAATCGCCGGAAAGAGCAGCTCTTACCATTTCCGAAACGAGAGCAGGCGCCGCATTCGAAACGACCGATACGACGCCGTCGCCGCCGCATGCGATGAGCGGAAGCGTCATCGCATCATCCCCGCTCAGTACGGCAAAGTCGGGATGCTTCGATTTAATCGTGTCGATAACGTCCGTCATCTGAGAAATGCTGCCGCTCGCTTCTTTGACGCCCGCGATATTCGGCAAATCCGCGATGCGCGAAAGCGTCGGCGTATCGATATTTTTTCCGGTACGGCCGGCGATATTGTACACGAGGATCGGAATGCCTACGCGAGAAACCGCTTCAAAGTGACGGAAGATGCCTTCGGATGAAGGCTTATTGTAATAAGGAGTTACGACGAGAGCGGCATCCGCGCCCGCTTTTTTTGCGCGCTCCGTATAACGGACGGCATCGCGCGTATTGTTGCTGCCCGCGCCGAGGACGACGGGTACTTTGACACCCCTCTCTTTTTCGAACGCACGCACTTCTTCCATTACGACATCGATGATACGCTGTTCTTCGTCTTCATCGAGCGTCGGCGTTTCGCCCGTCGTACCGAGCGGCACGAGTCCGTCGATGCCCTCTTCCATTTGAAAACGGAGCAGCTTTCGATATCCGTCATAATCGATCGAACCGTCTTCCTTCATCGGCGTAATCATCGCCGTAAATGCACCGCGTAACCGTATCATAATCGCCTCGCATTTTCGAATGATGAACGCATTATCGCACGTTTATGCGTTTTGAGCAATGCGCACGAACCTTTGCCTTGCGCTGTGCGCAGTGAGGTATGCGCACGGCTCGGACTTGCACGCTTACTGTTCGAAACCGCGTAAATCGTTTATACTGTACCAATGTTCCGTTTGTATGTGGAAAGAAAGCGCGGTTTTCAAAATGAAGCCGAAAGAATCAAATCGGAAATCGTTCATTTTTTGCGGATTCCGAGCATTACGGGCGTGCGGTACTTGAACCGCTACGACGTCGAAAATATTTCCGACGAAGAAGCGAAAGAGGCGGCGCATCGAATTTTTTCCGAACCGCAGAGCGACGAGTGTACTTTCGATGCGCTTCCGCTTCGTTCGGGCGAAACGGCGATCGCGTGGGAATACCTTCCCGGCCAATACGATCAACGCTCCGATTCCGCAGAACAGTGTCTTTTGCTCTTGCGCGCAAGCCTTCCCGAAAAAAGCCGCGGTACGAAGCCGCCCCGTGTGCGGTGCGCAAAGGTCGTCCTCCTTTCAGGCGCGGTGAGCGCACGCGACATCGAGCGCATTCAAAACTACCTTATCAATCCCGTCGATTCGCGCCTTGCAGGAGACGCCGTCCCCGACACGCTCGAATTGAAAGCGGCTCCTCCCGCCGACATTCCGTCCGTTGCGGGATTTATCGGCATGGATAAAAGCGAGCTCGCCTCTCTTCGAAAGCGTATGGCGCTTGCAATGGATGCGGCCGACGTCGAATTCATGCAGGATTATTTTAAAAAGGAAGGACGCGATCCGACGGAAACGGAAATCCGCGTACTCGATACGTATTGGTCGGATCACTGCCGGCATACGACTTTCCTTACGGAATTGACGGACATTAAAATCGAAGACGGCACCTATGCTCCGCTTTTTACTTCATCGCTTAAAACCTATACCGATATGCGCGTCGACGTGTACGGAAAAGCGGAAAAACCCGTGACGCTCATGGATATGGCAGTCATCGGTGCAAAGTATTTGCGGAAGCACGGCAAACTCGACGATATGGAAGCCTCCGAAGAAAACAATGCGTGTTCGCTGTTTATCGACGTGCATTATACGACGGACAAAGACGGCAAACCTTTTGCTCCCGATTCGCCGGGCGAAACGGAAAAGTGGCTGCTTTTATTTAAAAATGAAACGCACAATCATCCGACGGAGATCGAACCTTTCGGAGGAGCTGCGACATGTATCGGAGGGGCGATCCGCGATCCGCTTTCGGGAAGAGCGTGGGTATATCAAGCGCTCCGCGTGACGGGGGCTGCCGATCCAACCGTGCCGATTTCCGAAACGCTTCCGGGAAAACTTCCGCAGATGAAATTATGCCGCGAAGCGGCACAGGGATTTTCTTCGTACGGTAATCAAATAGGACTTGCGACGGGGCAAGTCGCGGAATTGTATCATCCGGGCTATGCTGCAAAGCGCATGGAATGCGGGGCGGTCATCGCCGCTTCTCCTGCGGACTCCGTTGTCCGGGAAAGACCGGAAGCGGGAGACGTCGTCATGCTGCTCGGCGGCGGTACGGGACGTGACGGCATCGGAGGGGCTACGGGTTCGTCGAAAGTGCACACCAAAGAATCGGTGACGACCGCCGGTGCGGAAGTGCAAAAAGGCAACGCCGTCGAGGAACGAAAGATACAGCGCCTTTTCCGCGATAAAAAAGTGAGCTTGATGATACGCCGTTCGAACGACTTCGGCGCGGGCGGTGTGTCAGTCGCGGTCGGAGAATTGGCGGCGGGGCTCGACATCGACCTCGATGCGGTGCCGAAAAAATACGACGGCTTAAACGGCACCGAGCTTGCGATCTCGGAATCGCAGGAACGCATGGCGGTCGTCGTACGGGAAAAGGATGCGCGCGCTTTTATCGAGCTTGCGGCGAAGGAAAATCTCCGTGCGGTCGTCGTCGCAAAAGTGACGGACTCGAATCGCCTCGTCATGAGATGGCGGGGCAAAACGATCGTCGATCTTTCCCGCGATTTTCTCGACGCTGCCGGCGCTCCTCACAAAGCGCGTGCGTACATTGAAAATCCCGCGCTGCCCGAAACGTCGCCGCTTGTCCGCCCGCTCGAAACCGTTTCAAAAAAATTGCCCTCATCGCTTTCGGATGCGTGGCTTGCAAATATAAACGATTTGGCATGCTGTTCCGAACGAGGGCTTTCCGAACGCTTCGACGGTTCCATCGGATCCGCAACCGTTTTGTTTCCGTTCGGCGGAAAATATCAGCGTACGCCCGAAGCGGCTATGGCGGCAAAAATTCCCGTCGCCTCTCCGCGTGAAACCTCTACGGCGAGTATGCTGTCATTCGGCTTCGACCCCTTCGTCGGCGAATGGAGCGCGTGGCACGGCGCCCAAACGGCGGTGCTTTCCTCTCTTGCAAAGATTGTGTGTATCGGCGGAAACGCCGCTTCTTGCCGCCTGTCGTTTCAAGAGTACTTCGGCCGCGCCGTCGATGAAAAGAAGTGGGGCTATCCTGCGGCGGCTTTGCTCGGCGCGCTCGACGCGCAAAAGAAGACGGGCTGTGCGTCGATCGGCGGAAAAGACAGTATGAGCGGTACCTTCGAAAATATAAACGTTCCGCACACGCTCGTGTCGTTCGCCGTAACGCACGATGAAGCGGAGCGAGTGACGAGCGGTTCGTTTAAAAAAGCGAGAAGCGCGATCTATTTCGTCGGAACTCCCTATTCGCCGCTTCTTGCTCCCGATTTCACCGCATTTATGCAAAATGCCGCAATCCTCTATCGCTTGAACGCCGCGGGCGCCATACGCGCGATGTATCCCGTCGGGGCGGGCGGCATCGCGGAAGCTCTTACGAAGATGATGATGGGAAACGGTATCGGAGGGCGCATCGATGCCGTGCCGCTTTCGTTTACGAGGGTGCACATACCGGGCGCGAAAGCGTCTTCGCTCGATCTCTTTACGCCGCAGTACGGTTCGATCATCTTCGAAGCTGCACCCGAAGCGGAAAGCGAAATCGATAAAGCGGGTTTTGTTTCCGGTACGATTGTTAAAATCGGCAAGACGATACGCGAAAGTGAAATCGTCGTCGAAGATGAAAATGCGGGTATTCCGCACACGAAGATTTCGCTTTCGGATGCGGAAAAAGCGTGGGAATCGAAACTCTCAAAAGTATTTCCTTCGGTATCCGAAAGCCCGACACAGCCTGCGCTTCCCTCCTTTGCGCTCGCCGCACATCCTTCGCTTGCCGATTTGAGGAGCTGCGTTTCGCTCGGCAAAAAAAGCTTTGCCGCTCCGACAAAAAAAGTGCGCGTACTCATCCCCGTTTTTCCGGGAACGAACTGCGAATACGATATGGCGCGCGCGTTCGCCGTCGCAGGAGCCGAAACGAAGATCGCAGTCTTTGCAAACAATACTCCCCGGGCCCTCGAAGAGTCGCTCGAAACGCTTGAGCGGGAATTGAAAGGCGCGCAGATTTTAGCGCTTGCCGGAGGATTTTCCGGAGGAGACGAACCCGACGGTTCGGGTAAATTCATCGCAAACGTTTTGCGCGAGGGGCGCATCTCAGAGCAAGTGATGCAGCTTATTAAAAAGCGGGACGGTCTCATCCTCGGCATCTGCAACGGTTTTCAAGCCCTCATCAAAACGGGGCTCGTGCCTTTCGGTGAAATCCGCACGATGACCGCCGATATGCCGACGCTCACGTTCAATACCGTTGGACGCCACATTTCGCGCATCGCCCGCACTCGCACGGTGAGCGCATTGAGTCCGTGGGCGCTCGATGCGTCGGTTATCGACGAGAGGGTACATTTGATTCCCGTTTCACACGGGGAAGGCCGCATCGTTGTTGCAGCATCGCTTGCCCAACAGCTTTTCGCTTCGGGACAAGTGTTTTCGCAATACGTCGATGCCCTCGGTGTGCCTGCCGTAGCCGAGCCGGACAATCCGAACGGCTCTCTCTTTGCGATCGAAGGGCTTACAAGTCCCGACGGCCGCGTGCTCGGTAAAATGGGACACAGCGAGCGCACGATCGGCATCGACGAAGGAGGGGCTTCGCGCGACCTCATCAAAAACGTCGCAGGCGATCCGCTTGCAAACAAATATGAAACTTCCTATCAAAACATCTTTGCGGCGGGAGTAAGATATTTTAATAATTAATAATATGGAGTGTATGATGTTTAACAAAAAAATAAAACCGATAATCGGAGCTTTGGCGATCGCTGTGTTTTTTACCGGCTGCTCCGCTTCCGCAAAAGTCGTCAAAAACGGCTGGTACATCGATTACGATGAGGCAAAAAAAGCCGCACAGAAAAAAAATAAAAATCTCCTCATCCTTTTTTCCGTGAATGACAACGACGAGGAAAGCCGGGTGCTCAAAGAAAAAGTATTCGATACGAAAGAATTCGTTTCCGCCCTTTCGAAGCGTTTTATCCTCGTCAATTTGGATTTTTCGGCCTCGCTCTCCGGCGATGACGAAGATCAAAGCGAAAAAGGAAAAAAAGAGGCGGAAGAGCGTCAGCGGAAAATCGAATACATGGGGCATATCGCCTCTCTCTATAACGTAGATTCCATCCCTTCCGTTTTTCTTGCGACAAAAGAAGGCTATTGTGCGGCAAAGCTTGAAACTTCCGATGAAGACGCTACTCTGGAAGCGTATATAAAACTCATCGAAAGCAAAACGGCCGACCTCGATAAAATCAATACATTGGCTGATGCGGTGCGCGCTGCGTCGGGAGCAGAAAAAGTGCGCGCAATCGATGCGCTCTCGGAAGCGACGGAGGATACGCGGCGCCTGCTTTTGGCCGATCTTTTCCGCACGGTTTCTTCCCTCGATCCCGACAATGAAACGGGATTTGTCGGCAAATATATTTTACTCACGGCCGTCTCCGATGCGTCGACATTTTATATGCAGCGCGATTTCGCTTCCGCGATTCAAGCACTCGCTTCGGCCGCCGAAGACAAGAGGCTCAGCGGGCGCGATCGGCAGCATGCGTATTATTATGCGGGCGAATTGTTAACAACGACCGGTAGTACCGATTATAAAGCCGTCTTCGATTATTTTCAAAAGGCTTACGACGCCGATCCCGAAAGCGAATATGCGCCGCGTATAGCCGAAATGCTTGTCGCCTTAAAGGAAGAGATCGAACGAACTTCCGGCGACGGGAAGCAGCAATAAATTATGGAAAACGAACCTCCCGATAATCCTGCAACCGTCGTTTTATTGATCGCCGCGGCTGCCGTTTTAATAACGCTGTCCGCGCTCTTTTCGATTTCCGAAAGTTCGTTCCTCGGGATGAACAAACTCCGTCTCCGCATAAAACGCAAAAGCGGAGATAAAAAAGCACTTCGGGCGGCAAAGCTGCTCGAAAAAAAAGACGTACTTATCAATTCCCTGCTCGTTGCAAACGATCTCGTCAATATACTCCTTTCCGCAATCCTCACCGCCGCCGCAATCGCGCTGTTCGGAAAAAACGGCGTCGGAATCGCAACGTTTACAACAACCGTTCTTTTATTGATTTTCGGGGAGATAACTCCCAAAGCGGTTTCGACGCGGCACCCCGATGTGTTCGCGTACACGCTTTCGAAATTCGTTTCCGTCACGGTCTTTATCTTTAAACCGGTTTCGCTCGCCTTTACCGCCGTCGCACACGCGGTGCTGCACGCGGCGGGCGTGAGTACAAAAAAGCCCGACCGGTCGTATACCGAAGAAGAGATTAAAACCTTTATCGCCGTCGGTGCGGAAAGCGGCGCGCTCGAAAAAGACGAAAATGCGATCATGAACCGCGTCTTCAAATTCACCGATTTGGAAGCGCAGGATATAATGATTCCGCGTACGAAAATCGTCGCCGTATCCGATAAGGCAAGCTGGCGCGACATCATCGAAAAAGCCGAGCGATCGCGCTTTTCGCGCTTTCCCGTTTATCGTAAAGACATCGACGATATCGTCGGCGTCCTCTATATAAAAGATTTGCTCGCGTACAAAGAAAAGGCGGATGCGTTTTCCGTGCGGACCGTCATGCACGAACCGATTTTTATCCTCGGTACGAAAAAGATGTCGTCGGTGCAGGAAATGCTCCGCGAAAACCGTCAGTCCCTTGCGATCGTCGTTGACGAATATTCGGGCACCGACGGCATCATCACACAGAGCGACATCGCCCGCGAAATTTTCGGCATAACCGATTCGAATGCGAGCGGACGCGGGCATTTGCCTCCGGTAAAAATCGAAGACACGTCCGACTTCGTAACCGGCGGCGATATGCTGCTGAGCGAAGCGCGGGAGCTGCTGCATGTTCCGTTTGCATCTGACATAAACGAAACACTCGGCGGCTGGATCACCGAAAGGCTGGGCGATATGCCGCGTGCGGGAGACTGTATCGAATACGAAGGACTGCGTTTTACCGTGCTTTCGATAAAAGACCGAAGAATTAATAAAATCCACGTAAAGCGCATCGCTGACGACGGAGAGGAATGATATGAATACCGTCGTCATATTAATAATTTTGATCGTGCTCGTCGCGCTTATCGGATTTTTTGCGGCATCGGAAACGGCGTACCTTTCCCTTTCGAAAATTAAATTGCGAGAACTCGTGCAGAGTAAAAAACGCTGTGCGAAAACGGCACTCGCTCTCCGAAACGACATGGACAGGCTGTTGACGCTCGTGCTCGTCGGAATCAATTTTTTTAATACCTTCGCCGCATCCCTTGCGACCGCACTCGCCGTTTCGATTGTCGGTTCAAGCGGCGTCGGCATTGCGACGATCATCATTACTTCCCTCGTAACGATTTTCGGCGAGATCGTTCCGAAGACGGCCGCTGTCTTGCATCCGGATACTACGGCACTGCGCTTTGCGCCGCTTTTGCGCGCGCTTGAAAAAATATTTTTTCCGATCGTATGGTTTTTTTCGCGGATTTCGCGCGGCACATCGTTTATCGTCGGAAAATTCTGGAAGGACGACGGAGAGGATGTAACGGAAGAAGACATCAAAATGATGATCGCCGTCGCCGCGCGCGAAGGCACGCTCGAAGCGGGCGAAAGCAAAATGCTTTCGAAGATATTTCAGTTCAGCGATCTGCGCGTCCACGATATCATGAAACATCGTTCGCTCGTAAACGCAGTTTCCGCCGACAGCGATTATGAACGCGTCGCCGATATTTTTTTGACGACAGGCTGTTCGCGCATTCCCGTTTTCGAACATACACCCGATGCGATCATCGGAGTGCTCGGATACAAATCGGTGCTCTTCAGTTCTGAAAAAGAAACGAAACGGACCGATTTTATCCGCCGGAAAATGTCGCACGCACTCTTCGTCCCCGAAACCTTTACCGCCCTCGAAATGCTCGAAGATTTTAAAAAAGCGCACACGGATTTTGCCGTCGTGCTCGACGAACAGGGCTGTACCGCAGGCATCGTCACGACGGACGATGTGATGCGCGTCGTGTTCGGCCGCATGACCGATGAAAATCCCACGTCCGATATCGCGCCAGAAGCGCGGATTACGCTCGTCGGAAAATCGGAATACATCGTGCCCGGTGATATGAAGCTCGACGATGTAAATGCGATTCTGAAACTCAACTTGGAGTCGGAAGATTTCAATACGCTCGGCGGCTGGCTCCTTGAAAAGTTCGGATACTTACCGTCGGCGAGCGAAGCGTATATAGACGGGACGACGGCGTACATCGTTGAAGATCAGGCAAGGCGCCGCATTTTGTCGGTGCGCATAAAAAAAGGCGCCGGCCGAATTCAAAAATTTAATCGATAAGTGCAGCCGAGCGAAATCTCACCCGTACTGCGCGAAGCCCCGCCTTCGGCGTCATCGGTTCCGTGCCACGATCCCGTCGGTCGAGTCGCCTCATACGTCGCTCCCCGTATACGGCGCGTCAGTGTCCACGAAAACGCGAGCGACAACGCTATGTTTTTATTAAAAGCATATACAGCTTCGGCGCCGAATCGATATGAGGAAAACCATCCGTGCAAAATGTCGGCAAAGTACGCACCGGATCCGCCGTAGTGATGATCGAGCGCCTGTATATACGTATACGGTGCAAAGGCGAACGAAAGCGCAAGCGTAAATTTATTATTAAAAAAGGTATCGAACGAAACGCCGAACCATGTATGCACTTCTTCGCGCGTATAATCGATTCCAAGCGGAACGTAGGGCTTTGCGGCGGGATCGTTCCACGCAACGCCGGTATGGGTAAGTATATCATAACCTTCCCATGCGCGCCCGTTCCGTGCTTTGAAAGCGATGCGTGAGTAATCGACTCCGCAAAAAGGACGGATCGCAAAGGTATCCGCTATTTGAAATGCATACGAGATTTGTCCGCCGAACGCATACGAAGAGGCGAGCATGTTTTTATGAATCGAATACGTGGTTTTTAAATCCGTCAGCGTTTTCCAATCGGAGTCTTCCATATTGCCCGATCCCATCGGAACGGCGCCGCGCGCGAAGCCTTGAATCGACAGCGCTTTCCATAACACGCCGACGGCGCCTCCGAAGTACAGCGCGGGTTTTATATCCCAATCGAGTTCGCTGATTTTTTTATACTTTCCGTCGACATCTTTTTTATAGACGAATTCGCCGATCGTACCGTATTCGACGGAAAAGAGCGGCGTGACGGAAACGCTCCAAACTTTTGCAGAAAGAGTTTTCATCATCGACGCAGACAGAAAAATAACAATTAATAATTTTGTCGTGCGGTTATTAAACGGCAAGGGGATCGACCTTATACAGTTTTGCAAGCTGTTTGCGCGTTGCATCCATATCTTTCGGATAGGGCGCGCAAAACGTCATGCGCTCGCCGGTTGCGGGATGTGTAATCGTCAGCTTGTACGCGTGCAGCGCGAGACGGGCTAAAAGCGGGCGCTCTTCAAAGGCATCGCCGTTCCATCTTTTTTTGAAATCACTCAAGCGTACGGGTTTTTGATTGCCGCCGTACAGCGGATCGCAGACTATGTATAATCCGTGTGCCGCCAAATGCGCTCGGATCTGATGCGTGCGCCCTGTCTTCGGAACGGCTTCAATCCATGCGTATTGACCGCAGACGCCGATAAGGCGAAAATCGGTGACGGAATCTTTACCGCTTTTTTTATTGACGACGGTACGGTGCTTTGCATCTCCGTCGGGAAGGAGCGCTTCGTCGGCGTGCAGCGTTTCCCACAAGGGTCGTCCGTAGACGAGACAGTGATAAATTTTTTCGACTTCTCTGTGTTCGAACTGAAGCGAGAGAGAACGGTGCGCTTTTTCATTGCGCGCATACACGATCGCGCCCGACGTATCTTTATCGATGCGGTGCACGGCAAAGAGTTTCCCGAACTCGCTTTCAGCTTCGATGTCGAGCCGCGGGGCCGCTTCGTCGTACCGATCGGCGGCGATGAGCAGTCCGCTTTTTTTATTCAGTACGACGATATCGTCGTCCGCATAGAGCACCGTGTAAGGCGGTATTGCTTTCATAAAAACAGTATAGCAAAATGCTCGCGTGTATGAAAGGAGGACTGTAAGCAATGTTCAGTGAACGGCTGTAGAAAATTTTGCCGGGGCGGTCATGATGAGAGATCGGTGCGATGCGCTTGCATTCCCTTCGTTTTTCAGCTATGATGATCCCACCGATGCGGCTGTAATATAGCGGTAGTATACGAGCTTCCCAAGCTTGGTGTAGGGGTTCAACTCCCCCCAGCCGCTAAAACTTCAAATTTTCAATATAATCCTCCGCCGCAAAACAATATATAACAGCAAAATAATTGGGAGTTGAACCGCGGAGCGCGCGCGGCGCAGGTGCGCCGAAAAGGCGGCACGGATGCCGCCGACAGCGCGCGAAGACGGCGTGGAAGGAGCGGACAGGAAGTCCGCGAGAGGAACGCTTCAACTCCCCCCAGCCGCTAAAACTTCAAATTTATAACGCAGTTACCATTAACAAAATAATATGTGGCGGCAAAATAATTGGGAGTTGAACCGCGAAGTGCGCGCCGAGCAGGTGCGAGGAAAAGGCGGCAGGAGGCCGCCGACAGCGCGCGAAGACGGCGTGGAAGGAGCGGACAGGAAGTCCGCGAGAGGAACGCTTCAACTCCCCCCAGCCGCTGAATGTTAAATTTATAAATCAGTTGTCGTTATTATTGCAACGTATTATTAGAATAATTGGGAGTTGAACCGCGAAGTGCGCGCCGAGACGGAATCTTTATACCGGCGATTATATTTTTCCATAAAAAACTCCGAAACCGGAAATTTACGGCGATTATTAGGGTATGAATTATCGCTGTATATTGATCGCCGCAGTTTTTGCGGTATTTTTGTCTGCAAATCGATTTTCCGCTGCCGAAAAGTCGGAAAAAACGAATACCGAACAAAGAATCGAACGGAGTTCGGAAAACGGCAAAAACAAACAAAAACCCGAAGCGCTTTTCAAACGGCTCGATGTACGCACATCGTCGTCTTTCCGTTTCGATGCCGCAGATTCTTCCGCTCAAGCCTCGGCGCTTACGGCTGCCGGTATGCGCGCCCTTTTCCGCGATGCCGACGTGCGCTTTTACGAAGTCCTATCGGATATCGCCTTGCCGCATTTTAAGAGCGCTGCCGTTCATTCTCCGCAATACGGGGCGGCAGTATCTTTCGCTCGTGCGCTGCGTTTTCCGCTCATGCTGAAAGCGGGTACGCTGTCCGTAAACGGAAGTTTTTTGCGCCTCACTTCTCCCGCTCCGTCCTTTTCGGCTTCTCCGTTTGCAACATCGTTTCCGACGAAAACAGGGATCGCTTCTTCGCTTCCGTCGTCGGGTACGGGAAATAAAACGTTCGCCGTTGCAGCCGACTGCCGCATTCCGAACACAGCGCCGCTTTTCGCCGGATCCGGAGCTTCTTTTTTTTATCGGGAAGACGGAACCCTTGCCTCTTCAGCGGATATCCGCATCGCTTTACCGCGTATGATAAGCGCGGGTATTTCGTTTACCGGGACAAGTGTGTTTCTCAAAAACAACGCGTCATCGTGGTTTTCCGAAATCGCATTTTTTAAACCGGCTCGGTATTCCGCATTTGCCCTACAAACGCTCTTTTCGGCGCCGAACATCACTTCTCTCTTTACCGCGGGCTTTTATAATCAGCCGTCAGGAAAACTGCGCCGCACATACCGAAGCGAAAATGTATTCGCATTCGGGAGCTGTACGCTGCTCGCTTCGGTTTTCGCAGCCGACGGACGCGGCATCATGACGCCGAGCGGCGAAGTGCTACATACGCTTCGCCAATTCCGCATTTCCCCGCAGTATACGCATCGCTTCCCATCTCCTCGACTTCCATCTTTTACTGTCGGAGCGGCGGGAGTCATGCGGCAAACATATACACCCGCCCGCGACATCGAACAAATAGAGGTAAAATGCGGAGGAGGTCTTCGGTACGCGGATAAATACATCTCAGCGAGCCTCACATTCGAATCCGCCGGCATCGAATTCTCAAACGCGCAAAAGCTCGATGCCGATACTCTGTACTATACGATTTCCGGAAGATTCGCTCGGCGCAGCGGAAATCTCCGCTGGGGAACGCAAGCTTCTTGCACATTTTCAAAAAAAACGGCTGAAGAATCGTGCAAAATTTCAATCGCACATTCGAAAAAAAATTTTACGGTTTCAGGCAATGCCGGATTTTCATTAAAACAAAAAAACGACGAATATGGAGGCGGAAGCGCCGCGCTCGGATTTTCGGCTTCTCATACGACAAAATTTATTAAATATACATTCCGGTTATCGGCCGCCGGAAAATATTGATAATTTTTGCGGTATTGAATAAAGCTTTGTAATCGGTTATATTTATCCCTTACTGTAAGGTGGAATTTTTTTTATAAAGAGGTAATTAATATGGACTTTGATATTTCCAAAGTACGAAATATCGGTATCAGCGCTCACATCGACTCGGGAAAAACGACTTTGTCGGAACGCATTTTGTTTTACTGCAACAGGATTCATCAAATTCACGAAGTTCACGGTAAAGACGGCGTCGGCGCGACAATGGACAGCATGGAATTGGAACGCGAGCGCGGCATTACGATCCAATCCGCAGCAACGCAGGTTCAATGGAAAGATTACACAATCAACCTAATCGATACGCCCGGACACGTCGACTTTACGATCGAAGTCGAACGGAGTCTACGCGTTCTCGATGGCGCCATCCTCGTTTTGTGCGCGGTCGCGGGCGTTCAGTCGCAGTCGATCACCGTCGACCGTCAGCTCAAGCGCTATCACGTACCGCGCATCGCATTTGTCAATAAATGCGACCGGCAAGGCGCGAATCCCATCCGCGTGTGCAAACAGCTGCGCGACAAACTCGGACTCAACGCACACATGATGGCGCTTCCGATCGGACTCGAAGACAAGCTCGAAGGCGTCGTCGATCTCGTTGCAATGAAAGCGCTCTATTTCGAAGGTCCCGACGGCCAGGAAGTACGCGTTGCCGAAATTCCCGCACACATGGTCGAAGAGGCGCAAAAATACCGCGCCGATCTGGTCGATGCGGTGTCGATGTTCGACGATCAGCTCATGGAAGACGCACTTGAAGGCAAAGAAACGGAAGAAGAGATCATCGCGGCCGTCCGCAAAGCGACGCTCGCCGAACAGTTCGTCGGCGTATTCTGCGGTTCGGCTCACATGAACAAAGGCGTACAGCTCGTGCTCGACGGCGTTACGCGCTATCTTCCCGACCCGACCGAGGTGCATAACTATGCGTTCGACCTCGACAACAACGAAGCGCAGGTCGAGCTTTTCAATGTCGCCGATAAGCCGACCGTCGCGATTGCATTCAAACTCGACGACGGACAGTACGGACAGCTCACCTACGTCCGCGTGTATCAGGGTACTATCCCGAAAGGATGCGAACTGTACAATACGCGCGCGCGAAAAAAGTTTAAAGTCGGACGTCTCGTCCGCATGAATGCGGACAAGATGGAAGACATCAACGAAGCGACTCCCGGCGATATTGTAGCGCTGTTCGGCATCGACTGCGCATCGGGCGATACGTTCTGCGGCGGCGGACTCAATTACTCCATGGCGTCGATGTACGTTCCGAATCCCGTCATCTCCGAATCGATTACGCCGAAAGAAAAAAAAGACGCCGCTCAGATGGCGAAAGCGCTCAACCGCTTTACGAAAGAAGATCCGACGTTCCAAACCTACGTCGATCCCGAATCGAACGAAACGATCATCAAAGGTATGGGTGAACTGCACCTCGCCGTCTATGTCGAACGCATGAAGCGCGAATACAAGTGCGAAGTCGTCGTCGGTCAGCCGCAAGTCGCTTACCGCGAATCGATTACGCAGAGCGCGCCGTTCAACTATACGCACAAAAAGCAAACCGGCGGTTCCGGACAATACGGACGCGTTGCCGGTATTATGGAGCCGCTCGCGGACAAAGATTACGAATTCGTCGATGCGATCAAGGGAGGCGCCATCCCGAACGAATACATTCCGTCCTGTGACAAGGGATTCCGCAAAGCGATGGAAAAAGGCACGCTCATCGGCTTCCCCATCGTCGGCGTAAAGATGACGATCAACGACGGTCAATACCACCCCGTCGACTCGTCCGACATCGCTTTCCAGCAGGCTGCGATCGGAGCTTTCCGCGAAGGCTACGAAAAAGCAAAACCCGTCATCCTCGAGCCGATTATGAAAGTGTCGATTTCCGGGCCGACCGAATTCCAGGGCAATATGTTCGGACTCATCAACCAAAGACGAGGCGTCATCATCGATACGACCGACGAAAACAATACGTCGACCGTAAACGCGGAAGTACCGCTTTCGGAGATGTTCGGCTTTTCGACGATCCTCCGCTCTTCGACTCAGGGCAAAGCGGAGTTTACGATGGAATTCCTCAAATACGGACGCGTACCGAATGCCGTAGGCGAAGAACTGATGAAAAAATATCAAGAAGAGCGCAAAGCAGCGCAAAAATAACGAGATACGATAAAAGCGGTGCCGACGTTTTGACATCGCTTTTTCGTAAACTCCATACTTTAAAAGTTTTATAGGAGACAGCTATGGACAAAAAAGATCTTATCAACTACAGCCCTGTGCGCAGCTTTGACAATATTACCGACGGAGGACTGAAAGCCGGAGAAATCGGCCTCGTCACCGCAAAAAAGGGCGTCGGAAAAACGGCCATCCTCGTGCAGTTCGGTCTCGATGCATTGCTCAAAGACGAACAACTCGCTCACGTTTCGTTCGACCAGCATTCTTCGAACGTGATTTCATGGTACGACAGCATCTTTACCGAGATATCGAAGAAAAAAAATATCGCAGATACCCCCGAATTGAAAGACAGCATTATGCGTGACCGCATGATTTTAAATTTCAATCAGGAAACCTTTTCGCTTGCAAAAGTAATCAATACGCTCAAATCGCTGAAAGCCGGCGGCATCGCCGTTTCCGCGCTCGTCATCGACGGCATGAACATGGATAAAGTGAGCAAAGAAGATATCGAAACGGTTTCACATTTTGTTAAAGAAGAAAAAATGACCGCGTGGTTCAGCGACACAAAGGTGAGTGCGGATTTGGAGGGCTCCTGCCGTCCGGAACTGCTTCCCTTTTTCGATGCAGTGTGCCACCTTGCCGCTTCGCAAAATGGAGTTGCGCTCAGTGTATTGAAGCTCCGCGATAAAACCGCTGTTGCGGGTACGG
This sequence comes from Treponema sp. SP13, assembly GCF_050938355.1. Taxonomy (NCBI): domain Bacteria; kingdom Pseudomonadati; phylum Spirochaetota; class Spirochaetia; order Treponematales; family Treponemataceae; genus Treponema; species Treponema sp. SP13. The sequence continues at coordinate 688,973 of NZ_JADOVM010000001.1, forward strand.
TAAACCTCGATCCGAAAACGCTGCTCATGTCGGCAAAGTAAGATTCGCTTTTTATTCCGATCGGATAACCGCGGCGGCAAATCGCTCTATGCCGCAGGCTTGTCGATCGGATATTTTTTTGCATACACGGAATTCCGGCAACACACCGCACTCACCGTATTGACAAATGCCCGCCAAACACGTATAGTGACGGAACAGTATATTCCCCGATTGTGTAATGGTAGCACCGCAGATTCTGGTTCTGCTTGTGGGGGTTCGAATCCTCCTTGGGGAACGCAAAAGACTTTTCAAAAATTTCGATTTTTGGAAAGTTTCCTTGATTTATTATGCGATGTTTGAAATTAAGTCATTAACAATACAAAGACTTAATTTCAAACTCGACAGGCTGTCGAAAAAGTAACCGACTTTTGAGACAGCCCTTTTTGTCAGTACCGGGTCCCTTCGTCTATCGGTTAGGACGAAAGATTCTCAATCTTTAAAGACGAGTTCGACTCTCGTAGGGACCGAAAATAGTATTTTTTAATTCTTTGTAATATAATAAATTACAAGCACCGTCCGAAGAGCCGTACTCTCCAAATCCTGCAGCTTATACCGAACCGTTTCGATATGGAAAAGTATACTGATCCTGAAAATCGACGTCCTACTCTTTCCACGGAAATATGAGCGATTTAAACGAACGCGGTCCGAGAGTCTCTTTATCGTTTTGCAAAAGCTCGTCCCACGGAATGCAGCGCTTTTCTTTCGGAGTTTTCAATTCGGGATGCGCTTCGTAATAATCGTATTTATACAAGCGTAAGCGGAGCGCGTTAACCTGTGCAAGCGTGATGCCTGCAACGGACGGCAAAAGTCCGAACAAAAAAACGCTCAGCGCTAAAAGAAAAAAATTGTACACCACCGTAAACAAGGAAAACCATATATTATCAAAAAATACGATAAAACACTTTTTTAAGCATTTTTTAAAATCGTTATGCATGAGAGAGCGGATCGCAACGAACCACTGGAGCGAAAGCAGCGTAAAGACGACAAGCCACACGAACATCGAACCGATAAACATCGTCGGGAGCGTTTTTTGTGCAAAGTAAAACGGGATGCAGACATAAGCTGCCGTTCCTACGACGCTGAGGATAAGACCGAAACGGATACCGTCTGCGATACACGATGGAATCGCCCGAAAAAAATCCGCAATGTGTGCGCTTCCGAAATTTGCCGCAGAAGAAGCGACTTCTCCCGATGCGAGGGTAAGTATCGATATGACGATGCCGAAGAGGATAATGAGAGCTATGACGAGCGGTACACTTTGCTGTAGAGCGTAGATAAGCGATAAAAGCCCCAGAGACACGGTCATAATGACGAGGTTTATGACGATGAGCGAGAGCATATTGTCCCAGCCGTCGTAAAAATTTTTTTTGATAAAAAAAAGATACATACGGTATTGTAGCGCTATTTGATTTAGAGCGCAACAAGGTGTATACTTTTGTTATGCAAACGGATATACGGCAGAGTATGTCGCTCGTATCACGCATACATTCGGCAGCGGCGGATTTTCTCATAAAGCGCCTCGCGGAAAAGGGCTTACCCGATTTCGCTTCTTCGCACGGTTTTATTCTATTTCAGCTCGCCGCAAAAGACACGCTGACGATGAAAGAGCTTGCAGAAAAAATCAACCGCGACAAATCGACGGCGACGGTTTTGGTGAGAAAACTCGAGCGCGACGGATTTGTGAAAACGTTTTCCACTCCCGACGATGCACGGCGCAAGCTCGTATCGCTCACGCGCAAGGGAAAGCGTTACAACGATGTGACGACCGAGCTTGCAAACGATCTGCTTAAAATATTTTACAAAGGCTTTTCCGAAACCGAAAAGAAAAACGCTTTCGCCTACCTTTCGCGCATCGCAGAAAATTTTTCTCAATAAAACGAAAGACCGCCCGCATACGATGCAGGCGGAACGGACGTACGCCTACGGCACCGGCGGATGCGACGCTCCGCGAACACGGAGTTTTTATACCGCATCCATACGCTTGACAAAAGTTTTATATAAAACTATATTTACCGGCAAGAGGTAATTCATTATGAAAAAATCGATATGCGCCGCTGCACTCACGGCTTTTCTTTTGACTTTTTTTTCGTGCAGCGCAAAAAAAACACAAGCTCATTCTATCGCGGTCTTCGTCCCCGGCATCATAGCCGACAGTCCCATCTACGCGATGCTCGCCGAAGGCGTGCAACATGCCGTCGCTTCGTATAACGACGGAAAAGACGGAAGTGCGCAGGCTTCCGTCACGGTGCTCGAAGCGGGAACAAACCAAGCCGAATGGTCGGCAAAGCTCACCGCCCTTGCCGCGGAGCAAAAATACAGCGTCATCATTTCGTCGAACCCGTCGCTGCCGGAACTCGTCGAACCGCTTACCGCACAGTTTCCGAATCAAAAGTTTATTCTGCTCGACGCCTATAAATCGGGAAACTCGTCGGTGGCAACCGTACGTTACAATCAACACGAACAGTCGTATATTACCGGCTATATGGCGGGCCTCATGACGAAGTCGAAAAAGATAGGTCTCATTGCAGGACAGGAATATCCCGTCATGAACAACGTCATACTTCCCGGCTACAAAGAAGGCGCGGAAGCCGCTTCTCCCGGTACGGCGGTCGATTTCCGAGTCGTCGGCAACTGGTACGATGCGACAAAGGGTGCAGAGCTTGCAAACGCGATGTATTCGTCCGGAGTCGATGTGATCCTTCCGATCTGCGGAGGGGCATCGCAAGGCGTCATCAACGCGGCGAAAGAAAAGGGAAAATATCTCGCATTTTTCGACAACGCGAGCTTTGAGCGCGCACCAGACAATATCATATCGTGCACGCCGCTCGAGCAATCGAAGATGGCGGAAAACGTAACGGCCGACTACCTCGCAGGCAAAACCGAATGGGGTACGGCGAAAACGGTCGGCGTCGCGGACGGTTTCGTGCGCTTTGTGCAGGACGCGCCGGATCACAAAAACGATGCGGTGACGGATGAAATGCGGGCAAAGATGCGCGACGTCGTCGCAAGTATAGAAAACGGTACGCTCGTTCTTCCGCAAAATTGACATGATAAATTTTTATTAATTAATTTACTATGGATGTTGCGCTCGAACATATTTCAAAACGATATCTGCACAAAACGGTGCTCGAAGATCTTTCCCTCGTCTTTCAGGGCGGTATGATTCACGCGCTGCTCGGAGAAAACGGCGCGGGAAAATCGACGACGGCGGCTGTTTTAAGCGGCGCGCTCGAACCCGACGGCGGTACGATCCTCATCGACGGAAAGGCCGTGCATTTTTCTTCTCCGCGCGATGCCCTTCGTGCAGGCATCGTCTGCGTGCGTCAGAGGCCGCTTATCGCCGACGGCATCAGTGTATGGGAAAACATTCTCCTCGGAACGGAATACGGAGCTGCGGGAAAAACACTCAAAAAGGGCGAAATCTTTTCGCGCGCGGAATTGTTAAAATCGAAATGGGCGCCGCACTTAAACTTCCGCGCTCTCGCCGCGCATATCGGAGGGAACGAACGCTTTTATACGGCGCTCATATCTGCCCTTATACGCGAACCTCTCATGCTCATCCTCGACGAGCCGTCCGCGCTGCTCGACCGGGAAGAGCGGGTTTCCCTCTATGCAAATATCCGCGAACTTGCAGATAAGGGAATGAACATCGTCGTTATCACGCACATCATGCAGGAAGCTTCTCGCTATACCGATACGATAACCGTGCTGCAAAAGGGGAAGGGTGCCGAGCACTATGAGCGGAGCGCTCTGTATGTGCCGAAGACACAATCGGAAGCCGCGCAGGTTTATGTCCTTCCGGCAAAAGTAAGCAAAAAAAATGACGATGATTGTATTTCGTTCGCTCATATCGGCGTGCGGCCGAAAAAACGGCCGGCTCTTTTCGACGTGTCGTTTACTGCGAAGAGCAGCTGCATTACCCTCATCGAAGGATTGCCCGAAAGCGGACTCGGTACGCTCGAAAACGTCATCACGGGTATGGAAAGCGCGCGTACGGCGGGATTGTGCCGCATCAAAACGGCGGAACGAAGCTTATGCATCGATCTCAAATCGGGAAAGTGGACGCCGTATTTTTTACGAACCGAAGCGAAACTCCGTACGGCTATCATCCCGTCAGACAGAACGTTCCGCGCGTCGAATCCCGATCTTTCGATCGAACAGCTTTTATGCGCAATGTACGGCGGAAAGAGCGCGGACGAATATACGAAGCGACTGATAGAAAAAGCGAAGGTTTCGATTCGACCCGATGAAAAAGCGGCATCTCTTTCGGGCGGCATGCTGCAGCGTTTAATCCTCGCGCGCGAATTCGAAAACGATCCGAATCTGATCATTGCGTGTGAGCCGCTGCAAGGACTCGACGGCAAAGCTGCCGAACGCACGCAGGAGCTGCTTTTAAACTTTGCACATCGCGGCGCCGTCGTCATCGTGCTTTCGTCGTCGGAATTTCCGAAAGCGCTGTGTGCGGCGCACTACGTACTCGAAGGCGGCGGTCTTCGCGAAGTGCGGGAGGCTGCGTGAAAAAATTAACAATATTCGACGCGCTCCCCGTCATCGCAGGTCTCGTTCTCACCGTCGCAGTCCTCGCTCTCTTTTCGCGCACCCTCGTTTCCGCCCTCGATTTTTTGGGGGGCTCTTTTACGTCGCGCTACTATTTCGGAAGCGTGCTCAATACGGCAGCCCTCCTCGCTGCGGGCGCGCTCGGAGACGCGATCGTACTCGCGGCGGGTGAATACAATTTAGGCGGTGAAGGTCAGATTTATGCCGGAGGATTTGCCGCAGCCGTCGTCTTTACGCTTCCCGTCGGATGGCCGCCCGTCTTCGTTACGGCTGCCGCCTTTGCCGCATCTCTTTTGCTTCCCGGCGCGATGGCCCTCATATCGGCATCTCTTCGACAATTAAAAAACGCCGATGTACTTCTCACGTCCTTTCTCGTTTCGGCGGCGGCGATTCCGTTTATCGATTCGCTTATCGCGGGAAAGTTCCGCGGACAAACGAACAATCTCCTTGCAACGCCGTTTATCGCGGAGCGGTTTCGCTTTGCGCATATTTTAAATCCATCCCCGCTTTCAGCTTTGGCGCTTATTCCGCTCGCGCTGTGCGGCGCGGTATGGTACGTCAAATACCGCACGGTAAGCGGAAGACACCTTCAGATTACGGGGATATCGAAAGAGTTTGCAAAATACTCGGGCTATCGGCAAAGCCGCACGCTCTATGCGACGCTCGCAGCGGCAGGCGCGCTTCACGGGCTTGCGGGTTTTATCGCCGTTGCGGGAACGTACTACACGTGCCACGCGGGATTTTACGGCGGTATGGGATGGAATGCGCTTTCGTGCGCGCTCATCGCGAATTCGAATCCCGCAATGATCGCTCCGGCAGGACTTGTGCTCTCGTGGCTTTTTACGTCGGCAAATAGGGTTGCGCTCAACAATAACTTCGGCTTCGATATGAGCTCTCTCATCCAAGGCGTCATGCTTTCGTGCATCGCCGTCAAATATGCAGGAGGCATACGAAATGCAAAACGCGGTCTTTAGCATAGCCCTTTTATCTGCGCCTCTGCTTTTGGCGTCGTTCGGCGCGCTCACAAGCGAATACTCCGGGCGCATGGCGGTTTTTCTCGACGGTATCATCAACCTCGCAGCTTTTTTTTGCTATGCGTTCAGCGTATTGACCGGTTCGTTTATCGCAGGCGCATTCCTCTCGGTCTTATCCTGCACGCTCATCATATTCGTTTCGATCCGCGCCGTGGAATCGCTTCACGCAAATCCCTTTTTGGCATCCCTCGGTTTAAACCTCTTTAGCGGTGCCCTTGCGTCGGTCATTTCCGTCGCCCTCTTCGGCACACGCGGCGTCCTCACGTCTCCCCTCTTTTCGTTTCCTGCCGTAAACGCACGCCTTTCGACGGCACTCGTCGCCTTCGTTTTTACGGCGGCAGGATTCGCATTTCTCTACGGGACAAAATACGGGCTCTACATCCGCATCACCGGAAAAGATTCCGACGTCCTCACTTCGCGCGGCATCGACGTGTCGGCATGCAGGACTGCGGCGTGGTGTATCGCAGCTTTTTACGGTGCGCTTGCAGGCTGCATACTGTCGTTCAGGCTTTCGTCGTTCGTGCCGAATATTTCAAGCGGACGCGGATGGCTCGCCCTCGCAGCGGTATTTTTGGGCAGGCGGACGGGATGGGGCACGGCGGCTGCCGTTATCGTCCTCTGCGCGGCGGAATATTTTGCGGCGAACTTGCAAAACGTCTTTCAAAACATCGCCTCTCCTCTTTTGATCGCCCTGCCCTATATCGCATCTCTCGCGCTCATCGTGCTCGTGCCCGATACGAGGCGAGACGAATAATTTGCTCGCAATCAATGCACGGGGTGTAGAGCTCCGAATGATACGATAAAAATCACATGCCACGCATCGGTTTCGACACGCAGGTGAGAACCCGTTCGCTCACCGCCACAGCGACGTCTTTTTCGGCGCAAACGGAGTAAAGTGCATGCCGTCAAACCGCACATCTATGCGATAAAAAACGGCGTTGCTGTTTTTTCCGTCGAGTTCGAGAACGGCAAACGACGGAGGCATGAGAGATCGCGGATAGGAAATGCTCCCGGGGTTTACGATGTAGACATCTGAACGAATTTCGGCTGCGATATGCGTGTGACCGTAAAGAGCGATGTCGGCGCCGGCAGCTTTACATTCACGCTCAATTGCGTCCGTTCCGTAATACGCGCCTTGCTCGTGACCGTGTACCGCGTAAATGACGTGTCCGGCCGCCAGTAAAATCTGCCGCTTCGGAATAATCAATTCATAAAAAACATGGGACGATTTTTCGTCGCCCGGATTAAAGCGAGAAGGAAACCTGTCGGCGTCTCCGTTGCCTTCGACGAAAGCCGCTACCGGCGGCACAAGATGTGCAAATACAACATCGCTTGCCGCATCGTCCATGCACGAAACAAAATCGCCCGCACCGTCGCCGCAAAATACGAGCGCATCACACGAGGGGCCTGCCTTTTCAACGATGAGGCGAAAAAGTTCACGCTGCCCGTGCGAATCGGAGAGGACAAGAATGCGCGCGCTTGCTTTTTTCGCAAGAGAAGCGATATCGCGCTTTCCGCCGAGCAGATGATGCTCCGTCTGTTTCAGCGTAATCATAAAAATCAATCGGCTAAAATAAAATGATTGACCGACTGCAAGCCCGATTCGGGATCGACGTAACGACGCATCTTCGCATTACCGGTAATTTTTTTCAGATAGACTAAGAGGTCGTTATCTTTTGCGAGCGCCCCGTCAACGGTAAGCATAAAATTGACGGAGCGGCGAACAAAATCCGGCACTTCTTTTACAAAGACTTGCTCCGATTCGTTTTTAATAACTCCGTCGATGTCGGCTTCCTGCGCTTTATCGAGCACGATATCCGCCGTCCCTTCCGTACCCGATACGTCGTCCTGCGAAAAAAACGAAAACACGGGAAACGGAAAGACGCCGTCGTATCTGTCCTGCAGGTGCGCGACGCCGAAATGCGTGTTTTCGGGCGCGCCGAGCAGGATAACGCCGCGCAATTTTTTTTCGCCGACAAGAAGCGGCAGCTCCGCCGCTATGGAGCGGGAGCCTCGCTTAAAGTCGTCGGGAAAAACGATCGGCAAAATAAGACCTCCGTCCGAAGCCGCTCCGTATTTTGCCGACAAGGTTTCCGTCATCGAAGCGACAAAGGCCGCATCATTATAACCGTAGCCGAAAAGTATGCACACGACTTCATCGGAAACGTGCCACAGCTGCGCCGGCAATTTGAGGCTCGCCGCATCTTCTCCCGCAGCGGAAACGGAAAGCGCTCTGTCTCCCGTTGCCGTTGCGACAGGCTTCGCTTTGTCGCTACACGAAAATAAGAGGCAACACAGTACAATCATAATAACTACCGGCACGAACTTCGAGGTTTTATAAACTCGGAGTTTTCCGGGTCTTCTATTCGCCGTATCGACTTTCATGTTTCCCCGCCAAACCCTTGCTCGAAGTATAGCGGATTTGTATTTTCTTGAAAAGAACGCGTATTCGGTATATGATATAAGCGTGAACGGTATACGGGCATTTGCGCAGCTCATGGGCAGTCTCGGATTTCTTTTATACGGCATGAAGCTTATGAGCGGCGGCATTCAAAAAAGTGCGGGAGAAAAGCTTCAAAGCGTCCTCGGCTTTATGACCGGCAACCGATTCGTTGCACTTCTCACCGGTATGATCGTGACGATGATAATTCAATCGTCAGGCGCAACAACGGTCATGATTGTTTCATTCGTAAATGCAGGGCTCATTACGCTGACGCAGTCCGTCGGCGTCATTTTCGGTGCAAATATCGGCACGACGATTACTGCATGGATCGTGGCATTATTCGGTTTTAATTTTAATATCGCAGCCTTTGCGATTCCGATTTTCGGATTCGGATTTTTGCTTACGGCGCTGAAAAAACTTCGAGTACAGAATATCGGCGAAGCGATTATGGGATTCGCACTTTTGTTCGTCGGGCTTTCCATGCTTTCCGGTACGATCACCGTACGCGATGCGGGACTGCTTTCTTTTCCGACAAAATTTCAAAACTCCGGTATCTTATCGATCGCGCTCGCGGCTATTGCTGGCGTCGTGCTTACGGCCATTTTACATTCATCGAGCGCACTCACCGCAATCATTTTGACAATGGCGTACAATCATTTGCTCACATGGGAAACTTCATGCGCTATGGTCATCGGCAGCAACGTCGGCTCTACAATCGATTCGATTCTTGCAGCAATCGGTACGAAAGTAAACGCCCGCCGCGCGTGCTTTGTCCATATCATGTTTAACATAGCAGGTGCCGTCCTTTCGTTTATATTTTTTCATCCGCTGCTCGCATTTGTCGATTATATCGTTCCCGGTCCTGTCGAAAGCGATATCACGTATCACATTGCAATGATGCATACGGCATTCAATGTCATTACCGCGCTCATATTCCTTCCGTTTATAAAATACATCGCGGCCGGTACGGAAAAAATTATTAAACCGAAAGCATCCGATGCGCTGAGCGACTATCGGCTCGAACCGCTGTCGGCACATACGAAAGGCAGCGCGCTCGCCGGGATCATCAGGATAGAAAAAGAAATCGCGGACATGACCGATATCGTATCGGATATGTTCGACCGCATCCAATCGGGAATTAAAAACCGTTCGCAGTCGTTTATCGACGAACACGTTGCGCCGCTCGTACAAGCGGAAAATTACGTCGATCAAATGCACGTACGGCTTTCACACTACATCGTACAGTGCGAACATCTTCCGATCAGTGAAAATCAGCTTAATAATCTGTCGATCATGCTGCAGATCGTCGATGAACTCGAAAGCATGACGGATGACTGCTTAAGTATCGCAATGCTGCTGCAAAAAAGCATCGTAAAAAAGATGTCGTTTTTGCAGGAAGATTTGGACGATCTCATTCCCTATGTCGAACTCGCACGGGAATTTTTGCAATTTATCCATATCAATGCAAACAAGCATCTCAACGCCGAAAAGCTCGCCTTCGCAAAAGAGATAGAAGATCAAATCGATTCGTTCCGCAGAGCGCTCAAAAAGAAAGCGCAAAAGCGGCTCGAAAACGGCGCGGATGTGGCATCCGAATTATTGTATATCGATCTCGTACGGCATATAGAAAAATTCGGCGACAGGGCTTTTTCGATTTCCGCTCTGCTCGCACAGACCGTATAAATCGTACAAGCTGATTTTACAGCGCCAAATCGCATACGAGTGCATCGCAGGCTTTTATCAAATCGTCCGGCTTGATGATGATCTGCTCTCCGCGCGTGCCGGCGCTGATGTAGATTTTTTCGCAATCGAGTGCGCACGTGTCGATAAAGGTTCGATATTTTCGCTTCATGCCGAGCGGCGAACAGCCGCCGCGCACATAGCCGGTCAACTGCAAAAGTTCGTCGGGTTTTACCGGTTCGATTTCTTTTGCACCTGCGACGGTCCGCGCTTTTTTCAAATTGATTTCATTTACGGCGCTTTCACAAAACACGCACAGATCTTTCGTTTCCGTGCGCATGACGATCGTTTTAAAAATAAACTTCGGATCGATGCCGATTCTTTTTGCGAGCGCCTCTGCCGCCCCTCGACCGAGTTCGTGTTCTCCGTCATCGTCGTATGAAGCCGTTTCATACGGAATGTGCGCGCTTTCAAGGATGCGCATTGCATTTGTCTTTTTCATACATTTACACTACAATAATACCGAAAGCCAACACATAGGACAACCGCATCGGAAATGCAAATATAGAAAACAGGAAGCTGTATGGATCATCATGCAAAGACGGCTGTCGCGATCATCGCAACGCTCGTCATCGCCGTCGGCGCGGAAATACTGCTGATCAGCCGTTCGGACGGCGGTACAACGGAAAAACCGGCAAAAAGCGGCAAAGAAAAAGCGAAAACCGAAACGGTATTTTTTCAATCGGACAGGATATCCGAAATCAAAGCGGACGTTTCTTCGTGCGATTTGAAATTTTCTCAATGGGACGAATCGCGCATCGAGCTTTTGATCACGTCCGACCGTAAGCAAAACGACAGACCCTACGCCATCCTCAAAGACAACGCCGTCGTCATCGCCGAAGACAGGCAGGAGCACACGATGCTCGACCGCACGGAGATCGATATAAAAGTACCGCGTACGATGCCGATCGAAATTAATAATTTTTTCATTTCGGTCAAAACGACGAGCGGCGCCGTCAGCGTAAGCGGCTTTACATGCGGCGTGTTCGACGTAAAAACCTCAGGCGGTAAAATCGTGTTCGATGCGTGCTCGTTTACGGCGCTTTCGCTCGCAAGCGAAACGGGTATGATCGTATGCGGCGACACCGACGCAAAAAGCGTACACATAGCGGCGGCAAAAGGCCGGATAAACTACAGCGGCTCGTGCGATTATATCGATGCGGCATCGCAAAAAGGCGGAATCAATTTCAGCGCGAAAACCATGATGAGCGAAGCGTCGTTCTCATGCGGAAGCGGTTCGGTAAACATTGCGCTGCCGGAAAACGAAGGCTACATGCTCGAATACGCCGCTCCCGACGGCAAAGTCAAAGACGCATTTACGAATACCGATGCAAAAGGAAACGGTTCCGTACGGTATAAAAACGATGCGGTATCGATCAAAGTAAAAACCGAAAGCGGCAATATCAATATAACGCGCTCCCCGTCTTCCGCACATTGATCAATTTTATTAAAATCAACATACCCCGACACAAGGCGTCAGGGTATTAAACCCTCCGCACGAATAAAATCGAAGCGTCCGAGCGGAAGCGCATTGCAAGTTTTCCGTTTTTCCTGCATACTTTCCGCATGAAAACCCGTTCCGTTTTTGAAAATATTTCGCCGGTGGATCACCGTTATTCGATTTCCGAAAAAGACGTATACGATAAACTCGCGCGCTGCATTTCCGAAGAGGCGGCGGTGCGCTCGTGCGCGAAAGCCGAAGCAGCTCTCGTAAAAGCGCATTTCGAAGTGCGCGGCGCGCTCACGTCTGAAATCGAGCAGGCGATCGATGCGGCGGCAAATACCGTTGATCCCGAAGAAGTGTACGCCGAAGAAGAAAAGACGCAGCACAATATCCGCGCGCTCGTCAACGTGATGAAGCGGACGGTTCCGAGTGAAATCGCGCCTTTCGTTCACTTGGGTGCGACAAGCGTCGACATACTCGATACTGCGCTTGCACTTCGCATGCGAGACGTTATGCAAAACGTAACCCTGCCCGAACTGAAAGCGCTCGAAAGGGCGCTCTGCGATATCGCGCTGCGCGATGCCGAAACGCCGCAAGTCGGACGCACGCACGGACAGCACGCCGTTCCGATCACCTTCGGTTGGACGATTGCAGAATTCGTTTCGAGGCTCGGAAAATCGATTATTAAAATCGAAGAGCTTGCAAAGCAGCTGAAAGGAAAACTCGCAGGCCCCGTCGGCGCGTACAACGGGCTTTCGATGATCGTCAAAGACCCCGAAGATTTGGAGCGGCGCTATCTCGCATTTCTCGGGCTCGAAGCGAGCGAATATTCGAACCAGCTCGTCGAACCGGAATACCTTTTACGCCTGCTGCTCGAATGCAATACCGCGTTCGGCATCATCGCAAACCTCGCCGACGATTTGCGCAATCTCCAGCGTTCGGAGATCGGAGAAGTGTTCGAGTATTTCAGTTCGACGCAAGTCGGTTCGAGTACGATGCCGCAAAAGCGCAATCCGTGGAACAGCGAGCACGTAAAGTCTTTGTGGAAAGCGATGTGTCCGCGCGTCATCACGTTTTACATGGATCAGATTTCGGAACATCAGCGCGATTTGACAAACAGCGCGAGCCAGCGGTTTATCGCCGATTACGTCGCGGGCTTTACGATGGCGGTGAGCCGCATGAAAAAAGTCGTGTCGGGTTTACAGGCGGACACGGAAGCGATGGCGAAGACGCTTGAAAATGCGGGCGGCAGAGTAAGGGGCGGAGTACTTGCGGAACCGGCGTATATTTTGCTCGGAGAAGCGGGAGTGAGCGACGGTCATGAAATCGTCAGAAAGATTACGCTCGAATGCGAAAAGACGGGAGAGCCGTTTTTTGCCGTGCTGAAGCGCCACACGGATGCTTTTAATAAAATAACCGAACAGCTGAAAAAGCTCGGAGTCGAGAACGCGGAAACGTTTTTCGAAAACCCCGCGCGCTACCGCGGACTCGCCGCGGAAAAATCGAAGCGCATAGCGGAAAAGTATGCGGCGCTGATGAAGATCTGACGCGAAAAGCGGGAGACAGTGCAGCGGGCGCTTCTATATCTGTCGCGCGAGTGCTGCGGCGATACCTTGCGGAGAACGGCAAATACTTTTATAATATTACACACAATTTTTTATTAAGGAAGCGAGTATGGTTATTCTAACGCTTAACTGCGGTTCATCTTCCGCAAAGTACCAAGTTTACGACTGGGACGACAAAGCCGTTTTGTGCACGGGTATCGTAGAACGCGTCGGCCGCCCGGGTTCGGTCATTACGCACTGCGTCGGAGCCGACAAACACAAAATCGAAAGTCCCTGCCCGACACACAAAGAAGCGATCGAACTTATCATGAAAGAAATCACCGACGAAAAAGTCGGCGTCATCAAAGACATGAGCGCTATCGGAGCGGTCGGTCATCGCGTACTCCACGGCGGTGAAAAATTCACAAAGTCCGTCATCATCACACCGGCCGTGCTCGATACGTTCCGCGAAGTACAGGATTTGGGGCCGCTGCACAATCCTGCAAATATCATGGGTATCGAAGCCGCGCAAAAAGTGCTGCCGAAGGTTCCGCACTGCGCCGTCATGGATACAGCCTGGCACCAGACGATGCCCGAAGCGTCGTATATGTATGCGATCCCGCACGAATGGTACGAAAAATATCACGCGCGCCGCTACGGTTTCCACGGCACGTCGTTTATGTACACGTCGAAACGCGCTGCGGTGCTGCTCGGCAAACAGCCGAAAGACACGAATTTAATAATCTGCCATCTCGGAAACGGTGCATCGGTATGCGCGGTAAAAGGCGGCGTATGTTTCGATACGTCTATGGGCATCACACCGCTCGAGGGGCTCGTCATGGGCACGAGATGCGGCGACATAGATGCGGCGCTCCCGTTTTATATCATGCGCAAAACCGGCATGAGCGCAGAAGAGATGGATACGGCGCTCAACAAGCAATGCGGCTTGCTCGGCATCACGGACGGAAAATACACGGACGGCCGTGATATCGAAAACGCTGCGGCATCGGGCGACAAACTTGCCGCTCTTTCGATCGAAATGTTTACGTACCGCTTAAAAAAATACATCGGCGCATACAAAGCCGCTCTCGGCCGCGTGGATGCGATCGTGTTTACGGCGGGTATCGGAGAACACTCACCGATCGTGCGCGGAAAAAGCCTCGAAGGATTGGAAGATCTCGGCATCAAAATCGATGCGCAGAAAAACGAATGGTCGAACACCGGAAACGCGGAAACGTGCATCAGCGCCGACGACGGCAAAACGAAAATCTTCGTTATCCCGACGGATGAAGAACTCGTCATGACCGAAGACGCGTACGCGCTCATGAAGGGCACGTACGACATCCACACGAAGTTTACGTACAGCTTCCAAGATCCGAAATACGTCAACAAAGCGCGCGAAGAGCTTTTGCCGAAGGATTTGGCAAAACGCCCGCACCTCGCGGACATCATCGCGCGTCCGTAAGCAAAAAAGATGCAAACGGGATGCCGAGCGGCGTCCCGTTTTTTATATGCGTAAACCTTTCCGAAATCGTCGGTACCTCTAAAAATCTAAGCAAGTTTTTAGAAGTACCCGTTCAGCTGCTACTTTCGAAACTCGTGCTCGGGCTTATTTTTCTTTTTTCCCTGCTCGTATCTTTCCGAACAGTTTTCGAAGCACGCCGATTTTACCGAAGCAAATCCAATACAGCAACAAGGCGACGCAAAGAATCGGTATGCCGAAAATGATTATATACAAAACGACGAATATAAAGTTTGCAAAAAATCCGACGACGGTTTCACAGAATTCGATAAACGCAGATTTCAAATCGGGAAAAATAAAGCCCCTGTCTTCCGCGTGATTGTACGGCAAGTTCGCTTCGATATAGATTTCCGAATAATCGATCTGCTTGGACAATCGATTGAACTGTCCCTGCATCTGCTCGATTTCGGCCGTCACGTCGTTTATCTTCGTTTCGATTTCGAGCATATCTTTCATATTTTTCGCTTCCCGAAGATACGATTGCAAGCGCTCGAGCAAAACGCGGCGAGTTGCCAAACGCGAATCCAAATCGTAAAAACGGTCGGTAACGTCGACGCTGTCCGCGGATTTCGAAACGATTTTACCGATAGCGCCGGACGACGACATCGCATCGTCAAAAGCGGAAGACGGGATGTGCACCGTCATGCCGAGCGAGCGGCCGTCTTCCGAAAAATCGGAAACATAACCGCCGAAGCGTTTCGCCCATGCTTCCGTCGCCGCCTTCGTTTCGGCAAGGCTCGAAACTTCAAAACGGATATTTCCCGTGCGGATGAGCTTACGGTTTTCGGGCAAAGGCAGCGCAGCATCGGAAAGAGTGCCGGCGGATTTTTCTTCGGCCGCATAGACGCCGCCCGATCGCATAGGCGCACTGTCGGCTGTGTATTTCATTGCGGCAAAGTTTTTGCGCGCGCTGCAGCCGGTCAAAATACCCGCCACTACAAAAACCAGTAACAAAATTATCGATCGTATCCGTTTCATCAATACCCCCAGTATATTTTATTAACAACCGAAATATCGATACGATACAGGATGTACGAATTATACGAGCAAAGGCGATAGAACGATGCTTGCCTCATGACCGGCGATTTGATACGATAATGCGATGAGTATGACCGTCCCGATCAAAGCCGATATACGCGATACCGCCGCACTGCTGAGAGAATTTTTCGGCACCTTCGACTTTTATTCCGATGAAGACAAACAAAAAATCGATGCGGCATGGAATCTCCTCTGTGAAAAATCGCGCGGCAAAAATCGAACCGACGGCTCTCCGTACTATGTGCATCCGCTCCGCATCGCATACATCCTCGCGCAAAACAGAATGGATTCCGAATCGATATGCGCAGCTTTGCTCCACACGATATACGATTTCGACGTCACGAAAGACGACATACGCAAAGCGTTTGACGAAAGCGCTTCCTGCCTCATCGACGGTACGACGAAGATCATGCACATGCCCGTCGGACATTCGACGATTCAGCAGGCGGAAGCGGTACGCAAAATGCTCTTTGCGATGGTCGACGACGTGCGCATCATCCTTATAAAACTCGCCGACAAACTCGATCAAATACGCTGTATCGATACGCTTCCCGAAGCGGCGCAGCGTACGCTTGCCGCGGAGATAATCGATATCTGGGCGCCGCTTGCGGATCGGCTCGGTATGCAGGAAGAAAAAAACGAATTCGAAGATTTGAGTTTAAAGTATACGAATCCCGATGTGTTTTTGCAGATCAAAGCGATCGTTGCACAAAAAAAAGACGAACGAAACGCCTATCTCGAAAAAGCCGTCGAGCAGATTCGAACGGCAGCCGAAAAAGAAGGTATTCACATTCGCATTACGAGCCGTGCAAAACATTTTTATTCGATTTATCAAAAAATGCGCAAGCGCAACGTGTCGCCCGACAAGCTCTACGATCTGCTCGCGCTCCGCATCATCTGCAACGCAAACTCGGAATGCTATACGATCGTCGGCATCGTGCACAATCTTTGGAAACCGCTCGACGGACGATTTAAAGATTACATCGCCATGCCGAAAGCGAACGGCTACCGCTCGCTGCATACGACCGTCATGTGCGACGGGAAACCGCTCGAAATACAGATACGCACAAAAGCGATGGACGAAGCGGCCGAGCACGGTATCGCGAGCCACTGGCTGTACAAAAAAGGAAAGAGCCGCGACTTTGTCGACATCGAACATCTCGGCATTTTCAACGAACTGCGCGAACTGCGCGACGGTCACGTTTCCGACGAAAACTTTTTCAGCGCGCTGAAAAACGATTTGCTCGGCGATGAAATCTATGTGTTTACGCCTAAGGGACAAGTCGTACAGCTCCCGGCAGGATCGAACGCGATCGACTTCGCATACCGCATCCACTCGGCTATCGGCGAAAAAATCGTCGGTGCAAAAGCGGACGGAAAAATCATCCCGCTCGTCGAGCCGCTGCAAAATACGCAGATCATCGAAATCCTCACGAATCCGCAGGCGCACCCGACGGCTTCTCAGCTCGCGGCGGTAAAAACCGCAAAAGCGCGGCAAAAGATCCACGCGTGGCTCACCGCACACGATCCGACCTTTACCGACAAAGCGAAAACGGAAACGGCGCAGGCCGCGAACACGACAACCTCCCGCGAAATTCAGGAAACGAGGCGGCACAAAAAGGGAACGGGCGCACACACCGACACGGTACAGGGAACGGGCAAAATACGCATCGGAAGTTCGACGAATTTTTTCGTCACCTTCGCTCAGTGCTGCAAACCGAAATACCCCGATGCGATCGTCGGCTATATTTCGCGGAACAGGGGAATCACCGTGCACCGCGCCGACTGCCTCACCTACCGGCGCATTCAGGACATCGAACACCGCTCCATAGAAATCGATTGGGATGTCGAAAATAAAAAACAACGGGCGGGCGAATGATCGGTGCCGAAAGGGGGAAGCACAATCGCTGTAACTACAGTATACACAACACGCTTTTTATGCTATAGCTACGGAAATGCCAATTACATCGAGGTTCTTATGAAAAAAATACAATCCTATATCATCGCATTGCCGTTCGTACTGGTCGGCGCGCTCGCATGCGTTTCGTGCAAGTCGACCGAGCCGGCACAAAATCAATCGCAAAGAGACGTATATGCGGCACAAACTTCCGGAACGCAGATACAAATTCCGAAAGCGGATTCCGATGCGGCCGGCAGTGCGGCGCAAAAGAACAAAGGAAACGCTTTTGTCAATTTTTTTACCGGCGGACAACAGGACATCGAAATCGATATGACGCGCGTATTTCAAAAAACCGCGTTCGGCACACTGAAAGAAGAAGACGCGCTGTGCATTTACAATATCGAAACGGGGCTTTCGGGATTTGCCGCGTGGTACCGCGGCGGCATGTATCACGTGCTGCTGAATAAAGCCGGCCGCAGTTTATTTCGCGAAGCCGTCGATCGATATCTCGACGATTTTGAAAACAAACGGCTCGACAGAAAAGGATCGCATACAAAAGAGTATGGGGAACATCCCGTTTCACTGCAGTGGGGATCCTTTGCCACGATGATCGGGAATCGTGCGCGCTCCCGCGTACAGTTCGGTTACGAATTCAAAGACGGTTCTCCCTACTTTTTGCTTTCCGTGCCGTCGGCTGAAAACGAGCAATACAATACCGGCCATTCGAAAATCGCAGCGTCCGCAACGCTCAGGTTTTATTTTACAAAAGCGATGACTTCGCAGATGATGGACGCGCTCTCCGAAGAAAACATAGACGCTGCGATTGCACCGTATATGCAGCGCGTTCAAAGTACGGGCAAAAAACCGGCGCATGACGAGTATTGAGCGAGGAAAACCTGCCGGAATACCCAGTAATTAATAATTATTAATTAACAAATACAGTCGGAGATCAATCTTTTTGCCGGCGGATCTCTTTTTGGCACAGATCGTCGCACAGTTCGTTGTATTCGACTCCCGCGTGTCCTTTTACCCACGACCACGTGATGTCGAGCGATGCGGAAAGGGCGTCGAGCGTTTCCCAAAGATCGCGGTTTAAGACGGGCTTTTTCGCCGCCGTGCGCCAGCCGTTTTTTTTCCACGACCGGATCCACGATGTAATGCCGTTTTTGACGTATTGACTGTCGCAAAAAACGCGCACCGGTCGCCCGCGGTACTGAGAGTTTTGCGCAAGGGCGGAAAGGGCAGCGATTGCGGCAGTGAGTTCCATACGGTTGTTCGTCGTCGATTTTTCTCCGCCGCTCAGCATTTTTTCTTTTTCCCCGTCGATGATGACGCATGCCCAGCCGCCCGGTCCGGGATTTCCGCTGCAGCCGCCGTCCGTGTAGACGACGAGCGTTCTATTTTTGAAAGTTTCTGTCATAGCAAATCGCTTTTTGTTAAAAAATTCCGTCAACGAAGGCGCTGCACGAGCGCTTCGATTTCATCGTCGCTCATGTCGTGTGCCGAAAGATATGCGCGCGCCTTTGACGGGAGACGAGTTTCCGACGATCGTTTTATACATCGGCTCAAAGTTCGCCTTTGCGATAACGTTGTATTTGTAGCTGCCTTTTTCGACGTGATAAAAATCGACGTAGCTTTGCATATAGTCGCGCATAGCCTCTTCTTTGCTTGCACCCATGAGCGATTCGAGCAAAATCATAATAAAGCCGGTACGGTCTTTTCCTTCGATGCAGTGCAGGTAATACGGCCCTTCGTGAATGGTCATAAAGCGCAAAGCTCCGATGATACCGGCCGCAAACAAGTCGCTCGTAAAATCGATATTCATGCTCAGGCACACGACGCTGCCGGTTTTATCGAGCGATGCGTAATACGCGGAGTATTGAGGATTCGACGGATCAAGGTACGACAGGAGTTCGTTTCGGGAATCGGACATATCGACGACCGTTTTGATCTTCGCCCGTTCCATAAGAGCCGACGCATAGGGAGCGCGCGTCCAGCCTTTTTTCACAGGGTGGCTTCCGCGATATAAAATATTTTTTCCGATCGAGCCGAGCGAAACGCCTCTGAAATTGGCAAAGGCTTCATCCGACGCATAGTTACCCCGCTTGTCGCTTTTCGAAAGAGCACGCAGCGCATACTGTTCGCGATAACCGCCTTTTTGTTTCATCGAAACGGTGAGCGCAGAGCCGATGCCGACCTTTGCCGCTTCGTTCAGTTTTCCGTAATTGATACATGCGGCGATAAATCCTCCGGCGTGATTCGTGCGTACGAGAAAAGCGCCCTTATCGACATCGTAGTTTGCAACGACGGGTGCGCTGAAGGTATAGCCGTTGTCGAAGCGTACGGTTACGATATCGCCGTGTTCATAGCCCGCCTTTTGCATATCGGCAAATGCGATATCGGTAACGGCATGACCGTATTTTTCTATCGCCGTCACTTTTCCGCGGAATGTCCGCCACTCGGGTGTTTTCGCCGCCGCAGCAGGAGCCTGCTCTTTTGCAGATGCTTTCGATGCGGATGCGCAGCCCGCGAACAACAATGCCGCCGCAAAAATCGGAAGCATAAAACGAACGCATTTCATAAATTCCTCCGCTCGCCGCAAAACGTACGGCACACATCGCACACTGCGGCGCTTGTATGCTTACACCAGCCCCTGCGCAATCATCGCACGGGCGACTTTGACGAATCCCGCAATATTCGCACCGGCGACATAATCGCCTTTTACACCGAACTCTTTTGCCGTATCGTATGCGTTGTCGTGGATGTTCGTCATGATCCGCCGGAGTTTCGCGTCGACTTCTTCCTTTGACCACGAAAGGTGTTCGCTGTTTTGGCTCATTTCGAGGCCGGAAACGGAAACGCCGCCGGCATTCGAAGCTTTGCCGGGAGCAAACAGGACTTTTGCGTTTTGAAACTTCGCTGTCGCGTCGAGCGTACTCGGCATATTCGCACCTTCGGCGACAAGCCTGACGCCGTTTTTGATAAGCGTATCGGCATCTTTTCCGTTAAGTTCGTTTTGCGTCGCGCACGGAAACGCACAGTCGACTTTTACCGACCACGGTCTCGCATTCGCGGTAAACTTCGCTTCGGGGAATTTTTTCGCGTATTCGGAAATGCCCTTATGTGCGCCGCGGATTTTTTTTACGTAATCGAGTTTTTTTTGCGTGATGCCTCCGGCATCGAAAATGAATCCCGTGTGATCGCTGAGCGTTACCGGTTTTGCACCGAGATGAATCAATTTTTCGGCAACGTACTGCGCGACGTTTCCGTCGCCCGACACCGAACATATTTTACCGGTAAAGTCTTCGCCGATTTTTTTCAGCATACACTCGGCAAAATAGATGAGACCGTAGCCCGTCGCTTCCGTACGGATGAGCGAGCCGCCGAAGTCCAGTCCCTTGCCGGTGAGTACGCCGGAAAACGTATTCGTAATGCGCTTATACTGCCCGAACATAAACGCGACTTCGCGCGCACCCACACCCTTATCGCCTGTAGGTACATCGGTATCGGGACCGATATGGCGGTACAATTCCGTAACGAAAGATTGACAAAAGCGCATCACTTCCGCGTCCGATTTTCCGTGCGGATCGAAATCGCTCCCGCCCTTGCCTCCGCCCATCGGAAGCGTCGTCAAACTGTTTTTGAGCGTCTGCTCGAAACCCAAAAATTTTAAAACCGAAAGGTTCACTTCGGGACTGAAGCGCAAGCCCCCCTTGTACGGACCGATTGCACTGTTGAATTGCACGCGGTAACCGCGGTTGATGTGCGGCACCCCCTTATCGTCCGTCCACGGCACGCGGAACATGACGATGCGTTCCGGCTCTACGAAACGCTCGAGTACCGCATTGCGCTCAAGTTCTCTTTGCATCTTTGCGACGGCGGGTTCGATCGTCGTTAAAACTTCCTGAACCGCTTGGAGGAATTCGCTCTGGTCGGCATTTTTCAGCTGAACGTCTTCCCAAATCCGTTTGACATACGCGTTTTTCATTTTTCTTCTACCCTCTTATCCGGCCGAGTTCATTGAAACCGAATAAATAATACTAGCGCAAATCGCCGTTTTTGGGTAGTATGTCGCTATGACGCTCTACGTTACCCGACACGGTGAAACCGACTGGAATGCAAAACACCTCATCTCAGGTCTTGCCGAAGTCCCGCTTGCGGAAAAAGGCATGCAGCAGGCAGCTTCTCTCGCCGCTCGGCTTGCCGAAAGGCAAAACGATTACCGCATCAAACACATACTCGTCTCGCCTCTCGGACGCGCTCGGGTAACCGCATCCTACATAGAAAAAGCGCTCGGCATCGAAGCCGTCATCGAAAAACGCCTGCACGAAATCGATTTCGGCGAATTCGAACACACGAGTACAAGGGGCGCGGAATTTCTCGCGATAAAAGCGAACCCGTATAAACGCTTTCCCGGAGGCGAATCGCTGCTCTATGCCGCGCACCGCATTTACGGAGCGATCGAAGATGCCCGCGCACGCTATGCGCCCGATAATCTGCTGTTTGTGTGCCACGGCATGGTTTCGTCGCTTATCAGCACGTATTTTCAGGATTACGAAACCATCGAAGAATTCACGAACAGCGGCTTTGAAAACTGCGGCTTACAGGCCTACGAATTCAAGTGATAAAACGCATGCGGATTGTATCGTACACATATTGTTTCGGGCGGCTTTTTGCGGCCGCGCCGCAAAAACCGGGCTTTTCGGGGTTCCGCCTTCCGGCTCCATTCCTTCGGAACTTCCGCCCCTCCAATCCCTGCCGCACGTCTCCCGTGCCGAATTAATAATTATTAAATTATACATGAGGACATACGATGAAAAAACAAACGATACTGCCTGTTTCGGCCATACTGTGTGCCGCATTTCTCGCCCTGATGTTTTTTGCATTCGGACGAAAAGGCGGCAATACCGGCGCGGCAGAGACGGCGTTTTTAACAAAAGCACGGGATACGACCGCCGTGCAAAAAACTGCGGAAGAAGTACAGCGGGAACGGGATGAAGAACGCGCTCGATTAATAATTTCCGACATGAGTGCGCGCGCGCAGGAAACGATCGTCATAGACGATTACGGCGAATTTATCGCGGATTTAAAAGCGCTTCTCGAAGAAGACGCACAAAATCCCAAGGACGATCTTTCGCTTTTGACCCTTGTCGATAAAACGCATCCGCTTCCCGACGGCTACGCGCCTTCGCGCCTCATTCCGCTTGTGAAAAACGATGCGTTCAACGTTATCCGAAACGATCTGTCGCTGCGGCCGGAAGCGTACGAAGCGCTCGTCATTATGGGACGCGCGGCGCGGAACGACGGCGTTACGCTCCTCGCAAGCTCGACATACCGTTCCTACGAATATCAAAAAAAAGTGTTCGAGCGCTGGGTTGCGATCGACGGGCTTGCGGAAGCCGAGCGCGAAAGTTCGCGTGCGGGCACGAGCCAGCACCAACTCGGTCTCGTCATCGACTTCGGTTCCATCGACAATACCTTTGCCAACACCCGTGCGGGTGCGTGGATGAAAGAACATGCGGAAGACTACGGCTGGAGTTTGAGTTTTCCCGACGGCTATGAAGACATAACCGGCTATCGCTGGGAAAGCTGGCACTTCCGCTACATCGGGAAAAAGGCGTGCGCATTTCAAAAAAAATACTTCGGCGATATCCAACAGTTTATGCTCGAATTTATCGACGCGTGGAAATCTTTATGATCACCGAAATCACGCTCATCGTCTGTCCAAAAGACGAGCACGATGAAAATGTATTAAAAAATAAAGCGGCGGAAGCGCTTGCGAAAAAAAACGTCCGCACCCGAACCGAAGACATACGACTCGCAGTCGTAAAGCGCTCGATCGACGCTCGGCACGGAAGTGTAAAACTATGTCTCCGCTGCAAAGTCTATATCGGCGAAGCGCCCGACGTGCAATTCGAAAAGCCCATCCCCGAATGGAAGCGTGCCGACGGAGCAAGACGCGTCGTCATCGTCGGTTCCGGCCCCGCAGGATTGTTCGGCGCACTCCGCCTGTTTGAAGACGGTATCACGCCGATAATCGTCGAGCGGGGCGAAGAGACGGACGAGCGCAAAAAAACGATAGCTAAGATCGGTACGAAAGGCTCGGTCGACGGCGACAGCAATTACTGTTTCGGCGAAGGAGGCGCCGGTGCATTCAGCGACGGAAAGCTTTACACGAGAAGTACGAAGCGCGGAGACGTCGGCCGTATCCTCTCTCTGTTCCGTTTTTTCGGAGCGTCGGAATCGATCCTCACCGACGCGCATCCGCACATCGGTACGGACAAACTTCCGAAAATCGTAAACGCGATGCGCGAAAAAATCATGTCACTCGGAGGCGAATTTCACAGCTGCACAAAATGCATCGATTTTCTCACGGAAACCGAAAACGGCAAAAAACGCATCACGGGAATCGCCGTAGAGCATACGAAAACGAAAGAGCGGCGCACGATCGAAGCGGACGCGGTGCTGCTTGCATCGGGACATTCGGCAAACGACATATACGACCTCGTCGCGCGATACGCACCCGAAGCGCTCGAAGCGAAAACCTTTGCGGCGGGCGTACGCGTCGAACACCCGCGAGAACTCATCGATGCGATTCAGTTTCACGGGAAAAAATTTCACTCCGCAGAATACCGCCTTACGACGCAAGTCTCGGGGCGCGGCGTCTATTCTTTTTGCATGTGCCCCGGAGGTTTTGTCGTGCCGTCGGCGACGAGCGATGACGGAATCGTCGTAAACGGCATGTCGACGAGCGCGCGCAACTCGAAATGGTCGAATGCGGCGATCGTCGTCGAAACGCGGCCGGAAGACATCGGACAAGAATTTATTAAAAAAGCGGACGCCTGTCCCGCCCTCGCGGGCTTATATTGGAGAGCGCACCTCGAGCGCGAAGCGAAGCTGCATGCCAAGGGACAGGCGGCGCCGGCTCAGCGCATGGAAGATTTTCTTACGCATCGCAAAAGCACATCGCTTCCTTCGACGAGCTTTACACCCGGTGTCATCTCAAGCAGGCTCGACGAATGGCTTCCGCCGCACATCGAAACGAGGCTTGAAAAGGCGTTTTCCGATTTTAATAAAAATATGCGCGGCTTTATCTCATCCGATGCACTTCTCATCGCCGTCGAAACGCGCACATCGACTCCCGTACGTATACTTCGCAGCAAAGAAACGGGAGAGTGCACATCGATCGAGCGTCTCTATCCCGCAGGCGAGGGTTCGGGCTATTCGGGCGGCATCGTATCTTCGGCTATGGACGGAGAAAATGCGGCAGCACTCATCGCAAAACGCTTTGCTGCAAGGCAATGAACCGGAGCGCTCCTACAAACTCCGCAGATTTTTAAAAGCAGCCGTCGAATACGACGACATCGCGAACGAGCACGACTCGGCACCCATGCGTTGTCAATCGGCCGCCGGCGGATATTCGTTGCACAAAAGGCGGTACGGCGCTTCATCCTCTTCGATCTTCGGAAATCGCCCGATCGCTTCGTAAAATCGGTTGTCGGTCGTGTCATCGTTGCATTGCGATACTTCTCCGATCAGCACGCTGCCGCTTTTCGGTACGACGTGAAACGCGTGATACTGGTGCGGCCAAAGCGTAATGCTTTCGCCGTTTTTGAGTTCTATTTTGGAACCGGCAGGCACATAGTAGGAACGTCCGTCGGAATTCACGAGAACGTCCGTATCCGCAAGCCCGCCGTTTCCGTCGTCGTTGTATACTTCAATTAATAATGTGCCGCCGCCGCGGTTGATGATATCTTCCGATTTGTACCAATGGAAATGCATCGGCGCGGTCATATCGTCCCGGAGAAACAGCAGCTTTTCCGCGTAGACCTTTTTATATTTCGGATCGTGTTGATTGCCGTTCCGCAACGTAATCAAGCCGAACCCGACTTTGTCAAAATTATTAAGACCGAAATCGGTGATATCCCAACCGAGCATATTGTCGCGGATTTCGTCGTACTCGTGCCCCTTGCCCTTCCATTCATCCGGCGTCCAATGACAAAACGGCGGCAGATGAAATCCGTTGTCGGAAATCAATTTTTCCATCTCTTTGATCACGCTGTTGATTTTTGAACGCTTCACGACAGGCCTCCTTACACGATATTAATAATATACGTATATACTATATCATGCCGACGGAAAATGTACCACCGTTTGCGTTGTACCGCGCAACGGCTTTATCGTTCCGTCAATTTCCCGTTTCGATAAATATAATTCGCGCTGTCCGCATATTTTTTCGGAATCGCAATACCGCACAAAGCTGCCGCGTCGACGTCGATGAGCAGATCGCTGTCGCTCGGGTCGGTCATAAAGCGGATCGGCATATCGGCCGGTTTCGCACCGCGCAAAATTTCTACGACCATTTCACCCGTCGCGCGCCCGGCTTTATAATAATTAAAACCGCTTGCCATAAAGATGCCGC
Source organism: Treponema sp. SP13 (assembly GCF_050938355.1). Classification (NCBI taxonomy): domain Bacteria; kingdom Pseudomonadati; phylum Spirochaetota; class Spirochaetia; order Treponematales; family Treponemataceae; genus Treponema; species Treponema sp. SP13. The sequence goes on from NZ_JADOVM010000001.1 coordinate 714,656, forward strand.
CGTTTTTCGCTCCCGTCACGTCGCCTGAAAAGATCGGTTTTTTCGCTTTGGCAAAAACGTTTACGACGGCGGGAAGCGCGCTGAACACCGTGTTATCGGTTGAAAGGTAGAGACCGTCGACGCGCTTTACAAGCGTTTCGGCCGCCTGCTTTACTTCCGACGAATTCGTAATCGCCTGCGTCACAAGCGCAAGCCCCTGTTCGGCACATCCCTTTTTAACAAGGTTGAGCGCGCTTGCGGAATTCGCTTCGTTGCTCGTGTAAATATAGCCGAGCGTTTTGATACCCGCCACCTCTTTAAATAATTTGATATGCTGATCGGTCGGAATCGCATCGCTCATGCCGGTTACGTTGCGCTCTCCGTGCGCCGTTGTCGATACGAGCCCCGCACCCACCGGATCGGTAATCGTTCCAAATACGACCGGCACGTCTTTGATCGTATTGGCAAGCGCGACGGCAACGGGGGTTGCAATACCGACGGCAACATCGACTCGCTCGTCGCGATAGCGCGATGCGATTTGGGCGGCCGTGTTTACGTCTCCGTTTGCATTTTGTAAATCGTAGTTTGCTTTGATGCCCGATTCGTTGATCACGTCCATAATACCCTGCTCGATATCGTCGAGCGCTTGGTGCTGTACGATTTTCGCAATGCCGATTTTATAGGTTTTGCCCGAAGAAGGCGCATCCTGTCCCCCCATCGCCGACACCGCAGCTGCCGTAAACAACGCCGCCGTAAAAGCTGCACATAATTTTTTCATACAAAACTCCTATAAAAGCTTTTGCAGGAAATATCAATTTCCGAAAAAGTTTTTAGCCGTGCGCGTGCGCGCACACGTTCAATAGTCGAGTTTGCAAAATAAAGCGTATCGTATTCATGCGATTCTTATCGAAACGCCACGTATACACGTCTTCTGCAAACATCCAAGCAAACTCGAGATTAAAAGCGACGGCGATATTTCAGACGGCGCTTTTAATCGTACCTCCTGTCATACATCCGCATCCCGCGGATCGATTTTAATCTGTTTCTACAAACAGTAACAACAGTATAATACTATTTATAGAAACATGTCAAGAGCGAGCAAATCCGAATAATGCGGGATTTGCAGCGAGCGCGAAGTTCCCCCTATTTTTTCGTGCGGCTGCAAAATCGTCCATACACATTTCAGCATTTTTGCGTTATACTGATGCAATGCAACGCGCGCTCATCACACTGGAAAATTGCCGCATCGAAAACGCAAAGCGCATATTAATCGCGTCCGTTTCGTGGACTATGCGGACGGGCGAAGTGTGGCTTGTCACGGGATCGAACGGCGGAGGAAAAGCCGCCTTTCTTTCGGCGCTTGCGGGGGAACTCGGTATCGTACCGAACGACGGCGAAACGCGCGGACGTTTTTTTTCCGAATTTAATAATTCTGCGGAAATCGTTTCACTTGAACGTGCAGCCGCCCTTATCCAAGAAGAGCGTGAGAACGACGAAAGCGAATACTGCGAGGGTGGAGTCGATATCGGACGGACGGGGCGTACATTTATCGCGGAAGCGCTTACAGACATCGACAAAAAAAAATCCGTGACGCCCGAACTCCTCGATTCGATCGCATCGCATCGGGCGGTAAAATTATGCGGCATCGAAGCGGTGCTGGAGCGCGGGCTGAAATATATGTCAACCGGAGAGATCCGCCGCACGCTGCTCGCCCGTGCCCTCGTTTCAGAAAAAAAGTTGTTAATTTTAAGCGATCCTTTCGCAGGACTCGATGCGGAAAGCCGTACGATCCTCAAAAACTTTTTCAATGAGATTGCCCTCGAACAGCGCGCCGAACGCGCATCGAATGAAGCGAACCCCTATATCATCCTCGGTGCGGAACGTTATACCGAAATTCCCGATGCTGTAACGCACGTGATCGAATTTAACGAGGGTGCACTTTCATTTTGCGGGACGCGAGGCGATTACGAAAAAATTCTCAAAGAACGCAAAACCGAAAACGAAAAAACGAGAAGTGCCGACAAGGCGGTATTTGCCCGACAAATTATTAATTTTCAAAGCGATTTGAAAATGACGGATGACGATTCCGCTTCGCAAGGAAAGACGCAATCGGATCGCCGCGTGCTTATCGAAATGCATCGCGTCAACGTCGGATGGGACGGACGCGCCGTGCTTAGCGATTTGAACTGGACGCTGTACGAAGGCGAACACTGGCTCATCAGAGGTCCGAACGGTTCGGGCAAAACGACTTTTCTCGAATTGATAACCGGCGACAATATGCAAGTGTATTCGAACGACGTGTGCGTATTCGGCTCTCGGCGCGGAAGCGGTGAAACGATGTGGGACATCAAAGCGAAGCTCGGCATCGTATCATACCGGATGCACGTCGAATACCGCATGCTCGGCGGGACGGCGCTGCGCGACGTCGTCGTTTCGGGATTCCGCGATTCGATCGGCTTATACGGAAAAGCGACCGATATGGAAACGGCGGCGGCTGAGAGATGGCTTTCGCTCGGCGGGTTTTCCGGACGCGGTAACGAAATTTTTTCCGCGCTCAGCTACGGCGAACAGCGCGCCGTATTGATTTTACGCGCCGCGGTAAAATGCCCGCTCATCCTCGTGCTCGACGAACCTTGTCACGGTCTCGACGAAAGTCACCGGCGAAGGGTGCTTGACTTGCTCGAAACGATCGCACAGAGCGGTACGACGACGCTGCTTCACGTGACGCACGAAAGCGACGAAGCGCTTGCGTGCGAAAAACACATACTCGAACTCCATCCGGGCAAAACGCCGATGTATACGATATTAACGATATAAATAACAGGAGTACGCAAGAGATGACAAACCGCCGACAAAAATTAATAATTTTAATACTGCCGCTTTTTTCCGCGCTTCTTTTTGCCGGAGGGAAAAAAGATAAAACGCCGCCGCCCGAAACTCCGCAAGAACGCGCAGAACGAATACTTGCTGAAAACGAAGGCGCCGCATATCTCCGCGAGCCGATAGACGGAGAACACTCTTCTTTCGGTGAAGTGTGGGGTTTTGCGCTGCAGGAGCGGGGTGAAGAAATCGATTTGGACGCTCCGCTCACCGATATTGCGCTCTTTACGGCGACGCTCAACAATTATGCGGAACTCGACGCAGTGCCCCGCCGCTCATCGCTTCCGTCGTTCGCCGGCCGCGTGCATCTTACCTTTGCATGCGACAGCCGTGCGCTCGTTCATTTTGTGTTGGATAAAGATCTCGGTTTTCGAAAGGGATTTGAAACCTCTCTTGCGGAAGCGTCGGCGGACTTCGACGGATTGTGTATCGATATGGAGTATATCCCCGCGCGCGACAGGGAGAATTTTTTAACATTTTTGCGCGATATGAAAAAAGCGATCGGCGGAAAAATTTTAAGCGTATGCGTACCCGCGCGGACGCGCACGATTTCCGACGACATCTTTCCGTATAAGACGATCGGAGAAATCGCTGACCGCGTTATCATCATGGCGTACGACGAGCACTGGAGTACGAGCAGACCGGGGCCGGTCGCATCTTATGCGTGGTGCGCAAACGTCGCAGACTACGCGCTTACGGTAATCCCCAAAGAAAAAATCGTCATGGGGCTTCCGTTTTACGGGCGTACGTGGACGGGAGAGCGGCATGCGGGTGCGTGGTATTTCAGCGGCGTCAACCGCAAAATGCTTGAAAACGGCGTACCGAAAGTCGAGCGCGACGAAGGCGGCGTTGCGAAAATAAACTACACCGCTACGGTAAACGTGACCGGCTTTTTCGACGATACCTATTCGCTCGTAAAAAAATGCCGCCTCTACGAAGAAAAGAAAATTAACAATATTTCATTTTGGCGGCTCGGGCAGGAAGACAAAACGTTTTGGCAATGGATAAAGATAAATCCGAATAAATAGTCCCGCACAATTCACAGGCCGGTTGCGTTATCTTCGACTGAAAAATCTCCGTGCGGAATTTCCGAAAACTCGTCATGCCTGACGTAGTAGAGCACGCAGCGCACGTTTTCTTCCGGTACATTACGGAGAGTTGCGACCGCCTTTCGGTAGCACGCTTGCTGACGGTAATACCGCACGGGATCGATTTCATGATCGGTTTTATAATCGACGATCGTATATGTGCCGCCGCCGTTATCGAAAACCAAATCGATCGAACCCGTGACGATATAAGAGTCGATGCACATTTTAAAGGCGTATTCGGTTTTTATCCACGCGCCTTCTTCCCGCACCTTTAGGGCACGTGCACCGTATTCGGACGCTGCAAAGCGCGCGCAGATTTTTTCACACACTTCACTCATTTTATCTTGCTGCGCTTCGGACAGTTTCCGCATATACTTTTCCAAAGCGAGTTTTATGCCGGCGGAATCGAAGCCGTTCATAGCGTTTTCAAGGCAGGCGTGAACGAGCGTTCCGAATTCGTCGAAGCCGAAGCGCACGTTTTCTTTTGCAAGTTTTTCAAGCAGCTCGTCGATTTCGGGATAGAGATCGCCTCCTGCCGATTCTCCGAATCCCGCTTCCGTTCGCGCCGCACTTTCACCTTTGCACACCGCAGTTTCGGTGCTTTGAACGATGCCCTCCGTGCGGTCCGCCTCCTCATCATAGAGTTTTTCCAACGAACTCGGCGTAATGCGTTTCGAAAGCACTTCCGGCATTTTAATAAAATCGATTTCGGAAGACGAAAAGACCGCGTCGGCATCCCGTATTTTACGCTTCCGTAGAATATCTATAGATTCGGGTATACGGGAAGACGCGTATATTTCCCGCTTCGATTTTTTTTCGATGCGTTCGAGGTCGAAAGGCGCGCCGTCGGCATATTGCACCGCAGCGTCCGAGTCGAGAAAATCGGGATAATAATATGCGATGACAGGATCGAAAACGGACGCATCGCTTACGCGGTGTTTGTGATCTTTATCGTACGAATATGTTCCGACAAAATAATAATCTTTGATCGCGCGGGTTGCAGCGACGTAGATCAAGCGGCGGAATTCGGCGATGTCTTTCGCAAGGTTTTCATCGCGCTGTTTGATAAAAAAATAATTCCGCTCGCCTTCGGCGGGCTTCAGCGAAACGCCCGCTTCTTCGCTGAAAAAATATTTTTCTTCGCTGTCGTTTTTTACGTTGTCGAAAGCGCCGAGTACGAACACGTGATCGAACTGCAAGCCCTTGCTTTTGTGAACGGTCATTATTTGAACGGCATCTCCTTTTTCGATCGGATAGGATATGTCGCCTATTCCCGTATCGCCGTCTCCGAAAGTGAAACCTTTATCCGCTTCTTTTTGGGATGCGAGCATATCGACAAAATACGCCGCATCTTTTCCGTCCGCGTCCGCCTGCCGCGCCGCTTCGAACAGCAGATCGTACTGTTCGGCAAAGAGACTTACGGCGCGGTTCAGCATCGTTTCATAGCGGTAGCCCATATCGTACCACAGCGTATTGAGCGTTTTCGTGAGCGGCTCGGCGAGCACGCGCTCCTTATGCGTTTTAAAAAAATCCGCTGCGCGGATATAGCGCTCTCGTTCGATCGAACCGTCGGCAAATACGTCGATGATTTTTTCATCGTTCGAAAACGGAGCGAACACGAAATCTTTGCTTCGATAATCTATCGCGTTTGCCAAAATAATTTTCACATCGTTTTCGGTAAGACCTGCGAAGGGCGAACACAAAAATGCCGCGAACGCATTCATATCCGACGGATAGACGCAGAGCCTAAGGAATGCGTATATATCGTTTGCGGGAGCGTCGGCGAAAAGATCGATTTGACGGTCGAGTACATACGGAATGCGGAACTGTTCGAGCCGGCGCTTCAAATAATTTCTCTTTGTACGCGACCTGTCGAGCACGGCGAACGACGCGTAGGGCTCCCCTGCTTCGTGCATCTTAACGATTTTTTCCGCGATATAATATGCGAGCTGTTCCTGTACGTCGGGTACGAGACCCGATTCCTTTTCGAGAGCGTAATCGTTTTTATTGTACGGCAAAAGCGCAAAGTGAGATCGGATATTCGATTTGTCGAGCGCGATCGGCGCACCGCGTTCGTGAGTGCTTTTATCGACATAGCGGGCGACGGTATTTTCCGTGTACAGCGCTTCATAGGAGGCGCCCGGCGTTTGCAAAAAGAGAGAGGGTGTGCCGTCTTTGTACGCGTAATCATCGCCTGCTTTATAAAAGCCGCCGAAAATCTGATTAAAGCTCGTAAGCAGTTCCGGAAACGATCGGTAATTGTACACCATGCGGAGTTCCGCCTCGTCTTCGCCGCGGGCAAGGTCGCGCTTCAATTCATTGAACACCGACACGTCGGCTCCGCGGAATTTATAGATCGACTGTTTTTCATCGCCGACAAAAAATAATGTATCGCCGGCAATATTCGGCACGAGCGCTTTTCGAATCGCAGCCGGATCGTCAGAAGCGACTTCGGTATATTCGTCGAGGCGTTCCGCAAGGAGAAAGAGGAGATCGCGGTTTCGGCCGTTGTTGTCCTGAAATTCGTCGATCATGATTTTACTGAATGCGGCCTTTTCCTGATTGCGGATGTCTTTTTGTTCGATCAATATTTTCAGCGCCATATCGCTCACGTCTTTAAACGTCAGCGCGCCCGACGTCCGCTTTTGCCGGTTTACAAGCTCAAGCAGTTCGTCGAAGAGGCTGCACATATCTTTGATGTACGGAAACTCTTTGACATACACGGCAAGGGATGTGAGTTCGTCGGCGTAACGCGCAAGGTTTTCGGTACAGGCTTTTATCGCTTTGAGGGAAGAAGCGGCGTTGCCGGGCTTAAAGGCGGATAAGACCGTAACCCAATTCGCGGCAGAAAAAAGTTTTTCGTACAACGCTTCGCTCGTCTCCACATCGTCGGGCGAAAACACCGTCGAAGCGAAGTCGGGAAGAGGCTGCGTTTCGATAAAGGAAAAAAGTTTTACGGCGGCGGCGTTTTTTTGCCACTTGCATGACGCATCGCTTTTCGCTTCGGCGCATAGCGAAAGGGCGTTTGAAACGATATCGAAGAGGGAGCCGTCACCCTTATCGCTTACGATTTTTTTCCACGCATCTGAAATTATCGATTTTTGCGTTTTGAGGGAGCGCGTAAACCGGCCGCTTTCGGTTGCAAGAGAAGTGTAGTCGCCGATAATCTTTGCGACAAGGGAATCGGAAAACTCCTGCACTTTTCCCGCTTCGGCAAAACGGCGGATGCCCGGCCGTGAAAGATTTTTCAGCACGAAGAGCAATGCAAGATTTTTAATATTCCGCTCGCTGTCCGTACTTCCCGTCGTAAAATCCGGACGGATGCCGTAACGGTTCGCAGCCTGACGCACGACGGCGCCGCAGTACGAATCGAGCGTTTGAATGCGGGCATCGGCAAATTCGCTTACAGCCCGCGCGGCATTTTTTCTTTGGCGTTCCGGTACCCGTTCGTTTTTTGAAAAAAATACGAGCGTTTTGTAAATGCGCGCGTACATTTCGGCGGCGGCTTTTTTCGTAAACGTCAGCGTCAAAACAGCCGGCGCTCTGATATCGTCGAATTCCATAACGAGCCACGCAAAGCGCGTCGCGAGCACTTGCGTTTTACCCGAACCCGCTCCCGCAGCGACGACGGCGTTTTTTACGGAGCAGCACACTTTTTTTTGCTGATTGTCGAGCGGATGTTCCAAAAGGTCAAGGTATGCATAATCGTTTTTCATCGCAGGCTCCCGAGTTACAGTTTGTGAGATGCGACCGTATATGTCGTGCGGCAGATCGTTTTAAAATCGCAAGCCATACAGTCAGAATACACGTCGGGGGCGATGAGCGCGTCATCCCCGCGCTGCACTCCTCGAACAGGTTCGGGATTTCCGTTTTCGACCGTTTCGTAAAAGAGGGAAGCATAGCGCTCAAATACCGAAAGCGTCGGCTCATAGGATTCGGGCGTTTTTTTTGCGTTCTCATCGTCGATAACGGCGACGCTTTCACCCGCACTTTTTATCGAACAGAAGACCATTTTATCGACTTTAACGGGATCGGCAAGATTCCACAGCGTTACATACATGGCGCATTGGAAATTGTCGAGCGTACCCGTCGTTTCATCCGCGCGGCACGAAGCGATCGACGGAAGAGACGTATTTTTATAGTCGACGATGATGATCCGCCCCGCGTCATCGGAAAGCACGCAGTCGATTTTTCCGAAATACTTGTAACGATTTCCGCGCTCCCACGCTTCACACAGCGCTTCCGTCGAAACGACGCGGCAGCCGCCGAAACCTTTTTCTTTTTTACAAAACTCGTGCAAAAAATCGATGATGATCTTTTCGAATTTATGCGATTGCTCTTCAAGCACGCGAAGCGCAATCGGGCTTTGATAAAAATCGAACGACTTGTCGCGAATCGCTTCCCCTGTTTTTTCTTTTATTAATTTTCGTATGTCGTTTTCACGCTCTCCGAAAGTTCCGTCTTCATCCGTGACCGGCAGCGTATCAAAGGTTTTAAAAAGCAATTCGAGGATTTTGTGATTGATGTTTCCCTGATCGTATTTTTCGAACAAGGACGCATCGAGGGAATCTCCGCAGAGTTTGACGACCGATTTGAAAATCCATTTCCGGGGACACGGGAAAAAATCCCGCATATCGCTTTGGCTGATCTTTACCGCAAAAGCGTCTTCGGTTGAAGAGCCGTTCGGTGTGCGGCGCTCTTTCAAAACATAGTCGATTGTTTTTTTGACACCGGCGTCTACGGATTGCGGGCGGGGAGCGTTTACGGAAAAATCCGAAGACGCTTTCCAATGTTCATACTGCACCTTTTGCAGGTCGCTTAAAGCGCGGGGAGCATTCGATTCCGATAAAAACCATTTTCTTTCATTGAGGATAAAATCGTTTGCATCGAGTTCGTCGAACGGCGTATGATTTTTTTCGACGGGAGCGATATCGAAATACGTATGCGAGATTGCAAAGCCTGAGAAAGTCCGTTCGCTGCACGAAAAGATACTCCGCGCCCCGTCCGTATTATTAAATTTCCCGTACAATCTGATAAAGGCGGTAGACGCCGCATCGGAATCGCGTATGCCGAGCGCACGGCGTTTTTGCGTATTGAGAAAACCGAGCGGCTTACGGACGACGGTGATGGCGTCCTGCGTACAGTTGATGACGATGTTGACAGGATAGGCGGCGCAGGCTGCGACTTTATAATCGAAGACGGAAACTCCCGAAAGCGTATCCTGCGGGCGATAGGTTTTGCTTCTCAGCTCGTTGATAAAAAAAGAAAACGGAGAGCGAAGCTGCAAATCAAGCGGCACGATATAATCTTTTTCGATAGCGACAAGCGTTTCAAGCTCTGCAATGCAGCGTCCGAGAACATTATTCGCTTCGACGCTGAACTCGTCATCGGCAAGGAATTCGTTTTTAAACATAAGCCACGCCGTCCGCAAGCCTTCGAAGGTCTTCGCACCCGTAACGGCTTCGATCGATTTTTTTAATCGCTTGTATAATTCAAGCTCACGCTCGCTTCGTCCGGATTTACCGAGCGATTCGATCCATACGTCTCCGCCGCCGTAATTGCAGATGCAGTGCAGCCGGTTCCCTTCGCGCACGAGGTTTTCGTTGAGCGCTTTGTTTTTCCACGGCACGCGCCCGTCGAGTACGAGGCGGCGCACGCTGTCGTACGAATAATCGGTTTTTCGGCATTCGTCGATATCTTCAAAAATGCTGCCGGCGCTGCCGACCGTAAAGCGCACCCCGCTTCGCACGACAAAGGGAATGCGGTAGTTCGCAAGTTCCCGTTCGATATACGGCCGGTAGGTTTCGAGTTCGGGAACGTGCAGCGCGATATCTTCATACGAAAGCTCTCCGCCGCTTTTTCCGACGATGTCCCGAATGCAGAGCGCCGTTCTTCGAAGCTCCGTCCTCGCATCGGGATAAACGAACACTTCGCTCGCATGCACTTCTTTTTCGGGAAGCACGTAAGAAGTTATGTTTTCGGCAGTAGCAAAGACCGCTTCGTATTCGTCGAAATCTTCAAGCTGTTCCGGGAAAAAAATAATAAATTTTTTACGCTCTTCCGTAAAGTCAGGCACGAGCCACGCAGGCTCGAACATCTCATCGCCTAAAAAATCGACATAGCGCCGGTAGAGCGTAAGATAATCTTCGTCTTCATCGTCTGCCGCTTCGGGATGATCGCTTGCATAGCGGGAAAATTTTTCATACCACGTTTTCAAAAGCGGAAGATTTCCTGCAATCCAATCGGCAAAGGAATCGGCTTCTCCGGCAAACTGCGGATGTACGATGCTCTTAAAAATCGGTTTTCCGCTTCGGACGGCGGCGGCATTTTCTTCGATGAGATTTCGAACGAATACTTTTCGGAGCACGGCAGGCATGGCATGACGGCCGCTCTCTTTTGCGACGGCGTATTTTTCTTTAAAAGTGTCCCACGCGATAAAGCGCTCGAGCGCAACGGCTTTAACACCCGACGCTTGAGGATTTTTTACACACCATTCCGCCCATGAAACGAGGGCGACATCGGTCGGAAAAACAAAGACGACATCTTCCTGTCCGAGATTTTCTTTCAGCACATCCGCGATGCGCGCCGGTTCAAGTTCAATACGTTTCATAATGATATTGCTGTAACCAGTATAGCACATAAAGCGTTTCATAGATACGGCAGGATTCAGGTGCCCTGTCACGCGCTATAAATTACCGTAAGGAGGTACGATAAAAAGCGCCGTCTGAAATATCGCCGTCGCTTTTTATCTCGAGTTTGCGCGGATGTTTGCAGAAGACGTGTATACGTGGCGTTTTGATAAAAATCGCATGAATACGATACGCTTTATTTTACAAACTCGACTATTGAACATGTGCGCACACGCGCACGGCTAAAAACTTTTTCGGAAATTGATATTTCCTGCAAAAGTTTTTATGGGAGGTTTTTATGAAAAAATTAATAATTGCGGGGCTTGCTGCGGCGATCGCATGCGGAGCGTTCGCACAGCAAAATGCTCCGGCCTTCGACGATCCGAAAGCATCCGTCATCGCCGTTTCGTCCGCCGCCGTTCCGGGCAAAATGAAAGACAATATCAAGCTTATCAATTTGTCGGACGACGAAAATATTTCGTTCCGCGTATACATCTACGATTCGAAAAAAGCATCGTGGAATTTATACGGCAAAGCTTTGCTCAAAGGCTTTTACGACGGCGATACTATCGATTCCGATTTTGAAGACAAAATACGCAAAGTCGAATACGTCGCCGTCATTCCCGACGGAAACGGAGTGTACGAATACGAAGCCGAAAAAAAGTACAACGACTTGCGTATCAAAATCCATTCGCCGAACAGCTCAGCCGACGAAAGTTATAAAAAAAATGCGGTGACAGTCGACGTACGGAGCGTTCCCGGCGTTTTCAAAGACAATGTCAAATTCGTCAATGAGACGAGCGATGAAAATATCTCGTTCACACTGTACGCGTTCAACGATAAAAACGGTACGTGGCAAAAAGCAGGCGTCGCCGTTTTAAAAGACTTCGGCGATACGGACACGGTCGATTCTCCGCTCGAAGATTCGCTTCCGTCGTACGCCTGTTTCGCCGTCGTTTCGCGCAACGGAAAAACATACGCATACGATTTTAAAAAAGCGAATAAAGACTTTATCATTACGGTGCGGTAAAAAGCGGGTATGCAAAGCGCACGAAACACGCGTTTTGCATATCGACATGACGATGCTCATACGATACACCTCCGTGCAGCCGAAGCGTTTCGCCCGCCGAAAACTCGAGTGCGGGATTAAAAATCAACAACCCCGACGCAGAGCGTCGCGGTATGTTGTTCTCATAAGGTCGTTGCAGTCGGCTTTAATACCCTTTGTTACGACGCAAGCGTCGGGGTATTAAACCCTCCGCACGAATAAACTTTTTAATTTTAAGGCAAACATTAAGGAAAAACTTTTTTAATTAAAAAATGTAAAAATAGCCTAAACTGCATTTTTTTCAGCTACAAACTTAAAAAATTACTATAACACAAAACTTTTTCAATGTTATACTGAAAAACTTATTGAAAAACGGAATTTTTTCGGTTATAATTTGAAATATGAACGATAAAGAAACAGCAGAACTTTCCAGAATTTTATTTATAGAAAATCTCAAACAATTTAAAGACGAGCAACTCATAAAGATACTATGCGGCATCCGGCGCAGCGGAAAGTCTACCATTCTTAAAAGTTATAAAAAAGAATTGTTTTCTCTCGGTGTAAAAAATCGGAATATTGTAGAACGGCTATATACTTCGATGGAATTTGAAGAAGATTTTGATTCCGCAAAAATGTATGCCGAACTTAAAGAATTTATCTCAAAGGCGGATACAAATCAAAAAGTCTATCTCCTTTTGGATGAAGTGCAGGAAGTACAAGGCTGGGAAAAATGCGTCAATTCGCTTTTTGAAAGCGAAAACGTCGATATATATGTTACGGGTTCCAATTCCAAATTGCTTTCGAGCGAAATTTCAACTTATCTTACCGGCCGCTTCGTTCAGATTCCCGTTTACACGCTTTCTTTTGTTGAATTCATCGAATTTAGAAAATTCTATTACCCGAAAAAAACGGAACCGCCGTTGGAATCGTATTTCGAACAATACCTTCGATGCGGCGGATTTCCGTTCATTGCAAAAACAAATCACACGCAGGAAGAGAATTATCAAATCATCGACGGAATTTTTTCTACCGTCGTTACGCGGGATATATCCAAACGGCACAATATTTCAAACCTTGAAATGTTCAATCGCGCCGTCCGGTTTATTCTCGAAAATCTCGGCAAGAATTTCAGCGCAAAAACGATCTTCGACTTTTTTAAAAGCTGGCACCGCTCAGTCGCTATCGAAACGATTTATAATTATCTTGCATGGTTGGAAGAAGCTTTTATTATATACCGCTGCAATCGATATGCTATTCAGGGAAAAGAAGTCTTAAAAACACAGGAAAAATATTACCTTTCCGATATCGGATTTAAATACAGTCAACTCGGCTATGAGCCGAAAGCGATTGCATCCGTTTTGGAAAATATCGTGTATCTTGAATTGCGCCGTCGCGGGTTTGCCGTTTACATCGGAAAGTACGGCAACAAGGAAATCGATTTTGTCGCCGTCAAACAGGAACAAAGAATGTACGCTCAGGTTTGCAGAACAGTGCCCGAAAATTCCGATCGCGAGCTGGGCAATCTGAAAGCGATAAAAGACAACTACCCCAAATACGTTATTACCATGGATTCGTCCGTGTGTGGAACGGACGACGGCATACGAATCGTCCACATAAAAGATTTTCTGTTACAAAGAGAATGGTAAAATGCGATGACCGATTTAACGCACGAATTTGCAATGGTAGACAATAATCAATATAACATACGGGTATGCAAAGCGCACGAAACACGGAACAGGAAAATCGTACCGCTCGTGCGCGCGTGTTCCGATTTACTTTATTTTCGCCAACTGCTAAAATAGCTCTATGATTTTTTCAGCGACCGAAATCGAACAGACTGTCAATATGTTTATGCGGCAAAAGCTCGACATCCGCGCGATCACGATGGGCATTTCGCTGCGGGACTGCATTTCAGACGACGGCAAAAAATGCCGAAACCGCATCTACGATAAAATTATGAAGCGGGCGGGAAACCTCGTCAAAGTCGGCCGCGAAATCGAAGCGGAATTCGGAGTGCCTATCATTAACAAACGTATTGCTGTCACGCCGATTGCGATGATTGCGGAAGCGAGCGGCGAACGAAATTACGTCGCGTGGGCGGAAACGCTCGACAAAGCCGCAAAGGAACTCGACGTCGATTTTGCCGGCGGCTTTTCGGCTCTCGTACAAAAGGGTATCACTGCGGGCGATGCCGTCCTCATCGATTCGATTCCCGCGGCTCTTGCATGTACCGAACGGGTATGCTCGTCTGTCAATCTCGGTTCGACGAAGAGCGGCATCAATATGGACGCCGTAAAGCTCATGGGTCAAATCGTCAAAAAAACGGCGGAACGCACGAAAGAAAAAGACGGCATCGGCTGCGCAAAGCTCGTCGTGTTCTGCAACGCGCCGGAAGACAATCCGTTTATGGCGGGCGCTTTTCACGGGCCGGGAGAAGGAGACGCGGTGCTGAGCGTCGGCGTTTCCGGACCGGGCGTCATTCTCGCCGCCGCAAAAGAATACAAAGGAAAGCCGATCGACGAACTTGCCGACGGCATCAAAAAAACGGCGTTCAAAGTTTCGCGCATGGGACAGCTTGTCGGAACGGAAGCGGCGCATCGTCTCGGCGTCGAATTCGGTATCCTCGACCTGTCGCTTGCGCCGACTCCCGCCGTCGGAGATTCGGTCGCGCGCATCCTCGAAGAATGCGGCCTTGAAAGCGCGGGCGCACCCGGTACGACGGCAGCTCTCGCTATGCTCACCGATATGGTAAAAAAAGGCGGCGTTATGGCGAGTACGAAAGTCGGCGGTCTTTCGGGCGCCTTCATTCCCGTGTCGGAAGACGAGGGGATGATACGCGCGGTAAAAGAGCACTCGATTACGCTCGAAAAACTCGAAGCGATGACGACGGTGTGTTCGGTCGGCCTCGATATGATAGCGATCCCCGGCGATACGGAAGCGTCGACTATCAGCGGCATCATCGCGGATGAACTGGCGATCGGCATGGTCAACAACAAAACGACCGCAGTGCGCGTCATCCCCGTTCCCGGAAAAACGACGGGTGATTGGGCGGAATTCGGCGGTCTCTTAGGCGGCGCACCGGTTATGGCGGTAAACGCGTTCGGCTGTAAAGAATTCATCGAGCGCGGCGGGCGCATCCCCCCGCCCATTCACAGCTTCAGAAATTAATAAGTCGAACGTCGAGTTTTAGGAAACTCGAAATTGAAATTAATAATTTGCAAGAGTCGCCGTTTATTGATATGCGAAAAAATCGGAAGGTATCGTCATGCGCTTTATTCCGGTCGATGAAAAAAAGAAAGCGGAAACGCTCGCCTTCCTCGCAAAGTACGAGCGCTTTTGCGTATCGCTCGTCGAACACATCCGGCTCGGAGGGGGCGACAGCTTTACAGTCGAAAGCGATGCGCGCGAAACGCTCGGCGTCATAAGCGTCAAAAGCAGAATGCTCCTGTGTATTCCGAATGTACGTTCGTTGCAAAACGACGGGGATTTTTACACCTCCGTCAAAGCATTTTTGTCGGACAAAAAAATCTCATGCGTAAACGGGGAAGCCGAAGCGTCGCACTTTATCATGAAAATCCTTGCGGAACTCGGCCGAACGCTGCTGCACATAAACGAATACGCGCTTATGACGCTTTCCGAAGCGGCGTTAAAAAATATCAAAGCAAAAAGCGAACGGTACGCGGCACCATCGAAAGGACTGCAAACGCGCCTTGATCGGCATGCGGCGGTACGGGGAGAGCCGCAAATGTGCGGTATGCGTACGGAGTGCGCTGCGGCAAATCCGATTTCGGAAAATGCGGCGGCAGCCGGCGCCGGTGAAAAAGCGTGTTGTGAAAAATTTAAAATAGTCCGATGCGGTATAAGGGATGCCGATGCGCTCATGCCGCTGCAGCTCGCATACGAAGCCGAAGAAGTGCTGCCGCCGTGCAGGACGCAAAATCCCGCCGTCACCCGAAAAAATCTCGAACGCATTTTAAAAACCGAATATGTCGTCGCGCTGCAAAACGCCCGCGGCGAGCCGGCCGCAAAAGCGAACACGAATGCTGTCGGTATCCGCTGGGCGCAGATAGGCGGAGTGTACACTGCTCCCGATTTCAGAAGAAAGGGATGCGCATCGCTCCTCGTCGAAACGCTCGCCGAAAAAATCGTCGCATCGAATCGGCTGCCGGTGCTCTACGCACGGAACGGAAACGAAGCCGCGCAAAAAGCCTATTCGGCGCTCGGTTTTACGAAGACGGGCGGCTTTACGATAGCGTATTATTAATTTAATCTTTCGGGCGCAGGTAAAATTGACCGAGTATCCGCTTCGAATGGAAGATATTGATAAATGCGAGAGGGTCGGCTTCTTTTATCTCCCGCGCAACTTTTTGCACTTCATCCGCAGCGACAACCGAATACACCAAATCGCGTTCCGCTCCCTGATAGCAGCCCTTGCCTTTGAAGACCGTCGCATCGTGGTTCGTTATTTCGTGAATCGTCCTGTATACGTCGGCGGGACGGTTCGTAATGACAAAGAGCGTCGTCTTTTGATAACGCTTGTATATGGAATTGAGCAGCTGCGTCGCGGAAAATTGGAAAAAAATCGAATAGAGCGCGCGCTCCCAACCGAAGATCGCGCCGGCGACCAAAAGGATCGCAGCGTTAAAGACGAGCATATAGTTCCACGCGTCTCTGCCGTATTTTTCGGAAATGAAAATCGCGATGATTTCGGTACCGCCGCCCGACGCGCCGGCGCAAAGGCACAGGTATCCGCAAAACGCCGCAATGATACCGCCGAAAACGGCTGACAGCAGCACGTCGTCGATGATCGCAAAATCGGGAAAGAGGTCGACGAGTACGGAAGAGGTGACAACCATGAGACAGGTGTACAGCGTAAAACGTCTGCCGATGTATTTAAAACCGATGACGATAGGGATGACGTTCATGACAAGCATGACGGGACTGTACGGAAGCTCAAACGAAAAATACGTCCGTGCGACATGCTGAATGAGCAGCGTCAATCCGGTAAAACCGCCGGGAAAAAGATCGCCCGCACGGATAAAGGTTTTCATATTTAACGCCGAGATAACGGCCGCAATGAGAATGAGCGCTATTCGCCGAAAAGTCGCACCGATGCCGCCGACGCGCTCTTTAACAATTTTTTGTACCGCCTGTCGCATAGATGCAAGCATATACTATTTTCACGTTCGTGGCAAATGAAAATGAAAAAAGGGGCTGCCCAAAAACTTCAGTTTTTGGGCAGCCCCTCCTCATGTAAAACGCTTTTCGCAACGTCTTCCTTATTTATGATTCGACGTGTAAATCGCGTTCCACCGTTCGAGCACCGCTTTTTTATTCGCAATCAGCCAATCGATATCGCGGCTCACCCATTTCACGTCTTTGCTTGCGGGGAGATACTTCGACGTATACGTCGCTTTCGTATTCGTCAAGCGCAGCGTCTGCAGCGCGTTGCCGAGTTCCGTTTCGCCTTCCGGGCTCATCAAAAATTCTATGAGCATTTTTGCGCCTTCGGGATTTTTGCAGCCTTTAATCATCGCGCAGCCGAACGCCGATGCGGACGTCCCTTCGGCCGGATACACCATTCTGATATTCGTTGCACCGGATTTCAGCAGCGTCGAAGCACCGTCTTCATACGTCAATCCGACGACATATTCGCCCGTCTGTACGCTTTTGAAACACACGGAAGACGACGTCGAAACGACGAGACCGTTTTTAATAAGTTTTTCGATGTAATCCCATGCCTTCGGGCTGTCGTTTCTGTACACGGACATGATATTGCATACATTGTTCCACGCGGCGGACGACGAGTTGGGATCCGAAAAAACGATTTTGCCTTTTAATTTCGGATCGAGCAAATCGGGATAACCTTTAATGTTCAAACCGAGCTGCTTTTCCAAATCGGTGTTGACGCAGAACACGACGGTCGAAAGGTGATCGAGATTGTAAAAACCGTTGTTCGATCGGTAGTCGGCCATGATCTCCGGTTCGTACTTCGTCAAAAACGGTTCGAAGAGATCGGCATTGATTTTACCGTCACTGTTCGAAAGACCGCCCCACATGACGTCGCCCTGCGGATTGTTTTTTTCCGCGCGGATCCGCGCCGTCAATTCGCCGGCAGAACCGTTGACGACTTCGATCGTCATTCCCGGATTTTTCGCTTCGAATAATTTCGTTAAATTGCCGATATCGTTTTCGGTCATCGAAGAATACAGAACGATCCTGTTGTTCTTTTTGTCGGATTCTCCGAGAGAAAAAACCGGGAGACACAGACTCGCCAACAGCGCGGCAAAAATTATCGATTTCGTTTTCATAAATACCTCCATATTTTGTAAATTTGAAAACTAATTTGAGAACCTCAAAAGTACAATGTTTTTTATACCTGTATATCCTCTGCGCCGCTCACTTTCAGATAGACGAGCAGCGATACGAAAGTCAAAACCGTCAAGATGGACGAAAATGCACACGCCATCCCGTAATTTCCCATCGCGATGGAAACGTATGCGGACATCGTCAGCGTGATCGTGCTGTTGTTGTACAGGATGATGGAGCTCGACAGTTCCGTTACGAGCGAAACCCAGCTCAAAATCGCACCCGATAAAATACCGTTCGTCATCATCGGTACGGTGACGGCGCGGAAGGTTTTCAGCTTTGACGTGCCGAGGCTGATGGACGCTTCTTCGATGCTCATCGGGATTTGAATAAGATTTGCCGTCGCCGAACGTATCGTATACGGCATACGTCGTATGACGAACGAAATGATCATGATGAGCATCGTCCCCGTCAGCGCCAGAGGTTTATTGCTGAACGCGATGACGAGCGCAATGCCGATAACCGAACCGGGGATAATATACGGAATCATCGAAATGGAATCGATCAAATTGTTCCAGAGATTGGAACGGCGCACGACGAGATACGCGATAAAGATCGAAAGCAAAATAATGACGAGCAGCGCGAGGCCGCTTATGAGCAGAGAATTGGAAAACGAACGGAACAAGAGCCGTCTGGCCGCAGCACGGTAGCTGTCGAACGAAAAGCCAGCTTTGAACACAGCCATATCGCATTTTTTAAACGACAGATAGATGACATAGAGCTGCGGCAAAAACGAAAACGCGATGATGAGATAGCAATATGCGTTCATCAAAATACCGCCGAACAATCCGGGATTTTTCTTCTGTACGGGGTGCAGCGCGTTGATCGAAAATTTGAATTTATTTGTGCCCCACTTCTGCAATGCAAACACGAGCGCCGTGATGACAATTGCGATGACGCTGATCGTCGCCGCAAAATGAAAATCGGTACCGTTTTCGCCGAGGTATTGATTGTAGATCTCCACCGGGAACGTCCGGAATCCTTCGCCGAGCAAAAGCGGCGTTCCGAAATCTGCAAACGATCGCATAAACACGAGCAGCGATGCCGCGAGAATCGTCGGCATACAAAGCCGCAGAATGATTTTGAGCAGACGGTTTATGCCGACACAGCCGAGGTTTGCGGACGCTTCGAGCAGACTGTTATCGATGTTTTTAAACGCGCCGTTCATATAGATAAACACGAGCGGAAACAGTTTAAGCGTTTCGACGAGGACGATGCCGCCCATACCGTAGATGCTGCCGAACATTTTTATATGCAGCGTGTTTTCCAAAAAAACGGTGAGCACGCCCGACCTGCCGAGCAGCAGAATCCACGCGTACGCGCCGATAAAGGGAGCCGACATACAGCACAAAATACTCAAAATGAAAATCGTCTTCGCGCCTTTTAATACGTAAAACGAATAAAAGTACGAAAACGGAATACCGATGAGGAGTGAGCACAGCGTAATTAAAACGGCGAGCTCGAAACTGTTTAATATCGTACGACTGTAGTACGGCTTCGAAAAAAACGTCGCAAAGTTCTGCAGCGTAAAGCGTCCGCTTTCGTCGAGCACCGCCAGCCTGAAAATTTTTATCATCGGATAAAGCAGCGTCAATATAAACGCCGCCATGATGACGAGAGACACAAATGTCCAAACATCGACTTTTCGTTTATTGTGCAGCATGTACGCTCTCCGTGTCCGCATTGTCGTCTTTTACGCCGGACAAAATATTGTGTTCTCCGTCGGCGGTAAAAATATTGATCTTATCGATATCGAGACCGAGCTTTATATCGCTGTCTTTTTTCAATAAATCGTCGAGCGCCGAAATTTGAATCGTTTCGATTTCCATGCCGTCCGGCAGTGTGATGACAAAGTGCGTGCTCAAACCGAGGAAAATGCAGTCGAAGATCTTTGCGGATATCCCGTCTTCGCCATGCTTCCGCATAAGGAATTCTTCCGGCCGTATGGAGACGACGACATCCTGATCGTGCTTATACCGATCCTGCACGTTTTTCACTTCGACTTCGTAATCGAATATCGACAAAAAGCACGAGCCGCCGCGGACGGTGAGTTTACCGTTTATTAAATTGCTTCTGCCGATAAACGAAGCGACGAACATATTGACGGGGCGCTGATAGATCGCTTTCGGCGTTCCGATATGCTGGATAACGCCGCCGTTCAAAACGGCGATCCTGTCGGAAACCGCCATCGCTTCTTCCTGATCGTGCGTAACGTAAATCGTCGTAATGCCGATTTTTTTCTGCATTTCGCGGATAACCGAACGCATTTCAACGCGGAGTTTTGCGTCGAGATTGGAAAGCGGTTCGTCCATCAGCAAGACGCTCGGTTCGATGCAGAGTGCACGCGCGATCGCGACGCGCTGCTGCTGACCGCCGGAAAGCTGGCTCGGCATCCGTTCCGCGAACTGATCGATCTGCATCAATTTTAAAAACTTTTCCGCTTGGTTGTGTATTTCCGTTCTTGTCAATTTTTTATTTTGCAAACCGAATTCGACGTTTTTTCTGACCGTCAAATGCGGAAAGATCGCATAGTTTTGGAACACCATACCGATATTCCGCTTCGAAGGATCCAAATCGTTTATGCGCTTATCGTTAAAATAGAAATCGCCGCCTTCGATGGAATTAAAACCGGCGATCATGCGCAACAGCGTCGTTTTGCCGCAGCCCGACGGGCCGAGCAGCGTAAAAAATTCTCCTGCACGGACACCGACATTCAATTTGTCGATTATCGTTTTACCGTCAAAAATTTTTACCGCATCCTTAATGGTAATACTTACACTCATATAATAACTCCACTTATGGTATATCTTTTTATTATATTTCAAAAAAAGCGTTTGTCAAGTTTGTAAGAGTTTTATTTTGCAAATTTCCGATATAATTTGCGTGATCACCTGCAAAACAAAGATGCGTTTTGGAACGACGCGAAAAAATCCGGACTGTAGCAAAATGCAAATCCGACGGTAAAACAAAGTTCTCGCCGCAAGCACATCTTTATCAGCCGATACTTTCCGAACTCGCATTCGGCGATAAAAATCGAATGATCGCAATCGTTTTACGTGCTATACTGTGCTCATGAGCAAAGCCCTTTCCGAAGAAGAAAAAAAACAAAGGCAGCTGACGCGCGATGAAAAAAAACTGCAAAAGGAACTCGATCCTGAACTTGACGAGCGTTGTTACGAAATTCTTCGCATACTGCGAGACGCGCCGAATCATCCGGATGTCAAATACAATTCAAAGTATTTTGAAAATCACTTTAAAGTTGCCAACATAACAATACTCAGAGCGATAAAAACCCTAAAGGACATGGACTTACTGGAAGAAAGGCAAGTTCACGGAAGCTACGTAATAAAAAAAGAAGTCGAACAGATTTACTCAAAAAAAACGCGGCAAAACCTCGCTTTAGTCGCCGGCTTGAAAGGTTTGCTGCAGCAATACAAAAATACGCCCCTCTTCGACAGTGTTACAAAGCTGATTTATTTTCTTGAACCCAAGGTCGCAAAGGACGATACGGTTTTATCTTCCGCCCGCGTAATCGTTCCGCCTCAGATAGAATATGACGTCAATGTAAAAAACTGGGATAAGGTTTACGAAGCGATCCAAAAAAATCATAAAATCAACTTCCGCTATACAAAATCATATACGGACACGAAAGCTCTCAGAATCGTACGGCCGTACCAACTTTTGTTGGATAACGGCTCCGTGTATCTTTTCGCTTACAGCGAATACGCCGACCTTGTGCTTTTATACGACTTAAATTTTATGGCGGATATCGTCGTTACGGATGAAGCATTCGAACTTCCCGAAAAATACGACTTCTCTTACTATTGCGGCGGAGGACGGCTCGGAGCATACAAAGGCAATAAGATCGAAAAATATAAAATTAAATTTACCGGCTACGCAAAGGAGTGGATCAAACAACACAAGTGGGCGGACGATCAAAAATTCACGGAAGACGAGGACTCTACCGTGATCACATTTTCTTCAAGTCAGTACGACAAAATTTTCGAGCTGATCCTAAGCTGGGGAACTCAAGCCGAACCGTTTGCTCCCAAGCGCCTTGTCATCCGCTGGAAAAAAGAAATTGCCGCACTGTATGAAAAAATAAATGAGTAATATCTATGACCTTTTCATATTAAGCGAAAGCAGACAGTTCAAACGGCCGAGCGTATATTTTTCAGGGTTATCGTTTCTGTCGGAAACTTCAAGCGCGTTTTTAAATATGTACGGAACAAGTCCTGCGCTTTTAACAAGAGCGCGGGCGTATTCGGTTTTGCCTGATCCGGGAGCACCGTACAGTAAAATATTCACAGTTGTATTATTTTTTAAAAGGCGCAGTGCCAATTCGTTTTCGTCTTTTTTTATAAAAATTATTTGGAATATAATCGGTCAATTTCATCGGCAATGAGCCGGTCTATTTTTCCGTGAAGCTTACTCCATTCTTCGCGAGTAAGACGTGCTTGAGGATGATACGTTCGTAAGGCGAAATCGATATTTTTTATATTGAAAATACACAATTGTGCTTCAGGGAACGGTTTAACTTTTTCTTTGGAAATTACATCAAAGATATGAATATCGGCAATTTTATCTTGAATTACACAATCATAATTCGGACCGGTCAGGAAAATCAGAATATTCGGTTTAAAAAAATTCAATTCATCTTTTATCAATAAAGACGATTCCCGTACCGCGCTTAGTTTATTAAAATATTTTTTCCCCGCCCCTCCTTTTAGGGTGGTAAGTTTTATAAGATTGTTCCACATAAAACCTGCGGACTTACCATACTTTTTTGCAGTCTCTTGAATCAAGTTCCGTAAGCGACGGTATTCCTTGTTAAACGGAGCTTTACGAATACCGCCTTTTTTAAATTCAGCATCATCTCCGTTTAACAATTTCATATAGTCGTCAGGATTATGCCAACGATCCTGTCCGAAAATCATAACTTTAAGATCGGCATGTTCGTATTCGGGCAGAGGACTTAAAAACTGCGGACATAAGAGTTTTTCATCAGCTTTGTGTTGTTTATTCCATTCTTTTACAGCCTCAAAATTACGATTGGCATAAGCCGCATAATAGTCTGCAAAGAATTTTTCATAATCTTTTCCCATTTTCACAAACCTCCAAAATTTATTTTACGAAACTGTCTAAGATAAATTAAGCACTTTTTAAAATCTGTAATCCATAGTGCAGTACGCTCTTAACCTAACATACATTCGGTTGATTTTATTATCCCCCCCCCGATTTTTGTCAAGTCTTTTGACAAATCCTTTACCGAATAGAAAAAACTTTCACTCATAATGATGTAGCCTCTTGTTATATAAGTAACATGCATAGACTATCATTTTGTGATAGTGTGTAGAATTATTTAAGCGAATTCGTTTAGAAATTTCCTTTTACCGGTATGGATATAACTATTTTACTGTGCTTACAGGAAGTATATATGAGAGAAATACCCGCATTCTGAAAAAGCAAATTTTATCTGGTACTATATTTGATTGTGTTCTTTTTCAGTCAGCCAGATTAGGTTTTCAGGACGATTATCATATCCGTTATTATCGATATGGTGAATGACAGATCCATCCCCTTCGTATTCGTTTTTTCCTAAAAAAGCCATGGCTACTAACTTATATACAAGAGGATATCCGTTTGAAACAAGTTTATGTAATTCAGGATACTTTTTTTCGGGATCAATTACTAAATATCCGAAATCCGATCTGCCAGGATCTTCATCTTGATTTAAAAATTCAAAGTTGCCGTTATCTTTTAAATATTTTATACGCGCTTGATTACTTACAAATATCCTTTCCCAGCCTTTTTGCGATAATCTGACCCAGATTTCTCCGGGTAAATTTTCGACTTGACTGTTATATCGTTCGGAATGATATATTTTAAGTCTATGGGTTTCCCGTTCTATTTTATTTTGATCTTTTATCTCAGAACTTGACGGGCATAAATCTTTTAATTTTTCCACCGTATATTTTTTTCCGCCGTAACCATAAATAATTTCTTCCATCGCCTATCCCCCTTGTTAATATTATTATATTCCCGGCAGCCGATTTCGTCAATGATAAACCGCTCTGTTTCCAATCTTATAGTTCATATTTCATAAACCAATAAGTTCCATCCATTTTTCGATTAGGATCGTATTTTCTCAATAAAGCTTCTTTTTCCGACCTTTCCTTTCCTTTCGTGATTTTTCCGTTTTCGAATTTTCGGTTTATTTCATCATATTTTATTTTTATCTCAACATTTGCGATAATGCGTTTTAAAATTCTGAGAATGGCTTGTATCCGCATGTCTATCAAATGCTCCGATATGCAAATATAATTGTGGGCAAACACAACATATCGTGAAGGCTCTCTGTCCCAATTTTCGATTTTGCTCCTAAAAGAATCTCGAATAGTTCCTTCCGTTGTAAAATACGGAAAAAGGAAATTATACCTTTTAAATAATTCCATCGAGTGTACTATATCAAAATAAAATGAATTTGCTTTCATCAATTCGGATAAGATTTTATCTTTATCGGGAGTATCTTCGTAGCATCTATTCAATTCATAAAGAAAGACATCAAAATAATCTTTATATGTGTTCCAATTGCCGCGATACAGATTGATCGTTTGCCCGCTTGCATAAAGGTTCGGCAGCATCGTAAAGTTTCCCAGCACATAACATTTATTTTTAAACTGTTCAACTTCTTTTATAAAAGCCGTATCATTGTTTGAATATTTTACAGCTCTTTCCATATTTTCGCCGAATAACGTATTAAATGTATTCAGCGTGTCCCCGCGATATTTTTTATGAGTTCCTATATCGGAAAATGAAAAATCCAAATCGGTATCATGTACTTTGTTGCTGAATAACAGATAATAAACGGCTCGCGCTATCTCCGTATCATCGGGGTCAAAGCCGGTTCCGAACTCACTGCATCGTCCGAATTTTTTATCATTTTCTAAAAGCAAAAAATTATACTGTTTGAAATTTTCTATATCTCCGTCCAATTTTTCACTTATAAAATCCTTTAAAAGATTGCAGCATTGAAACAAATCAGTCATTTTTTCTTCCCTTTCATCGCGTAATGATTATACCATAGCGAGGAAATACTATCATTTTTGATGGCGAGTAAAAAATGCGATAGTGCGTTTTCTCTTTAGCTCAGCAGTACACGAGCTTCCCGACGGTATCTGCCGCCCGTTCAGCCGGCCTTTACCGTTTTCAGATAATCGGAAAAATCTTTTTCGGCTTTGTCGAGATTTGCGCGGGCGGCTTCCGTCTTCGTTTTAAGCGAATCGAGTTCGCTTTCGAGGCGCATCAGTTTGTCGAGGAATTGTTTGCCCTGCGCAGTCGAAGAGCCCGTCGCTTCGAGGTTTTCGCGCGCGCGCCTTTGCTCGTCGCCGGTATTTTTGCAGTCGGCGGAAAGCTTTTCGTAGGCGCTCTTCGCTTCGTCGAGCTTTGCCTTTTTTGCCGCGATGTTTTCAAACGCTTTTCGCACCTCTTTCGGCATATCGGCATCGCTTGAGCAGGCGATAAAATCGTTTACACTCATCTTTATGAGAGCGGCAGTAGTTTCGACGATTTCGCTTTCGCTTACCGCGAGCGTGCCGGTTGAATTTTTATCGACCGAAAGCGTAAAGCGGTAGAGGGCGGGCGTTTTTTCAAGCAGCGCTTTCGTCGCAACGAGGGCGGCATTGCCCGTGATCGGGTGTTCGATGAGGACTTTCCGCGATTTTGCGGCGGAGTTTTTTACCGTATACGTCGAATCGTAAACGCGTTTTTTCGTGGTACGCAAAAGTCCGCCTGCGATTTTCACCGTATCGATCGATGACGAAGTTTTTTTTGTTAAGCTGCCGTTCACTTCCATATCGTCGCCGTAGCCGATGATGCGCGTATCTCCCGCAGGCAGAAATTCGAGCACGGCGTCTCCCGCATACGCGCCTTCTGACAAAACGGAAACGGGACCTGCCGGGAATTTCATGCCGGACGTATTTTCGATGCGGACGCAGAATTTCGGATGCGTGTTTTCTCTGAGATGCATATTTGAAAAAACGGAAAACTTTTCGGCGGGCAGTTTTACCGCGGCAATCGGGATCATAACGCTTTCCTGCCGGCCGATCGTAACGGGTTTTACCGGCGTAAACGTAAACATTTCGGCGGACACGTCGGATGCCGCGACATTCCGGTTTACGATGTCCCGGATCGAATCGCCGTAATCGTAACTTGAACCCATCTTCGCTTCGGCGGCGACTTTGTTCATGGACATCATCATGCGCGGAGACGAAGCTTCCGTGTACGCTTCATCGGCTTCTCCGTACGCGGAATCGTAGGTTTCCGCAGCGGCGGCCGCTCCCGCCATGAGGGGCAGCGTCGGACGGTATGTATAATACGGCGGATACAGATCCTGTTTAAATCCGACGGGACGTCCGGTCGTCAGCGTCAAGCGCACCGCGTTCCAGTCGATGTCGGTCGAATTGTCGACGATTGCCCACGCTTGAAACTCCGCAGTGCCGGAACCCGCGTCGATGCGGTACGTCGGCTTCCACACGGGGGATTCCATAACGTATGCGAGGCGGACGTCGCGCTTTCCCGCAGCATCGATGAGAATCGAAAGATTTTTTTTCGAAGCGGACGAAGAGCGAAGTAAAACGGAAAGTGCAGTATTTAAATCTTCTCCGCGCTTCGGATCGGTAAAGCGGAACGAACGTATCTCTTTGAACGGAAGGATGTGAACGCCGTCGGAAGCAAGGAGCGAAAGCGTATCGCCGCCGGCTTCGCGCTCGCGTCTGTCGACCGTCAAAATTTTTCCGACGAGTTTTTCGGCTGCCTTTTCTCCGGTGGCAACTTCGATCTCCGCGCCGCGCTGGGCATACAATATATCGGCCAAATCCGAAGCTTCGCTCAGGTTGACGCTCAAACTTTCGAGGATTTTCCGAAGTGCGTCTTCCGACTGATAGGCGACCGAAATATTTTTTGCCGCCGAATCGGAAACGATAAGCGATTTTAAAACGTCGTTGATCTGTTCCGGCGTAAACGATAAGCCGATGCGGGAAGCACCCGACGCTTCTCCTTCGTGTTCGTAATAGGCGACGCCCGACGAATACAGCGTCACGTTTTTCAGCGGAACCGTCGTGTCCTTATACATAGCCGCTCCTTGTGCAAAAACAGCTGCAGATGCAATCGATAAAGATATTAATAAAATATGTTTCACGGCATCCTCCGTAGAAAAACAGATGCGCGCGTACGCAGTTACAAAAAGAGGCGCACGTTTCGGTACCGCAGTTTTCGGCACCGCTGAACGCAAAACTGAAAATTATGTTCCGGAGATGACGTCGTAGAGTCTGTCCAAGTCGGCGCGGCTGAAATAATCGATTTCGATCGAACCCTTTTCAAGCGTCCCGTTGATTTTGCACTTCGTACCGAGCTTTTCGATAAATCTCTGTTCGATTGCGGCGATATCGGTATCTTTTGCTCCGCGCTTTTTTTGCTTTTTTTTCGCGTCCGCAGCTCTGCCCCCGCCGTTGAACGATGCGGCACTTTCTTCGGCTTGGCGCACGGAAAGACCGTCTGCGATAATTTTATTAAAAAGCACGCGCTGGTCTGCGGGGTTTACGACCGAAAGCAACGCACGCGCGTGACCTGCCGTGAGCTTTCCTTCGATGAGAGAAGCCTGCATATCATCGGGGAGCTTTAAGAGGCGGAGCGCATTTGCAACGGTGGAACGTTTTTTGCCTACGCGCTGCGCCGCTTCGTCCTGGCTCAAATCTCCCATCTGCATGAGATTGTAATACGCGGCCGCTTCTTCGATCGGATTCAAATCGGTACGCTGTATATTTTCGATGAGCGCGATTTCGAGCTTTTTTTGATCGTTGTAGCGCCGTATCTGCACGGGAACTTTTTCAAGCCCCGCAAGTTTTGCCGCGCGCGTGCGGCGCTCACCGGCGATGATAAAAAAGTTTTTTTCGCCTGCGGGTTCGATGATGATCGGCTGCACGACGCCGTGCTCTTTGATCGAAGAAGCGAGTTCTTCGAGCAAGGTCTGATCGAATTCTCTGCGCGGCTGACGGGGATTCGGCTGCAATAGAGCGACGTCCGCCCACAGCGCGCCGTCCGCATCCGATTCTATACCTTCGGGCAATTTCGCACCGGCGGCGATATCCGACACGGAAACGACATCCGCATCGACGGAAGCGCTTTCTCCGCCCGTATTCATGAGCGCGTCGAGTCCCCGCCCCAATCCGAGTCCGCCTTTTTTAGCCACGGCGCATCACCTCTTCCGCAAGTTTTTTATAACTGACCGCTCCGACGCACGACGGATCGTATTCGCAGATGGGCTGACCTCTGGACGGCGCTTCGGAAAGCCGCACGTTGCGCGGGATGATCGTAGAAAAAACGAGATCTTTAAAATACGATTTTACCTGCGTTACGACATCCTGTGCGAGACGCGTGCGCGAATCGTACATCGTAAAAAATATACCGCCGATCACAAGATTTTTGTTGATGCCCTGCTGCACTTTTTTTACCGTTTGGAGCAGGAGCGTAATGCCTTCGAGCGCAAAGTATTCGCACTGCATCGGAACGAGCACCGCATCCGCGGCGGCAAGACCGTTCAGCGTCAGAATGCCGAGAGACGGCGGACAATCGATGAGGATATAATCGTATTCGTTCTTTAAGTTTTCGAGCGCTTTTTTGAGGTAAAATTCGCGGTCGCTTTGATCGACGAGTTCTATCGCGGCTCCCGACAAATCGATGGAAGCGCTGACAGCGTCGAGATTTTTTACCGATGCGTGTTTGATGACGTCGGCGGGAGATGCGAGGTCGGCGATGAGTTCGTAAACGGTCGGCTTGTCTTTCGCCACTCCGACGCCGCTGGACATATTGCCTTGCGGATCGAAATCGACGAGAAGCGTTTTTTTGCCGGCGAGCGCCATATATGCGCCGATATTGATAACCGACGTCGTTTTGCCGACGCCGCCTTTTTGATTTACGAATACGAGACATTTACCCATACGCTTTACTATATCATTTTTTCGGAAAATAGTATACTCGATACTATGATACTTTCGGTAACGTTTTCAAAACCGGTAAAAAACGTCGAAGCGATTTTGGGCAAACCGTACACCCGCATAAAAATAAAGCGGCACGCAGCTTCTTCGGGCAAAGCGTATTTTGCGGAAAAATTTACCGCGACGCAGGCCTTTCAGGAGTATTACACGGAAGAAGAATTCGGCGATTTTTTGAAAGCGCACGCGGGTACGACGTTTAAAAACTGCGTCGAGCGCACGGAAACCGAAATCATCACGATACTCGGAAATAAAAACGGAAAAACGACGACGCTCCGAAAGTCGATCGAAAACGTACCTCGCCGGCAATTCGGCTCGAACTGCGGTGATACGGAATGCGGCGATGCAGAACGCGAAAATTCCTGCGCCGGTCAATCGAGTGCGAGAGGACACAACCGTACAAAAAATTACCTCATCCTCGAAGGAAAGCCCGCGCCGTTTTTCGTGCTTCTCGGAGTGATGACGGCCGAAGGAAAAGTCGTCGCGTCGAAGTACGATAAGTTCCGGCAAATAAACCGCTTTCTCGAATTCATCGACGATATCATTCCTGCTGTCATGCGCGCGGTAGGCACTTCGCGCCCCCTCCGAATCATCGACTTCGGTTCGGGAAAATCGTACCTCACCTTTGCGCTTCACTATTATCTCAAAGAGATAAAAAAAATCGACGCGCTCATTACGGGACTCGATTTGAAAAAAGACGTCGTCGCTTATTGCAATAAAACGGCGGCGGCGCTCGGAGCGGAAGGGCTCGACTTTGCCGCAGGGGACATCGCCTCTTATGCGGACGGAGATAAAGCCGACATCGTCATCACGCTGCACGCATGCGATACGGCGACCGATTACGCGCTCGCCTATGCCGTAAACTGCGGCTGCAAAGCGATTTTAAGCGTACCCTGCTGTCAGCACGAACTGAACGCCGCGCTCGATAAAAATACCGCAGACGCCGCGTTCGCACCACTTTTAAAATACGGCATCATCAAAGAGCGTTTTGCCGCTCTTGCAACCGATGCGCTCCGTGCCGAATACCTCGAAAAAGCGGGATACGACGTCAAGCTCCTCGAATTCATCGCGCTCGAGCACACGCCGAAAAATATTTTGATCCGCGCCGTCAAACGGGAATCGGACAGCCGCACAAAAGGAAAAGCGAATGCTGCCGCCGCTCAAGCGGAAGCCCGCGCAAGCAAAGAAGCAAAAGCGCTTACCGATGCGCTCGGTGCCGAGCCGATACTGCGGAAGTTGCTGCAGGAATCGGGCGCTGCCGAACAGGAAACAAAACACTGAATTCGCTTCGATGCTGCAGAGTGCGAGCGGTAAAATCAATGAGATTCTAAGAAGATTGCCGTATCCGCAGTGACCGTAAAAATACTACCGATTTCGTCCGTATTGTGTTATACTATATACAGGAGGGTTACACAGTGCGGAAAAGTTTTGACGAACTGACAATCGCAGACGACTATATGTTCTGCGCCGTTATGGAAGACGCCGCCCTCTGCAAAAAATTACTGAACATCGTGCTTTCCGATACGATCGGTACGATAACGGAATTGAACTACCAAAAGACATTTGCAGCAGGCAGCAGCAAGGGAATCCGCCTCGACGTCTGGGCGGGCGACGACAGGGGCAAACTGTACGACATCGAAATGTAGACGACCGATCAAAAGAACCTTGCAAAGCGATTGCGTTATTATCAATCGGCAATCGATGTCGGTATTTTGAACAAGGGCGGCGACTATAACGATTTGCCCGACACGTTTATTATTTTCTTTTGCACATTCGATTATCCGAATCGGGGACATCCCGTGTATACGTTTAAGAATCTCTGTGAAGAAGATCCCGATCTGTTGTTACCCGACGGCGTGACAAAGGTTATTTTAAATAGTGCGGCGGCCGCAAAAGAGACGGATCCTGAATTGAAAGCGCTGTTGGAATATATGAACGGCATAAAGGGCGAAAACGGATTTATCGGAGAACTCGAAAGCAAGATTCGGGAAGTAAAGGAAAACGATGAAAGGAGGCGCGAATATATGATAATGACTGCATTTGAAGCCGACGCGCGACGGGTCGGTATGCTGGAAGGTGTTCGACAAGGCTTTTCACGCGGCGAAGCACAGGGCTTTTCCGCCGGTTCGCATCAAAAAGCGCTTGAAACGGCAAAGAACTTGCTCGCTCTCAAATTATCGATCGAAAACATTGCAAAAGTGACCGGCCTCACCGAAGAAGAAGTCGAAAAGCTGTAAATAAATTATTAATCGGTGATGTATAGTGTATAATTAATCGGTTCATTGTAAATCGATTTTACCGCTCTCATTTCTTATACCCTTCTTTTATATCCTCAACGTCTTTTCGATAATTTTTTTCAAAAAACTCCGAAATCGCAACATTTCCGCGATATATATGGTGAGTATTTTTCGGAGGTTTTATGGCAAAATATAATCGTCGGTACAAAGATTCGGTGTTCGTCGATTTTTTCGGCGAAGACAAAAACGCAAAGGCGAATTTCCTTTCGCTCTACAACGCGCTCCACGGTACAAAGCTCGATACATCGACCGAGCTCGAACCGCTCCGTCTCGAACAGGTCATGTACATGGCTTTCCGCAACGACATCGCCTGCCTCATCGACGGTAAGATCATCGTATTGGTAGAACACCAGTCCACCGTTACTCATATCCGTCCAAATAGCGCCGGATATGAGTAACGTCGAGTTTGTCTTTCAGACAAACGTCGCATATCCATTGCTGTTTCTCATTACATTACGAAACAGCATAATTAATCGACTCGTAATTTTGAAAAATTACTCGCCGATTAATTCTAAGGAAATCAACGCGAATATGCCGCTTCGCTTTTTGCAGTATGCCGCGCGCCTCTATGAGCGCATCGAAAACCCGCGCGACCGCTATCTCCGTAGGCTTAAAAAGATCCCGACGCCGGAGTTCTACGTGTTCTACAACGGAGAAGAAGATTACCCCGAAACTGCAACGCTCCGTCTTTCCGACGCTTTTATGACGATACCTCAAAAACCGAGCCTCGAACTCATTGTCAGCGTGACGAATATCAATTATAATAAGGGAAGTGAAATCTTACATGCGTGCAAACCGCTGAAAGAATACACGCTGTTCGTAGATGTCGTGAGAAGACACACGAAGCTCGACAGCGAAAACGGCTTTCAGAACGCGATCAAAGAGTGCATACAAAACGACATCTTACGGGAATACTTACAGCGAAAATCGCGGGAGGTGATGAATATGCTTATAGCCGAATACGATTATGACGTGGACATAGCTGTACAGCGGGAAGAAGAACGGGAAATCGCACTGCAGGAAGGTATCGCACAAGGGAAACAGGAAGGCGAAGCGAAAGGTTTTTCTGAAGGCTCATATCAAAAAGCACTTGAAACGGCAAAAAACTTACTCGGCATGGGGCTATTGATTAAAAACATCGCGCAAGCTACCGGCCTCTCCGAAGCGGAAATCGAAAAGCTGTAAGGCAGCGCATTCCGCAAAACGCGGGACGCACACCTCGATTGCTCAAGTCCACAGTTCACCCCTACTCCCCGCTTTTTCTCAAGCGCACGCCCCACACCGCCCCCGCATTCCGGCAACTGCCGCGTACACGTTTGCCCGCTCGTCACGCGCATTCTCCCCGCTATAAAAAAATCCCGCAACGTATGCTGCGGGATTTTTGCCCTACCCGTACAGAGCGCACGGGTCGGTTGTCAAATAAAGTTCAGCTTAGAAAGCGATCTTCATAGCGACAGGGATCGAAAGTCCGAATACAGGAGTACCTTTTGCAGGCGTATCGCTGTAGATCGGAATCGCAGCCTGTACGGCACCGGAAACGGTTACGTTTTCAACCGGTTTCACTGTCGTACCGACTTGGAATTTAATGTTATCCTTTCCCTGATATGCTTTTGTATTCTCATCGAAATATCCGAGTTCACCGAAGAGCGTAAACATATCGTTCAACATATAGCTTGCATTGAGCGCGATGTATTTACCGTCGGTATATGCTTTATTGTCGCCTTGTTTAGCTGTTTCAAGAGAGTAGTTACCCATAACGGTGAAAGAAAGCGCATCGAGCGGCAAAATGCGTACACGCGCGTCGAGACCGATCGTCGTATTGTCGGTTGCGCCGCTATTATCGAATGCAAGCGTACCGCCGACGGCGAAGTCGAGCATATCGATCGGCATCATACGGAAATACACACCGGTTACTGCAGTGTATGCTTTCGGCACTTTTACATCAGCGATGATCGTAAAGAGCTTGGACTGATATGCGGCTTCAAAACCGTAACCGCTCTTGAGGTGCGGGAAACCGGGTTTGGAATCGAAAATGGCGGCTTTTACGAGAAGCTTCGCATCGCCGATCGGGAACGTATAGTCACCGATTGCGGCAAGGTTCTCACCGTTCGTCATATTGTTCGCATCGACACCGACATTACCACCAATTGCCGTACCGAATTTATACGCTTCGACAAACGAAATGCTAACGATTTTGCCTACAGCCTGGCGCATGCGCAGACCCATCGCGTTCGTTGAGCGGCTGGCAAATTTACCTGCGGTGAATTTAAGCGCACCGACATTGAACCATCCCAATACATCACCGACACCGAGAATTGTAGCAGTATCCAAATCAAAATTGACTTCCGCCGTAACGCCGGCATTTTTTCCCGCAGCATCAATACCGATATGCGTATCGTCAAGATTATCCTGCACAAAGTATGCCGCATCCGGATCCGTGTCCTTTTTGAACGTCCAATCCGCGGCGGTAACCTTCGTTCTGAATTCAACTCCGGTCGTAACTTGTGCGAATGCGCCCGCGACGAGTGCGGATGCAAGCACAACACCTAAAATCTTTTTCATACAAAAAACCTCCATTTTTGCATCGGCTGCCGGACCGACGGTCTTTTTATGACAGCCGTAGTTAACAGTTGATACAACTGTAATTCTTTTTTAATATAGCACAAGCCGGCTCCGCTGTCAACTCTTTTTTTGCTTTCTAAAACACCCCTATTTCCCCTTCGTTTCACGGGAAATTTTTAAAAATGCGTTATCGAACGCGCTCCGGGCGGCACAAGCTATACGGTGCGATCCGATTGATGATGTGTCATTCGGTAATCGATTCATTATACACCGTTTCGGCGCCGATATCATCGTCTTAGTCGAACATCAGTCCGCAATAAATCGGAATATGCCGCTTTTGCAACGAGCGCGGAGCGCGAAGTTCCCCGCGCCACTTGCAACGAGCGCGGAGCGCGAAGTTCCCCGCGCAGGAAACGATGTTTCCATTTATTTCCACAAAAAAGCGCGTAATTTGCCGCTTTGTAAACGATATATATTGCAGCGGCTTTCTTTGCCGCGCTATCTCAATAACCGAAGGTGCAGCTATGGAATATACCCATAAACCCGTCGAAGAACTCACCTTTACCGACGACTTTATGTTCGGCACGATCATGAAAAACAAAAGAATTTGTAAAGGCGTATTGGAGCGCCTTTTACATATCAAAGTCGGTAAAATAGAATATCCCTCCCTGCAAAAAACGATCACTCCGTTTTACGAAAGCAAGGGCATACGCCTTGACGTCTATGTCTTCGATTCCGACCGCGTATTCGATATCGAAATTCAAACGTCGATTCCGCCTTTTCTTCCCAAACGTACGCGTTATTACCAAAGCCTTATGGATGTCGACAATCTCTTGCGCGGTCAAAGCTACGCGGAATTAAAAGAGAGCTATGTCATCTTTATCTGTACGCAGGATCCCTTCGGTAGAGGTTTACCCGTATACGAGTTTTGCAATATCTGTACCGCCGACGGCACTCTTTTTCTTGATGACAAATCGTATAAAGTATTTTATAATGTGGGTGCCTACGGTAAAGAGGATGAGCCTGAATTGAGCGCATTGTTGGAATATCTTTGCGAGAGGCGGGCGACGAGCGGTTTTACACAGCACATCGATGCGCTTGTCGAAAAAGCGAAACGGAACGAAAAGTTCAGGAGCTGGTATATGTCGTTGAATATACGGGAAGATGACTTACGTATGGCAGGTGAAAAGATCGGCTTTGAGCGGGGAATACGCAAAGGCAGGAGAGACGGACTCTTACAAGGCCGACGCGACGGTATCGCCGCGGGTTCATATCAAGCAAAGCGGGAAACGGCAAAGCTGATGCAGCGAGAAAGCTGTTCTGTCGATTTTATACGGCGGATGACCGGCCTCACAAAAGAGGAAGTCGAAAAGCTGTAAATCCCGCTCACCGCAATCGACAGTCAAGCCGCGCCTTGCTCCGCGCCGTCCCTTGCATTACAATAGCACTATGAACCCGCACGGCTCTTACACTCAGGCGTTCGGCAATCCGATCGCGCCGTCCGAAGTGCGCTTTGCTTTTTTCAAATACCGCGTATGCCGTTTTCTTTTTTCTCGGGACGATACGCCCGTCGAACCGGGAGCCGTCGCCGCAGGGGAAGCGTACAACGATTTCGGTATGCTCACGATCGTCGACAAAAACAAAACGAAAGGAAAAGTCCGCGATATACAATCGAAACACGCGATCATCATCGGTACGATCCGCATGGGATTCGGACACTGGCGCATCGCAATCGCGATGGCGTCTGCGGCGAAGCACTTCGGCTATACGCCCTATCTTTTGGATTTGACGGCATTCGACGGAAGCACGGCACAAAAATCGATACGCTTTTTGCAGTATTGGTACGACGTGCTTTCGCGCGTTTCGCAGCGCTGGAAGTGGTTCAATAAACACGTTTGGGAAAAAGCGACGTCCGTCGGGAGCAGACCGCTTTCGACGTCGGTGAACGAACGCATCCTCTCGCAGCTTTTCGAACCGATTTTGGAATTGATTCCCGAAGACGTGCCGCTCCTTTCGATGCACCCGTGGGTCGGACACGCGGCGATCATGGGCGGCGTCAAAAACGTCGTCAGCATCATCCCCGACAATTATCCGATGGGATTTTGGCTCGTCGAAGGAAGCCGTCACACTGTGCAGTCGCCGTCGGCATATATGGGTTACCGTACGCTCCTTTCGATGGACGGCAAGTACAAAATCACGCGCTGTCTCGAACCGGACACGCTGCTCGAAACCGGTCACTACGTCGATTACGAAATCGTATCGGCAATCGAAGGAGACTGCAAACGGCGGATAGAACGCATGAAAGAAGGAAAGCCCCGCCGCTTTTTGCTTACGATGGGAGGAGCCGGAGCGCAGGCACGGCGTTTTGCGGATATCATCGAAACGTGCAAAACATTTATCGAAAGCGGCAATGCCGCGTTTTTCGTAAACATGGGAGATCACGCCGGACGATGGAAAGAACTCAAAGCGAATCTCGATAAGAGCGGCGTTTCATATACGATGCACACCGATTGGAATGCGACAAAGCGCTTCGTCAAAGAAACCGAAACGGACGACGTGCGTGGCGTTCACGTATTTTTACACGACGAATTCTACGCGGCCGTCTACTTAACAAATTTGCTGATGCGCGTAAGCGATATCATGATCACAAAGCCGAGCGAACTGTCGTTTTACCCGATACCGAAATTGTTTATCCAGCGCGTCGGAAAACACGAAGCGTGGGGTGCAATCCGCGGCAGCGAAATGGGCGACGGCACGATCGAAACGGAAAACACATCCGACTTGCACCGCACGCTCGCGACGCTCATAGAAACGGACGATCTGCTCGAAATGTACATCAAACACATACGGCAAAACGCAAAAGCGGGCGTATATGACGGCGCTTACAACGCGCTTCGATTTGCGTGCAAGGGGTAAACGCTCATTGCGGCGGCGCGAAGGACGAAGCGACTGTATACGAGGAACGTGAGCGGGGGCTCATCGAGCATCGTTATATTTTTCTACGGTACGTTTAAAATTATTAAAACTCGGCGATTTATTGTTGCAGACGTCCATATAGGGCGCTATCGTCGAAGCCCACTTTGATTTCTGCGTACCGATCGCTTGAAAACCGTCCTTTTTCAATTTTAAATGTCCGCCCTTACAGAGGGCATCCGCAAGCAGTTCCCATGTCCCGCAAATGCTGTCGTTTTTATAGCGGAGTAACACATTGTCGAGCGCCTTCGGATACGCTTTTTTAATCGCAGCTATATCGCCAAGCAGCCACGCTTCCCCTTCTTCTATGGCAAGACAGAATTCCGCTTTGGGCTTTACCGGACAATTATCCGACAAAGATTTCAGTTCGGATAAAAATTCTTTTTCATTACGGTCATCCAAATCGCATACGACGATAAGAATTTGTTCTTTGTCGACTTTATGCACATTACCGTATCCCCGCAATAATCGCGGAAGCTGTTCCAATAAAATCCTATTCGATACGCCGTGCGCGGTTTTCAGATTTTTAGGGATTATACCAAGTCCTTTGTACGCGTGAACACGAAAAGTATTTTTTGTATGTATAATAATTTTCGGCAGCAAATTATCGAGCATCGCTTTACCGGACATATCTTCCACCAATATTTCATAATGCACGGCGGTTAATCCTTATCCAAATATTCGCTATACCACAGACTTCCCAACGGAATACCTTCAGCAACCATATCTTTTACCAATGTATCATCGCTTGCACGATGAATTGCAGAAAAACCGTCGGCTTGCTTTTCAAGGATCCAAACTTCGTCCGGTTCAAGAGCGTTGACAAAATACGGCTGATGGGTTGTAATAAATAATTGGGAGCCGCTTTTTTTTTCGGCTGCATGTTCACGAAACTCAGCTGCGAGGATTTCCAATAATCTATGATATAAACCGTTTTCAGGTTCTTCTATACAGATAAAGGAATGAGGTTCGGGATCCTCCATGAGCAGCATATACGTAAACATTTTAAGCGTTCCGTCGGACATTTGCTGCGCGTAAAACGGCGCTTTAAATCCCTGCCCGTAAAATTTCAAAAGCAAACGTCCGTCGGAAGAAATTTCGGTATCTATTTTTTCAAGCCCCGGTATTTTCTTGGCAATGCGTTCTAAAATCCCTTTGAATCGTTTCGGATGTTCCCGCTGCATAAACTGTACGACATTCGCAACGTTATCACCGTGCACATCGAGATGCTTTTGTACGCCCGCAAGCGGCAATGCACGAGCCGAATCCGGAGAAAAGTAACTGACATACCAACCTTCGATAAATTTACGAAAGGCGGTAATACGGGGATGTTGCTTTAATGCTCCCAATGTCGTAATTGCCAAATGCCGGTTATCGTTAAGACGTACCACTTCCGTCTCATTTGTTTCTTCCGTTTGATCACCCGATTCGATTTTTGAAATAAGCGGATTTACATCAAATACCGTATGCTCATCTTCCTCAATTCGTTTTCCCAATGTTTTTCCTTTCCATGCAATACCCGTTCCGTCATTTAAAATCAAAAATGAAAACGGTCGGCCGTGTCCCTCTCCTCTTCGCCGCTGTCGCAACCGTTCGGTATAGATAAAAGGTCTCCGATTCTTATCCAATTTTATCGAAAATTCATAAGTAATAGGGCTTTCTTCCGCACTCTCCCGATAATACAATTCGAATGCCATAGGTTCATCTATGTTTTGACCTTTCGAAAAAATCTTTTCAAAGCCGCCGCGCACATCGCACGCATCTTCCACGCCCGTTTTTAAACAGTCGGCGATAAAACCGAACGCTTCAAAAATACTGCTCTTACCGCTTCCGTTCTTTCCGATAACGACGGTAAGAGGTGTCAAAGGTCTATTACGATTATTCCATAACTTTCCGAGTGTAATATCTTTCAGAGCTTTGTAGTTTCGGATTCGAAATCCCTGTATTTGAGGCATATTACCCCCCCCCTAAAACTTTTCGAGCGTCTTTTCGATCCGCGAAAGACACCGCTCTTTTCCGAGTATGAGAATCGAGCCGATAAGCGGAGGACTTATTCTGCTGCCGGTTACCGCCATGCGCACGGGCATCATAAAATCTCCGAGCTTTACGCCGAGCGCTTCCGCTTCCGTCCTCGCAAGATTTTCCGCTTCTTCATGGCTCATAGCGAAAGCCGCGTCGACGAAATTCTTTGCGCGAAGCAATATCTCTTTCGTTTTCGCCGCGTCGAGTTTTTTCGGAACGATCTCTTCGACGGGAGGCACGGCCGGTTCGGTAAACAAAAAGCGCACCATTTCCGCGGCGTCGGTCAAATAGTGGAGCCGCTCTTTAATAAGCGGCATGAGGCACATGAGGGCGGCTTTTACGTCGGCGCTTGTCATCTGCATGGAAGCGTCAACGCAAACCGGTTCGCCGTCGTTTCCGAGCGCGATACCCGAATATTCCGGCCCCACGCGCGGAGGCGGCAATTCACCGTCGGAATGGATCGGAAGAGCGGCATCGCCCGTTCCCGTGATAAACGGCAGCGTCATGCGGTAAAGCGCTTCATCCGAAAGCATACGGATATACTGTCCGTTATACCATTCGAGTTTTTTATAATCGAATACCGCAGGTGATTTATTTAAATGCTCGATTTTAAATAAGCGGCACAGCTCGTCGAGCGAATACATATCTCTGCCGTCTTCGTACGAACAGCCGAGCATCGCAACATAATTGATAATCGCTTCGGGAAGATAACCGCGCGCGCGGAATTCATCGACACTCGTCGCACCGTGCCGCTTCGAAAGCTTTTGACCGTCTTTACCGTTGACCATGGGCAAGTGACAGAATTCGGGATGCTTCCAGCCGAAAGCGCGGTACATCTGTACGTGCAGCGGCGTCGACGGTATCCACTCCTGCGCGCGCATTACGTGAGAAATATGCATAAAGTGATCGTCGACGATATTCGCCAAGTGGTAAGTCGGAAAACCGTCGCTTTTGAGCAAAACGGGATCCGGGCTGATATCTTCGTTTTTCCACGTGATCTTTCCGAGCAGATAATCGTGAAATTCCGTTTCGCCTTCGAGCGGCACTTTGAGGCGGATGACGTGCGGTTTTCCCGCCGCTATATTTTCCCGCACTTCTTCAGAGGTCAGCATACGGCAATGGCGGTCGTAACCCGGCGCCATTTTGTTTTCCGTTTGGATTTTTCGGATGCGCGCGAGGCGCTCTTCGTCGCAAAAACAGTAATAGGCTTCGCCCTTTGCGACAAGTTCTTCCGCATATTTTTTATAGAGATCGAAGCGCTCGCTCTGCACATAAGGGCCGTAAGGGCCGCCTTTATCGCCGCCCTTGTCCCAGTCGATGCCGAGCCATGCCATCGTATCGTACAAATTCTTAACAAATTTTTCGTCGTAGCGCGTACGGTCGGTATCTTCGAGGCGCAAAACAAATTTGCCGCCCTGCGAACGCGCAAAAAGATAATTGAACAGCGCGGTGCGCACACCGCCGATATGCTGCATCCCCGTCGGAGAGGGAGCGTAGCGAACACGTACTTCGTTTTCCATAACGAATCGATTATAGCAGAATAATAACGCTCACGCAATTACGCGCATTGCCCGATGTATGTATGCGCGGCGGCCGCGCGGAACGACGGATCCGCTTACGAAAGCTTTGCCGAAATCGCGCGGCAGCCTGCAAGCACGTCGTCCCACGTCGCATCGAAGTTTCCCGTATACCACGGGTCGGCAACGTCGCGATGCACGCCGCACCACTCGAGCAGCTTGCTCATTTTATGCGCGCGGTCTTCTCCGAACGTTTTCCGCATATAGTACAGGTTTTCGTCGTCCATGCCGATCAAAAAATCGTATGCGTCGTAATCGCTTCGTACGATTCTCCGCGCTGCACGCGCTTCGTGCGCCACTCCCATATCGTCGAGCTTTTTTCTCGTGCCGCGGTGAATATCGTTTCCGATCTCTTCGTTGCTCGTCGCCGCCGATTCGATAACGAAATCGCGTTCCCGTCCCGCCTTCCGTACCAAATCTTTCATAACGAATTCCGCCATCGGAGAGCGGCAGATGTTTCCGTGACAGATAAATAAAATGCGATGCATACCGTCAGTATACACAAAACGAAATAAAAAAAGGAGCCCTGCCGACGGCAGGGCTCCAGAAAGGAGAGGAGAAAGCAAATCAGATTACGTTTGCTCTTGCATTCACCTTTCAAACAGCGATCGCGCAAAAAAGGTTACACGCCGCATCGTTACAAAACGGTATTTTACATTGAATAGTTTTAAATATTTTGTTATATTCGATTGTGATACCCGCTTTTCATAAAGTACCATAAACATTATGGAAAAAATAATGGAAAATTTATCGCATAGCTTCGTTGTATGAAAATCATTTTATATCATTTGATGGAGGATATATGAAAAAGATTCGGCTTTTGCAAACGGCGGCGTATGCGCTTTTTGCAACTACATTCCTGTTCGGTGCCGGCGGAAAATCCGTTAAAAACGGAACCTACACGGCTGCGGTCGGCGGCATGAACGGCGACGTCGAAATAAGCGTTACGATCAAGGGCAAAAAGATCACGCAAGTCGAAGTGACGAAAGAAGCGGAAACGCCCGGAATCGGTACGCGCTTAAAAGACATCAACGGTAAGGTTGTAACGGCCGGCGGACTTTCGCCGGTGGATGTCATTCCTCAGCGGATCGTCGAAAACCAAAGCATTAACGTCGATGTCGTAACCGGCGCTACGATTACTTCCCGCGCGATTACGGCCGCGGTAACCAAGTGCTTACAGCAGGCGGGCGGCAATCTTGCCGACTGGAGCAAAAAGCAAAAACCCGCTAAAGCTCCGTCGAATGCGAGCGCCGATGTCGTCGTTGTCGGCGGCGGGGGCGCAGGTCTTGCAGCCGCAATCGCAGCCGGACAAAAAGGCAAATCGGTCATCATCGTCGAAAAGACCGGCGAAGTCGGAGGCGACACGCTCGTGTGCGGAGCCATCTACAACGCTGCCGATGAAGCGCTGCAAAAAAAAGTTAAAATGTCGGATTCGGTAAAACCGACGATCGAAAACGCTCTCGCGGAAAACCCTGCAAGCGACGAACACGCGGCTCTTCAAGCGGCGGTGCGCGCACAGTGGGACGCATACAAAGCAAGCGGACGCACGGATCTCTTCGACTCGAAAGAATGGTACGCGCTGCAAACGTGGAACGGCGGAGATAAAGCCGCAAACCTCGACCTCGTCAAAACGCTGGCATACAACGCATACAGCGGATTAAAGTGGATCGAAGGACTCGGCATGCGTTTTTCCGATAAGATTGCACAGGGCGCAGGGTCTCTGTGGCAGCGCACGCATACGAGCGTTATGAAACTCGGCACAGGTTTTCTTTCGACCTATATCGACAATATCGAAAAGATGGACAACGTTTCGCTCATGGTCGAAACGACGGCGAAATCTCTCGTCAAAGAAAACGGCAGAGTTACCGGCGTCGTCTGTGCGGACAGATATGGAAATAAATTTACGATTTCCGCAAAAGACGGCGTTATCCTTTCGACCGGCGGTTTCGGCGCAAACAGCAAAATGGTACAGAAGTACAACACGTCAGGCAAATGGAGCGATTTGAGCAAAGTCGGAACGACGAACCGCTTTTCCGCTTCTCAGGGCGACGGCATAACCATGGCGACCGCCGCGGGAGCCGCTCTTGCCGACATGGAACAAATTCAGCTTTTGTACCTCGGCAATTTGCAGGATGGTCAGATATCGAAATATACGCTGCGTGCGGCAAACGGTACCGATCAGATCATCTTCGTAAACAAAGAAGGTAAACGCTTTACGAACGAAGGCGGCCGCCGCGACAATATCTGTCTCGCCGTTTTCAATCAGCCGGAACAGTTCTACTACGTTCTCGAATGTGCCGACGGCGACAAATACAAAGACATCAACGATCCGTCGTGGCGGAGTGCCGACGGCTTTACGTTCGACTACTGCGAAAAAAACGGCTTTATGTATAAGGCCGACACGCTCGACGCGATGGCTGCAAAGCTCAGCATGAATGCCGCAGTTCTCAAAGCGACCGTCGATGCGTTCAACGAGAGCGTCGCTTCCGGACACGACGAGTTCGGACGGACGCTCTATTCGGTAAAACTTGAGCACGGCCCGTGGATTGCAACACCCCGTAAAGCGTGCATCCACCACACGATGGGCGGCATCTCCATCGACACCGATGCGCGCGTGCTCGACACGAACGGCAAAGCGATTCCCGGTTTGTACGCAGCCGGCGAAGTTACCGGCGACATCCACGGCGCAAACCGTCTCGGCGGCAACGCCGTCGTAGACACGGTCGTATTCGGCAAACTCGCAGGCGACACCGTCGTTGCTGATGCAAAATAACGATAGAGCCGATTGTATGCGATTATAAAGAAGAGGAAGTATCCTTGTTTATACCGCATACAGGTATAGTAAAAAGAAGCTGTCCAAAAACTTCAGTTTTTGGACAGCCCTAAAAGGGGGTAGGCTATGAACAAAGAACATCTTTCAAAAACGAAAAGAACGGTGGTCGCATTGTCTGCGATTGTTCTCTTGCTCAGCCTCGTTTCATGCGGTAAATCGAAATTCAAAGCAGGAACCTATACCGCTTCCGTCTACGGCAACAACGATTACATCAACGTACAGGTAGTTTTGACTAAAAATAAAATCGCATCGATAGATGTTACAAAGCATTCGGAAACGCGATTCCTCGGAGATGCGGCTATCGATACGATTGCGAAAGATATCGTCGAATACCAAACGCTCAACGTCGA
Organism: Treponema sp. SP13; assembly: GCF_050938355.1. Taxonomy (NCBI): domain Bacteria; kingdom Pseudomonadati; phylum Spirochaetota; class Spirochaetia; order Treponematales; family Treponemataceae; genus Treponema; species Treponema sp. SP13. The sequence continues at coordinate 758,314 of NZ_JADOVM010000001.1, forward strand.
CAGCGTTTCCGGTGCAACCGTTACGAGCGCCGCCTTCAAAAGCGCCGTCTATCAATGTATAAAACAAGCAAACGGAGATACCGCGTCGCTGAACGCTCCGGTACCCCCGAAAGGGACGAAAAACGACAACGTCACAACGGAAAGCGCGGATATCATCATCGTCGGCGCAGGAGGTGCGGGACTGGCGGCAGCGGTAACGGCAGCACAAGCGGGCGCACAGGTCATCGTCATCGAAAAGATGCCTGTCATCGGCGGAAATACAGTCCGCTGTGCGAGTGCGTTCAATACGGCGGATCCCCAAAGGCAAGCGGCACTTCCGATGACCGATACGCTCAAAGCAGCCGTCGTCAAAGCTGTCGGAGAAAAACCGGCAAACGCCGCGCACGCAAAATTGATAAACGACGTCAAAGCGAAATACAATGCATACCTCGCATCCGGCTCTCAAACACTGTTCGACTGCCCCGAATGGCACGCGCTGCAAACATACAACGGCGGCGATAAAGTCGGTCACGTCGATTTGATCCGCACCTATACGGAAAATACGTTCAACACCTTGCACTGGATGGAGGGGCTCGGAACGCCGTTCCGCAGCAAAGTCAGCCAAGGCGCGGGCGCTCTGTGGCAGCGGACGCATCAGGTAGACGCCCCCGCGGGAACGGGGCTCATCGGCCCGCTGTATGACGAAGCGATAAAACACAACATACCGATCATTACGAATATGCGTGCCGAACGGATTATCGTCGAAAACGGAAAAGCGATCGGCGTCCGCGCAATCGACCGGTTCGGCAGCACGTACGATTACCGAGGAACAAAAGGTATCATCATCGCCACGGGCGGATACAGCAACAACAAAGAGATGCGTCAAAAATCGAATCCGTCTTTAACGCCCGATATGGTTTCTACAAATCAACCCGGAACAACCGGTGACGGAATTATCATGGCGGTCGCAATCGGAGCCGCTACGACGGGAATGGATTACGTTCAAACGTATCCGCTCGCGACACCCGGCAGCGGCACACTGCAAGGACGCGCACGGAAGATGTCCGGTCTTGACAACGTCATCGATGTCAACAAAGAAGGCAAACGATTTGTCAACGAAGACGCCCGCCGAGATGCATTTGTCGCTGCAATCAAAAAGCAAACCGATGCTATATGCTACGATATCAACGATGCATCGATCGTCGAAGAAAAAAATTCATTCAACGAAAATGTCGAAACGCTCGTATCGCTCGGACGCATCTATAAAGCAGACACGCTCGCGGGACTTGAAGAACAGCTTAAAATGCCTGCAGGCAGCCTGCAGGCGACGGTGGCCGAATACAATAAAATGGTAGAAGCCAAAAACGATCCCGTATTCGGACGCAAGCTGTTCGCAGATAAAATCGAAAAGGCACCGTTTTATGCGACCCCGCGCGCTCCGTCGATCCATCACACGATGGGCGGTTTATATATCGCTACAAATGCACAAGTTATGGATGTAAACGGCAAACCGATCGACGGTCTCTATGCGGCAGGCGAAGTTGTCGGCGGCATTCACGGCTCGAATCGGCTCGGCGGTAACGCGACGGCGGACGTTCTGACATTCGGCAGAATCGCCGCACGATCGATTTTAGCAAAGTAAACTTAACAAGGAGTGTTATATGAAAAAAATCGCATTATTTTTGTGTTCAGCCGCGCTGCTCGCCGGCACGGTAAGCGCTGCGAAAAAAGCGCAGGCACAAACCTATTCGAAAACGATTTCGGGACACAACGCGCCGATGACCGTATCGGTCACGGTGAGCAACGGAAAGATCACCGACATCGATTATTCGAAAAACCTTGAAACGATCGGCGTCGGGAAAAAAGCGCTCGAAACGGTCGCCGCGCGGATTATCGACAACCAATCGCTCGCCGTCGACGTCGTCACCGGTGCAAGCATTTCGAGCCGTTCGCTCATCGCTGCGGTGCGCGACTGTCTCGTGCAGTCGGGAGCCGACATTAAAAAATGGACACAGCCGAAAAAAGCGAAACAGCTTAAAGATGAAACGTACAACACGGACGTACTCGTCATAGGAGGCGGCGGCGCGGGACTTGCGGCAGCCATCTCCGCAGAGCAAAACGGCGCGAAAGTCATCGTCATGGAAAAAATCGGTTTGCTCGGCGGAAGCACGAACGTTTCCGAAGGCGCGCTCAACGCCGTAGATCCCAAGCGCCAAGTGCCGCAGGGTATCACCGATTCCGTCGAAACTTTTTACAACGCAACGATGACCGGCGGTCACAACACCGGCACGCCTTCTCTCGTCCGCTATATGACGAGCAATGCGCTTCCAGCAGTCGAATGGCTCGAATCGATCGGTGTGCAGTTTAAAGATAAAATCGGCGCCGCTACGGGCTCGCTCGGTCAGCGCAGTCACTACCCGAAAACGCCGTCCGGCAACAGCTACATCAGAGTGTTCGAAGCGTACGCGGCAAAACATCCGAACATCACCGTCATCACGGACACGAAAGCGACGTCGCTTATTAAAAAAGGCGACAGAGTTTCAGGCGCGGTCGGAGAAAACAAAGGCAGGAAAATCACGGTCAACGCTTCCAAAGGCGTCATCATCGCAACCGGCGGATTCGGTGCAAACGTCGCGCTCCGTCAAAAAGTGAACACGGGCGTATGGAAAGAAGTGAAGCTCGACAATTCGATCGGCACGACAAATATGTTCCTGTGCGCACAGGGCGACGGCATTACGCTCGCCGAAAGCGCGGGCGCAAACGTCGTCGGTATGCCCGATATTCAACTCCACCCCTGCGGTACGCCGGGAACCGGCCTCATGGAAAACATCCGCACATCCGGCAAAAACCGCATCTTCGTCAACGCTTCGGGCAAACGCTTCGTAAACGAAAACGCGGCGCGCGATACTTTGTGCAAAGCGATTTTCGCACAGGACGGCAGCACCTACTGGATTGTCGTCAATTCCATACGCTATCCGTCACGCGATTTCGTCGACAACAACGGCGCGACGATCGCAAACATGGTCGCACAGGGTTCCGTCATCGAAGCTGCAACGCTCGACGAACTTGCGCAAAAGACAAAAATGAACGCCGACGACCTGAAAGCGTCGGTCGCACAGTACAACTCCGTCGTTTCAAAAGAAGTCGAAAAAGACGAACTCGGATTTACATCGAACAGCCCGGACGACAAAACGCTCGACGCAGGTCCGTGGTACGCGTGCAAAAAAGTTCCGACCGTACACCACACGATGGGCGGTATCCAAATCAACACGGATGCCGAAGTGCTCGGCGCGGACGGGAAACCCGTTCCCGGCTTATACGCCTGCGGCGAAGTTACCGGCGGTATTCACGGTTCGAACCGGCTCGGCGGCAATGCGATCGCAGACTGCATGGTATTCGGAAAAACGGCGGGTAAAACGGCGGCATCGCGCTGAATTAAATGCCGATAAAAAATTATTAATAATTAAATGATCGAACGGCGGGCATGTATAAAGCCCGCCGTTTGTTTTACCTTCCGCCGCTCCCGCTTCGAACGGCGGCGCGCGGTAAAAATCCGTTCCTTAAAATTCAACAGTCGAACAAAATATCAATTTTGGAGACTGTTGAATTGGTGCGCGAGAGCGCGCACGTATATCCGCGAGTTTTCGAAAGAAAACTCGAAGTTAAAAGCGCTGCGCTATTCCAGCGGTGCTTTTAAACCTTCCTTAAAATTGCACAGCGAGTAAATCTTCGGATTTAGGAGCCGTGCAATTCGTGCGCGTAAGCGCACACGTATATCCGCGAGTTTTCGAGAGGAAACTCGAAGTTAAAAGTGCCGCGCTATTTCAGCGGCGCTTTTAAACGTTCAGTCCTGCTTCGGCTTTTGAGCAAGCGCTTCTTCGCGCTTTGCAATCTCTTCGTCGCAGTGTTTTACTTCCGCAACGATCGGTGCGATATCCGCATCGTCGGCGCGAACTGCAGATGCCGTATCGCCTGCAAATTTTTCGAAAACTTTTTTTCCGAGCGCAAGCAGCTGCTCTTCTTTTTTCGTTTCGAACTGATGTTTTTCTATACGGACGACGCTTTTGTCGCTGAAATCCTGAACGGCGCTGCTTGCTTTGTTGAACGCGGTTTTGGACGCTTCCATGCCTTTGTCGAATGCCGTTTTAGACGCTGTGACGCCTTTGTCAAAATACCGTTTGATTTTATCACCGATAGCCATATAACCCCCTGTACATTCCCCTATAATATACATACAATTTGCCGATTTTGCAAAACGTTTTTGTAAAATATTCCGGCGGAATATTTTACGGACGGCGGACGGCGAGCAGCGTCAAATCGTCGAGCTGTTCGTCTTCACGGAGATACATATATTCGAAATAGTTCGGACCTTCCGCGCTTTCCTGTTTTACACCGCAATAATAATTATATCGATTGAAGTGCTTCTCAAGAAATACGTCGATTTTTTTGTCGACGCGTACGACATCGGTTGCCGTTACGTCGGGCGACTTATACATACGGAATACTTTTTCGATTGCCACAAGCGCGATGACGGCTTCTTCGAGCGTACCTTTACACGTCGAAAAATCGAAGAGCAGCTCTTCATCGGGAATCGGATTGTGAAATTTTTCGAGCGTATACACGCGGCGAGCAAATACCGACTCAATGATGTCGCCGACGCGGCGGCTTTCGAGCTGCTCGGAATCCTCTCCGACTTTGTGATTGCCGTGAACGTCTCCCGGATGCAAGCCGCGTTTTGCACACTGAATAACGGCAAACGACGACGGTGAGCGGAATTTCCGCGTTGCTTCTTCGATGCCGTCGGTATAGAGAAAGAGCACGTCGCCTTTTTGTAAGTGTGTCTTTTCGACTTTAAAGCCGCCTTTCGAATCGACGAAAGCGGATGAAAGCGGACCTGCCGCAGGCGTTTCGAACAACGTCAGTTCGGTTTCCTTTTGCGCCATATTGTCGTACATGTGGACGATGTTGTCGCCCGCATTGCACATATAGACGTCGCCCGAGTACGTATCGAAGAGACAGATGATGATCGTTGCGAATTTTCCTTTGATGCCGAGCGATTCGATAAAATCGTTTATCTGCGAAACGATCGTGTCTATCTGCGTACCGTTTTCTTCGTACGACCAGTGTTCAAAATACGTGCGGAACAGCGTCGCGACAATCGTCATGAGAAGGGCAGCAGGTACGCCGTGCCCCGATGCGTCGCATTTTATTAAAACATACCAGCGGTCGTCGAGTTTTTTATAATCGAAATAATCGCCCGAAACTCCCGTCGCACCTTCGTAATAACCGAAACACTGGAGATTAGCTTCGTCGAGTTTTGCGACCGTTCCCTTTACACCGTCTTCGTTTGTCACAAGCGGAAGGAAGGTTTGCTGCACAACTTTGCCGTCCATGAGCAGCCGCTCGTCTTTTGCCGCACGAATCAGTCCGTGAGTCATTTCATTGACGCTTTCACCGAGCCGACCGATTTCATCACGGCTTTTGATTTTTATATCACGTCCTGCAAGCTTCAACTTGTCGCTCGTCGCACCGATAATCTGCACGTGACGCGCAAGTTCCCGAATGGGCGCTACGATGATCGACGCTAAAACAAACGAACCGGCGGCGCCGATCAAAACGGCAAAGGCGCCGATGAGGAGAGCCGTCAAAAACACGGTACGCTGTGCGTTGTAAACCGCAGCAACGATATTTTTGGTAGACACTTGAACGAGGACAATGCCCCGCACGTACTCCTGCGACGTACCGTGACGGTACAGCACCGGCCGGTAAAAAAGGTAATCGGTATTTACGCGGTCGAAGTGCATGTCGTCATACGCGGGAACGGATGAGCTTCCGTTTGCGGCGAGCTCGTTCAGCAAAGCGGTCAGCTTTGTCGAAAGCTGCGTCGTAATCTGCGCAATCTCTTCGCGGCGGGCTACGGAACGCCTATCGGTTCGAAGTGCAAGAGAAATACCTTCCGCGTTGAGTTCCGCTATGTCGGCTGCGATGCCGCTCGCCTCTTTTGCAGCAGTTTCATTGAGCTTTTCACATCTCATCGCGATCTCTTGAACAGTGGGATCTATGATTTCCGATGCGCCGTAGGCAAGCGTCGAATTCGCAATCTTTTGCAAAACATCGGGGTCGTTCGTAGCCCACACATACGCGAGGCTCGTATTCGCATTGTTCGACGGATAGCCGGTAATCGTCACGTACTGCGCTTCTTCGAGCGACGACATTTGATCGGGCAGATAATTCATTTCGAGGATATTCTGCGTCGACATATAGATGCGCGTGCTCGACGTCAAACTTTCGAGCAGCATATCAACTCTTTCGGAAAGTCCCTGCGCAAGCGTACGTTGCTGCGTGCGTACCATATTGACGCCGAACGGGACGGCAACGAGCGCGACGGTGACGATAACGAGAAGCGTCGTAAACAACATTAATTTGAACCTGAGGCTCATGCCTCGCTGTGTCAGCTGCATAAACCGTTTTTTCTTTCCCTGCGGCATAATATCTCCTGCAATGAGCGCTCGTATTTCCATACGGACGGCGAGGACGTCCCGTATCGTCTCCGTCAATCCGAAAAGCGCGAATACAAATCCAGCTGCGGCGAGCACGAGCACTATCCAAAGCAAAACCGTTCCGACTTGCATGCGATACGGCGCCATCGCTCTCATGGGCATCCACGGCGAATCGTATGCGTAGCGCCGTTCCATTTTGACGGTACCGTTTTCTTCAACGCGGAAGAGCGGCTCGCTCATAAAAAGCCCGCGTTCCGGATGCACGATACCGATGCGGTATGCGCCTTCGTTGAGCCCGGTACCGACGCGCATATCGACGATGCGATTGTCCGATGCGACGCGAAAGAGTCCGTCGCTCCGTCGAAGCGTTAAATCGTAGGGCGCTTTTCCGTCCCTGTCGATATAGACCGTATCGACGGTGCCGTCGTACGTAAATCCTCCGCCGACGATATCGAGCGTTATGTTGCCGAACATATCGGACGATGAGGTAACCGACGTAATATACGTCGACGGCACATATTTATTGAGCAAAAACAGCGACACGGCCGCCTCTCCGATATTGCCGACTTCATCGATCGCCGCAACGGAAAACGCATAGAGGCCGTTTTTTCGGTTTGCATACGAAACGCCCTTTTCTTTTCCGAGCATACGCTTCGGCGGTTTTTCCGCATGCAGCGCATCGTCTGCGTGGGACGACAGCAGCGCGGAAACGATCGGCTTCGCTTCATCGACGCCCATGCGTATCGGACGGTGCTTTGCGGAAACGAGGCGATTATCGATCGGCGCAAGGTACTGCAGATGCCACGTGTAGCCTGCAACATCGCTGTCGGCCGCGTCAGGCTGCCAGCGTATACGAAACGAATTCGAATCGATAAAGCCGTATGCATCCGTTCCGGGAACTACGATCGCGGGTTTTGCGGGTGCGGTCAAATCGAGATAATACGCCGCTTCGGCCGGCTCCGACCAGTTGCCCGCATAATCCGCCGCCCGAACTTTAAAATACCAGTCTCCCTCGGACGATGCATTCGTTTCGATCGTCCGTTCGTCCGGAGTATTCATAATCGTTTCGGGCGGTTCCGCCGATTTGTTTTGCGACCAGCTCCACGAATAGCCTGCAATGCCGGATGAATCCGACGGAAGGGTGACGCGGAAACGAACGCGGGACGCGCGAGACCGTTTTCCTTCTTTGAACGAAAGCGGTTTAAGCGTGGGAGCTTGAACCGTTACGTCGGGCTCAAGGCGGTAGATACCCGGATCCCCGTTTACGGGATTTTCCTGCCACACAAACGACAGCCGTACCGCTTTCGACTTTTGCTGCGTGATAACCGGAAACGCAAAGAGAGACGGCACGCGCCCCGAAGAGATCGCCGTTTCTTCCCACAGCGGGCCTTTTTTCTGCGCCATACGCACCGTTTCTACGCCGCTTCTCGTATCGAACCAAACGGCCGACAATTCGTTATTAAATGAAAAGAGTACGGCGCGATTTGCATTTCCTTCACCGCTGATTTGCTTTGCCGTACCGGAGGTGATGCCGTTCTTCGTCAACTGTGCGACCCAAATATTCGAATTCTCGGAAGCGTAATATGTCCGCTCCCACGCGATATAGGTGACACCGGACTGCGTAAACAAAAACGGACGCTGATTGTGATACAAAGAAAAATTGCGCGTATCATCGGGAGCGAGAGAAGCGGCATCGGTCAGCAGCAAGGGCTCAGACCACGTCACGCCCGCATCGGAAGAAAAAGTCGCATAGAGCTGATAGGATATGCGATTTCCCGAAATATACTGCGCTTGAAATACGACGACATCGGCTCTCGGCATCGAAGCAAGTACGGGAATAAACGGATTCGTCAAAGAACCGGCCGGAGTAAACGCTGAAAAACCCGACCATGAAAAACCGTCGGGAGAAGACGCCGTATACATCGCGAACGAAGCATTTTGTCCGAGCGATGTAAACATCATAAAAGTACCGCGTTCGGTCGCATAGATCTGCGGCGCGACAAAAGGTTCGGTATAGCGCGGAATCTTCGCTTCGGTAAAATATGCGCCGCCGTCGGTCGACACGAAAATCGAAAGCGACTTCGTACCGGAAAGGACGGCGACGGCGAGCGTACCTTTTTTCGAAAGGGCGACCGAATAGATATCGGGTATCCTGCCGGAATACGGAAAGGGACCCGCAAAACGGCTGTTTGTCCGCTGCACGCCGCGTGCATCGGTATACTCGCACGAAAGCCATATCGTTTCGCTGCGCGTATCGATTTCCTGCCAAAACACACAGCTCTTCGTACCGTCGGTCGCAACACGGGGAAAGCGCGCATCGCCTTTCGTAATGCGTACGGGATCTTCCCAATACATCGTCTGAGCGGAGAGACGGGAAAGTGATGTACAAAAAACTGTGGCCGAGAACGCGAACAAAATCGCGCGTTTTACTATCGTTATCCTTCGATTCATCACAGCAGCGCCCGAATCTTCTTTTGCAAATCGATAATCTTCGAAGAGTTTTTATTTGACGATTTTTGCAGTAACTCTTCAACGAGCGCATTCGCAGTGACGACATTATTGTTCTGGAGCGCGGCGACCGCCTTTTGATACTTCGCTTCGTCTTCGGATGACAACACGATGAGCGTCTGCCCTCCGATCGCGATCTGTATGCGATCTTTTAAGAGGAGTGCCGTATTGTTATTCGAGTCAAGAGAAATCGCTTCGTCGACGAGTGAAAGAGCCGAGCGCAGCTTTACTTCGTCGCGTCCCGCGCCGTCCATGATATTCTGCGCTTGTTTCGTAAGGGATGCCGCGCGCGTGATCGCAGTACGGTCTTGCGGACGGCGGCGTATGCCCAAATCGATTTCCGTTTCATAGATCAAAGCGGAGAGACCCGGATACGACGGATCGATTTCATGCAAGTCGAGCAAATCGGTATAAGCCGACTGCCGCTTGTCCGGGATTTTGTAATTCGCCTTTGCCATTTCGACGCGCTCCGCAAAAAGAGACGCAAAACCAGATGGGTTGAGCACTTGTCGAATCCGCAGCGCTAAAAGGCTCGCCGCGCGATTAAGCGGATAGACGAGCTGGAGTTCTTGAATTTTTTGGAGCGCTTGGGCGAGAATCGCCCGTCCCTCGTCGGTATCGCCTTTTTTTAATAAATCTTGCCCTTCTTTAAAATACTGCCGCGCAATGCTCAAAAGCTGCGACATTTCGGGATAGAGCGGCGCCGACGGCGAAAGGACGCGCCCCGTACGAAGCGAAAGCGCCGTACCGACCAGGGCGAGCAGCGATACGATTTCTTCGTCTTCTCCGATATTCGTCGATGCCCACAGTGCCTTTGCCTGCGTCAAAAGAGATTCCGCCGCGGTAAAATTGCCGTTGTAGTATTCGTTTCGTGCGCGTGTCTTTATATCGCGTACGCGGCGAACGACGCTTTCGTTTTGGCGTGTTTGAATACGTTCACCGAGTAAAGCAAGCCGTTCGTCGGATTCGGTACGCAGTTTTTCGGATTCCTGATACGAGAGCGATTCGTTATATTTCGTACGCGACTCCTGCAGCCGCCTGCGCGCTTCGTCGAAGTCGTTTGCCGCGAGTGCTTTTTGCGCTTGCTCGTATCGGAGATCCGCTTCGCTTTTTGCGCGCTGCGCCGCTTTTACCTGCTCAAGCGCAGCCGCACCGATAACCTCGACATTCGGCACAAGCGAATCGAGTTTGGTAATCGATGCGTAAATCGATTGAAGCGACAGTGCGTATGCGTCGGCGTTTTCCCCGTCTGCAAGCAGCTTGCGTCCGGAAACGAGGGCGGCTTTATTTTCGGAAATCTTTTTTTGAAAGGTACGGACGGCTTCGGTTACTTGCAGCGGGTAGTGAAACGTCCCCCCCGACGCTTCATCGAACTCGCCGCTGTCCAGCGTTTCGATAGCGGCGGCATCGCTTTCCCGTGCCGTAACATAGGATGTGCCGCACGCAGCGTAATACGAAGCGATTTTCTGCCACAGTTCGATAGCCGTATTGCGGCCGAAGTCCGCCGCATCACGAACGTATTTTCGATATGCACCTGCGAGACTGTCAAACGGGATCACTTCGTCGTCGGCATCTTCGGTATGCTGTGCTTGGAGATACGCGACGGCTTCAGGCGACACTTCGAAAGCGCCTTCCGAAATTTTCGACTGTGCCGATTTTATATTGTCGGATGCAGCGAGGAGAGAAGCCGCATACTCGTTTCCTTCCGCCACCCGTTCATAATCGCTCGGTTCCGGCAGTGCAAGGGCTTTTTCCCGTTCAACCGTCATCGCTCCGCCCGCATCGAGCAGTGCGGCAAAGCGCGACGAAAGCGATACCGCATAGTCGAGGGATACGGTAAAATTCGGAAATATCGATTTTCCCGGAGTGTCATCCGAGTCCATGCGCAGCGCATACAGCGCATCTACCGATTTTCCGATTTCGGCAAACGACAGGATCTCGTCAAGATCTTTTTGCGACGGGAAATCGTTTCCGTCGGCGAAGCTGTCGGAACTCAGCGCATACACGAAAGATTCGGCATGCTGCGTAATCATCGACGCGATTTCATCTTCCATGTATTTTATCAACGCGTCCCATTCGTAATCCAGCACGCCGGCGACACCCGAATCCGCAATCGTATTGACGCCGAGTATACAGCGCGAAACGAAAGGCAAAAACGACGCATCCGTCATCGACGACGTTCCCGCCCGCATCGCCTGTCCCATATCCCACAGCTCATATCCGAGCCGATAGATGCTGTTCCTCACTTCCGCAAATGCATTGAACGCATACTGTACGGAGACAAACGCCGCGCGCGCGCTTTCAACGTCGTTCAAACGAAGTGCATCGGTAAAAGAACGCACCGTATCTTGCAGTACATCTTCGAGCGCTTTATACGCAGCGATCTTGGCGTCAACGTAGGACAGGGCGCTCCGCACCGGAATCGTCACGCTCGGATCCGTATGATCGCGAAAAAAATCGTCGCGATACATAAAAAAACCGCTCTGCGTTTTATCTACCGCACCTCTATAGTTGCCGCTGTGCGCCGCATCCGCACTTTCCTGTAAAATCGCGAGCAGCTGTTTGCGGTACATCGTAAACTGTGCCGCAGTGCGCGCATTGTGAATAAAGGCAAGCTGTTGTTCCGTGGGATTTTTTTTCAGCGATTCAAGCTTCGCTATAATTTCCAATATCTTTCGTCCGTTTTCCGGTTCAGTTTCTATCGCATCGATAAGCTGCAACGAAATCGCCGTGTATCGATCGAGCGTTTTAAAAATTCGATCCGCACGATGCTGCCCATCGTTAAAGCATTCGGGATAGGTTTCAAAAAAATCGTGCAGAGCCGAAAGCGCCGCATCGTACTCCGTCTCTTGAATGAGCCGATCGATTTCCGCAAGAGAACGACCTTCGCCTTTCGGTACTGAAAAAAAAGGCACGGCAATGAGAATACAATATAGTGCGATAAAAAATACTTTTTTCATAAAGGATTGTGATCTTTCGCTCTCATATATTTTATCACGGTTTTATAAAAAAACCTACCGTACGATACGTCCCCAGGTCTTACGCATGAGAATCTATATTCCCCCAAAAATAACCGTACCGTAAAAAATCGGCTGCACTCCCGGCAGCAGCCCTGCCGTTCGCCGCGGCTGACCGTAATTGGAATCGGACTGCGCAAAATTTCTACGAAATTTTGCTTGCCATCGGTCAGAGCGGCTCGGCGGCATTGCCGCTGCCTCGCGTTCCGCCTTTTTTATGTATATACGCTTCTTTTCTGTGTATACATTTTTCATGCGTAATCCCTGAGGCCCCTTTATATTTTCGGTAATTTTGCTGATAAGATAGAGGGAAAAAGCCGAAAATATGATGTACGAATACCCGTACCGGGGTACTTTTGGAGAAAATAAAAAATGGAATTTTTAACAACAAAAGGAATTGCTTCTGAAATAGAAAACATAATTAGAAAAGCAAAAGAATATATTTATATTATTACTCCGTATGAAAAAATTGACAATATATTTTATAAAAGACTTGTAGTCGCACAAGAAAGAAAAATTGAAATAATTTTTATTTATCGTAAACGCGAAAATAACGATTCGGAAAAAGAGAAATTCATTGAATTAAATAAAATAAATTTATATTGTCATGATAATCTCCATGCAAAGTGTTATTTAAATGAGAAAACGGCAATCATTACTTCAATGAATTTGTATGAATTCTCAGAAAAAAATAATTGTGAAATGGGAATAAAAATTAACAAATCTGAAAATGAAGATATTTTTGAAGAAATCTTAGAAGAAGCAAAGACTATAAAACAATTCTCCGAAAAATTACAATTTGAATCTGAAACAGACAAAGAAAAATTTATTTCAGATACTGAAGAAAAACTTGAAAACGGATTTTGTATTCGTTGTAAAAAGGAAATAGCATTTAATTCTTCAAGACCTTTATGTAATTTGTGTTATAGAACTTGGAAAGATTTCAGTAATGAAGAATATCCTGAACACTATTGCCATAAGTGTGGTAAAGAATTTGAAAATATAAGTTTTAAACATTGCTTCTGCAATGACTGTAATGCACACGGAGAGGCATAACGAATGTTTTTGTTAAATGTACCTTATGAAAAAAAGATGAGGCAAAATCCCTTGATGATATATAATCACATAACAAGCACTTCAAAACCGATTCTGCATCAACTGCAAAACGGTTTAGCTGCAAAGTTATACTACAGGATGTCGATGATGAAGACACCGCTCGCTCGCATATCGTTGTTGTTGTTGTTCTCCTCACTTCCCGTACGCGCGCTCGATTTCAGCGGTTCGCGTTCGTTTATTGAAGCGCTTTCCGCATCTTCGGGATACAAAGAACGGGCGATTTCGTTTTATTCGCTTGCCGTGCCGGCCGGCGGCAGAGCGGAAACCCTCGGCAGCGCGTACACGGGCATTTCGGACGACGTATCGCTCCTCGACGCAAATCCCGCGGCAAGTTCCGTGCTCGTGCAAAACGAAATCGGCGTATTTCACAATACGTGGATCGCAGGCACCGCGATGGAAACGCTCGCAGCGGCGGGAAGAAAAAGCGATTTCGGCTTCGGCGGAGCGCTTCGCTTTTTTTACGTACCGTTTGACGAATACGATATGTCGGGGGAACGGATCGCACGCAGCCTGTACTCCGAAACGACGGCGCTTTTCAATGTATCGTACAATATCCGCGCGGGCTATTATTTTAAAGGAATCGCGATCGGCGCAAACGTAAAAGGTGCGTGGCGCAGCATGCCCGACGCATCCGGTTCCGTCATAAGCGCTGCAAGCTTTTCGCGCTCCGCTTTAGCGCTCGCTTCCGACGCCGGCATCATGCTGCGCTTCAACTGCGGCAAATTTTTCGCTTCGCGCGAACCCAACTTACGTATCGGCATAAATCTCCTGAACGCGGGAGCTGCGATCACCGGTTTCGGCAAAAAAATCGAATTCGACGACCCGCTTCCGACAAGCACTTCTTTCGGACTGTCGTACCGCCCGATTAAACGACTGCTCGCCGCCGCAGAATTTAAACAGCCGCTCAACTTTTCCGATATCGGCGAATACGTGCCGCCTTCGGCAGGCTGCGCCCTCGAAATCGATGCAACGGATTTTTTCAGTCTGCTCGCAGGCTGCAGATTCGACGGCGGCGAAAACGGGATGCGCCTGCAATTCGGCGGAGTTGCTGTCGGAGTGGGCTTTACGCTGTTTCAGCGCGTACGATTGAACGTCAACTATACGTTCGACCGCTTTACGTCGTTTCATCCGGTCAATCACATAAGCGCCGGTGTAAAAATCCTGCTCGGCGACGGCGGCAGGGCAAAACGGCAAAGCGAAGTCGAAGGATTGTACGGAAAAGGGCTCAAGCTGTTCGCAGACGGAGATTTTACCGGAGCCGTCGCCGTATGGAACAAAGCGCTCGCGATCGACCGCAGTTTCAGCCCCGCAAAAAAGGGGATCAAAAGCGCGCAAAAACAGCTCGCGTTACGCGAACGCATCCGCAATTCGCAATTTATCGGAAACTGAAACGCACAGGATACGACAAGCGCGTCGCCGGTTTTGCGGACACCGGTTTCTTGCATAATACGGCACTGTTGCATCGCCCCGGCCGGCAAGCGGTTTGGTGTCAGCGCTTTTTGCTGAAAATCCGATAATTGATCCACGGGAATATGGGATGCTTCGCTTCGTACGACGTAAGCCATTCGGTGCTCACCGTATTCGCGCCTAAGGATTCGAACACGTTTATAAACGCTGCGATGCTTTCCGTAAAGCGCGCTTCGGCATATTCGGGGAAGGTTCCGTCCCATATCATATTCGCCCACGTGCATGACTGCGCGAGCATCAATTCGCGCGCGCTCAAATTTAAAAGCCGCGCTTTCAATCCCGTATCGTCGGGAAAGCGTTCGGCCAAATCGATCATACGTTCGCTCGCTTTGCGCGCATGGCGCAAAATCCGATTGTTTTTATTCGCGACGAGCGTCTCCCCGTACCCCGCGCCGATCGCGGCGCTGCAGTAGGGCTGAAGATTTTGCAGCTGCATTCGGGAAGCAAGTATGTCTTCAAAAAAAGAAAACGAAGCGGACTTTTCCGCCGCATAACGATATACGTTTTCAAGCCAGGCGATACCTTCATGCCACTGCAAAAATTGTTCGGAAGAAAATACACACACATGCGAAAGCACGGGCACAGACGGCAAAAGGTTTTCGGCTTGCACGAGCACATTTAGTTTTTTATCGAAAAAAGACGCCGCGTCGGCTTCGCACTGTTCGGCGGCGCGTACGGGATCGTAGACCGACGCCCTGCCGCCCCGCGCTCCGCTTTTACGATAATACTGATAGCCCGAAGCGTAGCGCGATGCGGCTCCCCGAAAAAACGGCTCAAGCTGTTCGTGCGGCAATTCAAACGCGATATCGCGGTTGACGTCGCAGTATGCGGGAGATGCCGCGTATCCCCGTTCGCCGAAAACTTCATCGTCGATGCGGTTATCACGCGCAAACGCAGCGACGTCCGAGCCGCAGCGAACGGGCGCGAATATACCTTTCTCTACGGCAGAGTCGGAAAAGAGAAAGGCGCGGGCGTCGAGCACCGTGTAATCTACGCCGTAGGTGTGCATCACGCGCTCAATGCCCGGCATATAGCCCATTTCAGGCAGCCAAAAACCGGACGCGCGTTCGCCGAAAAAAGAGCGGTGTGCATATAAACCCGTTTCGATCTGCGCGTTGAGCACTTCGCCCATATCCGCATAATGCGGCAAAAAGATATTCGTACCGCAGGTCGCAAGCAGTTCGACATAGCCTTTTTTTTGATATTCGGAAATCTTCTTTAATAAATCCTGTCCGTACACCGACGTAAAACAAAAGCGATCTTCTTGCGCTTTTTCGAGATGATATTTTACGACATCGCACATCGCCGCATCGCCCGTGCAGCGTTCGAGTTCGCTTTTTCCCAACGCGATCTTTCCGTCGAGCCACGCGATGTACTGCTGCTGCACGATGGGATCCTTTAAAAGCGTACACAGCACCGGCGAAAGCACCAGCGCGATTCGAAACGGAACGCCGTCCTTTTCGAGAGAAGCAAACATATTGAGCAGCGGTATATAGATGTATGAAATCGATTCGTACAAATGATTCATCTCCGCCGCAAATTTTTTTTCTTCGGCACCGACGTGATAGATATATGCTTGCGGATTGGAAATTAGCAAAACGATTTTTTTACTTGCCATCGCAGTCTCCGATTTTTGGGAAAATGCTGTCCAAGAACTTCAATTTTTGGACAATTTTCTTAATTTTGGTACCCTTTTATAAAAACGATTCGCGGTGCTGTATGTAATGGTCGAGCAAAAGCTCTTTTATACCGGAAAGCGATGCAATCGGCGTTATGCCGGCGTCATTGCCCGGACGAATATGCGCGAGCAGTTTCGAAGAGCGCGGGATTTCAAGCACGCCTGAAGACGCGAGCACGATCGTTCCCGTTTTCACCGAAGCCGCCAATTCTATGCGTATGATTTTTTTGCCCGCAGGACATAAAAGGTATTCCGACGTATCGGCAGGCGCAATCTGCACATCGTACGCATCGTCGGGTTTTGTATCGGTACGGTTCGCAAACGAGCAAACGCGGAGAAAGATCGTATACGCACCGTGTTTTTTTAAACTGCGGATATCCGGCTCACCTATGTCCCAGTAGACGTAGATCCATGCAGGACTCCTCAGCACCGCTCCTATCTGTGTCATATTATACGATTCGGGAAGAGATGCGCCCGATGCGGGTACCCCCGCTTCTCCCTCTGCGATAATCATATCGGACGGATCGTCCAAAACTACTTCCGCCGCATCGAGCAATTCGCCGATGAGAAATCGTCTGTTTAAATTATCAGGCACATCTATGCCGTACGTATCGGCAAGAGCAAGCAAGTCGGCAAAAGACAACGACTCAAGATATGCGCGCGTAATCGCGTATTTTTTCATAATGCGCTTAATAATCCTAGAAAAAGAAATATTAGTCAAGGCGGATTTTTCATGTTACAATATGATCGAAACACGGATCGGTAAAGCGCAAAAGTCTGCAGGAGAGATGAAAACATGACATTGTATTTTTATACCGTGCACCGAAGCGCATGCGGAAAAATCGCAAAAACGCTGGAAAACAAGGGACATTCGTGCAGCATTTATACAAATTTGGATAATTTTTACAAAGCCGTCTCAAATATGAAAACCTATCCCGACTTGCTGCTGCTCGACCATTCGGGCTACGACTGCAGCATTTTCAACATCTACCGCTATATGCGCGACATCCGCTGCCTCATTCCACTCATCGTCTACAACGCACCGTTTCCGTACAGCTGCGATTCGCGCGTTAAGCACTGGATTATGACGCTCAATCTCTACTACGGACGCACGGGTACGTTCGACGTCGCCGCATATCTTCCCGTTTTAAAGGCGATCGCGGAAACGGTTGAAACGAAGCCGCTCCCGCCGATCGCGTATACACCGCACAGATCGAACGCCGCAGAGGAAAAAACGAAAATGCCGCAACAGAGAAGCTCCGCTCTTATCGCCTACAAGCAAAAATTGCCCGCAGCGCTCTTTTCCGTATTTGAAATACTGTACGATAACAGAGCAGCGGCGATCAGCATTCCCGAACTGCAAATCCTGCTGCAAAAAAGAGGCGTGCATACGAAACAGGGAACGATCTATTCGCACATATCGCGCCTGCGCACCTATCTGACGAAAGAAATCTCAGAGATGTATATTTTGAAAGTGAAAAACGGATATCGGTTGTATACGAGCAAAGAAACGATGCCTGCAGTTTTCTAAAAAAATACAGGAAACGGGGGCTGCCGTAAAAAGTCAATTTCTTTTTCGACAGCCCGTATACATACGATTCTTATTTCATGCTCGCGGAAATACGCTCCAAAACCTTTTTGCGGTCAAGCGGTTTGATGATGTAGTTTTTTGCTCCAAGCAGCAAAGATTTTTTTACCAATTCTTCTTTGCCGAGGGCGCTTACCATAACGACGCGTGCATTTTTGTCGAACGTCATAATCTGTTCAAGCGCAGTGATACCGTCCATGCGCGGCATCGTGATGTCCATCGTTACGAGATCGACATTCGGGCAAAGCTCTTTATATTTGTCAACACCTTCTTTACCGTCTGCAGCCGTAGCGATGATTTCGTAGCCTTCGCTTGAGAGAATCTGTCCAAGCTGTTTTGCAACAAACATCGAATCGTCCACAACCAATACGCGGATCTTCGATCCGTCGGCTTTTAGTCCTTCCTGCGGACGCTCGTTAATTGTCGGAAAATCCTGTTTTGTCTTCATATTCTATACTCCTGCCGTTTATGTACGTTCACGTATTGCCACATTGACTTCGATTTTACCGCACTCGGAAATGAGCGGCACGATAAGCGCTTCGACATTTTCGGTGTGCGTACCGCCGAGCGCCGCGATTTCCATTTTCTGTCCGACAAAAAGCGCCGGCGGCGTCAAATCGAATTTAAACCCGAGCTCCTGCAGCTTTGTAACGGCCTGTGCCGTAATCAAATTCGCAAGCTCGCTGATCGTCGCTTTTGCAAGATCGTCGAATTCGGGAAGCGTTTCGCCGTTCATCTTAGATGCGATATTGAGCGCCGTTTCAATCGTCATATCGTACAAGACGCGGCCTTCGACATCACCGGCAAGTCCGACCAACGCAGCAACTCCCGTCATCGGCATAGCCGTCGATTTGAGATACAAATCGCCGCGTTTGACATCGGCGCCGCCGAGCACTTCTTTTAAAACACTGTAAGAAGTTTCAACGAACGGGTTAATATACTCTACTCTCATTCAAGTCCCCTTGTCTATTTATTTTTTGTGTACACTTTCAGTGCACCTATGGTCTTTTCAACAAAACCCGATCCCGCCGGAAGCGTTTCGTTTTCGCCCACAATGACGATACCGTTCGCTTTGAGCTTTTCGTCGAAATCGGCAATGACGGTTTCCTGTCCGCTCTGCGGCAAAAGCGACAAAACGTCTCGCGCAAAGATAATATCGATTGCAGGCAACGGATTCGTATGCTGGCAATCGTGATACTCAAACATAATACTATCTTTTACGTCTTGTGTAAATGTATAGTCGCCGTTCGCCTTTTTGGACAAAAAGGGCGCATACCAATCGGATGCGACAGCGTTCGGTATGGAAACGAGCGGCGCGTTCGATACGCTGAGCAAATCCGTATCCTGCGCGTAGATGCGAAGCCTCGCAGACGGATATTTTTTCCGCAGTACACACGCGAGCGAATAGGATTCCATGCCCTTGCCGCAGCCGGGATTCCACACGCAGATTTGTTTTGCAGTGTTGTCGGGCAGCGCTTTGTACACGGCGTCGGCATAGGCTTTTGTCCACCATGCGCCCGTGCCCGGCGACCAAAACAGCGACAAAAAGAGATCCGCGTCGTTTTCGTTTTGCAGCTGCGACTTGCCCTTACCGCGCTCTTCTTTCCACGAATCGAAGCGCGCGTTGACCCACTGTTCGTTGAGCGGCGTCACCGTAAATTTTCGATACGTTCTTAAGCTTTCGACAATGAATTTCAAATCCTGCGCGGACGTATCGGATGAGCTCTGCCTTTGAGAAGCGGACGGTTTTGCAGCGGCAGCGGCACGGTCGTTCATCGCATCGGCGGCATTTTTGCGGGCGGAAGTCCGCAGCTGCGGTACGGCATCGGGAACAGGCGACTCGAACACTTGCTTCGCATAGGTGCGATCTTTTTCTTCATCGCCGATACGCGAATTGAAAATACGCGCGACGTCGAGCAAAATATACAATCGCTTTTCGGCTTCGACGATACCGGAAATATATTTGATATTGATATCGCCGAACAGCGGATGCGGCGGTTGAATTTTGCTCTTTTGCACACCGAGCACTTTATCGATTTTGTCAACGACGACGCCGAATGTCTGCTCCCCGACGGAAAGGATGAGCAAGCTTTCGAGTTTGTCTTTTTTGTCCGTACGCTCAGGAACCGGGATATTGAAAAACAGCCTCAAGTCGATAATCGGAATGATATCGCCGCGGAGATTGTATACGCCGAGCACGAACGGAAGCGTGTTGGGTACGTACGTAAACTGTCCCGCTTTTGCGATTTCCCTGACGTGCATGATATCGACACCGTAATCCTTTCCGGAAAGCGAAAACGACACCATTCTGAAATCGACGACGGATAGAGAGCCGCGCGTATTTACGGCAGCGGCTTCCGCCACCGCGAAAGCGTTTTTCAGCCGATCCTGTATTGTCTTTTCTTCCATCGCAACCTCACTCACCGCTTTGCACCGATCGCCTGCTGGGCATTGATTTCTTTGCGCACACCGAGTTCAAGCAACTGGCTTACATCGATAATCAGCGATACGGAACCGTCTCCCAGTATCGACGCGCCTGCGATGCCGGGCGAATTGGTAAATTGGTCGCGCAGCGGTTTGATAACGACGTCTTCTTCGCCGATAAGTCCGTCGACCATAATGCCGATTTTCTTTTCCTGCGAGCCGACGATAACGATAAAGCAATAGCCGTCGTCGTCAATTTCCGCTTCACGGATATTGAACAGGCGCGAAAAGCGCAAAATGCTGATCACTTCGTTGCGCACATTGAGCACTTCGTAATTGTCGATCGTATTTATCTCGCTCAGCTTGATACGCTGGCTTTCGATAACACTCGCGATCGGAATCGAATACACTTCGCTTCCGACTCTGACGAGCAACCCCTGTATGATCGCGAGAGTCAGCGGCAGTTTGATCGTAAACGTCGTACCGCGGCCTTTTACCGACGTGACGAATACCGTACCGTTCAGTTTTTCGATCATCGTTTTGACGACATCGAGTCCGACGCCGCGCCCCGAAACGTTCGTGATCTTATCCGACGTCGAAAACCCGGGTTCGAAGATGAGATTGAACGCTTCCTGATCCGTCAGAATTTTATCGGGATGGATGAGACCTTTTTGGACCGCTTTTTGGCGGACGCGCTGCACATCGATACCGGCACCGTCGTCCGATATTTCGATGATGATCATATTGCCTTCGTTCGACGCTTTTAAAAACACCGTACCCGTTTCGCGTTTGCCCGCCTTTTTGCGATCGCCGGGAGATTCGATACCGTGATCGACGGAGTTGCGCACGCAGTGCATGATCGGATCGAGCAGATCTTCGATGACGGATTTGTCAAGCTCCGTATCTTCGCCTTCAATCTTTAAATCGATTTTTTTATTCAGATCGCGCTGCAAGTCACGCACGACGCGGGGAAAGCGGCTGAAAATCTGGCTGATCGGAACCATGCGGATTTTCATGACGCCTTCCTGCAATTCGCTCGAAATGCGTCCGAGATTTTGCGTCGACGAACGGAATTTTTCGGTCGCGCTTTTGACTTCGGAAACATACGCATCGAAAAGATTCGCCAGATCTCCGTAGCTGTTTAAAATCTCATCTTTGACGTCTTTGACAGACGTACCGTTTTTGATTTTATCGAGATACTGCGGAAGCATTTCAAACAACTGCCGCATCTTTTCTTTATAGCTCGCTTCCATGCCTTGGAACATGACAAACGAATTGACGAGCTGCATGGAAAGCTGATTAAACGCCGCTTTTGTGATAACCGTTTCGCTGACGAGATTTAACAGATAGTCGATCCGCCGTGAATCCACACGCAGTATAGAACCGGTTTGCGCCGCATGAGAGGCGGGAGCCTGTGCCGGCTGAGCGGCAGCGGGTTTTGCGGAAACGGCTTCTTCCGTCGATTCCGCCGCTTGCGGTTCGTCGGAGACGGACGCGGAAACGGCAGCCTCCGATTCTTCACTATTGTCCGACCCGTCAAACGAATCGATACGCTGCGCATCGTCGACAAGAGTTACGTCGGCAAGAAATGCCGTATCTTCGATCTTTTCCTGCGTTTCCGATGTCGCGATATAATAGTACACGTTTTCGTAAAACGTATCTTCATACAGCGCGTCGAAATCGGGAACGGTTTTTAAAACGCTGCCGATCGATTTCAGCGCGGCAAAAACCTGAATGCCGCCGACGCTGTTCATCGGATTGCTCTCGTCGAATTTGACGGCGACGCACCACAGCGACTGCGAACCTTGACAGGCTTCTTTGAGTTCAAGATATTCACTTTCAGAAAGTTCGGGGCGCACAAAGGCCGCATCTCCCGAGTCGGCGGGCTTCGGAAGCGTCGCTTTCGGCGTCGTCTTTTTCGGAGCGGCAGATTTTGCGGCAGGAGCTTTTCCGCCTTTCGATGAAATATACGAATGAATCGTATCGATAAGATCGTCGATATTTTTCGAATACACGGAACCGTTTGTACGCGCTTCGAGCATCGCTTTAATAACGTCGATCGCGTTGAGCAACACATCGATAACCGGTTCGGTAACCTTTAATCTGTCGGAGCGAATTTCGTCGAGCATATCCTCGACCGAATGCGTAAACGACGCAATTTCATTCATCTCTACCGTCGCCGAACCGCCTTTCAGCGTATGCGCAGCGCGGAAAATTTCGTCGATCGCTTCGTGATTCGTCGGATCGTTTTCTATGACCAACACATTGCTTTCAAGATTGTCTACCTGCTGTTCGGCTTCGGCAAAAAAATCTTTCAATAGCTCTTCATTGTTGGGATCAAGATAATCGCTCATACTCTTTATTATATACGTAAACCAATATAATTCAAGCGCTTAACGCGAAAATTTGCGTATTTTTTCCGACTCGCTTCCGATACAGTTATACGCGCTTTCTGCCGATAGTATAGAGACAATCTTTACGGATTTTTTTATCAGGAGCGCCGCCGTGAATCGAAAAAAAACGCTTTGTATCATATACGTATTATCTGCCCTGCTCGCTCATCGCGGATTCGCCGCAGGATTTTTTTCAGGCTATACGGGCATCAAAGCCGACCTCGGATTTGCAAATGCGGGCGGTTCTTTCGATATGCAGCTCAAACTGCAGTCGTTTTTTGCCGGACAATTCAATTTGGCGAACAACCTCATCGCCCGTGCCGAATTTTCGATACGCACCGACGACATCATCGACAATACGATTTTCAATAAAACGCCCGCCGATTTTAAAATCGACGAACTGTCCCTGATTTATCGCAAACAATTTTTAGACAGCGTCAATTTTTTCAGCGTCTTCGCCGGTACGTACGAGCCGATCGGTTCCGATTTGTTCTTACGGCGGCAGTTCGGCATCGAAGCGATTTCATCGAAAATCACCGAAAGCTGGCTCGGGCTGTCCGGCTCAATCGTGTGCCCGCTGTTCGGCATCGGCATTTCCGATATCGTATGCTTTTCGAGCACGCCCGTAGCGAGCGGCGGCTACCTCTACGTCAACCGCGAAAACCCCGACAACAATTTCGTGCTGAACGTCGACGCGCGCTTTGCGTGCGCCTATCAGTATTTTATCCTCGATGCCGCAGCAGGCATCAATTCGCCGATGAAAAACAAAAACGGCGCGGGCGAAGACGTACTTCTCCTCATCGACTCTCTGTATGCACACGCGGGCATCACGATGCTCATCGGCAACAATTATACGCCCTGCTCGCTTTTTATGCAGGCCGGCGTATACGACCTGCCGCTCGAGCAGGGTTCGGACACATTTTCGTTCGATATCGAAAGCATCTATCTTCTTGCGGAATTTCGAACGCACATATCGTCGTACCAAACGATGTTCGCCGTATTCAGCCTCCCCTCCGATACGGTGAGCGAGCTGCTTTTTATCCGCGACACGCTCGGCTGTAATCTTACGATCTGCAATCCTTCGGTGTATATCGGCGCGCAGCGTTTCGAATTCGGGATCCACAACACGCTTTCGTTTAAAGACAAAACGTACATGGATGTGCAGAATTTTATCGATCTGTTCACTTCCCTGCCGACAATCACCGCATCCCCGTATGCGGCGGTAAAAGTCGGACGGGGAGAATTCCGTACGATGCTGCAAGTCCGCATTTCCGATTTGATAAACAATTCTCCCGCCTCCGCATTCGAGTGCAGCTTCGGCTACAAAATGCAGCTGTAAGTGCGAAACACCGCCGCTCGCTTTGCCGTGCGGCAAAAGAATTATATTAATCAACACTCCCGACGCAAGCGTCGGGGGTGTTGTTCTCATAAGGTGGTTGCAGTCGGCTTTAATACCCTTTGTTACGACGCAAGCGTCGGGGTATTAAACCCTCCGCACGAATAATTATTAATTTACAACTTCAGTTCCGAAAGCCGCGCGCACGCTTCGTTTACGGCTTCGTGATGACCGAAAGAGCTGAAACGTAAAAAGCCTTCGCCCGCTTCTCCGAACCCCGAACCGGGTGTCGTTACGACGCGGCATTCGTCGAGAATTTTATCGAAGATTCCCCAGCTCGTGTATTTCGGAAAATGCACCCAAAGGTAGGGCGAGTTTCCGGTGCTGTAAACGCGCACTCCCGCTCTTGCAAAATTATCGCCGGAAAGCGCTTCTCCGATTGCACGGACGTTTTCAAGATAATAATCGATCGTCTTTTTCATTTCGGCAAGACCTTCGGGATCGAGGGCTGCAAGCCCGCCTCTCTGCGCGATATTCGACGCGCCGTTGAAAAGCGTGGTCATAACACGCGACCAATCTTTGATGACGGGATTTCCGTCGGCATATAAAAGCGTTTTCGGTACGACCGACCAGCCGAGCCGGACACCGGTAAATCCCGCAGGCTTCGAATACGAATTGATTTCGATCGCACAGGTACGCGCGCCGCTTATTTCGAAAATCGATTTCGGAAGTCCGGGCGTACGGATAAACTCCGCGTACGCCGCATCGAATACGATGATACAGCCGTGAGCCTTTGCAAAATCGACGAGGCGGCCGAGCTCTTCTCTCGTGGACGCGTAGCCCGTCGGATTGTTCGGCGAACAAAAATAGATGATGCTGTTGTCGCGCACTTTTGTTAAATCGGGGAAAAAATTATTTTTCGGCGTACACGGAAGATAGCTTATACCCTCGTATGCGCCGTTATGTGCCGCGCCCGCCGCACCGATGAGCACCGATCCGTCGACATACACGGGGTATGCGGGATCCTGCACGGCGACGCGCACTCCGCATCCGAACAAAAGCTGTATGCGCGCAATATCGCATTTTGCACCGTCGGACACGAACACTTCGTCGGCTTCCGCAATGCCTTCATAAAAGGTTTCGGCGATTTTTTTGCGGAGTTCGAAAAGCCCCTGTTCGTCGCCGTAACCCGAATAACCTTCGGGAGTCGCAAGGGCACGCGCATAGTCCGACATCGCGTTTGAAATGTGCCCTTCGAGCGGTTCCGTCGTATTGCCGATGCTCAAACTGATGAGCTTCGCATCGGGGTGAGAAGCCGCGTAAGTTTTACTCCGGCGCGCAACTTCGGGAAAAAGGTAGCCTGCGGTGAGATTGGCAAAACATCGGTTTCGTTCTATCATAAACGCATTTTAGCGAATCGCGCAAAACAGTGCAACAAAACGCAAAACGGCAAAAGCTACGCATGGAGTACAGCCGAAATGCAGCGTCGCCGTTCCGACACTGACATCGGCAAAAAGAACGCAGGTCAAACCGCAAGCTGGACGATGCGCGCGAAAGAAGTTATACTCATTGCCATGACCAAGATACCGATGAAAAACGCCGTCGCAGAACTCGACGGAGACGAAATGACGCGCGTGTTATGGCAGCTCGTCAAAGACAAATTGCTTTCCCCTTACGTCGATCTCAAAACCGAATACTACGATTTAAGTTTAACAAAGCGCGATGAAACCGACGATAAAATAACCTACAATGCGGCTGAAGCGATAAAAAAACTCGGCGTCGGCGTCAAATGCGCGACGATTACGTCGAACGCGGCGCGCATGGAAGAATACAAACTCTCGCACCTCACGCCGAGTCCGAACGGCATCATCCGCGCGGAACTCGACGGCACCGTGTTCCGCACCCCCATCTTCGTAGACAATATCAACCCGTCCGTTTCGTGTTGGAAAAAACCGATTGCGCTCGGCCGGCACGCATACGGCGACGTATACAAAAATTGTGAAATCCGCACGCCCGGAGCGGGAAAAGCCGAACTCGTATTTACGGGAACGGACGGCAAAGAGATCCGCAAAACGATCATGGACATGAAAAGCGCCGGCATCATCCAAGGTATCCACAACCTCGACGCGTCCATCGAAAACTTCGCCCGCTGCTGTTTTACCTACGCGCTCGACAAAAACGTACCCGTGTGGTTCGGCGCAAAAGACACGATTTCGAAAACCTACGACGGCACGTTCAAAGAAATCTTTCAGCGCATATTCGATGCCGAATACAAAACGCGCTTCGAAAAAGCCGGCATCACTTATTTTTACACGCTCATCGACGACGCCGTCGCTCGCATTATGAAAAGCGAAGGCGGTATGCTGTGGGCGTGCAAAAATTACGACGGAGACGTCATGAGCGATATGATCGCATCCGCGTGCGGCAGCCTCGCAATGATGACAAGCGTACTCGTCAGCCCCTCAGGCGCATTCGAATACGAAGCCTCTCACGGCACGGTGCAAAAACACTACTACCGCTACTTAAAAGGCGAAAAGACGTCGACTAATCCCGTCGCGCTCATCTTCGCATGGACGGGCGCGCTCGCAAAACGCGGCGAACTCGACGGCACCGAAGCGCTTACCGATTTTGCACGACGCCTCGAAAGGGCGACGCTTTCGACAATCGAAGACGGAGAGATGACCGGTGACATAGCGCGCCTCGCCTCCCCTGCGCCCAAGCGCGTGCTCAACTCGTGGGAATTTATCGACGCGATCCGAAACCGGCTTTAGTACCGCTCATAATTAATTATTAATTTTTTCGGACGACACGTATCGGAAGATCCCGCCCTCCGCGGCTCACTCACGCTCGGCCTCCTCGCTCGCTTGCGCTCGCTCCGGTGGCTGCCTGCGGCACCGCTCCGGCCGGGCGTAGGTTTTTATACTTTATCTTTTCGAATGCAACAAAAGATATACAAGCCGACTGCAATTCCTTATGAGGACACACAGTGTGACGTTTACGGCGCGCAGTGTGATAGGAGACGCGAGCAAATCCTGCGCGGGGAACTTCGCACTCCGTGCTCGTTGCAAGTCGCGCGGGGAACTTCGCACTCCGCGCTCGTTGCAAGTGGCGCGGGGAACTTCGCACTCCGTGCTCGTTGCAAGTGGCGCGGGGAACTTCGCACTCCGCGCTCGACGCACGGCACGGAGGCCGTGTCGTATTTTTGTAAAATAGTCGCGTATTTTTGCTACGCAAAAATACGGTAGTGAGCGGGACACGGATGTACTGCGAACGACCGCTGCTCGGATTTGCTCTTTTAAGTCGTGAGTTGAAAAACGCCTACAGCGTTTTTCTTTTATAGGAGACGCTCACAAATCCTGCGCGGGGAACTTCGCACTCCGTGCTCGTTGCAAGTGGCGCGGGGAACTTCGCACTCCGTGCTCGTTGCAAGTGGCGCGGGGAACTTCGCACTCCGTGCTCGTTGCAAGTGGCGCGGGGAACTTCGCACTTCGTGCTCGTTGCAAGTCGCGCACTGCTCGGATTTGCTCTTTTAAGTCGTGAGGCGAAAAACGCCTACAGCGTTTTTCTTTTATAAGAGACGCTCACAAATCCTGCGCACTGCTCGGATTTGCTCGCTCTTATAAATTTTTGATTTCCGCTTCCGAGAGGCCGGTCGCTTTTGCTATTGCTTCAAGACTCATTTGCATACCCGATAAAATTTTCGCCGTCTCTCGTGCTTTTTGATAAGCTCCCGCAGCAATGCCGTCGCGTCGGCCTTTGCGTATTCCCCGCTCAAAGCCGATCTTTTCACCTGCCATGCGTAAGTCATCTTCCCGTATATTTAACGACATATATACGCTCCTGAACTTTTCGTTCCGTTTCGCTTTTTCGACAAGCTCATCGATCCGCTGTGTAAAACCGCTCGTCGCCCGCCTCTTGCAAAGATACTGCAATAAGGCGCTCAATTCAGGCTCATCTTCTTTACCGTAGGCACTCACATTATAAAATACTTTATACGATTTGTCATCAAGAAAAATACCGTCGTCTTCACTGCATACGTTATAAAATGTATACACGGGTAAGCCTTTGTTAAACGGATCCTGCGTACAAATAAAAATGACGTAGCTTTCTTTCAGTTCAGCGTAGCTTTGTCCTCTCAAGAGGTTATCGACATCCATAAGGCTTTGATAATAGCGCGTACGTTTGGGAAGAAAAGGCGGAAGTGACGTTTGTATTTCTATATCGAAGACACGCTCCGAGTCGGAAACATAAACGTCGAGGCGTATGCCCTTGCTTTCGTAAAACGGTGCTATCGTTTTTTGCAGGGAGGGATATTCGATTTTACCGACTTTGATGTGTAAAAGACGCTCGATGATGCCTTTGCAAATTATTTTGTTTTTCATGACCGTGCCGAACATAAAGTCGTCGGTAAAGGAGAGTTCGTCGACGGGTTTATGGGTATATTCCATGGGGATATCCTCAGTTGTTGAGATAGCGCGGCAAGGAAGCCGCTGAACTATATATCGCCCGTAAATTAACAAATTACGCGGTTTTTATGAAAAATATACGGAAATATTCCAAACGGCGGTTCCGTAGCTCCTTTTCCAAAATTGCCTCAAAAAACTCCGAAATCGCAACATCTCCGCGATATATATAGCAGACATTTCTTGGAGGATGATACAAAGCGCCGTCTGAAATAGCGTCGTCGCTTTGTATCTCGAGTTTGCGTCGCAAACTCGACTTATAGTACATGTGCGCCGCTTGAAACTTCGCGCTTACGCGCTCGTTGCGAGGCACGCGCACAGAAAAAACTTTTTCGGAAGCTGAAGCATCCTGCAAAAGTTTTTTGAGAGGTTTTATGGCAAAGCATAATCGTCGGTATAAGGATTCGGTCTTTGTCGATTTTTTCGGCGAAGACAAAAACGCAAAGGCAAACTTCCTCGCTCTCTACAACGCATTGCATGGGACAGAGCTTGACGCATCGACGGAACTCGAACCGCTGCGGCTCGAACAGGTGATGTATATGGCATTCCGCAACGATGTCGCCTGCCTCGTCGACGGAAAGATCATCGTATTGGTAGAACACCAATCTACAATCAACGCCAACATGCCGCTGCGATTTTTACAGTACGCAGCCCGTCTCTACGAACTCATTCAAAACCCGCGCGACCGCTATCTCCGCAGGCTTAAAAAGATTCCGACGCCGGAGTTCTACGTGTTCTATAACGGGGAAGAAGATTACCCCGAAACCGTGACATTACGCCTCTCCGATGCCTTTATGACGATGCCCGAAAAACCCTCTCTCGAACTCGTTGTCAGCGTGACGAATATCAATTATAATAAGGGAAGTGAAATCTTACATACGTGCAAACCGTTAAAAGAGTACACGCTGTTCGTAGATGCCGTACGGAAACACACGAAGCTCGACAGTGAAAACGGCTTTAAGAACGCGATCAAAGAGTGCATACAAAACGACATCTTGCGGGAGTATCTGCAGCGAAAAAGCCGGGAGGTGATGAATATGTTAATTGCCGAATACGATTACGACGTGGACATAGCCGTGCAGCGGGAGGAAGCATTACAAGAAGGCGAAGCGAAAGGTCTTTCCGAAGGCTTACATCAAAAAGCGCTTGAAACGGCAAAAACCATGCTTGCTATGCACTATCCGCTTGAAGACATTTGCAAGATTACCGGTCTCACCGAAGCGGAAATCGAACAACTGTAAGCCGAGCCGTCCCGCGCGGCAGCGATTCGTCACATCTCCGATTCGGCGTGCCCGCTCTGAAAACAATAATTAATAAAACGAAAATATCACGTGTCCTCGATAAATAATTAATAAAAGTTGTGAAAATCAGCGGAATATGTTATAATACCGATAGGATGCCGGAGGCATTCGACATCGGAAGTCGTGCATCCTGTAAAAGTTTTCAGAGGAGGTTTATGATGAACAAAGTAAAATCGAACCCTGTACGTTTGTATAGGGGGGGGGGAGCTCGGTAAAGCCCTTTTAAAAAAAGTACCGATTGCAGCGGCCGGCGTTTTGCTTTTTGCCGCAGCGCTCGTTTTTACAGGCTGCTCCAACGGCAGCGATTCGGGCGGCGGCACTCCGCCCACACCGCCAACTAAATACGCCGTAACCTTCGGCGTGGACGGCGGAAACGGTACGATCAAAGCGACGGTCGGCGGAAGCGAAATCAGTTCGGGCGATGAGGTGGAACAGGGCAAAATCGTCGAGTTTACCGCAACACCGGACAATCCCGCGACGCACAACGTTGACTTTTGGTCGATAGACGCAGGTACCTTTGAAGAAGGAACCGGAGGAAGCGGCAGCACGATTGCAAAGATAAAAGTAGTGCAGCCGGTAAGCGTAACGGTGAAGTTTAAGCTTACAAGCGCGCCGCCGACAAAGTACGCGGTAACCTTCGGCGTAGAAGGCGGAAACGGAAAGCTCACAGCAAAGGCGGACGGCATACCGGAAACAGCGGTAAGTCCCGTAAACGTCGAAAAGAACAAAACCGTAACCTTTACGGCGACGCCTGCTGCAAATCACAAAGTAAAAGAATGGAAGGTAGACGGCGCCGTTATAAGCAATACGACGACTACCCATACCCTCATCGTAACAAAGGCGGCAGATGTCAAAGTGAGCTTCGAAGCGCTTCCGGCAGGCCAAGCTTCGTATACGGTAGAGCACTATCGGGAAAAAACGGAAGGCACCTATCCTGCAACGCCGACGGAAAGCGAAGACAAAAGCGGCACGGCGGGAGACCCCGTCGTATACACGCCGAAAATCGGCGGAGACTACGAAGGCTTTACCTACAAATCGAACCTCACCGAAATAAACGGCACCGTGCAGGAAAACGGCACGATAGCCGCCGACGGTAGCACTGTTATAAAACTCTATTACGAGCGCAAAACGGTGAACGTAACTTTTAAACTTGCAGGCGGTAACATTGCAGGCAATACGGCCGATGTCGTAAAAACAGGTAAATACGGCACGGCATTGGAAGCTCCCGATCCCGTACAAGCGGGTTTCGTTTTTAAAGGATGGACTCCCGCGCTGCCTGTACCGCTCGTCTTTCCCGCTTCAAATGCGGAATATACCGCAAACTGGGCGCAGCTTTATACTATCGATTTCGGCGTAGACGGCGGACACGGTACGCTTACAGCCGAAGTTGACGGTACGGAAATCCATTCGGGCGATACGGTCGAACAGGGTAAAACCGTAACCTTTACCGCAGAGGCTGATCTCGGCTATGCGGTGGAAAAATGGACGGACGGCGGCAGCGACATCGCGGGAGAAACAAATGCAACGTACAGCCATACGGTAACGGCGGATGCCGACATCGCCGTGCACTTTAAAACCGTCCCCGTCGACGTGTACGTTACGGGAACAAGCGATAACAAACCCTACGTATGGAAAAACGACGCGCCTACACAACTGAGCGCACACGAAGCTGCCCCCGGCGAAGTATCTCCGTATGCAGTGCGCTCACAGGGAAAGGACGTATACATTGCAGGCGAGGAAAACTGGGGTTCTGTTTATCCGCGCGTGTGGAAAAAAGACGGCAGCCTGCACTGGCTCGGCACGAACCGGTGGAGCATGGCGTATGACATCGCCTTTTATAAGGGGAAAACCCTTGTTGCAGGCCACACGTATGACGGCACTGACAGCGGTGCAAGCATTACCGACATCAGCGACACTGCCAACCCTGTCGTAACCTATTTGTGTAAAGAATCGCCCCAGATACACCTTACGAAAGTCCGCGCACTGTACGCAGAGAGCGGCAAGTTGTACGCGGCAGGTTATAAACAGGACGGGACTACCTACAAAACCACCGTCGTTTTATGGACAGTGACTGATGCAGGCACGGTGAGCGAACTGGAATTGGGTCGTGACGGTCAGGGTGCTGGTACTTCTACCGGCATGATGTACGGCCTGTGTACGGCAGGCTCTTCGGTCTATGTTGCAGCAGGAAACTTATGGAAGGTAGAAGGCACGACCGTTACCTCGATTACCGTTCCCGAAGCCAACGGAGTCTATGCCCTGTGCGTGTGTAACGGCACCGTCTATGCCGCAGGACAGACGGACTACGACGGCGGCTCCAAAGCCGCAGTATGGAAAATCGAAGGAACAAACGCATCGCTGTACAAAGAGCTTTCAACCGTTAGTAGCGGAGTGTATGCACTGTGCACCGGCCGCGATGACTTGTATGCCGCAGGCTTTTATTACGACACCGGCCACAAGTTCAAACCCGTGTGGTGGCACATCGCGGCAGACGGAACCCTTACCGAGAACAAACTCGGCACCGCCGAAGGCGAAGCACTCGGCATTTGCCTTGCGGCACAGGAATAAGGGATAATAATTGAGCACCGCCCAAACCTCCGGTTTGGGGATTCCAAAGGGGTGTCCCCTTTGGAAGTGCGAGGAAGAAGGATGGGGTTATAGGGGCAGGGAGAAACCCCTGCCCTGAACGGGGGTGTCGCCCTGCCCCTGTTTTATTACAAATTAAACTAATCTGACCGCTCTCAAATCGGAAAAAGCTCCGGCTTGGGGCGGTTTTTTTGTGTGTGATGTAAGTGCGCAGAAAACTTCCGGACGCAGCCACAGCGGCATCCCTTGAAAAGCGTTACGGCTGTCGCCCTCACGCTGCTATTATCTTTAAAATCCCGTCTTTTAATTCCTGCTTTTTTGCGGGCGTAAGTTCGCTTTTATCGTGCAGGTCGATCGTGTCGGCAAGGCGCATCGGATTTTTTTTGCACACGAAAATAACGTCGGCAACCGAAAGCGCTTCTTCGATGTCGTGCGTAACGAATAAAATCGTATTGTTTTCTTTTTGATGGATCGCAAGCAAATCGGCGATCATCTTATGTCTGATACCGTAATCGAGCGACTTGAACGGTTCATCCATAAGCAAAAGCTCACTGCCGTAATAAAGAGCGCGCGCAATCGAACAGCGCTGCTTCATACCGCCGCTCAGTTCGTCAGGGTAATAGCGCTCGAATCCGGTAAGGCCCGCCATATCGATAAAGCGCTGCACTTCTTTATCATCGCCTTCGGGATTTACCGATTTGATATTTTGTGCGACGGTCAGCCACGGAAGAATTCTGTCTTCCTGAAACACATAGCCGATTTTTTTTCCGCCCGTTTGCAGCGAGCCTTCAAAATTCGTATCGAGACCGGCGACAATATTGAGCAGCGTCGACTTTCCGCAGCCGGAAGGCCCGACGATAACCGCAATATCGCCGCCGTTCACAAAAAAAGAAAGACGGTCGATAACCGTTTTGCCGTTGTAGATTTTTTTAAGATTGTTTACGCTGAGCATATTTTTGTTCCTTCGGCACAAACAGCAGGGCGACGGCGGCTTCCAGCACATAGTACATGCACACCGACACGACCGTCCACGCGATAATCGCTTCCGGCTCGATGTTCAAACGCGCGTTCACAATTTGCCCGCCGATGCCGGAAGAAGTCGTCAGCACTTCGCCCATAACGACCGTTTTGGATGCGGTACCCAAGGCGATCCGCAAGCCCGAATAAAACTGCGGCTTTACGGACGGCCACGTGATTAAAAAAAAGCGCTGCTTTTTCGTATATTTGAAGACGGTTCCCATCTCAAGCAGTTTTCGGTCTACGTGCAAAACCGCATCCTGCACCGAAATCGCGATGATCGGAAAAATCGCAACCGCGACGATAAGGACGGCGGGCTTTCCGTTAAAACCGAACCAGATAATCGCAAGCACAAGCAGCGCAACGGGCGGCACAACCTGCAGCACGCCGAGAACCGGTTTGCACAGTTCCCGGCACGTTTTGCACATGCCGCACACATAGCCGACGAGACAGCCCGCCGCAATGCCGAAAAAAAGCCCGGCGGCAAGCCTGCCCAAAGTTTTTGCCGCTTCGTGCAAAAGATCGGGAGCGGACAAAATGCGTGCAAGTATTTTACCGACGGCCGGAATCGGCGGTACTACAAGCGGCGGGTACGCCAAAGAGAGCACCTGCCACAGTGCAAGCATGGCGAGCGCCGCTATGCAGTTATTTTTTATAGAGGATTTTTTCATCGGGAACTTTTCCGCCGATCGTCGCCGGATCAAAATCGACTAAAAGCTGCCAAAACTGCTGCAAGTCGGCTTTCGCATCGTATGCGTTTTTATAGATAAGCCCCATGCGCGGAATCGCTCTTTGCACAACCTGCGCTTTCATGCCGAGCTTGGAATCGGCAAGAGCAGCCGCCTTGTCGGGATTTTGCAGCACCCAGTTCAGCGCCTTTTCGTATTCCGCTTCAAAGCGTGCGACAAGTTCGGCATTGTCTTTTATGAATTTTGTTTTTGCGCCGAAACCCGCATTCGGAATAATCGTGTTGTCGTCGGTAACTTTTTTCCATTCTTCTTCGAACGAAAACGCGACACGCGCATTTTTATTCTGTATTAAAATCGCCGTAACCTGCGGCTCGATCATCGTCGCATATTGAATTTTTCCGGCGGCCATCATCTGCGCGATTTCCGGACGCGAAGAGTAGATAATCGTTACGTCTTTTTTCGGCGTAAGACCTGCTTTTTTCATAAAAAACTGCGTGATAACGTCGGGCGGAGAAGACTGCAGCGGGACATACACGGTTTTCCCTTTTAAGTCCGACCAGTTTTTAAGCGCGGGATCGGTCGTCAAAAAATACGAAACGCCCCACGTGTCCACATTCGTCAGCGTTACGGGAACGCCCTTGTTGTACAGCTTTGCGACAACCGTCAGCGGAAACGCAAACATATCGAAATCGCCGCTTTGTACCATCGCGATAAGTTTTTCCGGCGCATCCCAAATCGTATATTCGATTTTGACGTTTTCGCCGAGCGCATTCGATTCGATCATGCGCAAAACGGGCAAAGCGGGCGGCGCTTTCGGCATACCGATGCGGATTACCTGTTCCTTTGCAAAGGCGGCACAGTTCAGCGCAATAAACAGCGCGGCCGCAGCAAACACTATCTTTTTCATCTCTGATACCTCCGGATGATTGACACTGTCTAAAAGTTAGCATAAACTAATAATAAATTCCGTTGCCGCAGCAACAAACGGGGAAAAAATGCTGAATTTTTGTGAAAATAAAGAGTCGGAAAAGCCGTTCGTAAAGACTATTTTATTTCAGGATTCGGGCCGATTTTCTTTCGTCTAAAAAATTTCCCTTCCACCGGCAGCACGATATACTTGCTGGTATACAGAATATTCGGTGAACCGTCTTTTATTTCATAGTTTACCGCAATAAGTTTCGTTTGATCGCTTATTTTTGAAATAACCGCCATATTGCCGTACTCCGCATCGACAAACGTTTCATAGTAAACCTTACGGGATGGTTCTATAATAAATTCATTGGCGCTGATAAAATACGCAACAGATATTCCGCCGGAAATTAAACAGGAAATCAGAAAGATAAAGAACCTCACCTTTTTCGGCCTCAATTCTTCTATATTGCATAAGCCCCATATAGCCATAAAACAAAAAAAGGCAACAACAATCATCGTTACCCACCCGCATTTACCCGAAATCCAACAAATCCATCTTGGACTATTCTGATTTGAACAGAAAGACCTTATGGCCCCTATATCGAAAAGCCATAGAAGGAAAACGGAAGTCAATAAAAGAAACAAATTTGCAAATTTTGTAATTGCACCCTCTTTTTCCATCGGATAAATCTTTTTTACTATAACAGGTGATCCGATAAAAACTATCAAGATTAAATACAATAGCGTTAAAAATAAATTCTTATTCGAATTGATTGCAAAATACTCCGTCGGCATTTTATAAAAAATATTTGCATTTTGCTTATATGTTTGATCTATACAAAAATCACATAATATTTTTAGAAAACCTAAAATCGCAATAAGATGCATTATTTGCGATATAATATTTTCTTCAAGAAAAGAGTTCAGTACTCGCTTGAAAACACCTACCTTTTTAGCCTCATGTGTATTTTCATCCATAAAAATTATCTCCTCAAAGCAGGGCATATTGAACCGGTATATCAATACGGTAATTTTATGTCGTTTTACCTATCGTATTCTTCCGGTTCGGTATTCGACGCGTTATTTAAAACCGCCAGAAATTTTTCCCGCGAACCTCTTTCCGCTCTTTTTTGAAGATAGGCGGCGGTTTGCATTGCGGACAGCTTTTCGCCGATCGCCGAAGCTATAAACTGATTTATTGAAATTTTATCTTTTTGCGATACCGTCTTTACCATTTCATGATAGGAATCGGGGATGTTGATACTCAAAGTACTCATTCGGTCTTTTCTCCCATGTATTTCAAAAATTCTTTCGGCGTCACTATCTTTATGCCTAAAGATTCCGCTTCCTTAAAATCTTTTTTATTATACGTTATTATAAATTCACTCTTGGATTGAATTGCAACTTCCAATACGTGATCGTCATACGGATCTTTTAAATACGGTCTCCACAGGTAAAATAATTCTATGTGTTTACCGACGCGGCAAAGATAATCCAAAAAATCGTCGATAACCTCGTCCGAATAATCCGCTCGATTTAGGTATTCCTTTAGAACGGCTTCATATTCCAAAACAAGCGGTACCGACAACGCAAAATCAAATACGCCCGTATTTATCTTTTGCAGTAATCGGTTCGATTGCCCGTTGATACTTTTTAATGCGGATAAAATCACATTTGTATCTATGACGACAACCGGTCCGTTCATAATCTATATTATATATGAGATAGGCTATCCGTCAATATTTTAAAACTGAATGTACGGATGATTTATATGATGATTGACACTGTCTAAAAGTTAGCATAAACTAATCGACATACCTCGCTGGTTTACGGCGAGGTATGTCGTTCTCAAAAGGTATCGCAGTCGGCTTTAATCCCCTTTGTTACGGCGCAGAGCGCCGGGGTATTAAATCCTCCGCACGAATAATAAATTCCGTTGCCGCTGCAACAAACGGGGAAAAAATGCTGAATTTTTACACGTCGTTTTTAGCGCGAACGGCGGTATTCAAAGGGATTCCCGCCAAAGATATAGACAAAGCGATCGCCTGCCTGCGCGGATTTTACCGCTCCTTCGAGTGCGGGCAAGAGATATACCGTTCCGGCGATATAGTCTCTTATGCGGGAATCGTCGTCGAAGGAAGCGTTCACGTCGAACAAATCGGTGTTGACGGCAAAACCGTGCTGCGCAAAGAAATCGGGCGCGGGGAATCTTTCGGAGAAGCGCTGTGCTGTCTCAGACAGGCAAACCCGTTCTTGCGCATTATCAGCGCGGAAAAGACAAAGGTTTTGTTTATTCAACTTCCCTCGGAAGACGGTACCAATCGGTGCGGCTGCCCCTACCGCATAATCGTGCTCGAAAATCTGTTGCGCGAAATGGCACGCGACATTCAGCACCTCAACATGAAAATTCAGCTTTTAGCGCAGCCGACGCTCCGCGACAAGCTTTTGTTTTATCTGCATCT
Organism: Treponema sp. SP13; assembly: GCF_050938355.1. NCBI lineage: Bacteria > Pseudomonadati > Spirochaetota > Spirochaetia > Treponematales > Treponemataceae > Treponema > Treponema sp. SP13. The sequence continues at coordinate 795,750 of NZ_JADOVM010000001.1, forward strand.
CACGCAAAACGCGCTGCACCGCAATCCGTTTACGCTGCCGTTTACGCGCGAAAAACTCGCACAATTCATATCTGCCGACAGAAGCGCCGTCTCGCGCGAGCTGAGCCGCATGAATCGTGAAGGAATTATTCAAATTGAAGGAAAAACGATAACGCTGAATTGAACTTGCCGCACCGGCAGTTTATCGCCCGATGCACGATGTGTACGGAAAAACTCCAGCGGTACCGATTGATAGATACGAATTATTACTTTTTCCATAAATTATTAATCAAATCGATTTTGCATAGCTCCAATATTTTTGTTGCCTGTGCAACGGATTCGGCAGCGGATTTACAGTATGTTTATTGCAGACGATTTACGGAGGCGGATATGTTGGAAAGCAGACATATATTTTCCATCGCAAAAGACAATGCACCGGTAGAGGGGTGTACGGTTTCGGAAAAGGTGCTGCAGGGCAGCGCGTGCAGCATGAGCGTTTTTTCGATCGCGGCAGGCACGAACATCAGCCCCGAAAGCTACGACTATCCGAAAATTTGGAAGATCGAAGAAGGCGGCGCCGAAGTGCTGTATTTGACGGCGGAAACGCAAGCGCTTACACGCGGTGACATTTTCATCGTACCGCAGAATATTCCCGTCGGCATACGAAGCAAAACGGGATGCATATATTCGGAAATACTTTTAGATAAGGAGTGTGTTATGAACGACATTTTAAAAAGCGGAAAAATTTTCGCATTAAAGGATCTTCTTCCCTATAAAGACGGAAAGATTGTAAACATGGATCTTATCGACAGCGACAAAACCAAATTTGTGATTATGGCTTTCGACGCGGGAACGGGATTGTCCGAACATTCCGCCCCCGGAGACGCGATTATATTCTGTCTCGACGGCGAAGGCATTATCGGATATGAGGGAAAAGAGTACCGCATTCACGAAGGCGAAAACTTTAAGTTCGATAAAAACGGCAAGCACTACGTCAAAGCGGAAGGCAAATTCAAAATGGCTTTGCTGCTCGTCCGCGACTGATTGTACGCATATCGCAGGCGGAATAATCGACAAAAACGCCGTACAAAATATTCCCTTTTCTCACAAAGTACAATCACCGCATATCCTCACATTGAAACCGCACGATATTTTTATAAAAATATCGTGCGGCGCTTCGGCGAGGGCGACAAAATTATTGATATCGATGAGATTCGAACAGATATCGACTGTCTCACGGTACTTTATAAAATACTGCAGCCCTATGTTCGGACCGGCTGAAAGCGATCAATCGGCACTCTTTGCCGCCTGTTTTATCGTCCCGTCGGGTTTGTAAAAAAGGCCGCGTAAAATCAGCGCAAGGGCACCGTCACCGGTTACGTTGCATGCCGTACCGAAGCTGTCCTGCAGCGCAAAAATCGCAATGAGCAATCCCGTACCGACTTCGTTAAAACCGAGCACGCTGATGACGATACCGAGAGACGCCATAACCGTTCCGCCGGGAACACCGGGCGCGCCTACGGCAAAAATTCCGAACAGAAACGAAAACAAAATCATCGTTCCGACCGAGGGGACGGAACCGTAAAGCAGCTGGGAAATCGTCATGGCAAAAAACGTTTCGGTCAAAACCGATCCGCACAAATGCGTCGTCGCTCCGAGCGGAATGGCGAAGTCAACGATATCCGAAGGCAAAACGCTCGATTTATGTGCGCATTGCAATGCGACCGGCAGCGTCGCCGCGCTCGACATCGTACCGACGGCGGTCGCATACGCAGGGCCGTAGTGCTTTACGACTTCCAACGGATTTTTCTTTGAAACCGCGCCGCCGATGAGATAGAGCAGCGTCATCCAAATAAAATGTCCGATCAATACGATTACGATAACCTTCAAGAATACCGGAAGCTGGCGCGTCAAACTGCCGCTGTATGCGAGTTCTGCAAAAGTCGTCGCGATAAAGAACGGCAATATCGGCACGATAACGCGGTTTACGACTGCGAGTACCATCGCCTGCGTTTCTTTCAGCACTTTTTCGACGGTCGCAGCCTTCGTCCAGATAACCGAAATACCGACCAAAATCGCAAGCAGCAACGCGGTCATAACCGGCATGATAGGTTGGATATTCAATACGAACGGAGTCGCCGGAACTTCAATCAGCGCGGCGGCCTGCGAAGGAACGTGCAGGAACGGAATCAGTATGTATCCGGCAACCGTTGAAAACAGCGATGCGCCGACCGCCGAAGCGTACGATATGAGTAAAAACGAACCGAGCATCTTTCCTGCATTTACTTTCAGATCGCAGATTGCCGGAGCGATAAAGCCGAAAATGACGAGCGGAACGGCAAAAAAGATGAGCGAACCGAGCAATTTTTTAATTGTTGCAATAATACCCATCACCGAAGCGGGGACGAACAAGCCCAACAGTACGCCGGCAAGAATTCCCAAGCCGAGCTGCGGCAAGAGACCCAATTTGAAACTTTCTTTTTTTTCCATAATTTTAAAAATCCTCCTTTTTGCGGCGTCGATCCGGCAGCATAGTAAAATGTTCCGATTCCGCAATATAAAACAGTATAAATCCGCTTTTTCAGGTTGTCAAATTTTTTATGCAAAGCCGTACATTATAAGCCGATAAAAATTTTCCGTTTCGATCGGCAGATTTTTTTGTTCTTGACACAATAATACAATTAGCATAAGCTAACAACGAAACAGGAGCTTCTATGAAAGTATTGGAAATAAACAAAGCGTTCCGAAAATTCGGAGAAATCCAAGTAAAATTTCGATGGCTTTTTTTGCTCGCGATGTTTGTCGTTACCGCGGTCGGGCTTTCGGGTTTGCGAAAATTCGTCGCTGAAGATCTGCAGGAAGACTGGTTCGGTGACAAAGAGAAAATCAAACTCGCAACCGATCGCTTTGAAGAGACGTTCGGCAACGAAGACGTCATCACGGTTTTGGTTCAGACAAAAGACGTATTCGATTCCGACGTGCTCAACATGATCGACCGGCTCGGAAACGAAATGATGGAAACGATTCCCTATGCACGCGATGTCATGTCCGTCGTCGAAGTTTCGGTCGCAAAAGGTACCGATGACGGTATGCAAGTCGTCACGCCGTTCGAAGACGGCATACCCGACACGCACACGGCCGAAGGCAAAGCGGAGATGGAATCGATCAAAAAATTTCTACTCTCGCGCGAAGCGATTGCAAACAAACTCGTCTCCGAAGATGCGACCGAAACTTGGGTCATCCTCTATCTGTACGGCTACGGCGAAGAAGACAATAAAGCGCGCACCGGCATGTACAAAGCAGGCAGAGCCGCACACAAGCTGCTCGAAGACCCGAAGTGGCAAAGCGATAAATGGAATCTTATCTGCGCGGGAACGCCGTACACGGAGTGCGAAGAATCCGACGTCATGAGAAAAGAAATGTCGCGGAACCTTTTCAGCGGCTTTATCGCGATGATCATCTGTTTGATTTTATTCGTGCGCTCGCTGCGCGGTCTCATCGTCCCTCTTTTTTCGACGGTGGGCGGCATCGGCGTCGTGTTCGGTTTTATGTCATATTTCGGCATCGTAGCCGATCAAAATATGATGACGATTCCGATCTTGCTCGGCATGGCGCTGTCGGTCGGCTATTCGATCCACTACATCAATTCGTTCAAACTGCATTTCAGACAGACGGGTATTCGAAAAGAATCGGTCATCATGTCGGTCGAAGAAACCGGCTGGCCGCTTTTTTTTACCGCGCTCACGACGATCGCATCCCTCATCTCTTTCGCCCTCGTTGACATCGGTCCGCTCAAATGGCTCGGCTTGACATCGTCGGCAACCGTTTTGGTCGTTTTCCTCTACGCGATCATCCTGATCCCCGTGCTGCTTTCGTTCGGCAAAGACAAAAAAAAGGAAGAAAGCGCAACGGTGCAAAAAATGACGAAAGCCGACCTCGCGTTCGAGTCGTTCGGAAAACGCGTGTTGAAACACAGCAAAGCCGTCCTCATCGTCGGCTTCGCGATGATCGTCGTCTTTATTCCGGGAATTTTTAAAATCCGCGTAACGCTCGACTATATCGAAATGCTCGGATTAAAGATCCCGTACATCGCTCGCTTGGCAAAACTGCAGGAGACGCAGCTCGGTTCGGTGTATTCGTATAAAATATTAATCGAATATCCCGACGTCGATGAATTCAAAAAACCCGAACGCATGTTCGCACTCGAAAAGCTCGAAAACACGCTCGGCAATTTAAGTTTGACGAGAAAATCGAACGGGAAACCCCGCGTCAAATCGGTGCTCGACATCGTAAAAGAAACGAACCGCATGCTGAACGGAGACGATCCGGCGTATTATTCGATCCCCGACGACGAAGACCTTTTGACACAGGAACTCTTCCTGTACGAAATAACCGGCGGCTCTCGGCTCTACGATTGGCTCAACGCCGATTACAATATGGCATACGTCAATGTCAACCTCGCGACATACAACAGCAGTCAAATCGCATCGAACATCGCGGATGCGGAAAAAGCCGCCGAAGAACTTTTCCCCGGCGCCGAAGTTTCCGCTATCGGAGCGGTCGCCGAGTTTGCCGAAATGAACGGAAAAATCGTACGCGGAGAATTGAAATCGTTTGCAGGCTCGTTTATCATGATCGCTGCGATGCTCATCCTCGTGTTTATGAGCATTCGGACGGGACTCATCGGAATGATCCCGAATATCACACCGGTCATCATTCTCGCCGGCATTATGGGCTATTTCCGCTTCCAGCTCGATATGATGACGATGACGATCATGCCGATGATACTCGGCATCGCCGTCGACGATACGATTCACTTTATCAATCACGTCAAATATTATTACGAAGTACACGGAAATTACAAAGATGCGATTTTGCGTACCTATCTTGAAATCGGAAAGACGATGTGCATGACAACGGTTATCATCTGCGCCATGTTCCTCATCTACGCGTTCAGCCCGATGACCACGATGCATCGCATCGGAATGCTTTCGATTATCGGTTTGACGGCAGCTTTGGTTGCCGACTACCTCATGACGCCCGCGCTCATCTATGTGACGAAACCGTTCGGAAAAGAATTCGACGGGATCGAACGGAAGCGCTGATCGACAATCGACGCAAACGCCCCGCAGTTTTGCGGAGCGTTTGCGCGTGAGAAAATCAAGAAAAAAACGGAAGCGTTATAATTACGCAAACCGAATGCCTTCGTGCGGGTGACGAGACATTCGAGCTTGCGATGCGGTTATTACGGTATTTTACAACTGGACATCGACGTTATCGCCGAGGCACTTTACCGCCGTCGCGGGAATGCCCATGTTCCATTCTTTTTCTTTTTTTATTCCATTCCATTCCGCCGACGTACCTTCGAATTCGATCGTCGTAAGCTTCGTACAATTACTGAAAGCGCTTTGTCCTATCGTTTTCATGGATGAGGGAATCGTAACCTTCGTCAATTCTTTGCATTCGGCAAAAGTATAGTCGGGAATCACTTTGCTGCCGGCTGCAAACGTTACCTTTGAAAAATTCGCTCCATAGAAAACATAACTTTTATTTTCATTCAGCACCGGAACTTCCGGCTCCGTAACCGGTTCATAAGACCATTCATACAAGCCATTTTTTTTGCCGATATACAGCCGGTGTCCGTATTTTAGAGGATTCGCATCAGACCCTGCAAAGGAAATATTACACCAGTTCTGTATTGTATCACGATAGTACACCTTTTCTATAGAAGTACAGCCGAGAAAAGCCTTTTCTTCAATTTTTTTAATTGTTGAATATAGAATTATGTTTTTAAGATTACTACACTTAGAAAACGTATTTGCTAACACTGTGTCTACAGATAGTTCAGCCTCTTGTATACTTATGCAATTGGCATATGTCGTGCTATAAAAAATGATAGGCATTATGACAACCTTTGTAGCCTGATTATCATTGATGTACAATTCATACGGATAGTCAAATACAATCCCGCCCCAAATATCGGTCCATTTTCTCGCATTGGGATTATTATTATCATAGTAATAATAAATCTTCGATAAATTTCTACATCCATTGAAAGCGAGGGAATCAATACTGCCTTCACAAATCTTTTCAAGTTTTATACTTGAAAGATTTGAACATCCATCAAAAGCATTGCGCGCAATTGTTCGAATATCTCTCATGTTTATCGTTTTAATATTGGTACAATTGACAAACGCAAATTGCGTTACTTCCTTATTGCGTGTTGTATCGGAAAGCGTAATATTTTCCTCAAGCACGTCGTTAAAATACAATTGCTTTGCAAAATAAACAGGATTCGCTTCTTTGTCCTTGAACTTTATCGCCGCCCACTGGGAAGGGCTGCCTTTATAGCGTACTTCCGCTAATGCACTGCAATCCGCAAACGTACCGCTCGGAAACGAAACGAGATCCGTCCCTATTGTCAATTTTTTAAGAACTGTATGACGCCGAAATGGAGAATTCCATGAATACACAAATTTAATAGTATCGGGAAGGACTACTTCTTCCAGTCCGGTAGCAACGGCTAAAAGCTGTTTTAAATTTTTCTCATAAATACAATTATTTTCAGAAGCGTATGTCGTATTTGCAGGATCCACCGTGAGTTCGGTCAAAGCGGTACAGTCCGCAAAAACTTCGTGCAATTCAGTAACGCTTGCCGGAATGTGTATACGCAGAAGCTTGCTGCAGCCGTTAAATGCCGAGTATATCTTTTTTACGCCATTGCCGATCGTAACCTGTTCCAATGCAGTACAGTTCGAAAACGCATAATTAACGGACGGAACACCATCTGCAATCACGGCGTTTTTTATCGCAGCATTTCCACTAAAATTGAATTTTCCTTCCGTCACTCCTTCCGTATGAACGACTGCAACATCGGTCAGTTTTGTACATTTTGAAAAATCGGATCCGCGACTCCGGCAGCCGTCCGCCATCGTAACTTTTGTAAGTTCGGTACAATAGACGAACGCATTCGAAGCAATTTTTGCAACAGTTCCCGACACGGTTACTTCCGTTATGCCGGGTGCCGCACAAAAAAGTTCTTTCGAACCTTTTGTATAAACATAACTGTTCTCAGCCGCATAGGTTGTATTCTCTGCGGCTACCGCAATTGTTGTAAGCTTATTGCAGTTTTCAAAAATGTTCGGCTCGAAACTTGAAACCGAAGCCGGCAGTTCGATTGAGCGTAAACTGCTGCAATTGGAAAAAACCCCTCCTTTCAATGTTGTAAGCTGTGAGCCCGCTTCAAAATTTACGGAACTGAGCGCCGTACAATTTCCGAAAGCGGACGACCCAAGCGTTTTAACGGATTTGGGAACGGTTATCGATTGCAGAGCGGTACAACCTGAAAATGCACGATCAGCTATCGTCTTTACCGACGGAGGAATCTCAATACTTGTAAGCGAAGTACATCCGGCAAAACCGATAAGCTCTTCCACCTTAGCCGTTTCCTCGAAAGAAACGGTTGTAAGCGAAGTACACAGGGAAAAAGCATTTTTACCGAGCTTTGTAACAGACGCAGGAATTTCCACTTGTTCAAGCGCTGCGCATCCGCTGAAACAGTTAATTTCGGTAAGCTGCGATTCTTTGTCAAAGGTAACTTTTTTTATGCCTGACTTATAAAAAGCATCTTCTGCAATCGATGCAACGTTTTTGGGAATGGTTATTTCCGATAATGACGTGCATTCGTAAAATGTGTTCTTCTTAATCGTCGTAACCGCCGAAGGAATATGTACATCTTTCAGAGCGGAACATTTATAGAATGCGGATTCGCCGATTTCCGTTACGGAATCCGGTATGAAAATTTTTACAAGATTTGTACACCCCCAAAAGGCTTCCTTACCTATGACAGTATTGTTCTTAGAAGCAGGCAAGGAGATTTCGACAAGCGATGTCGCGCCTTTAAAATCTTGGAGTGTTATGCCCGGAAAATCTTCGGTAGCGGATAAATCGAGCGTAACTCTTTTTACAGGAGTACCCGTCAATGCGCTCCCGATCAACGACAATAAAATATCTGCAGGAAATAGACTTTCGTTGAAAGAACCGGTAACTTTGACTATATAACGGTTATCTGCATCGAGCTGTTTAATATATGACGGAGCTTCCCCTACCGTTACCGTTTTTGTTATGAGGGTCCCCCCCCCGCTACTACCGCCTCCGCCGCCCGAGCTTCCTCCGCCTCCGGATCCGTTTCCACCGCCGGAAGAACCGCTATCGGAATCGTTACTGCATCCGATACATAACGCTGTCAAAGCGATACATACGCTTACAAAAAATACAAACCCGCGTTTGCTTCTTTTCATAATAGCCCTCTTTCAAAATCATTTCTATGCAATAAATGAAAACTTCATTTACAAGACTCAAAAATTGATGCACAACTCTATCTATGATTATCAACGATAACTATTCAACACCGCTTTGTCAATCGTTTTGCAAAACGCGCCGAAAAATGTAAAAGTCGCCTGCTTCGGTTAGAGGATTAAGTTTGAGACGATGAAATCGATATGGCGCCGGAAACCCTGTATGCCGAAAGCGTCGCGTACCGTGCTCCGTGATTCCTTTACTGTATGTTACACTATGTCTGATAAAAAAGCCTGCCGCATATAAACGGGCAGGCTTTTTGTTTTTTATTTTATTCGGGATTCTTCACGGCAAACCAATAATAGCTGGCATCTTTATTATAAATTGCAAAAGCTTTATCCGTATCTCCCAAGTCGAGATTAGCTAGATAATTGATTTTTTCCGCCTTTGACACATCGGACGCTTTCCACACTGCTTTATCGGTTGTTTTATACCAAGTATAAGTAATACGGAATTTGGATGAGTCACCTATTTGAAGATCAAAATACGTTATGGATGATGCATCCGCAAATGCATTCTTACCGAAATGCGTAATCGACTCAACCCAATGACGATTAAACCTCTCCACGCTCTTACAATTCTGAAATGCACAATCTCGTATAAATATAACATCCTTTAATGTACTGTCCGAAATATCTTTAACGAGCATCTCCTTATTATTACACATAACATACAGCGAATACGAACTCGACAGTGTATCAATACGAGTCGCTTCGTCGCACCAGTCCGCAAGCGTTCCGGTAAAGTGCACTTCGATATTGTTCGGAAATCCTGCACTTCCATACTTTCCTTCAACAACGGTATTTTTACTGAGCGTTATGCGGCGGAGACCGGTACAGCCTGAAAAGGCAACAGCTTTTACCGTTACGTTATTCGGAATGACGACGGCGGAAAACGACGTACAGTGATCGAATGCTCCGTCCTCTAAGGTTTTGACCGCATCGCTTTCGGAAATCGTAAGACTGTGAAGCGCAGTACAGTCGTAAAACGCTTCTTTTCCGACGGTTACGGCTCCTTTTCCGATAGAAACCGTTTCAAGCGCAGTACAGTTGTAAAACGCTTTTTTTCCGATGCTTGTCACGGTATCGGGGAGCATAACTTTTTTCAGTTTCGTACCCGAAAAAACTTCTTCCCCGATCGTTTTCAAATTCGGCGGAAGCGTCTCTATTTCGAGATTTGTACAATTTGAAAATGCATACGGTTCTATCGATGTGATGCCCGGAGGGAGCGTTACGGCCGTTAAAGAGCTGCATCTTGCAAAAACGAATCTATTTAGAACGGAAAGCTGCGAATCATTCATCTTCAATGAAGAAAGCGCCGTACACTCATAAAATGCGGTGTCGCCCAACTCACGGAGCTTTTTCGGCAGCGTTACGGCAGTGAGCTTTTCACAAAGATAAAACGCCCTTTCTCCGATCGTCTCTACGGTCGTAGGAATCGTAATCGTCGTAAGATTTTTACACTCCGTGAAAGATTCTTTAGGTATGCTCGTAACCCCTTCTTCTATGACGACTTCCTTTACCGCCGACTTATAAAATATATTGCCTTGCCAGCCTTCGGTATTGCCTTCGGCGTGACGGACGACGGCTTTATTCAGATTCGGACAGTCGTGAAGCGGCTCTTCATTACTGAATCTCACATCAACGGTTTTCAGAGAATCGTATATGCTTATCGATTTCAACGCTGTGCATCCGATAAAAGCTTTTACTCCTACTTTTGTTAGACTTGCAGGAAGTGAAATATCGGTAAGTGCCGAACAATACCCGAATGCGCTTTCCCCGATAATCAGATTATCCGAACCTCCCGCTTCCGAAAAGACAACGGTTTTAAGCGCCGTGCATTTTGCAAATGCATTGCTGCCGAGCGTCGTAAGATTTTTACCCAAGGTCACTTTCGTAAGCGCAGTGCAGTCGATAAACGCACTTCCATCAATTACCCTTACCGAATCCGGTATCATTATGTCCACAAGGGCGGCACAGCCATTAAACGCACCTGCTCCGATCTCCTCGATCCCGTCATTGAGCGTTAAATTCGAAAGCGCAGCGCAGCCTGCAAATGCACTCGTCCCGATCGATCGTACGCTGCCGGCAACGGAAACCGTCGTAAGCGAGGCGCATCCTTTGAATATTTCATTTTCTATTTTCGGGACGCCGTCCGATACGACAAGCGTTTTTATGTTTTTCCCTGCAAATATTTTTTGCGCGATACCCGTCGTATTACCGGCGGTATGGATAACCGTAACGGACTCCAGGTTCGTACAATCTTTTAAAAACCGTGCCGCCTTATAAAAATCGTCCGTAACGAACGTACCGTCGGAAATCGAAAGTCTTTTCAAAGCGCTGCAGCCGCCGAGCGCATCGTACGCGATTTTCGTTACCGCAGTTCCGAGCGTAAGTTCGCCCAATGCCGTACAACCCGAAAACGCGTTCGATTGAATTTCCGTAACGCTGACGGGCAGTCGAATATTTGTCAGTTTTGTACAGTACTGAAAATAACCGTAATACGAACTGGCAAAATAATTGTAGCAAATCTGTGTTATACCCGTCGCTGCAATCATATCGAGAGAAACGTTTGCGTTCGAGTTTTTTATTTTAGTACCGAGCGTTTTTACATCATCATTCCGCCACGCACCGAAAATCACGACATCCACACTATCCGATTCTTTTGTTAAATCGAGTTTGTCTATTTCGGAAACGGTGTATTGAGACCCGTTTGCCCGCGTTACCCGAATCGAAAGGGGCACTTCCACGGTTACCGTGCACAACGCGGTTTTGCTTCCCGCCTGTGCCGTCACGGTCGCCTGTCCCCCGTCTTTTGCCGTTACGGTCACGCTTGAACCGATCGCTGCGCTCAGTGAAACGGCGGAACCGCTTACCGACCACGAAACCGTTTTATCCGTCGCAGTGTCGGGCAGTACCCTCGCGGTAATTGTTTTCGTTTCATCCTTTTGCATAGTCAGCGACGTATCGCTGAGCGTTATGCTCGCGACCGGAACGACGGTGCCTGCAGGACCGACTTTTACGGTACACGAAGCGGTCTTTGCACCGTCCGTCGTCCGTACGGTAACCGTTGCCGTATCGCCGGAAGTACCGGTTCCGTCGGATACGGCCCTTACCGTACCGTCTTGTGCTACTTTAACAATCTCCGTATCGCTTGACAGCCATGTTACCGATTTGTCTGCGGCATTATCGGGACTTACGGTTGCGATAAGTTTTTCCGATGTGTTGACATCGAGCGTAAGCTCCAACTTGTTAAGCGTTACGCCGCTTACACGGACGACTTGCGGAGAGTCGTCACCGCCGCCGGAGTTATTGCATCCCGCAAATGCAAACACGATACACGCGCTCAGCACGATACATGCTTTTCCGAAATTTTTCACGACATCTCCTCCTGCTCTTATCTTGGCTTGCGGTTTCGAACACTATTTCCGATTTTTTTATTATATCAACGATAACTATTCCGCACCGCTTTGTCAATCGTTTTGCAAAACGCGCCGAAAAATGTAAAAGTCGCCTGCTTCGGGTAAAGGATTAATATTCCGATTCGTTACATCGTTTTCGCTATCGGTGTAGGCGTGAGTGTATAACCGATAGCGTGGAGAATGTTAAACACCGTTGAAAAAGCGGGGTTCGCTTCGGGGGCAAGTGCCTTGTAAAGCCCATCTCTTGTAATGCCCGCTTCCTTTGCCGTCTTTGTCATTCCCCTTGCTCTTGCCACTGCGTTTATTGCACGGAGTAAATCTTCAGGTGTCCCCTCTTTGGCATTATAGTCAAGATAGCCTTTTTGTAATTCTTCGGTATCAAGATATTCTGCCATATCAAATTCAGTCAATTTTTCCATAATCGATACCCCCGGCCATTTTCTTGGCGGTCTTTATATCCTCATCTTGTGTTGATTTATCACCACCCACAAGAAGTATTACAATCCGCTTTCCATTGTTCGTAAAATAAACCCTGTAGCCTTTTCCTACATCTATCCTCAGCTCAAAAACTCCGCCGCCTACCGTCTTGGAATCCCCGAAATTGCCGACTGTCATTCTTGCAATTCTTTGACCTATGGCGAATTTCGCTCTTTCATCACGGAGTTTTTTAAACCATTTCTTATACGTTTCTGTCTGTAATACCTTATACACAATTATACTGTATAGCATAGTTCACACTTCGTCAACAGTTTTTTCCTAAAAATCGCCCGAAACACCAACCTTTTAAGATAAACAGCCGATGAAATAATCAATGAGATTGCCGCAACAGCAAGAAAAGTTTTCAGCTTCGGTTAGAGGATTAAAGAGAAAATAATATTATTTTTTTTCAGTCATAACTTTCGTAAAATAATAGTCAAACGACTTTCCGTTATCTTTTATAACGGCAATCAAAACTTTTACCGTATCCGAGTTCGGTGTACGATACCAACATATAAAATATACTTCTCCGTCTTCCAAATCATATTCGGACAAAGCGGATCGGCACAGCCATAAATCCTCTTTGGTAAGTTTTAATATATCGGAAACATCAAAATCATTAAAATATTCTTCAAAGCTTTTTTCAATTTCTTCAAGATCTTGTGTAATATCGCTCTCAAAAGTCTTTCTAAGTTTTTCACTAATTTGAGTATCCTTTACCCAATACTCTGCTTTCGCATAACCTTTATACCCGGTTTCCCAATCGGAATAATATTTAAACGGTTCATTCGCACAAATTACCTGCACCGCGATAAAAAATATCGCAAACACAATTCCGACTCGCTTCATAAATCGCCCCCTACAATACCGTACACAAAAACGCCGTCGTCAAGCCCAAAAAGATCGAAAGACCGAGCATGTGTACCGGCACGAAGGAACTGAGCGCGAGCGCACCGAAGGAAACGGCGGTCGTCAAAAACGACAGCAAAATCGCAAAAGGTTCGAGGCGAGCGTTCACTGTCGTGTCGCTGCGCTTTTCGTTTTCGACCATGTAGATCACGTAGTCGAGACCGAGACCGAACACCAAAATCATGCCGGTGATCGAAAAGAATTCGAGCGCTATGCCGCGCGCCGAAAAAATCGATGCGATGACGAGCACGATGAGCAGCGGGATAGATGCGATCTTCAGCGTGTGCCGCCAGTTATAAAAAATCTTCAGCACGATGACGATGACGACGTATGCGATTGCAAACAGCGTCAAAATCGTCTTCGTCAAACGATCCAAATCGCGTCCGATATCTTTGATTTTATTTTCAAAATAGACGTTCGGATTTTCCGCTGCGATCCGTATATACGCCGCTTCGTCGGTAATCGAAATGGGAAGCACGATGGAATAGTACCTCCCGTCGATTTCACCGAGCCATGCGGACGATATCGCTTTTTTGAGGTACGACGGGATATCACCGTCGGGAGTGATGTACTTTGCTGCGTCCGCGTCGTACGATGCCTGCAGTTCCGACGCAAGCGACGCATCATAGCCGAGCATTTCGTATTGGACGGGTGCGAGCGGCAAAAGATTTCCCGCCGCTTCGTACGATTTTTTTTGCTTTGCAAGGGACGGGATATACTGCGACGTTGCGATAAAGCCGCCGAGCGCTTTACCCTCGTTGACTTCCGACAGGCGCTTACAGAGCGCTTCTTCTTCTTCGAGCGTTTTTTCAACCGTGTCTCCGGCTATGATAAACCAGCCGGTCGGATTGTAGTTGAGCACTTTATACGAAATGACCGCATCTTCGCGGACGCGTCCGGTCGCTTCGTATAAGGTGTTGACGTCGTTTTCTATTTTAATATTTTTACGGTTGACGAAAAGCGTCGTAAGCGTTACGGCAAAAATCGAAACTACTGCAATTCTGCCGATTTTCTTTTTGTTGTACCACTTAGGCGCGGCAAGCGCATCGATGAGCGGGATCGCGCGCTTGGCATCGACCGGCATCGCAAGCAGAGGATACACGCTTACGACGGTTAAAAACGCGCTGAAAATGCCGGTAAGCGAAAATACCGCCATCTGCTTGAGCAATCCGAACGGCGCAAATACGAGAATAAAATAGCAGAGTTCGGTGGAGACAAGCGACAGTAAAAGACCGGTCATCAAATGACGGCGGATCTCCGCACCGCTTGCAAGCGCCTTGTTCGCTTTCCAGTGGATGAAAAAGTGCAGACTGTAATCGATACACGAGCCGATGAGCGATGTGCCGAACACAAGCGTCAGTATGTGGATCTGACCGAAGCATGTATACGTCATCGCAAATGCCGTCGCGATCGAAAGCAAAATCGATACGATGGACAAAACGAGCGGCAGCGGATTTTTAAACACGATCAGCAGTAAAATAATAATGCCGAGCAGCGTTACGGTTGAAATAATCGAAATCTCTCTGCTCGCCGACGTCGAACTTTTGTGACTGTGAAAGGGAGTACCCGAATACACAAAGCGCACGCCGTCTTTTTCGAGCGGTTCGCACACGTCGTAAATCTGCACGACGGCGTTCGACTTGCTTGCAAGCGCCGCCCCTTCTTTGCTTAAAATGCCCTGAACCATCACATACCAGCTACCGTCGTATTGAGCAGCGAGCACACCGTCTTTCGGCGACATTGACGTACCGGAGTTTTCGAGCGACGCGAGGTAGTATTGCAATACGTATTCGTCGAGCATAAACGGATCGTCTTCCAGTTTGTCGAGCGAAGAAAAGGTAAAGGCCCCGTACGCTTTTGCAAGCGCATTTTCCGCAAAGCTTTCCGCGCCGCCCGGAGATGAAAGCGTTTCGACGGCTTCATCGTCGAGCAGATTCCAGCGGTACCGGTGCACAAAGTCCATCACGCTTTGGAGCATCGCTTCATCGGAATACAGCGACACCGATTTAAAACGCGGACTGTCTTTCAATTCACCGTAGACGGTTTCCGCGACGGACTTCGCCGTATCGAAATCTTTATGCGATACGAGGATAAATACGTTTTGCCCCGTCATTTCGGTAAGGCGTTCGTCGGCGACGCCCATCGCTTTACCGATATCCGGCTTCGGCAGCATATTAAAAAGATCGGCGTCGAGGTTTACCGTACCCGCGCGTGCAATGATAAAAAGACAAGGGACAAGGACGAGCGCGTGGAAAACAAGCCATGCAAATGCAAAGGTTTTATTTCGCGGCAAAGACGGCTTTTTCATCTGCTGAAAGCTCCTTCGGATACTTTTGATTCGAGAACGTATAGGTGACGGTGTCGCCGCCCGCTTCGGTCATAACGATCGTATCGAATTCGGCACCGCCGGACGCGCCCGTTCCGCCGAGTGCGAGCGTTTTCATCACGGCGGCGACGGTCTTATCTTTCGGAGTGAGAACGGCATTCCATCTGTTTCCGTCGGAAGAAAAAGCGACCGAAAAATTTTCGTACAGTTTTTTCACATTGCCGGAAAAAATCGAAGAGAGCGTCGTCGAAATACTCGTAAAGATTTGATTGTTCGACGCGTCGATAACGGTTTTTTTCCCGTCGGGCGTCGTTTGAATAACGCTCGTCAATCCCACGACGAGCGACGACG
This sequence comes from Treponema sp. SP13, assembly GCF_050938355.1. Classification (NCBI taxonomy): domain Bacteria; kingdom Pseudomonadati; phylum Spirochaetota; class Spirochaetia; order Treponematales; family Treponemataceae; genus Treponema; species Treponema sp. SP13. Next base: position 811,571 of record NZ_JADOVM010000001.1, read on the forward strand.
GAAAGGGCTTCAGCGTTTTCCACATAATACCATCGAGGCTGAATATAAAGGTTCCGCTCGACGTGAGCGAACGGTTTACTTTTGAAATCGTGCGCACCTGCGTAAAGTTTCCGGTCGTATTCGGATGGCGCGCGAGATCGGCACATACGGTATCGAATGTCGCATCCGCCGCAAAGAGCGGCATCGCCGCAAAAGCAAGAACACATATAAAATTAACAATTATCTTTTTCATACAATACCTCCGCAAGCGCCATTCGACGCCGTTATTTTTTTAACAATGTTTCAACGCGGGTTATCAATTTTTCGGGACACACGAAACACGTTTCGCCCGTTTGCAGCTTTACCGCCATCTGCGTGCTTTCCGCCTTTGTCGCAAGGACGCCAGTCTTCGCGTTGTAAATCTCGTAGCGTATTTTAAGACGATTTTCGTATTCAATCAATGACGCTTTGATTCTCGCCTCGTCTCCGAAAGCAAGAGAGCGCACGTATTTTATCTTCAGCTCCGCGACCGGAAATGCGTAGCCGTCTTCGACCATCTGCAGATAGCCGTAGCCGATTTTATCGAGCAGCGCGCATCTGCCGCGTTCGATGAATTTTACGTAATTTCCGTGCCACGCGACGCGCATCGAATCGACGTCGTAAAATTCGACTTTAAATGTAATCTCTTCCGAAACGAGCGAACCGTTCATATCATGCTTCCTTGCAATTTTCGTTTTCCGTCCAAAAATTAAAAAAATTATACCACTGCAAAGGATACATTATGCAATACTGTTCCAAGAGAGCGACATATTCGCGGCACAAGCGCTTGATCCGCGCCTCCCGTTCGGCACGCGGACAATCGAATGCTATGCCCGTTTTATGTACGTGCATCGAATAGCGCGGAGTGAGCATGAGCGTCTTTTCGCGGAGCGCAAAGACGAAATACGTCGGCGCTTTTAAAAGCGCTGCAAGCAAAAAAGCGCCGTACGAAAACCGCGCAGGCTTCCCGAGAAAGTTTTCGGTTATCGCCCTGTCCACAGTATTGAGCGACGTGCGGTCTGCGGCGATGACGACGAGGCCGCCTTCGTCGATTCTGTCCATCAACAGCGAAATCGTTCCCGCGTTGATTTCATCGGCGTTTATTATATTGAGCTGCACGTGCGGATTGATCGATTTTATCGTATTGTTGAATTTTTTCGTCGTATTCAAATTCAAAATCGCCGTAACGGGAACATAGTGCGACACGCCGGTGCGGCCGTATTCGGCGAGGCTCCTGAGCATTTCGATATTGCCCAAATGCGAGCCGATAAGCAGCGCACCTCTTTTTCGATCGAGCTGATCGATCAGCGATTTAACGTCGTCTTTTTGGAGCGCGATTTTATTAAAATCGATTTTACCGCACCAGCCTTCGATCTTTTCGATGATGCACAGCGCAAACGAAACGATGTGCCTATAGACGTAAGGCCGCTTTATGCAATCACCCCTACCCGCAGTATATCGCAGCAACCGGTTTTGATATGCGCGCGATTCGTCTCGGGCGCGCTTCGAACACGCAAAATAAAAAAACGAAATGGGAAAAGCGAGCAAACCGATAAACCACAAAGGCAGGTGCGAAATGAGCCACACGGTAAATTCGATCGGGCGGCTGCTCGACACTTCTTCTCGTTTTTGTGTCCAGTGCTTATCCGCGCTTTCCGCAGGTTCAGCCATAAGCCCTTCTTCTGCAAATAGCGCGGAACGTCAGAACCGGCAAGCGCACAATCATACCCAAAAACAATTTTGTAAACGACAGCGATATGCGGATATTGTCGCGCACCATGCGGAAATTCGAAATGCCGTCTGCGGGGTAAGTCACGCGCACCGGATAGGATTTTATATGCACGCCGCTCCATACGAAGTGTACGAGGATATCCGCGTCGTATCCCATGCGCGCATCCACGCACGCGCGGTGAGTGAGCAGGCGGCAATACGGCGCTACCGGATAGATTCGAAATCCGCACATGGCGTCGACGATTTCATCGCTCAAAGACACAAAGCGTGCCCAGCGGTTTGAAATCTCTCTGCCTTTTTTGCGCGAGGTCGGCACCGACTCGTCGAACACGGGCGTACCGCAGATAAGGCAAGAGGGATTTTCTTCCGCGGCTTCGATAAAAAAAGGAGCGCGCGACGCGTCATGCTGAGCGTCCGAATCGATTTGAAAGACGTGCGTCAAACCGAGCTCGTGCGCTTTTAAAACGCCGCTCGTCATCGCTTTGCCTTTGCCGCCGTTTTTTTTCCGTTCGACAAGTACGGCAAGCGGGCACGAATCGACCGCCGCGCGGATCTGCATTTTATTCGCCGCATCGTTGCCGTCGTCCACGACGATGATCGGTCGTCCGTATACGGCAAGAGAGCGGATAACGGAGCCGACCGTCGAACCGTGATTGTACACGGGGATGACAAAGCCGAGCTTTATCGCAGCTTTCTGCGCCGCATCGTTTTGCGCAGCGTTTTGCATCGCACCCATCGACTACACCGCAGCGACGAAGATTCCCGACGAATACGCTTTATCGGATTTTTTTGCATCCCGGAGCAAAAACGACATCGATTTTTTTTCACGATTGAAATCGAGCTTTAAGCGGACAAGCGTGTCGGGTCTGATCGGCGCGGAAAATTTAATGCGTTTGATTTCCGGCACATAGCGCTGCGTACCGAAATATTTTTTTGAAAACCGCGTTATAATTTCGAACTGTGCGACGGCCGGGAGCAGTTTAAACTCCGGAAAATGTCCGTCGAAAAAATCGCTCGAAGCAGGAATAAAAAATTCGATCTCTGCGGAATCTCCGCTCTGCGAAAGAACCTTTTCATCGACGATATCGTGCAGATTTTCACTCATGTGTATCATGCCCCCTTTTCATATACGCCGCCGCGCCGTATTCCGCCCGCACGGCATCACGCCTCCGTACCGTTTTTATCGTACGGCCGCATCCGACGTATCGCGCGTTGCAAACAAAGCTGCGATATCTTCCTTGTGCTTTTTACCCTGCACATCGCACGGAAGAGACGCGACATAGCGCCAGCGTTTCGGAATGACGACGTTTTCAAAATAATTCATAAGATAATCGTGAAAGAATTTATTAATTGTCAATTTTTTTTCGTTTTGAAATTTCCGCTTGCCGTCAGCATTGAGTACGAGCGCCGCCGCAAGATACTGGCGCACGTCTTCGAGCGCGATGACTTTTACGTCGGAGACTAATCCGCTCTGCAAAAGCCTGTTTTCGACTTCCGTCATCGAAATGCGTTTTTCCTCTATTTTTACGATCGAGTCGGCCCTTCCCTTCATGACGAATCTGCCGTCGGGGAGAAGATCCGCCAAATCGGCGGTCGCAAAACCTTTCGGGTCTTTGATATACGGAGAAACGATGACGAGACAACCGTCTTCCCCTTTCCAAATCTTCGCGTTGTCGAAGGGCGTCCACGCAAGCCCGTCTTTCGTCTGCTGCCGGTACGCAATGCCGCTCGTCTCCGTCGAACCGTACACTTCAAGCGGGCAAAAACCGAATACGGCTTCCGTCTTTTCGGCAAGCTCTTTCGAAACGGCTCCTCCGCTTGTAAAGATAAAGCAGTTGTCGAGCGGGAGCTTCCGCTCCGTTTCAACGGTACGCTTTAAAAACGCGGGCGTCGCGATGATCATGTAGGATTCGTCGGACAGCGTTTCGAATTCTTCGGGATATTCGATGCGCGTACGGCGGAAGGGAACGCCGTAGCCGAAGGGGAGCGCGATGCCGAACAAAAAACCGTAGATGTGGTGCTGGCTCACCGTCGTAACGAGTTTTCGCTTTGCGAATTCCGCGCCCCACTTCGAAAAGACGAATGCATTGTCGAGTTCGAATTCGGTCATGCGCTGGCGGACGCCTTTGGGCTTTCCGGTGCTGCCCGACGTGTAGAGCAAAATATCCGTATCGTCCGCGACGATTTTCGGAAACGAGCGCATATCGATTTCGGACGGAAAAGCAGCCTTTTCGACGACAGCGGGAATAAAAATCGAATCGGCAATATCGCGGTCGGTTAAAAATTCGACGCCGTCCGTTTTGATTTCCGCGATGAATTCGCGCGTAACGTTTTGCGTCAAAAGTACCGTTTTTTTGCACTGCAAAAGCGCAATGAACGCGCACAGAAAATACCAATAATCTTCGCAGTGGAGAATATATTTTTGTGCGGATTTTTCGGAAATGAATTTTCGAAGCTTTGCCGAATCGGAAAGAAAATCGCGCCACGTTTTATACGCGCCGTCCAACCACTTCCGTTCGTAACAGACGATAAAATCGTCGGGGCGGGAATCCGCCGTAAATGTACTGATCGTATGCGCTTTCGGCATTTTTCTTTGTACCCGCCTTCTGATAATAAATTCAACGGCAAACATACAGCCCATGAGCGCGTATGAAATGCCGCCGTTGTATATCGACCACACCGTATCGGAGCAAAAAAACGCCGTAAATGCCGACACACTTCCGTTGCAGATAAAAAAGACGCACCACGCAAGGGTCACTTTCCGGCAGTACCGCTCTATCGAACTTTCCGCCGCAGAGCCGCGTATCGTTTTATCCTGCAGACACGCAAACCTGAAAATGATGTTCGGCGGCAAAAAAAGCGTGCTGCCGAAAACGGCGAGCAGCGTTGCGCTGATCGTTACCGAATACAATTTTAAAAATACGGTCCGATTCGTAAAAAAACAAAAAAGACCCGCCGCAAGAAAAAGCGCGGACTGCGCAAGCGGCTTCCAATCGAAAGACCGCTTTTCACTTTCTGCCGTTCCCCTTCCCTTTCCGTCCGCGTTTCGTACCCGCCCCGTCGCGCTCAAAAAAAACGCACAGGCGACGACGACGATACACAGCGATAAAATCCTAACCGGAAGTTTTAATACGACAAGGAACGCAAAGATGAGAACGGGATAAAGCGCCGCAACCGCATAAAAAAAAACCTTAACAAATTTTTTCATCAATCGGAAACGACATCGATTAAAAAAGAAGCGGCCGGCTGCACGAGCTGCCGCGTTCATTTTTTTATTAAGCCTGCTGCGTATACGGATACAATGCGTCGACGACATCCTGCATCGTCTTTACCGTTTTGAAAATCGCAGGGTCGACTTTTCCGGGAATAAAATCCTTCATCTTTACGATCAAGTCAATCGAATCGATGGAGTCGAGCTCAAGGTCATCGGCAAGCTTTGCCGCGGGAGTGATTTTATCCTCTTCGATTTCAAATTCTTTTGAAAGAATCGCTTTCAGTTTGTCGAAAATCTCTTCTTTAGTCATATACAATTCCTCTTACGCCTTTTCGGCTGCAATATATTCAGCTAATGCATCGACCGATGCAAAGTGCTTTTTATTATCAGCGCTTTCGGCTGAAAGCTTTACGCCGAATTTTTTCTTCAACGCCACACCCAATTCAAGAGCATCGATTGAATCAAGCCCCAAGCCCGTTCCGAAAAGCGGCTCGGCATCGACAATATCTTCCGGCTTTACGTCTTCCAGCTGCAACGACGATACAATCACTTCTTTAATCTGTCGCTTTAAATCATCCATAACGACCTTCTAAACCCCACCCTTACAATATATTTTATTATTATAAACAAACCCGTAAAAAAAAGCAACAGCGCGGCAAAAGTTCGCTGTTTTCCGGCACCGCTATTTCCTCAAAAGAGCTGCAAACGGATTGTAGCCTTCGCCGTCCGTCTGACCGGACATATAGCGCGCCGTCGTTTTATCCTGTTCGACCGACGTCGTCGGCGTAAGCGAAATACGCCGTTCCCGAGCGTTTACTTCTTTGACGAGTACCGACATCTTTTGTCCCTTCGAAAAGACTTTGTTCAGATTCGTATGAGAGTCGACGCCGTCCATTTCCGATATGTGCACGAGTCCGTCGACGCCCGGTTCGAGTTCGACAAAAACGCCGAAGGGCGCAACGCGAGAAACGGCGCCCTCGTATTTCGAACCCGGGGCATATTTTTCCGCTGCCGCCGCCCACGGATCGGCAAGCAGCTCTTTTGCGCTGACCGAAACGCGCTCGTGCGCCCAATCCACTTTAATAATTTTTACGTCGAGCTTTTGCCCGACATGCAAAACGGCGCTCACGTCGTCGACACGAGAGCGCGCGATTTCCGAAATCGGCAGGAGCGCTTCGAATCCGCCGATATCGACAAAAGCGCCGTATGTTTGCAGCGACACAACCGTCGCTTCGACCGTCATGCCTTCTTGTAATTTTTCCTTGAGCGCTTCGAGTTCTTTTTCGTACGCTTCTTCCATGACGGCGCGGTTTGAAACGAGCATGTCGCGCCCGTCGTTTTTGTATTCCTGAATTTTAAAAACGAAATGCTTTCCGACAAATGACGCGGCATCTCCCTTTTGCTTCCAGCCCATCTGCGAATACGGGCAAAAGGCGCGGCTCGTTCCGACCGTCACTTCGTAGCCGCCTTTGATCTCTTTGTCGACATGCCCTTCAACGGGGATGCCGTTTTTATATGCATTTTCGAGAATCGATTTATCCGCTTTGCCGCCGGAAATCTTCGTCGTAAAGCGCGCTTCCCCGTTTTCGTTTCCGATAAAATATACATCGAGCATATCGCCCGGATGTATCGAACAGATGCCGTTTTCATCGGTAAACTCTGCCGCGTCGAGCACGCCTTCGCTTTTTGCGTTCAAATCGAGAAAAACCGTACCCGCGGAAACCGCGACGACTTTGAGCAAAACTTTTTCGCCTATATCAAATTTTTTCATAAGAACCTCATACTTCGAACGCGATTATAGCGCATTCCTTCGGCGAGCGCAAATCGAAATGCAAATCGCATCGGAACGCAAATCGGCGAAATCAATCCTCGTGCGCGATGCCGCACATATCGTACACGGATGCGTAACCCTTGCGCTTCATAAACGCTTCGACGCCGTCGAGCACTTCGAGCATCGTCAGCGGATTTGCAAAAGTGTTCGTACCGACTCCGACTGCGAGCGCTCCCGCCATAATAAACTCGACCGCGTCTTCCCATTTTTCGATACCGCCGACGGCGACGATCGGCACGCGTTCATGCGGCGGAAGCGAGCGCATCGCTTCGAAGGTTTCCCACACGAGGCGCACGGCGATCGGACGGACGGCAGGGCCGCCGAAACCCGCTTTGATTTTATCGAACACCGGCACGCCGCGCTCTATGTCGACGGCGACGCCTTGAAACGAGTTTCCGATGCCGAGCGCGTCCGCACCCGAGCGGATGCAGGCGAGCGCGACGTCCGTAAAATCGGGCGCTTGCGGCGTAAGTTTGACGATGAGCGGTTTTTTCGTTACGGCGCGCACTTCGCGCACTGCGCTTTCCGCATTCGCACACGTCATGCCCCATGCGGCCCCTCCGGCCGCAACGTTCGGACAGGAAATATTCAGTTCGATAATCGGGACGGCACTTTTATCGAGCAGCTTTGCGCCTTCGATGTACGTTTCGAGCGTCGAACCGGAGAGGTTCGCGATCGTCACCGTTTTCAGCTTGAGCATTTCCGGCAGTTCGAAATCGATAAAATGAGCGATGCCGGGATTTTGCAGCCCGATCGAATTCATGAGACCCGAAGGCGTTTCCCACAAGCGGATGCCCGTATTTCCTTCGCGCGCTTCGAGCGTCAGCCCCTTACTCGCAATGCCGCCGAGCTTTCCGACGTCAAATACGGAAGCGTATTCCGTGCCGAATCCGAAAGTCCCCGAAGACGCGATGACGGGATTTTTAAAACGCACTCCCGCAATCTCAATTGAAAGATCGGGTACTCCGTCGAGCGCTTTTCGAATCGGCTTCGATACGGGCTTCGGAAATTCGAGGATGCGGCTGTCGAAAACGGGACCGTCTTTACAGCAGCGCTTGTTGCCTTCGTTCGTGTGAATCGTGCAGCCGAGGCAGACACCCATACCGCAAGCCATTCGGCTTTCCATGCTTATATAACACGGGATACCTGCGCTTTCGGCTATGCGCTTTACATACGAAAGCATAGGCATAGGCCCGCACGCATACACGGCGCCGTAGCCTCCTGCACGGAGCGCATCTTCGGTAAGAGCTGCGGGAAGCATGCCGTGAACGCCTTCGCTCCCGTCGTCTGTCGTAATTATTAATTTTTCCGGGCGGATATGCTCCAAACCGTAGGAGCCGCTTTTAAAGCTCGCAAAAAAATCGTAAGAGCCGGGCGGAAGCGTTTCGGCAAAAGCAGCTACGGGCGCGACGCCGATACCGCCGCCTGCAACACAGACTTTTGTATCGGTTTCGGGAAGAGGAAAAGTGTTTCCGACGGGACCGAGCATCAGTAGGGCATCTCCCGCTTTCAGTACGCACAACTCTCTCGTACCGCGTCCCTTTACAAGGATGAGAAACTGCACTTCGATTTCGTCCGCGCGCTCTTCGGCATGAAATACGCTGACCGGCCGCCCCAAAAGCACGAGCGACCTTTCCGCACGGAGCATATAAAACTGCCCCGGAAGCGGCATACCGGACTGCACGCTCGGCGAACTTTTGTCGCGTACGGCGCTGTCAGCGCTCGCGACCTCTCGCGGCACGGCGGAACGGTTTACAGCCCGCAAAACCGAACGAGGTACGGCGGCTTTCAGCAAAAAAACGCTTCCTTCGGGGCGCGCGCCTTTTTCTTTTTCACAGGACACGACGGTACCCCTCGCATAGAGCGGAGGAGATTTGCAAGCTGCTGTATCGGACATAATGTAAAGATATGATTTTACGCGAGTTAGGGCAAGACGGACGGAGGCGGAGGCTCCCGTATAAAAAACGGCACCCCGAATAACGGGATGCCGTCCTCTGCGTGTAAAAACCGATTACATTTCTTTTTGCAAAATTATTTTTCGAATGTATCTGACCGAACCGTCGCTTTAATACTCCCCTTTTTTTCAGTTGCCGCTTTTTCACCTGCTATGCGGCCGAAAACAAGCGCTTGCAATAATCCGTCGCCCGACATATATGCGGCGCCGCCCGTACTTGCAAAACCTTCCGTGCAGCCTCCCGCAGCGTAAAGCCCCTGAATAACCGTACCGTCCGCTTTCAGAACGTGAGCGGCAACATCAGTGACAAGACCTCCCTGCGTATGGCGCAAATCGCCGGTTATCTTCATCGCATAATACGGGCCGTTCCAGTTTTTCGGTAATTTCGTTTTATTAAACTCATCTTCGCCGCGCTTAATGGAAGCCTCATAGCGCTCAAAAGTATTTGAAAGAGCATCGGCATTAATACCCAGCGCATCCGCAAGCTGCTTGGGCGTATTACCGGACACCACAATACCTTTTTCTTTGTAACCGGCAAAAGCAGCGGTAGCGGCGGCAATATCGTCATTGATAATCAAATATGCAAAATGTCCGGGCTGAGCAAGGACGTGCGGAGTCAATTCGGAATACCCGCCGTATTCATTAGTAAAACGGATACCGTTACTATTGACGAAAATACCGCCCATATTAGCCATTCCCTGCGACAGAGAAGCGTGTATTTGTTCGTTATAAAATGCGTGCCCCTGATATGCTTTCATATTCGCAACGGCGGCGCCTAATCTTTGTCCCCAGAGAATACCTTCTCCCGTTGCACCCGGCGCTACATATTTAAATGCACTTGCAACTTCCGGCATATACGTTTTAACCATTTCATCGTTTGCGCCGAAACCCGATGTAGCAAGCACCGTATTGTTAGCCGTAATATTAAAATCATTTATACCGTCATTTGCTCTGACACCGACGACTTCACCTTTGTCGTTTGTAAGCAAACCGATTCCCGTCGTCCCGCACATAACGGTAATATTTTCAACATGTTCAAGGTTATCGATCAATGCGGCTGTCATACCGGCACCTAAGCGGTCGCTGATATGCATTCTATAGTTTGATTGCCCATAGTACAAAGAACGGGTGACAAGCGTAAAACGGCAGCCTTTCGACTCAAGCCATTCGATCAGCGATTTGGAATTTTCGACAACCGTATACACAAGATCACGCCGAACACTGTAGTTGCTCGGCCTTAAAATGTCTCGCGCAAACCAATCATTATTATCTTCGATGCCCGCATCCTTTTGTTGTTTGGTACCGACTGCCGGAATAATACCGGCCGACAACTGTGTAGCACCGCCCAACGCACCCATTTTTTCTATAAGAATAACATGCACACCTTTTTCCGCCGCAGAAAGTGCTGCTGCTATACCCGCACCGCCGCCTCCGACGACAACTACATCGGTCTTCATATCGGCATTCTTCGCTTTTGCAGTATTTTTTACTTTACTTTTCGCATTAAGCTTTGCGGTATCCACACCCGCACTTTTGAGCGCAGCATCCGCCGCCTGCATAATCGCGCGGCTGGTAATCGAACATCCGCCGATAACGTCGAGGTTCGTTTTTTGAAAAGCTACGATCTGGGCCGAAATTTTTTCGATTGCCGGATCACTGATGCCGGGCGTCTCGTTATGTTTTGTCACCGTTACCGATTCGATTTCGGAATCGGTAAGTTTTACTTCCACGGTAAGAGCTCCGCCCATACCCTGTGCTTTACCTGTGTAAGTACCCGATTTAAATAACTGATTTGATTTACACGCGGCAACGGATAGCATTGCGGCAAACAGCATTACCGGCACGAACCCCGAAAACAATCTCTTTTTCATAAGACTTCTCCTTTTTACGAAATTTTTATTAATTATCAATTAATAAAAAGTACCCCCAAGATAAATCCTTTTGCAACAAAAGGAAATCGCTCAAAACTTACGTTTTTCGATACCGCAAAAAACACGCGCGTATGCTTTTACCCCGCCTTTCGCGCACTGCCCTTCCGCGCGTCGATTATATTTTTAATAACCGGCCAAGAGAACGCGAGAATCGTCGCGATCAAAAGCACGCAGGAAACGGGACGCTGTACGAAAGTCATAAGGCTTCCGTGGCTCATCACGAGCGCACGGCGGAAGTTCGCTTCCATCATATTGCCGAGGAGCAGACCGAGCACAAAGGGTCCCGTCGGAAAATTATATACTTTGCACACAAAGCCGAGAAGAGCAGCGGCAAACATGACGATAACGTCGAAAAAATTATTATTAAGCGCATAGGAGCCGACAACGCACAAAAGGCATACCGCCGTCCAAACGGTCGGCTGCGAAACGTTCAGCACTTTCGCGGATGCTTTTGCGGTAACGAGACCGAAGATCAAAAAGACGACATTCGCAAGCAGCATGAGCAGCATAATCTTTGCGGTAAAGTCGGCATTTTCAGTAAACATTTTCAAACCCGGCTGCATACCGTACATCGTCAAAGAGCCGATAAGGATCGCGGTAACCGAATCGCCGGGAATGCCGAGCGTCATCATCGTCGTCATCGCCCCTCCGATAACCGCATTATTTGCAGTCGAAGAAACGGCGAGTCCTTCAATCGATCCTTTTCCGTATTCTTCGGGATGTTTACTCATTTTTTTTGCATTGCCCCACGAGATAATCGATGCGATGTCGCCGCCCGCTGCGGGAATCGCGCCGATGAGCGTTCCTTCAACGGCACCGATAAGCGTCGGTATCGTGAGTTCTTTGAATTCCTTAAACGACGGCAAAACGCGGCCGAGCGCAAGGTTGACTTTCCGCGCTTCCATTTCCGCCGCTTCTTCCGCGCGGTTCCGCGAATACATCTGATACAGCACTTCGCCGATGCCGAACATACCGATCATAACGGGGATAAACGAAATGCCGGCAAGCAAGTCGACCGAACCGAAAGTAAAGCGCGGTATGGCAAGCAGAGGATCGAGCCCCACGCAGCTGAGCAGGATGCCCGCGACGCCGAGTATCGTACCCTTGAGCACGTTGCCGGTCGACACGGCGATCATCATCGAAAGACCGAAAAGCGCGAGCATACAGTATTCGGGCGCATTGAACGTTACGGTAAAATTCGCTATCGGTGTGGAAAACAAAATAAGACACAGCGTCGAAAAGACCCCTCCGATAAACGAATAGATGACGTTTACGCCGAGCGCGAGACCGCCTTTCCCCTGCCGGTACATCTGATAGCCGTCGAGCGATTGACTGATGGAAGCGGGCGTTCCCGGAGTATTTATTAAAATTGCGGAAATACCTCCGGAAAAAATCGCAGCGTTCCACAGTCCCATAAGCAGCGCGAATCCGTTTGCCGGCGGAAACCAAAATGTAATCGGCGTCATAATGGCGATACCCATCGTTGCGGATAGGCCGGGCAGCGCGCCGATCACCGTACCGATTACGACTCCGAGGCATAAAAACAATAAAACCGACGGCGTACAAAGTTCAAAAAAAGCCTTGGTAAAAATTTCGAGTGTCATACATACTCCCGTATATATCTATCGTCTTTTAAATATTGAATTGGACGGAAAAGCCTACGACAAAGGCCAGATAGATAAAAGCGACAAACACGAGCGAATAGATGATATTGAATTTCCACGTACGCTCAAATATAAAATTAAGAAAAACCACAAGCGCAAGCGCCCACAAAATAAATAATTTCGTAAGCTGCCACAAAATAAAAAATATGACGATGGCCGTTATCGTCAGTACGAGCATTTTAATATTTTTTTTTGTTTCTTCACTTGCAGCGGCAGACTGTGCTTTTTCGATCTTTTCACGGATGCTGCGAATCAGTAAAACGATGCCGAGAATCCCTAAAACGGATCCGAGCAGCACGGGGAAAAAACCGGCTCCCGGAACTCCGTCGGAAGTTTGCGCGTTAAAGCGCATCGTATTTTCTGCGAGCGTATAAACGACCACTCCGAAACCCAAAAGCGTTATCGCAATACCGGATATCGCATCACCCTTGCGCATAAACGGCGACCTCCTTTTCATACGATAAAAATCGCTCCCGAAAATACGGGAGCGATCGGCAAAGCATTATTTTTTGAGCAATGCGGGAATCAATTTTCCGTAATAGCTCAATTCTTTTGCGGCGGCGGCATCCATATCGGAACCGCTCAAATATGCGTGTTCAAAACCTTTCGATGCGAGCAGTTCTTTTACCGGCGCGGAATTAAGCGCAGCGGCGGACGCTTTTTCGAGGATACTCACGATTTCGGCGGGCGTACCCTTCGGAACGGCGAACGCACCCCATCCCTGAATCGCAATATCGATGCCTTTTTCGCGGGCGGTCGGAACGTTCGGAACGACGGACGAACGGCCTTCACCGAGAATTATTAAAACTCTCAGTTTGCCGTCGTTGACGAGGCTTTGCACTTCCGACGGAGAAACGGTAACCGCTTCGATATTGCCGCCGGCAAGAGCGGTTACGGCAGGGGCTGCACCTTCAAACGGAACGTGCGTAAATTTAACGCCGCATTTGTCTTCTACCGAAGCGGCCGCGACATGCCAGATGGATCCCGTTCCGGAATTTCCGACGCGAACTTTTCCCGGATTCGCTTTCGCATACGCGATAAAATCTTCAATCGTCTTCCACGGAGAATCCGCTTTTACCGTGACGGCCGACGGAATCGTCATCGCCCGTCCGATGAATTTGAAATCGTCGGTGCTCAAATCGGTGAGACCGAGTGCGCGGAGCATCGTCGATTCGACGGGCATATACGCGATCGTGTAGCCGTCGGCCTTTGCATTTTTGACCCGCGTCAATCCTGTCGCGCCCGACGCACCGGTGATGTTGCTCACGGTGATCGTACCGGGAAGCGCTTTTTCAAGTTCCGACGCATAAATGCGCGCCGTCGTATCGGACGCGCCGCCCGCAGAATACGGAACGATCAGAGAAATCTGCTTGTTGCCGGGAAATTTGACACTGTCTCCATTACCCAGAGCAAAGCTCCAAGAAATTACCGCTGCCGAAAGCAGACACAACATTCCGATTCTTTTCATACTACCTCCATAAAAACTTTTGCAGAAAGTTTCAACTTTCGAAAAAGTTTTTAGCCGTGCGCAAACGCGCACATGTCGAATAATCGAGTTTGCAAAATACGGTATACCGTATCTATTCTGTTTTTATTAAAACGATACACATACACTTCTTCTGCAAACATCCGTGCAAACTCGAGATAAAAAGCGACGGCGATATTTCAGACGGCGCTTTTTATCGTACCTCCATAAATAAAAAGCCATATACCTCTACACCGTATTTGCAATTACAAATACGATGCAACTTCTTTTTTCAGTTCCGCAACCTGCTCGGCAGTCAAATCGAGAAGCGGTCGGCGCATGTATCCGCCGCGAATACCGCGTATCGTTAAAATGTTTTTGAATATCGACATATTCGCGCCGCATTTCATAATCATCGCCAATTTCGTCGCTTTAACCTGCGCTTTCCGAGCCGCGGCAATATCGCCCGATTGAAACGCTTTATACACGTCGACGAAAGCTTCCGGAAACGGGCCCGAACAGCCGGACACCGTACCGTCGCATCCGCACGACAGCGCGGGCAAAAAGAGATCGTCCGCTCCGGGGACAACCGAAAAATTTCCTCCGCGCACTTGCAGATATTCGTTTATCCGGCGCATATCGGCAAAACTGTATTTTACGCCGACGACGTTTTTACACGCGGAAGCAATCTCTTCCATCGTCGCAGCCCCGATGTCGTTGTGCGCAAGCTGAGGAATCACATATACATACACGGGAAAATCGTCCGGCAGCGCGGCGCATACCGTTTTATAATATTCGACCATAGCGCGGTCATCGACATGGAAGAACACCGGCGTAATGATGCCCACGCCGTCAGCACCGATGCTGTACGCGTGTTTTGCAAGACGGATCGTACAGTCCTGACACATTGCACCGACGTGGACGAAAACCGTTACGCGGCCGGCGGCTTTTTTGACAACGGTTTCGGCGACGAGTTCGCGCTCTTCGGCGGACATCGAAAACATTTCACCCGTCGTACCGCACGGATACAAACAGTGAATGCCTTTTTGAATTAAAAATTCGGTCTGTTCTTCAAGCGCCGCGACATCCACTTTGTTATCTTGCGTAAACGGCGTCGTCATAGCGGTAATAACGCCGTATAATTTTTTCATAGAACCTCCCATAAAATCGATCGGTAGTCAAAAGCGGCCTTCCCCGAAGAGAAAGCCGCTTTTACGTCATCACCTGTGCTTCAAAGTGCGTCCGAAACTTCAGCTTTTAGAACGGACGATTACTTGCCCGCAGCTGCGTTCGTACCGGCGATGCGTCCGAATACGACCGTATCGGTCAGCGCGTTGCCGCCCAAGCGGTTCGCACCGTGTATGCCGCCGGTAACTTCGCCCGCCGCATACAAGCCCGGAATGATTTTTCCGTCGGTGTTGTACACGTGACAGCCCGTATCGATTTTGACACCGCCCATCGTGTGGTGAACCGTCGGAACGCGGGGCGCCGCATAAAACGGCGGCTTGTCGATCGGCGTCGAATAAAGCGTACGACCGAACGCGTCCTTCGATTTATCGGCGACGTGTTTATTGAAATCGTCGAGCGCGGCTTTCAAATGATCTGCGGGAACGTTCATCGCTTTTGCAAGTTCTTCGACGGAGTTCGCCTTCACCGCGCGGCCGGCCGCAACGAGTTCGTTCGCGGATTCGTTGAAATTATTTTTTTCGTCGCCCGTCGGATAGCAGTGCGAATCGAGTACGATCCACATATAGTTATCCGGCTGATGAAACAGCGCCATCGTCATCGTATCGCGCCTAGCGCCTTCATCGACAAAGCGGTCGCCGTTTTTATTGACAAAGATGCGGCGTTCGACATCCATTTCGATATTGCCGGAGAGGCTTCCCGTTTCGGGATCGCCGAGCGGCAGGAGCTGGATGTTTTCCATCTGCACGAGCTGAGCGTGAAGGGGTTCGAGCATGGCAAAAGCGTCGCCCGTAGAACTCGGCGGATTCGTCGAAGGAATATTCGCGCCGAGCGTCGGCCATTGTTTGTTGTATTTTTCGCGCATTTCGACGTTGCGTGCAAAACCGCCGGTCGCAAGAACTACGCCCTTATTCGCACGGAGCGTCACTTTGTTGCCCGTTTCACCGATCGCATTGACGCCGACGACTTTACCGTTTTCGACGATAAAGCTTTCGCCCTTCGTGTTGAGCATCACTTCGATGCCCTGGTGCGAATCGATATAGCGGTTATAAGTTTTGAAAAATCCCGTGCCGACGGGGTCTACCGGTTTATGCGCGCGAGGCCACAAACCGCCGGTTACCGTAAACGTGCCGGGCTTGAATTCCATGCCCATCGATTTGAGCCACTCGACGCCCTTCCATGCGTTGTCGGTAAGCGTGTGAATCAAATCGGGATCACCCTGCTTGTCGCCGCCCTCGTAGGTCTGCTTGTAATGCAGCGCGACCGAATCCTTGTTCGCCTTTGCCGTTTCGCTGCCTTCATCGACCGCGTTCAGCGCGCCGCCGGCCATAATCGTATCGCCTCCGACGCGAGCCGTCTTTTCGATGATGATAACCGTCGCGCCGTTTTGATTTGCCTGAACGCCGGCTGCCATACCAGCCCCTCCCGCGCCGACGACGATAACGTCCGCCGTCTTTTCGACATCGGCCGCTTTCGTTTCCGCAGAAGAAGCGGTTGCTGCGTTAAGCTTTTCGACATTGACGCCTGCGCTTTTGAGCGCAGCATCCGCCGCCTGCATAATCGCGCGGCTCGTAATCGAACATCCGCCGATAACGTCGAGGTTCGTTTTTTGAGCAGCTACAATCTGCGCCGGAATCTTTTCGATTGCAGGATCGCTGATACCGGGCGTTTCGTTGTGCTTCGTTACCGTTACCGATTCGATTTTCGAAGCGGAAAGCTTTACCTGCACCGTGAGCGCCCCTCCCATACCCGTGCCTTCGCCGGTATAGGTTCCCGCTTTGAATTTGCTTCCGCCTCCGCAAGAAACAAAAAGCAACGATGCTGCAAGCATCACTGCTGCCGTCCGCTTTAAGAAAGCGAATTTCTTCATTTTTTCCTCCATAAATAAATATAAAACGTATTATACGTGCGAATGGCGGAACAAATCCCGCGTGTCCGCGCTTAGAACCGAGTTGACAGATTCAATTTCAAATTAAATAAAACGCGTCATCAGACTTCATATTAACACATCAATTCGTAAATGACAATGTTTCGAACGATTGACGCAAAATCCGGCGCTTACGCCAAAGCGCACAGTTCTTCTTTTGCCGAAAGCGCGCTTCGAGCGGCCGCATCGGCCATATCGGAAAGCGTAATCACCCCTTCATCCGCTTTTCGCACGAGATCCGCATCATTTTTCCATGCACACAAAAGAGCGCGCGAAGAGTTGACGACGCCGCCGGCTTTGCCGAGGAGTGTTGCGGCCACCCGCGCTTTTCCGCCCTGCGCTCCGTAACCGGGGATCAAAAAAAAGAGTTCGGGATACGCGTCGCGCAAAAAACGGGCATCGCTTTCTTCCGTACAGCCGACGACGGCACCGACAGGGGGACAGCATGCCGCATCACAGCCCTGCCCGCATTCTTTCGCAAGCCGCTTGAGTTCCGCGCCGACGATGCCGAATACGGCGCCTCCTTCTTTAAGCTCTCGCCGTTCGATGTCCGCCGCTCCGGGATTCGACGTGCGGAGCAAAACGAATATTCCTTTGCCCTTTTTGCAAAAATCCGCAAAGGGCGAAAGCGTATCGAAACCCATATACGGATTTACCGTCGCGATATCCGTTTCGAAGTCGCCCGAAAAATGTGCGCGCGCGTAGGCTTCCGCCGTATTCGCAATGTCTCCCCGCTTGATGTCCGATATGACCGACAAACCCGCAGCTCTCACCGCCGAAAGTGTTTTCGCATACGCGCTCATCCCTTCGACGCCCATCGCTTCGTAATACGCGATCTGTACTTTACAGCAGCACGCGCTTTTGTCGTCCGCGATTCGATTAATAATTTCTCTGTTGTATGCGAAAACCGCTTCCGCTTTTCCGCCGAATTGCCGCAAAACGCTTTCGGGAATATACGAGGGATCGGTGTCGAGTCCGACGCACAGCGGACCGTTTTTTTTCGAAAGCTCCCGCAGGCGCTCCATCGCATGTTTCACGTCACACCTCGATTTTGTGTTCCATAAGCCAGCCCGTCGCTAAAAAATACACCGCACCGAAAATCGCATAGCGCAGCGTATGATTCCACGAATAGCGCAGCACCGCTCCATAGAACGACGAGTCCCGCACCATATCGCTCACGTCGTTATCGAAGCCGAGCGTACCGATGCGCATCGGAAAATAAAACAGAAAAAAGATGATTACGACGATCAAAAATTTATTCGGCTTTTTCGTGCGGATAAAAGCGGAGTACAGCGCCATTGCAAAATTGAACATCGCCTGCCAGCTCGCAAAAGAAATAATACCCATGATGCCGAATTGTACGAGTTCTAAAAAATGTTCGGCAAATGCAAAGCGGTACAGCTGCTTTATGCTCTCAACATAGGACATACCCGGATTGACCGAAAAGGGCAGATATTCCGAAAACGCGCCGTGAAAGAGCAGCCCCGCCGTCGGCGCCATAAACGACAGATACAACAGAGCCGGCAGCATATAGATGACGTATTCGGCAAGATTTACGAGCTGCCTCGCTCCGAGCTGCGCATAACTTCGTTCGGGCACAAGCAATGCAAGCCAGCCCGTATCGCCGAAAAGAATCGGCTGCATATTGCCGCTTCCGCGCACCAACGCATACAGCGGAATAATCCCCATACAGCAAAATCCGATAAAATACATTGTCATGCCGAAAAGCGAAAGATGATCCGACTTCGTCTGATACGCGATAAAATTGACAAGAACCGCGCCGAGCAATACCATCGCGATGACGGCGCTCGTATACAAAATGCGCAGACGGCTCGCTTTCCATTCCTGTTTCAACGTCGCTTGCATCATACTCACATCTCCTTGAACGTATCGATATACAGTTCGTCGATGTCCATACCGCGCCCGCTTTTCAGCACGCTTGCATCTTCATACAGCACGATTTCGCCCTTGCCGATAAAGCATACATCGTTGAACATGTGTTCGATGTCGTGCACGAGATGCGTGCTCACGATGATCGACGAAGAAGGATTGTACGTGTTGACGATAGCCGATACGATCCTTTCCCGCGCAACGGGATCGACGCCGCCGAGCGGTTCGTCGAGCAAAAACAATTTCGCTTTGCGGGAAAAACACAAAGTCAGATTCAGCTTTTCGATCATGCCCTTCGACATCTGCGAGACGGGAACGTTTTTTTCGAGACGGACGAAGTCGAGCATATCGAGCGCTTTGTGTACATCGAAATCGTCAAAGTAATCGCGGTAATAATCGAAAGCATCGAGCGCCGTCATGCGCTTGGGCATAATATTTCTGTCGGGTAAAAAAGACACGTACTTTTTGCTTTCAACGCCGACGGGGTTTCCGCATACACGCACTTTTCCGCCGTTCGCCTTTTGCAAGCCCGCGACGACTTTCAAAAACGTCGTTTTACCGCTGCCGTTCGGCCCCATAAGCCCGAGTATTCGCCCCGCTTCAAGCACGAACGAAATATTTTTAAGCGCGGGCTTTGCACCGTAACGCTTCGTCAGATTTTCTACAGTCAATATCGGTTCCATAGCTGTACGGACAGTATAGCGAATTTACGTGCGGTGTGCTATGACGCGCTTTGCAGATTCGGGAGAAAAAGCCGGAAAAACCGTATTTTTCGAAAACCCCGTTATACTTATTATATATCGATAACTTTAAAATTAAGAATACGTACTAATTGACGAAACGCACCTGTAATTTCAAATCCGCTTTTATATAATTTTACAATTGCATCACCGTTTCTGCATCCCAATATTGCAGTCGTCAATCTTTTAAATTTTAAAATCAACTCATCTTTTGTAGCCGGTAAATCAGGGCCCCACGGTAATCCGCCTGTTTTTTCGACATAACTCCCGTCATCGAAGCGCACCGCAAGCGTAATCTGAAATCGCTCCGGAAATAATTTCTCCGCCTCATCGTCTTCTGCAATTTTTATCATATCCGCTGTTTTTCGAATAGCAGCACTTGTACGAAATGTATCTGAAAATTCCTCAATACCGCATCTGTGATGTAATAACATCGCTGCAAGCGTATACGGAATGCTGTATTGCGCTTTAACCGTTTGGGAATAATCACCGCGCGTATTATATAAATTAATAAACTTCGGTCCTCGAACAATAATCTGCGTTATATTTTTATTGCTGTTTTCCGCCAATATTTTTTCCAACAGATATAAAGGTGCATGAAGCCATCGACAACACGGATAGGGTTTAAAATAACTCTGCAGCAGCATATATTCTTTTCCCAAATTTGCAAGCGCATTTGCTCTCTTTTCATCGGAAAGCGGCTGTCCCGACAGAACGACACCGAGCCCGTCGACGGATTCAAATACATCGATATCTCCGCCGACATCGGTACATGCCAACTCCATCAAGCGAATGCCGAGAAAATTCGGCCATCCCGAATACATACTTTTTATTCGGGCGCCGCTAACCGCCGTACTGTACGGACTTATCGAAGCCAATCCTCCATTCGCCAAACCCTTTGCAATCTGCTCAGAATTGAGTTTCATAATCTTGGCAACCCCGGCTGCAGCGGCATAAAAACCCATCGCTCCGGGAAAATGGATTTTATGTTCCAACATGGACTTCGAATATATCCTACTAATCCGCGTTCCGACTTCATAGGCACAGACGACCGCTGCAATAATATCCTTTTCGCTTGCTTTGTATTTTTCCGCAACTGAAAAGATCGCCGGAATAGACGAACTGCCCCAATGACCGGCAAGTGATACGCCGTCGTCATATTCCAGCGAATAACCGCAATACCCCATAGCCAAAGCAGCTTCATCGGAAGACAATCG
The DNA here is from genome assembly GCF_050938355.1 of Treponema sp. SP13. Lineage (NCBI taxonomy): Bacteria > Pseudomonadati > Spirochaetota > Spirochaetia > Treponematales > Treponemataceae > Treponema > Treponema sp. SP13. Next base: position 832,338 of record NZ_JADOVM010000001.1, read on the forward strand.
TTTTCCGGTCCCCCACAGAGATGAATCTTTTCCCGCTGAATGCTCTATGGCAAATCTCAGTATTTTTTTATTATTAAAATCGGCAAGAGCGCCGTAGTAACATCCGATAAAGTCGAAAATGACATCATTTGCTTTTGAAATTACTTTCGGAGGTAAATCTTCATATTTCAGATCTGTCGTAAAATCTGCAAGAATGCTCAAAAGCGTGTCATTTCGCATAACAATTTCTCATTTTATTTTATACCCTGCACCGATTCCATTCATACTCTCATAAAAATGCGGAAACGAAACGGAACAGCATTCTGCATTATTAATAACTATTGCGTATTCGGGAGGTAATGCCAACCCGCATACGGCAAACGCCATCGCAATACGATGATCATCGTAACTTTCAATACTTCCTCCGTGTATTCCTTGCCCTCCCATACCGTTTACTTCCAGATAATCGGTACCTTCCGTACAGACGACACCGAGTTTTGTCAATTCTTTCCGCATCAACGTGATGCGATCCGTCTCCTTTAAACGACAAACGCCTATGTTTGTAAATTGAGAACGCCCGTGCGCAAATGCCGCAGCTATCGATAGAACAGGCAATGCATCGGGAAAATCGGATAACGATGCCGTAATTCCATGTAATTCATTTGTCGGATGAACAATTAACCGAGCGTTGGCCGTATCCGTTTCGATGTGCGCTCCCATTTCATTCAATAAATCAATTATCGCTTTATCCCCTTGCGTAGATGACATATCGATGTTGTCGATCACAATTTCGGAATGAGTCAATATACCTGCAACAACGGGAAATGCCACACTTTCCCAATCGGATGGAATTGTTTTATCAAATGGCAAAAAAGTATTCGGTCCTGTAATTTCATACCATACATAATTTTCATGATCATATTCGACATGAACGCCGAGAGATTCCAGCCATCCGACAGTCATTTTAACGAACGGAATTTCTCCGGGATCGCTTAGCTCGATACGGGTAATCCCTTCCGTCAATGCTGCGGCCATAAGCGTACCGCTCACATGTTGAGATAAGGTACCTTTCAGACGCACAAGCCCGGAACGGATAGGTCCTTCTATAATCACCGGAGGAGCATCGATACCTTTTCTCGTTGCAAACGCTTTCGCTCCCAACTGCCTAAACCCTTGCAGTTCATCTTCCAACGGACGCTTACAAATTGATGCATCTCCTGTAATCACCGAATAACCGTGCAGCGTCGCTGCAATGCCTGCGCTAAAACTTAATAAGGTCCCGCTGTTACCGACATCGATCACAAACGACGGCTGCGGCCATTTCGAACCGATTCCTTTAACAATCCATTCATTATTCCGCATATCGACGGAACAACCGAAATTCCGAATCATTTTTACGGCACTGAGACAATCTTCGCTGGCTACCGGATTGTATATGTGACTGGTACCGTGTGCAAGACCGGCAAAAAGACATGCGCGTATCGTATGACTTTTACTTCCGGGTACCGTAATTGAGCCTGTCAACGATGCTTTACTCGCTACTACCTGCATATAGTAAACCTCATTTTTCCGATTATTGCTTTAATTTTATCCGAACTTGCCAACAGCGAAACTAAAATCAAAAACGATAGAATAATTGTTATCGGATGAAAAAACATATTTCCGAAAGGATTATCCGAATTTCGAGAAAGCGATATCGCACGACGGAAATTGCTGTCCATAAGCTGGCCTAAAACCATTCCGAGAACGGTTGACGCAGGAGAATAATCATGCCGCTTCATATAGTATCCTATGACGCCGAAAAAAATCATAATAAAAACTTCATATAACGAACCGTTATTCGCATACGCACCGACGGCGCAAAGAACGAGAATGACGGGAAACAAAGTTTTGCGCGGAATTCGAACAACTTTTGCCAACAGCGGTGCAGTGGAATATCCAAGCAACAACAAAAACACGCATCCTATCAGTCCTCCCGTAATTATTACATGAAATAATTCCGGAGTTTGAGTAAAAAGGAGCGGCCCCGGAATTAGACCGTGAATATAGAAAACCGATAAAATAATAGTGGTAACCGAATCGCCGGGTATACCCATAGACAGCATCGGTATCAACGCTCCGCCGATAACAGCGTTGTTTGCGGACTCACTGGCAGCAATTCCCTCAACGGCACCCTCCCCGAAAGGTACCGTCGGATGCTTTTCCAGATTTTTCGCATTGCTGTATGAAAGCAGGGATGCGACCGGTGCTCCGGCTCCGGGCAGAATTCCGACCAAAGTACCGATTATTGAACCTCGAACGCCTATTTTCCAACAACCGATAATTTCTTTAAATTCCAGTTTGTTTTTACCTAATGCCAATACTTGCACTCCGGCATCGGAAACGGTACATTGCTCTAAAATCTCAGAAAGACCGAAAAGTCCGATAAGTGCGGGAATTGTCGGAATTCCCAACACCAGGTGTGAAATGCCGAACGTAAAACGGGGCATACCCATCATCGGATCTATTCCGACGCAACTGAAAAGTACGCCGAACGCAGCACAAAGCAGCCCTTTTACCAAATCTTTTGATGCAATAGAACCGGCAGTGACAAGGCCGAAAACGGCCAGCAAAAAATAATCGATAGGTGAAAATTGTAATGCGAGACTGCTCATCGGTTTAGCAAGAAAAATCAAGGCAAGTATCCCGACTATTGATCCGAAAAACGAATATACAACCGCCGTCATAATGGCTTTTTTGGCCTGCCCTTTTTTCGCCAGCGGATACCCGTCCAATGCTGTAGCGACCGCAGCGGGGGCACCCGGAATATTCATCAATATAGCCGTAACCGCACCCGAAAAACATGCCATTACATAAACACCCATAATCATGGCAAGCGCATCATTGGTAGTCCATGTATAGGAGATCGAAACAACCAAGGCGACACCCGTCACGGCAGACAATCCCGGTAATGCTCCGACTAATAAACCGAGAACAGATCCTAAAGCGACATATATGATAAAAAACGGATTAAATAAAACGGCTATATTCATTAAAATATCTCCTGGTAAAAACGTTTAAGGAAGATATACTTTTAGACCGATTTGAAAAGCCGCATAAATGCTCATGCTTCCTAAACTTGCCAATGCAAGTGCTTTCCACCACTTTTTTTCTCCAAGCAATACTGTCGTGCCCGCTAAAAAGATAATCGTTGCGGGAATGAATTTGAGATATCTCATCAGCGTAATATACAAAAAACAAATCGCAATCAATACGATCTGTTTAATCACTATTCGTTTCGTTAACGCAACCGATGTATCGCAATAAGTATTTTTAATCGTCCTGAATAATAAGATCGAAGCAAGTAAAATAATGACGCATCCTATGATCGATGGGAAAAGTCCGGGTGACAGGGCAATATCGCCGCTTGAATTTTCTATACGCAGTGAATAGGTAACGACAAAAACACCAAACAGCAACAAAAAGATACTTTCAATAATAGCGTGTTTCGCTTTCATACGACTACCTCACAGGTACGCCGATTTTATAAAACCGGCGTACAAAAACCGAAGAGTTATCGGATTCGTTTAATACCGAATTTTTCCGGACTGAATTTCGTCGCACCTGCATCGTACAACAACCAATCGGCAATACTCATAAAACGTTTCCAATACGCATTCACTGCATCGGGGCCTGTATATTCATACAAGGTTTTATACGTCGGACGAGAAGATACGAATGTCGCCCACGCCGGATCCTGAATCGCTTTTTGCGTATATGCAACGATAGTATTAATAATCTTGGGATCCGTTTTTTTCGGTACTAATACCGAATACGGAAATCCGAACGGAAGATATTCTGCAGCTTCAGGCACAATTTCGGTAAAAGCGGGAATATCGGAAAAGGCGGAATTTCTCTTATCCGTAAAAACGGCAAGCGGTCTTAAATTCCCGGATGCTATGTATCCCATAATAGTTGCACCGTTGGCAAAAGTAAAATCGACTTGACCCCCCATGACAGCCGTTAAGCCGGCAATCCCTCCTCCGAATGGGGTCATCGCCGTATCCAGTCCCATAGCTTTAAAAAGCAGCCCTTGAATATGACCTGATGCGCCCGGTGCGGAATACGCGAGTTTGACTTTACCCGGATTCTCTTTTATGTCCTTAACCAAATCCTGAATGGTTTTATATTTTGAATCTCCTTTGACGACGATAACCTTTGTATCTTCGCACATCATTGAAATGCCCTCGAAACTTTCGAAAGCGATATCGCTGATACCCATAACTTGAAAGGTTCCCGGCGTTTCGGCAGAAAATAAAATATTGTATCCGTCGGCAGGCTGTTGAGAAGCATATAAGGTACCGACCGAACCGGATGCTCCCGGTTTATTGATAACGACTACCGGTTTTCCTGTAACATTTTGCAATGCCTGTGCATACGCCCTTGCAGCGAGATCGGTACCGTCACCGGGATTCCAGGGAACAATAAGATTGACAGCTTTTACCGGCCACATAGGTACATTACCCGAAAAATCGTCTTTTCCATTTGAAAACAAAGCGGTACTCAGTGATGATAACATGACCAAAACAGCGAATATCTTTTTCATACGGCATAAACCTCCTATGCGCCTTTATTATAATACAAATTCTCCAATAGTCAACAAATTTTTTCATTTTTTTTCAGTATTTTTATAGCAGTATATATCGAAAATCGTACAGCATATATAATTTGTTATTATAAATAAAATTAAATGAAAAATATTGACGAAATAAAAATATTGTCGCATAATATTACAAATATAATAACTGAAAATATTTTCAGTACACAAGGGTTCCGTATGCAGATAAAAAAGACGACAGTATTATATTTCCTTTTAACGCTTTCATATTTTTTTTCATATTTTTTCCGTATATCAACTTCCGTCGTTTTACCGATCATTCAAGCGGAATGGGAAATCAGCGCCGCAATTATAGGTTTTATATCGAGTATGTACTTTTACACTTATGCAATTTTTCAACCTTTTTGCGGAATACTCAATGATCAATACGGACCGATACGGATAGTCACTATCGGAATCATAATAACGATGATAGGCTCACTCTGTTTCGGATTCGGAAACAACGTTTTGTTACTGATTGTCGGCCGCTTGCTGATGGGTATCGGTCTTTCACCTATGCTCAGCGGTCTCCTTGTATATCAAAGCCAATCTTTCCCCGCCGAAAAATATACTTTTTTTTCCGGTTTTTCCATGACTATCGGAAATTTCGGAGCGGTAGTTTCCGTTGCGCCGCTTTCTTTTGCCTTAGCAAAATGGGGAAAAGAATACGTATTTTTAGCCTTAAGCATAACGATGCTTGTCATCACAATATTATTATTTTTTTTAGGAAAAAACAGCTCTATCGGTCAAAACTACGGCAATAAAACTTTTAAAACAATGTTGAAAAGCCGATCGGAAACCGCATTTTACGTCATAAAAAAATCAAATTCCTTGAAAATCATCATCATAGACTGGTTAATCATTTTCGGCGGATTGATGGCTTTTCAAGGCTTATGGGCAATCTCCTGGTTCCGTGCCGTTTACCCGAATAATAAAAACAGTATCGCCTTAGCCGCTTCGATGATAGGATTCGGAATAATGGCAGGAAATTTTTTCGGAGGAAATATCGGTAAGACTGCGGCAAAGCGGCATATTATATTAAAAATTATTACTTTTTTAAATTTTCTTATGTGGCTTGGAATGCTTTGGTGTTTTTACGTCACAATGTCTCTATATATTACCATGTCGGTTTCATTTATACTTGGGATCATAAACGGTATAGCGTTCGTCCAATTCACCGCTGCGGTAAATGAAATCAGTCCTATCGGCAGCGGAGGATCCGTCTTCGGGATAACAAATTTTTGTACTTTCACTTCGGTCATCTTTTTTCAGTGGTGTACCGGAATCGGCATAAGCCGTCTTTCGATACGACTGCCTCTTCCTGAAACGTATATTAGAATTTTTTTCATAATAACGGTATGTATGATAATACCGGCATTCATTACAAGTCAAATAAAATCCGTTTCACGTGTCGATTGATCGGAATTTTAATTTAAGCGTTGTGTGCTGTCGCGAGGAATAATGGACACGGGAAAAATAACATCTTCGATATGCTTTCTACTCCCAATTAAAAGTGAAATAGCATGCGCCGCCGCACAACCCATCTGCTCCGATGACTGTCGTACGCTGGTAAGATGCGGCTCGGTATAAACCGCCAGCTCACTGTCATCCCATCCCATTACGGAAATATCCTTGGGTATTTTATATCCGTGTCGTTTAAGCGCATCGAGCATGCCCGAAGCCATTGTATCGGATGTCGTAATAACGCTGTCAAACACATGCGTCTTTCCCAATATTTCTCCCGCAGCGATGCACCCTCCTTCATAATTCCACGAGCCGACCGTTACTAAATCGGGATTATATCGTATATTCGATTCGTCGAGAGCCTTTATATAACCGGCAAATCTGTCTAGAGAAGCAAACCCGCCCGTTTTTGATAAATCTTGAATAAGCAAACGCGGATCTGTCGTCCCGAAAGGATATTCCCATGTTCCGATACAAAAAGCAATATGCCTGTGTCCTAAATTTAATAAATATTTGGTTGCTAAGTACCCTCCGGTGATATTATCGGTATAGATATGCGTACGATCCTTTAAAACATTGCGCCGTCCTACTACAACCAACGGAATCGTATCAAACAGCCTGATCTCTTCAGGTACCGATTCGCTCCAAGATGCCGTAGGCATATAAATAAGACCTGCCAATTTCATTGCACTAAAATGCCGAAGTATATCTCGCTCTTTTACGACACTGCTTTCCGACGATTCCAATAAAATATATTTATTGGTTTTACGGATTTCATTGATTACACCGGAAACGATTTTGGAACAAAAATTATGTTTAATATCGGGCACAACCATACCGACAACCGATGAATTTTCCGCACTACAATTCACCGTAAGCGGTTGCACTAAGTCCAATTTTTGCATAGCTGCCGCAATGCGACGGACATTTTCATCTCTGATTTTAATTCCATTAAAATAGCGAGAAACGGAAGCAATGGAAACGCCTGATTTCTTTGCAATATCTTTCAGCCGCGCTTTATAATTTTTCATTACATAATAATACAATAGAATTCATATTTATAAAATAAGAATTTTCTTTTTTCTTTGTATTACAATATTGCAATGAATATTTCTTTGATCGATTCCTTCAGCTTGGACAGCTCTTAAAAAAATACGCGCGTTTACGAACACACGGCCGCGATATCGAGTTTTTCGGGATTCCGCTTTTTTTTCGCAGCGAGTATGACGGAGAGGCCGGCGGCAAAGAGGAAAACGAGTACGCACAGCGCACGCAGCTGTTCGGTCACAGGTACATTGAAGACAGCGGCGATCGGGGCTGCCGCGAAAAATCCCAAGACGGCGGCAAGCACGGGAACGGCGAGCGACACAAAGCTTTGCCGCGCTTCGTCTTTTGCGGACAGGCCGATGCGCACTTTTTGTCCGGGCTTTACATCGAAGCGTTTCGTATTTGCCACGGTGATGTGGAGCGCACATGCTTTGCAGTTCGCGTGACAGGTTGCGCACGCGCTGCCGTTTTCCGCAGGTGTTACGGTTACCGCGTCCGAGTCCGCTGCGATGACGATGTACTGTGTATTCATTTCGGCGCTCCGTGTTTTTCGATCTCTTTCATACGCCTCGAACACTCCGCTTCGCCCTTTCCGTTTCCGAGTTCTTTATACGTGTCGCGGAGATTGAAAAGCGCGTCGTAATAATACGGATTGAGAGATGCGGCATGTTCGAATGCATCGCAGGCGGCGGTAAGCATTTGCCGGTTAAAATAGATAACGCCGAGCGTGTTCCACAGATGCGGATTTTCCGGATTGTACGCAAGCCCCTCTTGGCAATAATAGAGCGCGGCGGCAAAATCGCCGAGCCCGAAACACACGAGTGAAAGCGCTTCGACGATCTCTTCATCGGTATAGTTTTGCGCATAGGCTTTTGTGAGCGCTCCGCGCGCATTCGCCAAATTGCCCGCATCGCGGTACGTGACACCGAGGTTAAACCATAAAAGCGAATTGTCGTTTTCTATCGTGAGGGCACGCACAAAGCATGCGATCGCTTCGGTGTAGTCTCCGTGCGAAGCGAGGATGATCGCCTGATTGTTGAGCTTTTCCGCGGTTTCGTTAAGCATGCTTTTTATCTGTCTCCTGTTTTTTTATCATTGAAGCGAATAAATCGATGATCAGCTGCGGCGTTTCGGCTTCGCTCGATGCGCCGTAAAGCGCGGCAAGTTCGGCGCTCTTTTCTCGAACGAGTGTTTTTCCTTTTTCAAATGCCCTTTCGACGGCGCCGCTTTGTTCGAGCAGCGAAATGCACGCTTCGACCGCCGGCGAATCGATGCCGTCTCTCTGCGCTTCGGCAAAAAATCGTGCGATGCGCGCTTTATCTCCGGGGTGCGATTCTATGTGCAGCAGCACCGGCAGACTTTTTTTCCCTTCGACGATGTCGTCGCCGCGTTTTTTGCCGGGGTTTCCCGTCGTGAGATTTTGCACGTCGTCGAGTATTTGAAAGGCCTCTCCGATTTCGGCGGCCGTCTTTCCGGAGCGCTCGATCTCTTCATCACTGCCGCCGCCTGCAAGCGTACCCGCTTTTGCCGCGAAGGAAGCGAGAGTCCCCGTTTTATTTTGCACCATCGCCGAATACTCTTCGATCGACGGAAAAAGCTCCCGATTTTTGTGCCACAAAATGTCGGCTGCCTGCCCGAGGTGGAGGCGGCGCACTTCGTTTGCGTAAAGCGCGTAGAGCTTCGCTTTTACTTCGGCGGAAACTGTGAGGCGGTCGATACACACGGGCGCTTCGAAATAGAGCCATGAAGCCGCATTGAGCGCGGCGTCGATACCGTATGAGATGTGCGCTGCGGGCTTTCCGCGCCGCATATCGGACGAATCTTCGATATCGTCATGGATGAGGCTTGCCGTGTGTACGAATTCGACGAGCGGAGAAAGCGAATACGTTTCGTCTTCGCTAAGCAGAGCGCGGCTGCCGTAAAAAGCGCGCGCGTGTTCGGCGCACAGTACGAGCAAAAGCGGCCGCCAGCGTTTTCCTCCGAGCGTGATGAGACTTTTGCACGGATCGGTGAGGCAGTCGATGTGTGTGTCCCGAACGCCGCTTGAAAGAGAGCCGAAAGAGGCGAGCTTCCACGCCGCATCCGATGCAAGCGCTTTTTCGAGAGAAGCTTCGATCCGTGCAAGGCGTGAAGAAAATACGCTGTCCATACTTATAATATACAACATTAACGGAACGCAAACAACGCCTTTGTTCGGATACGCTTACTCGGGGCAGAAAACTTCGCGCGCGTTGCAAGTCGCGCGGCGAACACATCTCTGTCAGCGCTTTATGCCTATGATTAAAAACACGGGAAATTCCTTTACGCTTCCCCGTACCGTCTTTGTATCGATATGAACGGTTTCGTTGTATATAATGCTTATCCCTCCTGCGCTCAGGTTTCCGATTATAACGTTGCGCTCTATTCCGTTATGGGGCGCGACATCGGGATAATGAAAGCTGCCGTCTTCAACATCGAGATCGGAAAAGCAGATGTATCCGCCCGGTAAAAGATTTTCGGCCAAAGCGCGTACGGTTTTGCCCGTATCCGCTATATGGTGCATAGCCATCAGCGAAACGACGATATTGAACTTTTCGCTTATTGCGTTTTCGCTTACGTTAAGCGTTTTATAATTTTGTATGTAAAACCGGCCGGCTTTTTTACTAATTTGTTCCAGCATACCTTTTGACGTATCCGCAAAGGTAACGGTCTTTACTTTGTCGATAAAATTAAAACCCAATAAGCCCGTTCCACAGCCGAAATCCAGCACCGTATCGGTATCGTTTATTGCGATGAGTTCCGCGATTTTGCGATATATTTTTTCGGCCCTTTTTACGCTTGCCTCATGAGCATCCCATTTTTCCGCTCTTTCATCAAAATACTGTGTATTCATGCAATTTTTCTTTCGCCGCAAATACATCTTACGGAGAAAAACGGCCAAGCCGTTTTTCTCTCATAGGAAACGCGCGAACGCCTATTGCCCGCCTTTACTTCGCTTTTTCAGGATGCCGGCTTGCGAGAAAGTTCGCGTACACGGCGCCTGAAATATTGTGCCACACGCTGAACACGGCTCCCGGAATCGTCGCGAGCGGATACTGTACAAAATGCGTCGCCGCAAGCGATGTCGCAAGTCCCGAATTCTGCATGCCGACTTCGATCGAAAGCGCGCGGCACTTCGTCGTGTTGAGGCGCAACAATTTTCCGACGCCGAATCCCGCCGCATAGCCGAGCAGATTGTGGAGCACGACGACGATGACGACCAAAGCGCCGACCGTTTTGAGGCGCGCGGAATTCGCGGACACGACGCTTGCAATAATCATGATAATCGCGATCGTCGAAATAAGCGGAAGAATGCGCACGATCGCGCGCGTCACTTTTCCGAAAAAGTAATTGCACACCAAACCGAGTGTGATCGGAAGGAGCACGACTTTTACGATCGACAAAAACATCGCGACGGCATTGACATCGACACGCTGCCCCGCGTACAGGAGCGTTAAAAGCGGCGTCATAAACGGTGCAAACAGCGTCGACACAGCAGTCATGCCGACCGACAGCGGAACGTCTCCCTTTGAAAGATAGGTCATCACGTTCGACGACGTGCCGCCGGGACAGGTGCCGACGAGGATAACGCCGACGGCGATTTCCGTCGGCAAATTAAACGCTTTCGCCAAAAGAAAGGCGATAAGCGGCATGAGCGTAAACTGCGCGGCAAAACCGATGATGATATCCTTCGGCCGGCTGAACACGACTTTAAAATCGTCCATCTTGAGCGTAAGCCCCATGCCGAACATGACGATGCCGAGCAGCCAATTTATCCAGCTCGTCTTAATCCACAAACAGGTCTGCGGTGCAAAGAGCGCAAGAGCGGCAATCGCGATGACGATGAGCGCCATCCATTTACCGAAAAATGTGCTTACCTTTTCGAGAAATTCCATACAAGTACATCCTTTACGTGCTTTTAAATATTTTAATTATATTAAAGTATTTTAGCATAAATTAAACAGCAATGTAAAGCAGAATTCATAGATTTTTCAGTTCAATGACACGCCTTAAAGCCTCACCACGGAGTTTCGCCCCTCTGCAGCAATCGTTTCGGATGTTATTCGTTTTACATGCAGCGTTCAACGCACGCTTCGACATCGTCCATAGATGCCGTCGGCTCGAAACGTGAGACGACGGTGCCGTCCCGTGCGATGACGAACTTCGTAAAATTCCATTTGATGTCGGGATTGTCTTTGTAGCCGCTGTCGATTTTTGCAAGCAACGCGTCCAGTTTCGCAGCCGTTTTTCCGTCGCCGAAACCTTCGAATTTCTTTTGCGTTTTCAAATACGCATAGAGCGGCAACGCGTTCGACCCGTTGACGTCGGATTTTTTCATCTGCGGAAATTTTGTGTCGTAATGCAGCGTACAGAATTCGCGGATATCTTCGTCCGTGCCCGGCGCTTGTCCGCCGAATTGATTGCACGGCACATCGATTATTTCCAAGCCCGAGTCGTGATATTTTTCGTACATCGCTTCGAGTTCTTTGTAGTGCGGCGTAAATCCGCAGCCCGTCGCCGTATTTACGATGAGCATCACTTTGCCTTTGTAATCGCCGAGCGAAATATCGTTTCCGTTCGCATCCTGTACCGAATAATCATAGATCGTCATTTTACACCTCCGTAATCAAAGATATTTTTCAATTTCATTTTCCCGAACAGCCGATATATATCGAAATCCGCGTCGATGCTGATGATTTCTCGTATTCCCGTTTCTTCAGCTGTAATCATCAAAGTCGCATCGGCAAAATCTATCGGCCGATCGCCGTATTTTTTTATCAACTCCATCATCCGTGCGATATTCTTTTGCTTAATTTCATAAATAATAACGCCTTCATCCGCTATCCACCGCAAAAAATCGATTTGTACCGCTATATTAAAATCGAGCATATACATGACTTCCGCCAAAACGGCGACAGTTGACATGAATTTATAATTTCCGTTTTTAATAAATTCTATGATACGTTTGTGATAAGCATCGTCTTTATCGAAGAGCGCTATAAGCGGTCCCGCGTCAATGAGTACGGTGCGCAGCATGTACCTTTTCCTTTACCCTTTGCTTATACCGCACGGACAAAAAACCGTCACCGCTCCCGTGCCGACCGAAATACCGTTCACCGAGTTCATAGGAATTTTTTTCCGCTTCCGTTTTGTGAAAGAAAATATCCAACGCTTCTTTTATGAGTTCGCTTTTGGTTTTATTTTTTTGCTCTGCCAGCACAATCAATTTTTGTTCGTATTCTATCGGTAAACGTACCGTCGTCATACATCCCCCTGTAATACACAGTGTAATACAAAAACCGCCGGCCGTCAAGCGTATCACACCGTTCGCAGCGGCGCCTTATACCTGCGGACGCTCCGCCCTTCGCAGACTTTTGCACAGGACTCCGCGTCGAAAAACCGCACGATTTACGCGCCCCGCTTTTTCGCATCGAGATAGCTTACCGCAGAAAGGGCGGCGATCGTCCCTTCGCCCGCCGACTTGCTGTACTGATAAGGCGGACCGACGAGATCGCCGCACGCAAAGCAGCCGGCGACGCTCGTTTCCATGCGGCGGTTTACGCGCACGTGGTTGTTGTCGACTTCGATGCCCGATACGAGCCGGCTCGGAGAAATCGCTTCGCGCAAAATAAAGACGCCGTCCGTGCGGATCTTTCCCGCGTCGGTTACCAACGCTTGCACGGAGGTATCGCCTTCGATCGATTTCGGCACTTCGCGCACGATTTCGATTTTATCCGACACGTGCACATCTCCTTTGTACATCGGAATATAATACGTTTTCGCCGCAAGGTCAGCGAGGAAATTCGCTTCGCTCTCTTCATTCGCACCGAACGCGATTACGGCAACTGTTTTATTTTTATACAGCGGCGCGTCGCAAGTGGCACAGTAGCTTACGCCTTTGCCGAGAAAGCGCTCCTCTCCCGGATACGGTTTTGCCGCGACGACGCCCGTCGCCAAAACAAGGGCTTCCGCTTCGAGCATACCGATCGACGTCTGTAAGCCGAAATAAGTGCCCATAGGATATACCGCCTGCACGCGCGCTTCCGTGACCTCGATCCCCATCGCATCGAGGTGCGCATAAAACGCCTTTTGCATATCGCTTCCGGTAATATTCGGCAAACCGAGATAATTTTGTACCGCATGCGCTTTTTCGATTTTTTCGCTTAAACGCTTGCTGCCTAAAAGCACGAAATTTTTATTGCGAATTTTTGCGGTGAGCGCGGCGGACAAACCTGCCGGCCCCGTCCCGATTATCGCGATGTCGTATCGTTCCATGCTTTAAATATACGTATTTATGAGCGCGCACGACAAGGGCGGGGCGACACGAGCGCACGGCTTTTTTTTAATAAATCGACGATAAGGCCGTCGGAAACGCTGCCGTCGAGCGCAATCGTTATCCAATTTTTTTTGCTCATGTGATACGCATCGTAAAAACCGCGCCGCTTTTTCAGCTCGATACTTTTTTCAGGATCGATTTTTACGTTGATTATTTCGACCATCGCATCGTCCGCCGAAAGAGAGGCAGCGCGCCCCTGCTTTTCGATTTTGCTTTTCGGTATATTCATAATGATTCCGTACCACTTGCGGTTTTCGGGATTTCTGAATACGCCGTAGTCAGGAGCGGTTGAAAACGGAAAATCGATTTTATCGCCGAAAAGCTTTTCCGCTTCGCGCGCGATCCGGTTCGCCTGATCCGTCAAAAACGGTTGCGGCACAAAGCACGCGTTTTTAATTTTCCGCAAAAACGCTCGGTAACTTTCGCGCACTTCGTTTACGAACGCGCTTTGCCGGCTTTTCGCCCTGAGCGGAAGATAGCGTTCGCCCGCCTGCACGTCGAACACCGAAGCGCTGACATCTCCGCCGCCTGTGACAACGACGTCGGCCGTAAAATCGCCGTTCAAAAATTTTCCGGAAAACGAATACTTCGAGCCGTTTTTAACAAAACCGAATTTCACAAGTTTTGCAAAATCAGGAATCGAGCGCGCAAAGATTTCTTCTTCGATCGTCATGCTCGAAAAAGATTCGCCTGCAAGATTTGCAATGTCTTTAATCGTCGCCATACGCTTTTTCCGTCAGCTGCTCCGGCCGCATCCTGAACTGTGCCGGAGATGCGCCGAAATATTTTCGAAACAGCACGTAAAAATATTGTCCGTTCGATATGCCGATCCGCTCGGCGATCTCTTTTATCGTCAAATCGGTTTCCAGCAAAAGCCGCTTTGCATGCGCCATCCGCGCTTCATTGATATAATTTGCGATCGAAATATTTTCCGATGCTTTAAACAATTTCGAAACATAGGTATCGGACAGGCCGAGACTGTCCGCGATCGCCTTTGAAGAAAGCTGTGCATCGTACAATTGCTCGTCGACGATCCGTTTGATCCGCTCGGCCGTTTTCTTTTGCTTTTGCTTATGCTGCTCTTCGCTCTGCGCACAGATCTTTTCCATAAGCGCATAATACTCCGTATCTATGTCCGAAATATCTTTCGCCTGTTCGATGACTAAAGCGATGCGGTCGGCGCTGTCGTACAGCCGTTCCTCTTTTTCGGCGGAGGGCGTACCGTCCAACGCGGCCGTAAGGTTTACATAAAGGCGCTTCAAATTAAACACGATCGCGGCGTATCGGTATTCGCAGAGTTCGCGTACCGTATCGCCGTAAGAGGCTTCCGCCGCCGCACGGTTACCGGCCCGGAGCGCCTGCATCAATTTCGCTTCGATCGCTTCCGGATAGCGCATGCCGCTTTTCCGCGTATCGATATAACGCTCATACGCCGCCCCTTTTTCGCGGTAAAAGATGCGCGCCGCATACAATTCCCGAAGCCGTGTAAAAGAACGGTACATATCGCACGCGCCGCAGATTTTTTCGGAAATAACCGCAAAGGCTTTTTCATTCCCCGCGATGCGCTCAAAATATGCGGACGCTTTTTCTTCGCTCGAAAACTGAACGATAAACGCAAAGAGATCGTCGACGGCAACGCGTTCCGCCGCACACGGAGCATCCCCTTGCCGCGCGGTTTCCGCCGGCGCACATTTTACAGATTCGGCGGCGGATTTTTCTGCCGCCGTCGATGCCGGTTGCGCTGCCGTTCGTTCGACACCCGGCAAAAGTTCGGACGCGGTTAAAACGATGTACAGCGGATGCAATGTATCGAGCTCGGTTTCACAGCCGCTGAAAGCCGTTTGCAAATCGACATCGTCCGGAGCGGGAGAGGTAAGCAGCTGTTTCAGATATTCCCTCTTTAATATGGAAGCGGATGCTTCTTTGCTTACGAGCTCTTTTTGAAGGTACTGATCGATATTATTAAAAACCGCATCTTCACCGGAAGCGTTCTGCCCTGTTTGTACGGCAAAAAAATTAACAACTTTTTTGAGCGGAACGTAAAAGCGTATCAATATGAGCAGCGAAACGAAAAGCCAGCTTACGAGAATAATCGCGGCAACCTGTACGGCGGTCGTCCGAAAACTTTCGAGTTCGTACGAAAGCCTGTCGGCGTCGATGCAGCGTATATAGTAGAGCTGCGGGTCTGCAAGATACGAATAGATAAACGATGTGTCTCTCACCTTCTTTCCCGCCGCATACCCCGATGCGCGCGGTTTTACCGTTATGTAGCCCGAAAGTGCCGAAGCGTTCCGTATCGCCGAAAAATCGCAGGAAGCCGTATTTTCGGAAACGACATCGGGAAACACGATTTCATCGGTATCGAGGCGGTAGAGCACGCAGTTGTCGTACGGAAATTGAAAATACAATTTATTAAATTCTTTTGCGTCGAAATTGACCATCATCGCGTTCGTGCATACGCCACGGGCGTCTGTTTCCGAAATGATAAGCGAATACACATCGCCCCTCCAAATCAAATACGGATAACTCGCGTCCTTTGAGGTCAGCAATTCGACGGCCCCCCTGTCGGGAAAATCGCCGCACGTATCGGAACCCGTTTCCTTTGTCGAATAGACGTATGCGCGGCGAGCGTTGTACACGTACACCGAATCGATAAAGCCGTTCGAGCTCGTAAACGAATTCAATACCCTGATCGCGAGTATCGCGTCAAAATTGGAAACGTCGGCCTGTGTGCGCAGTTTCGTTACTTGGGGATTGTAAAAGTTCTGATATGTGCAGGCGGTCAGCATCGTGTGCACTTGTTTTGCCGTGCTGTCGGCATACTGCACGAGTTCGCCGGTCATATTGGAAATGGCGCGCAGTACCATTTTTTCGTGCGCCGCGCTCAAAATCGCAACGACGACGACAAAGGACAGAGCTGCAGTGAGAAAGTGAAACAACCACGTAAATGCCGCGTAATACGAAGTAGAATTTTTCATACTCATCGAAAGCAAAACCTGCTTTTAATAAGTATAGCACAAGCGCGCCGCTTTTTCAGCACTCGACTCCCGCATCCGGCACTGTGCCGTCGGAAGCGCTTGCGCATAGACTTTACGCAAGCGCCCCGCACAGTTATACGAGTTGACGCCGAGCGCGCAGCTTGCAACGAGCGTACGGCACAGGAAACTTACATTTTACAAAAAACTCCGAAATCGCAATATCTTCGCGATATATATAACGGAGGACGCTTATGCACAAAAGTTTTGACGATCTGACTATCGCCGACGATTTTATGTTCTGTAAAATCATGCAGGATGAAGGTATTTGTAAAGAATTCCTCGAAATGGTCTTGGCAAACGAAATCGGGAAGATTGCCTACCTGTCGCCGCAAAACACCGTAGCGACCGGCGTTGCAGCAAAGTCGGTACGCCTCGACTTACTTGTAAAAGACGAAGCGGGCAAATCTTACGATATCGAAATGCAGGTATCGAACGAACACAATATCCCGAAACGTATGCGATACTATCAAGCAGCGATTGACATAGCATTCTTGGACAAGGGAACGCATTACAAAGCCTTAAACGACTGCTACATTATTTTCGTCTGCCTTTTCGATGCAATCGGCAAAAGCCGGCCGCTTTACACCTTTGAAAACATCTGCATTGAAAACCGGCAAACACCCTTACAAGACGGCACAAAAAAGATTATAATAAACGCGGAAGCTTTTAATAAAACCAAGGACGCGGAGCTTAAAGGTTTTTTGGAATATCTCAAGACAGGAGCCGCAAATACGGAATATACAGGGAGGATAGAAACGATGATACAAACTGTAAAAAAAAGTGAACAGGCACGGCAGGAATACCGCTTTATGTCGGGGTTTGAAATGGATGCCCGGGATAAAGGCTTTGCCGACGGTTTATATCAAAAAGCCATTGAAACGGCAAAGTTGATGCGCGCTCACAATTATCAAGTGGCGGAAATTTGCGCAATGACCGGCCTCAGCGAAGCGGAAGTGGAAAAGCTGTAAACTTGGATGCAAATGCACTGTGCCGTCGGGAGCGCTTTGCGCATAAACTTTACGCAAGCGCCCCGCACAGTTATACGAGTTGACGCCGAGCGCGCTCTTCTTCGGAGTTTTTATCGTCGTCTTTATACCACATGACGCCGACCAAATCGACACAGCACTCCTCTCCCTGTCTGAATACGACGCGGTGCGGCGTCTGCACGAGGAGCATCTGTCCGCCGACTTTTACGTAGTATTCGGTGCAATCGGTGAGGAACACGCGCTTTTCGATTTTCGTTTTATATCCGACCGATTTATTCAGATTGATCGCATTCGGGCGCGCCGCCATAAAACGCTTTTCCCCGTTCGACGCGTCGTCGGGAAGCCGGCACGGAATGGCCTGCGAATAATCGCCGTCGGGATACGCTTTACCGTCTTTGATTTCGACTTTGACAAAGGTCGATTTTCCCAAAAAGCTGTGCACGAATCTGTTCACCGGTTTGTTGTAAAGATTGCGCGGCGTATCGATTTGGACGATCTTTCCCATATCCATAACCATCATGCGGTCGGACAGCGCCATCGCTTCGGACTGATCATGCGTGACGAAAATGATCGTAAAATTGAATTTTTTCTGCAGCTCTTTGATTTCGAAACGCATCGACTCGCGCAGTTTCGGATCGAGATTCGAAAGCGGTTCGTCGAGCAGCATGACTTTCGGATTCGTCACGATCGCGCGCGCAAGAGCGATGCGCTGCTGCTGTCCGCCGGAAAGATTTCCCGGATAGAGCGATTCCAATCCGTCCAAATTCGTATACGAAAGAGCTGCGGCAACCCGCTCTTTGATTTCGTTCCGTGCGACTTTTTGCACTTTGAGCGGCAGCGCGACGTTTTCGAAAATGTTCATGTGCGGCCACACCGCGAACGCTTGAAACACCATACCCAATCCGCGTTCTTCCGGCGGCACGTACAAGTTTTTGCTTTTGACCGACACCGGCCGCCCGCATAAATGAATTTCGCCTTCGGTTAAATCTTCGAAGCCCGCGATCATGCGGAGCGTCGTCGTTTTGCCGCAGCCCGACGGGCCGAGAAACGAAAAGCATTCGCCCTCTTCAATTTCGAGATTGAAGTCGTCTACCGCGACAACCGACTCTATCGATTTTTCTTCGAATTTTTTCGTAACGTGTTTTAATACGACTTGAGCCACGTCTCTACCTTCCTTTTCTCTCTTTTGTAATCTGCGTGACGATCGTATTACACACGATGATCAATATGATGGCTACCGAAGCGAGCGCGGAAGCTCTCTGGATATAACCGTCGCTGCGCAGCGAGTAAATCGCCACCCCGAGCGTCCGCGTATACGGACCGTAGAGCAGCACCGATGTGGTAAGTTCGCGCATAGCCGGCAAAAAGATCAGGAAAAATCCCGACACCATCGCCGGCCGGATAAGAGGCAGCGTTATGTCTTTGAGCGCCTCACTGTGAGACGCCCCGCACGAACGCGCGGCATCTTCGAGAGACGGATGCACTTGCTGTAAAGACGCGGACGCGGACTTCATCGAAAACGACAGATAACGCGCGATGTACGCGATGAGGATGATCCAAATCGTATTATATAAATTGATATGGAAGATGACGCCCGACCACGCGAGGATAACGCCGATGGCGAGTACCGTTCCCGGAATCGAATACGGAAGTACCGAAACGATTTCCAAAATGCCCTTGCCCTTCGGTTTGATTTTGTTGACAACGTACGCGATCATAACGCCGAGGAACATACTCAATACGCCGGCGGAAACGGAAAGAAACAGCGAATTGCGGATCGAATCCGTTACCATTTTATTGCCGAACAATATATTCGCATAATTTTTAAACGTAAAGTTTGCAAACGTAAGCGGCAGTCCGTACGCTTTCAAAAATCCGACGAGAAAAATCATAACGAGCGGTACGAGCACGATGACGATGAGCGACAAAAATGCGACGACCAACAGCGGATATTTTCCGTGGCGCAATTTGATCAGCGTCGGGCGCATGCTCTTTCCTTTGATGATATCGTAGCTGCCCGAGCGCAGCACGAGCTTTTGAATAACGAGAGCGATCGACACGACTATGACGAGCAAAACCGAAAGAGCCGCACCTTCGCGGATGCCGTTGAAATCGCCGGCCGCACGGTTTATCAACTGATAAATCTTCGTCGGCAGCGTATAGATATTTTGCGAAAATCCGAGAATCGACGGAACGCCGAAATGCGCGAGCGATGAAATGAGGATGAGCAGCGCACCCGACGATATGGCAGGCAGCACGAGCGGAAGCGTGATTCTTCTGATAACGTAGCCCTGCTTTGCACCGGCGATGCGCGCGGATTCTTCGAGCGTCGGATCCATGCGTTCAAGCGCGCTGACGACCTGCATAAACACGAACGGAAAATAATACGACACTTCGACGAATATGATACCCCACACCGAATTGATGTTGACGGGCGCCTTTTGCAAATGGAAAGTCGACATGATCCAATTGTTGATATAGCCGCCGCGAGCGGAAAGCATCAAATCCCACGCCATCGCTCCGAAAAACGGCGGAAACATATACGGGATCGTAAAGAGGCTGCGCATGAGGCCTTTGAGCGGGATGTCGCTTCTGCCGAGCAGCCACGCGTAAAAAAGCCCCACGATCGTACCGAGCACCGTCACCCAAAACGCGATGACGATCGTATTCCACATGGCGCCGATATTGTCTTTGTTGCCGATGACGCGTGCAAACAAACCCAAGTCGAATCGGTGTTCGTAAAAAAACGCGTTGTAGATGATCATAAAGATCGGAATGATGACAACGATAAACAAAATCACAAAGCTGAGCGCCGTCATGACACCGTCGAGATTCAAGGCAAAACGTTTGCCGTCGAGCTTTGCCAAATCGGCATTGCGGTTTTTAAACATCATACAGCCTCCGCCGCCCGGGCGGTTTTTCCCCGCGCATAGTATTTCGGATTGATGAACTTCAGCCCCGCAACGTCGCCGGGCACATATTCGCGGGAATTGAGCATGTCGAGCGTACCCTGTTCGACGCGTATTTCCTTGCCTTCGAAATCGACAAAGTAGGTGCTTTCGCTTCCGAGAAAACTCGAACTCTTTACGGTACCGCGCACGGAAGAGGTTTCATCGAAAACGATGTCGGATGGACGGATGCCCATATCGTATTCGCCGTTCGTCACATCGGACGGCAAAGCGGATTCGGGGACATCGGCGTAGCGTATCTCTTTGCCGTTCAAATCGAAATACATACCGTCTGATTTTTTCTTTACCGGAATAAAATTCGATACGCCGATAAACGTAAAGACGAATTTATCGGCGGGGGTGAGCAGTATCTCTTCGTCGGTGCCGATTTGGCTTAAAGCACCGGAGGGATTCATCACCGCGATTTTATCGCAGAGCTGCAAAGCCGCCTGCTGATCGTGCGTTATATATAAAATCGTCGTACCGACCGTCCGCTGGATCTGCCGTATTTCGACGAGCATCTCTTCGCGGAGCTTTGCGTCGAGGTTCGTAATCGGCTCGTCGAGTACGATAACGTCGTCCGACGACACGAGAGAACGCGCGATCGCAACGCGCTGCTGCTGCCCACCCGACAGCTGAGACGGCAAGTGATTTTTATATTTTTCCATCCGTACTTGAGAAAGCGCGAACTCCGCTTTTTTTTGTATTTCGTCTTTCGGCATCTTTTTCTTTTTCATCGGATAGACGACGTTTTCCCACACCGTCATGTGCGGCCACACCGCGTAATCCTGAAAGACGACGCCGATATTGCGTTTTTCGGGCGCAACGTTGATACGCTTTTTTGCGCTGAACACACATGTGTCGCCGATGTAGATTTCGCCCTTTTCCGGTTTAATAAATCCGCAGAGACAGCGGATGAGCGTCGTTTTGCCGCAGCCGGACGGACCGACGACGCCGAGGATTTGACTTTCGTCCACCGTGAGCGAAAAATCCTCGAATATCGTGTGCCCTCCGTATCTGAATGTAACGGAATCGAATTTTATCTGAGCCATATACGTACCGAATCGGTTTATGGAAAACCGCAGCATACGGCGGCGGCCGCGATAACGAGCAACGCCGCCGTGCAATTTTTATTTGAAGATTTTATCGAAGACGGCGAGAACATCGCCGCTGTGCTTTGCAATTTCCGCGTCGTCGATTTTCATAGCACGCTTGGCGATTTCCGACGGAGAGAGACTGCCCTCTTTTTGAACGTCGTCTCTGATCGACGCACAGCCGTGTTCGCTCAAAATCTTCTGACCTTCTTCCGACAGGATGTAATCGTACAAAAGTTTGCCGTTTTCCTGATTCGCGGAATTTTTAATGAGCGCGATCGGACTTGAAATGGCGACGAGATCGGTTTCGGGATACACGAATTTGATCGGAGAGCCGTCGCTTTCGAGCGTCTGCGTAACGTAGTCGACGGCGATACACACTTTATATGCGCTCGCAGCGACTTTCGTATGCGTCGACGTCGTACCGCTTTCAAGTTCGGTGCCCGCCGCTTTTAATTTTTTAAAATAAGCTTCGCCGTATTTCGCGTCGGCGAGCAAACCCGCGACCGCGTAAAACGTCGTTCCCGATTCGCCGGGATCGGTCATAACGATTTGATTTTTATAAAACGGATCGAGCAGATCGTTCCACGTTTTCGGCGCCTGTTCCGGTTTTACCGTATTCGTATTGTATGCGAAACCCATGACGACCATGCGTCCGCCGCAATAATAATTTTCGGGATCTTTATACAACGCGTCGACGTGAGCGGCTTCGGGAGACGCATAGGGTTCGAGGATACCCTGCTCTTTGAATGTGATATAGTTCGACGGATCGCCGACCCATACCAAATCGCAGGCGATTTGACCCGACTGCTTTTCCGCAGCCATCTTCGTCGCGACTTTGCTCGTTCCCGCAGCATAATAATCCATAACGATGTTCGGGTATTTTTTGGTAAACCCTTCTTTTACCGCGATGAGCTGCGCTTCTTTCAGCGACGAATACAACATGACCGATCCGGACTGCGACGAAGATGTCGCTTTCCCGGAGGATTCCGCGCTTTTTTTCGAACACGAGATTATTCCCGCGATCAATAGGATTGCCGTCAATACGGCTGCGATTCGCTTGTGCATATCATTCTCCTAAAACGTGATCGATGTGGCTGTCCAAAAGCTTCGATTTTCGGACAGTTTCTTTGATTGTGCGTACAGTATAAATCATATCGTATATTTTGCCAGTGTAAATTTCGGACATCGGCTGAAAAAACCGTTTTTTAAACCGCGAATTCAGCAAATGATAAAGGTTCCGCGGCAAACGGCAGGACCGCTGCCGAGCATACAGCTGGTACGGGGCGAAACGATAACGCGATTTATTCGTGCGGAGGATTTCATACCCCGTCGCTCTGCGTCGGGGTTGTTGATTGTGTCTTTTTTACAATTACGATATAGTGGCGCATATATGCGGGCACAGGATCCGCAAGGGGAACTGGATGAGCGAAAAAAAATTGAAAATTTTGGGCTGGATCGGAACGGTACTTTCAGTGTTTATGTATGTATCATACATTCCCCAAATATGGGGTGACGTTCACGGACACAAAACGCCGTTTATACAGCCTTTAGCTGCCGCGGTCAACTGTACTATATGGACGGCTTACGGACTTTTAAAAGAGAAACGCGACTATCCTTTATCGGCAGCAAATCTGCCCGGCGTTATCTTCGGACTAATTGCAACATTCGCTGCCTTTTAATCGAACCGGTACGCCTACGGCTCGCACGCATCACCGCTTATAAATTCCGCTACATTGACGCATGCCGCGCCCTATGATAAAATTATTTACTCAATATGGATAAAGCTTTTTACGATGCGGAAAGATTTAAAATGGACGAACTTCGCGCCGTCGATGCGAAATTCGAAGCGCAAAAAATAGCGTTTGCGCCGCTCACATTTCAAGCGATCCGCGCCATGCTCAATTTGAATATTTTGCGAGCGATCGAAAGAGCGGGAGACGAAGGTATCACCAGGGCGGAACTCGCTGCAAAGACGGGCGTTTCGGAATACGGCGTCGGCGTGCTCTGCGAAATGGCGCTCGGCATGGGTGTCATAAAGCTCACTCAGGACAGCCGAACGGACGATGGCAAAGCCGAAAAATTTATCATCGGAAAAATCGGTTGGATGCTGCTCGAAGACGATTTGACAAAGGCGAATTTCAATTTTACAAACGATATCTGTTATATGGGCGCTTACGATTTGGATGAATCGATCCGAACGGGAAAACCGGCAGGATTGAAATATTTCGGCACGCAATGGGCGACGATCTACGAAGCGCTCTCTTCGCTGCCCGACCGGGCAAAGCACAGCTGGTTCGCGTTCGATCATTTTTACAGCGACATCGCCTTTCCCGAAGCGCTTCCGATCGTGTTCGACGACAAGCCGCAGCATCTCGTCGACATCGGCGGCAACACCGCAAAATGGGCTGTCGCATGCTGCTCTTACGATAAAGACGTACACGTGACGATCGTCGATTTGCCCGGACAGACGGCCGTCGCTGAAAAAAATGCGGCAAATGCGGAATTCTCAGACAGGATCGCCGTACATCCGTGCAACGTACTCGACGAAACGACATCCCTTCCGACGGCGCCCGATGCCGTGTGGATGAGTCAATTCCTCGATTGCTTTTCGCTTCCGCAGGTGACGAAAATTTTAACGAAAGTGCACAGTGCGGCGAAGCCCGAAACGAATGTGTACGTACTCGAACCTCTGTGGGACAAACAGCGCTTTGAAGCGAGCTCGTATTCGCTGCAGGCGACATCGCTTTACTTTACGTGCATGGCAAACGGCACGAGTAAAATGTACCGCTTCCGCGAACTCGTCGATGCCGTCGAAGCGGCAGGCTTTGCACTGAAGCACGAACATCACAATCTCGGCTCGAACAGCTATTCGCTGCTCGTATTCCGAAAGAAGGCCTAGACGTGGCACAGATCGTCGTTTCGAATACAACAGCATGGGCGCCGGGACTCGTTTCAAACGACGACTGGAAAAAGTGGGCGCACGGCGAAAAATCGATCGAAAAGACAAACGGTACGCCGAAGCTCGAATACGTCGACGCGATTTTCCGAAGGCGATTCAGCCAGATAAGCAAAATGACGATTCAAGTCGTACACGACGTACTCGAAAAATCGCAGTGCGGCAAAGATACGCCGCAGGTGTTCATCTCGCATCGGGGAGAACTTGCACGCGAATTCGCCGTGAGCAAAATGATCGTCGAAGAAAAAGAGGTGTTGCCGGCTTCTTTTTCGCTTTCCGTGTTCAATACGCCGATCGCGCTCGCATCGATTTCACTCGGTTTGCACGGCGGCTATTCGGCAGTCTTTCCGTCCAAGTGCAATTTTCGAAGCGCATTCGAAGGTGCCTGCGCATCGGTGCTTTCGGGCACGGAGACGGAAGTCGTGCTTGCCTATGCCGACGAACTTGCGCCCGAAGCGTACAAATCGCTCGATGCGGGAAACTGCGATCCGTTCGCATTCGCCGCCGTTCTTTCCCTTTCCGGAAACGGCGTCCGTATCTCCGACGTGTCCGCCGTTTCGGAAACTGCGGCGGATTTTTTAAAGGATATTATTTTAAAGGATACGTCGTTTTGAGTGAATTAATAAACAATAAAATCGATTCCGATGCATATCGCTATGCCCGTGAAGATTTACCGCCGATAAAAAATCCGCTCCTCTACGTATACGGTGCTCTCGCTAAATTATTTTTGTACGCTTTTTTCGGAGTCGGCAGCGTCGTTCTCGGCATCGTCGTCTTTCCGATCGAGCGGCTTTTGATCCATCCGAAACTGCGATTTCAAAAAGCCGCGCGCTCGACCGTTTCGTTTATGTTCCGCTTTTTTATCAACGTCATGCGCTGTCTCGGTGTCGTGCGCTTTCAAACGGCGGACAAAGAAAAATTCCGCAGCCTCTCGTCGAAGATCGTCGTTGCAAATCACCCGTCCATGCTCGACGTCGTATTCCTCATTTCGCTCATCCCGAATGCGGACTGCATCGTGCGCGGAAACCTCGCAAATTCGATGTACGCAAGCGTCATCAGACAATTGTACATCGTCAATACGCTCGGCTATGAAGAGATGATCGACTTTTGCAAAAAATCGCTTGCGACCGGAACGAATCTCATCGTGTTTCCCGAAGGAACGCGCACGCCGCGGCACGGCACAAACGCGTTCAAAAAAGGAGCCGCCCGTACGGCGCTCGACACGCACTGCGACATCCTGCCCGTATACATCGGAGGCAGCGATAAATACGGACTCGGCAAACACGACGCGTTTTTTTCTTTCGCGCGTTCGGGGGTATACCGCTACAACGTCTATATGCTCGATGAAATCAAAATCGCAGACTACGAATCGCTTGAACCGCAAATTGCAGCGAAACGCATTACCGAAAAGATACATCAAACGATCGCAGACAAAGCCATGTTCGTCGACAATCGATTGATATAAACCGATTATCAATCGTAAATCCGTATCGATTTTTATTAAATTTGAAACGGCATATTATTAATTTTGGAGTTCAATATGGAACAACGTGAAAACCTCAGCTCAAGGCTCGGATTTATCCTTCTCTCCGCCGGATGCGCGATCGGAATCGGAAACGTATGGAAGTTTCCGTATATCACCGGATTTCACGGAGGCAGCGCCTTTGTACTCGTGTATTTGTTTTTCCTCGTCATCATGGGCATCCCTGTTTTGACGATGGAATTTTCCGTCGGACGTGCGAGCAGAAAAAGTCCCGTCCGCGCGTTCAACGCGCTCGAAAAGCCGGGACAAAAATGGCATTTACACGGTTATATGGCGCTCGCGGGAAATTACCTGCTTATGATGTTTTACACGACGGTTACCGGTTGGATGCTCCACTATTTTTATCTCAGCGTAACGGGCGCATTCGACGACAAAAACGTTGAGCAGGTAAG
This sequence comes from Treponema sp. SP13, assembly GCF_050938355.1. Taxonomy (NCBI): domain Bacteria; kingdom Pseudomonadati; phylum Spirochaetota; class Spirochaetia; order Treponematales; family Treponemataceae; genus Treponema; species Treponema sp. SP13. The sequence goes on from NZ_JADOVM010000001.1 coordinate 858,779, forward strand.
CGCCTTTTTTCCGATGATGCTCTCCCAACCCGCCGTTATGACGTTTTGGATGATCGTCGTCGTCGTCTCGGGCTTTGCAATCTGCGCCGCAGGTTTGAAAAAAGGCGTCGAAAAAATTACCAAGATAATGATGATCGCACTCTTTGTACTGCTGCTCGTACTTGCGATCCACAGTATATTTTTAAAAGGCGGAAGCGCCGGTTTGAAATTTTATCTCCTTCCCGACTTCGAACGGATGAAAAAAACGGGTATCGTTGCAACCGTCGTCGCTGCGATGAATCAGTCGTTTTTTACGCTGAGCCTCGGCATCGGCGCTATGGCGATTTTCGGCAGCTATATCGGAAAAGAACATTCGCTGTTCGGCGAATCGATACGCGTCGCCGCCCTCGATACCTTTATCGCATTTTTTGCCGGCCTCATCATATTTCCGGCGTGTTCGGCGTTCGGCGTCGATGCGGGAAGCGGCCCGAACCTGCTGTTTATTACGCTGCCGAATATCTTCAACAATATGGCAGGCGGACGAATTTGGGGCAGCCTCTTTTTTATCTTTATGGCCTTTGCGGCTTTTTCCACCGTCATCGCCGTCTTCGAAACGATCATCGCGTGTAATATCGATTTGACCGGCCGGTCCCGGAAAAAAATCGCGCTCACCAACACATTCATACTGATAGCTCTTTCACTTCCGTGCGTGCTCGGCTTCAATGTGCTTTCGGGCATACAGCCGCTCGGCAAAGGTTCGGGCATCCTCGACTTGGAAGATTTTTTAGTCAGCAATATCGCGCTTCCGCTCGGCTCGCTCGTCTACCTTTTGTTCTGCGTGTCGAAGCGCGGCTGGGGATGGAAACAATTCACCGAAGAAGCGAACGCAGGAGACGGTGCAAAGCTTCCGAATTGGCTGCGGTTTTATACGACGTATATTTTGCCCGTCATCATCGTGTCGATATTTATCATCGGCATAAAGGATAAGTTTTTTTAAACGGCTTCCGTTCGTCCGCGGCAATTTTTGGCCGCGGGTTTAATACGTCCCGCGGCTTTTTTATCATATCTCGATTTCGCCTTCGTAAACCGTATCGCTCTGCCCGGTCAAATAGACGGTATCGCCGGTGTACTTTACGATGAGCGTACCGCCGCGCACTTGCACGGTGATGTTTTCATCCATCGGACAATAGCCGTTCAGCACGGCGGCGATCGCGGCTGCACATGCGCCGGTACCGCAGGCGGGCGTTTCTCCGTTGCCCCGTTCCCACGTCCGCATCTTCAATTCGTTCCGGCCGACGACGCGCACGAACTCCGTATTCGTCCGATTCGGGAAAACGGCGTTGTTTTCAAAGAGCGGCCCGATTTTTTCGACATCGACTTTATCGACAAAGCCGCAAAATACGACGCAGTGCGGCGTACCGACGGAAAGGCACGTAACGTCGTATTTCGTACCGTCTACGGTAAGCGGCACATTGACGATCGCTTTTCGAGGAAGCCGAGCGGCAAGCGATTCGCGCGAAGTCGGAACCGGTGTAAGCGTCGTCGGAAGAGATGCGGCATCGAAAAGCGGGCGCCCCATATCGACGGTAACGGAAGAAACTTTTCCGTCGAGTTTATACAGCACAAGCGACTTCGTACCGCTCGCCGTATCGATCGAAAGAGATGCCGTCGGAGATGCCGCATCTCCGCGGTCTTTTACGCCGTTGATATTGTTGTCGTACAGATATTTTGCGACGGCACGGATCGCGTTTCCCGCCAAGCGTCCTTCGCTTCCGTCCTGATTGAAAAATTGCATATACGCGTCCGCTTTTTTCGAGTCTTTGACGAGCACGAGCGAATCGGCGCCGATTTCCATGCGGCGATTGCACAGGCGGACGGCAAGCCCCGCAGGATTCGATACCGCCTGCTTCCTCGCATCGATGAGGATAAAATCGTTTCCCGTACTCTGCATTTTCCAAAAGCGCAGTTTTTCTTTCGATTCGCGCAGCGCGTTGATATCGACGAGTTCGACGTTTTCCGCATTGTAATGGCTCATGAGGCAGTTCGCGATCGCGTTCGCCGTATCGATCGCAGTGAGGCAGGGTATGTCGCGCTCTACGGCGTGACGCCGCATACGCACGCTGTCGGCATGCGGATTGCGCCCCTTCGTACTCGTCGAAATCACGTAGTCGATTTTACCGGTATCGAGCAGCGTCAAAAGATTGTCGTCGGGATTTTCGTGGATTTTGTTTACGACCGTCACTTCCATGCCGAAGTCTTTAATAACACCAGCCGTGCCTTCGGTCGCGTACAGCGTAAATCCCATATCGTAAAATTTCCGCGCAAGGTCGGGGATTTCAAACTGATCGGTTTTTCGCACCGTAAACAAAACGCCGCCGCTTCTTTTCATTCGGTAACCCGCGCCGATGAGCCCCTTGTAAATCGCTTCTTCCATCGTCGAGGCAAGGCCGAGCACTTCGCCGGTCGATTTCATCTCCGGTCCCAAATGCGTATCAACGTCCATGAGTTTTTCAAAACTGAACACCGGCACTTTTACGGCGAAGTACGGCGAAATGCGGTAAAGCCCCGTACCGTAACCGAAGCTCTTTACCTTTTCGCCGAGCATCGCGCGCACTGCAAGTTCGACCATCGGTACGCCCGTCACTTTGCTGATATAGGGCACCGTGCGGCTCGAACGAGGATTCACTTCGATCACATAGAGATCGTTGTTGTAGATGAGATATTGAATATTGACAAGCCCTTTCGTGCCGAGCGCAAGCGCGAGTTCGCGCGACTGCTTGATAATTTTTTGCCGGAGGATATCGTTGAGATTCCACGACGGGTACACGGCGATCGAATCGCCGGAATGAATGCCCGCACGCTCGATGTGTTCCATGATACCCGGAATCAAAATGTCTTTGCCGTCGCAGATCGCATCGACTTCGAGTTCGGTGCCGCCCATGTATTTGTCGATGAGCACCGGATTTTCGATGCCTTGCGAAAGGATGATGCCCATGTATTCGCGCACATCGGCGTCTCCCCACGCGATGATCATATTTTGTCCGCCGAGCACGTAAGAGGGTCTGAGCAAAATCGGATAGCCGATGCGCTGTGCGGACGCGATCGCTTCTTCCGTCGTCAAAACCGTTTCCCCTGCGGGTTTATTGATACCGAGTTTGACGCAAAGCGCTTCAAATTTTTCGCGGTCTTCCGCAATGTCGATCGATTCGGCGCTCGTGCCGAGAATTTTTATGCCCTGTTCATCGAGAAATTTTGTTAATTTTATCGCCGTCTGTCCGCCGAAAGCAACGACGACGCCGATCGGTTTTTCCGTATTGATGACGCTCATCACGTCTTCCGGCGTAAGCGGTTCGAAGTACAGGCGGTCTGACGTATCGAAATCGGTTGAAACCGTTTCGGGATTGTTGTTGATCGTCACGACATCGTAGCCGAGTTTTTTCAGCGACCACACGCACTGCACCGACGCATAATCGAATTCGATTCCCTGACCGATGCGGATCGGACCCGAACCGAGCACGATGATCGTGCCTTTTTTGCTTTTCGATTTTGCGTGTTCGGCGAGAAAATCCGCCGCTTCGTTTTCCTCATAGCAGCCGCCGTAAAAATACGGCGTTTCCGCACTGAACTCACCGGTGCAGGTATCGACCATTTTATACGTCGCGGGAATGTGCGCGAGCTTACCCTGCTTTACGAGCGCAGCGGCGTTTTTCGCTTCTTTAATAATTCCCGAGCCGCCCGGGATCGCAACTCCGCTCAACTCGGTGATCGTTTTATCGGGGAAGCCGTCTTTTTTCGCTTCAAGATACAAAAGAGGCGAAAGCTGTTGCTTGCCGGTTTTTATCGATGCGAGTTCGAGTTCACGGAATGCGATATGCTGCAGTTTTGCCAAAAACCATATATCGATTTTCGTAATTTTATTAATTTCGTCGATCGACATGATGCCGCGCACGAGCGCTTCGTAGATCGCAAAAATCCTGCGGTCGGTACATTCGCCGACGCGCTCTTTGATGCGCGCATCGCTTTCGTTCACAAACTGTTTTAAGCGCATCGAATCCGTTCCGATTTCGGCGCCGCGTACGGCTTTCATAATCGCTTCTTCAAACGTACGCCCGATCGACATCACTTCGCCCGTCGCTTTCATCTGCGTGCCGAGCGTGCGCTTTGCATATACGAATTTGTCGAACGGAAATTTCGGCATCTTTACGACGACATAATCGACGACGGGTTCGAAATACGCCGACGTTTTTTTCGTCACGAAGTTCGGGATTTCGTCGAGGTTATAGCCGATCGCGATGAGCGTCGCAACGCGCGCAATCGGATAGCCCGTCGCTTTCGATGCGAGCGCCGACGAACGGGATACACGCGGATTCACTTCGATGACCGCATATTCGGAAGTCGAAGGGTGCAGTGCAAACTGAACGTTGCAGCCGCCTTCCATGCCGAGCGAACCGACGATATTGAAAGAAGCCGAACGCAGCATCTGATATTCTTTATCGGAAAGCGTCATCGTCGGAGCGACGACGATCGAGTCGCCGGTATGGATGCCGACGGGATCGACGTTTTCCATAGAGCACACGGTGATCGCGTTACCGCTGTGATCGCGCACGACTTCGAATTCGATTTCCTTCCAGCCGGCGATACATTTTTCCACGAGGATCTGATGGATGGGCGAACGATGCAGCCCGTTTTGCGCAATCTCTTCGAGCTCGCTCTTCGTTTCCGCAATGCCGCCGCCCGTACCGCCGAGCGTAAATGCGGGGCGCACGATCGCAGGATATCCGATTTCATGTTCGACAAAATCGACGGCGTCCTCAAGCGTCGTTACGACTTTTGACGGAATGCACGGTTCGCCGATGGACAGCATCGTGTCTTTGAAAATCTGCCGGTCTTCCGCTTTATCGATCGTGTCCGGCCGCGCGCCCAAAAGCTGCACTCCGTGACTTTTTAAAAATCCCGATTTGGCAAGCTCCATGCTCAGCGTCAGTCCGGTTTGCCCGCCGAGTGTCGAAAGCAAACTGTCGGGCTTTTCCTTTTCGATGATCCGCCGGATCGTTTCGGGAATAAGCGGTTCGATATACACCGCGTCCGCCATGGAGCGGTCGGTCATGAGCGTTGCAGGATTCGAATTGACGAGGACGACGCTCAAGCCCTGCTCTTTGAGCGCTTTGCACGCTTGCGTACCCGCGTAATCGAATTCGGCGGCCTGCCCGATGACGATCGGCCCCGAACCGATAACCATAACTTTACGAATCGATGTATTTAACGGCATAGGGCATCCTCTTAAAATACGATTATATATTTTTATAAAAAAAATGAATACCCCCGACAGCGGTACTTCCACAGCAGCACACCGCTTACAACACGCACAAAAAAACCGCCCCCAAGCCGAAGTTTCCTCCAACTTGAGAGCGGTCAGATCAGTTTAATTTGTAATCAAATAGGGGCAGGGCGACACCCCCGTTCAGGGCAGGGGTTTCTCCCTGCCCCTATAACCCCATCCTTCTTCCTCGCACTGTTTAGGAGGTTCCATCCCTAAAAACCCTGTAGAAAAGCGGGAAGTTATCTTTAGCCACCGCACACGGATGTGCAATTCTCATACAATTGCGAGCTGAAAACCGACTGTGTGCGATACCATCAAAACTCCACAATCGTGCCGAAGTCTTTCCAGCCTTCTGCGGCTTGGTAGAGTGCTTTGGAACCGGCGGGGACGCGGAGCGTTGCGGATGCAATGGGCGTGTAATCAAATACGTGCTTGCCAGATGTAATGACCGGCGGAGTTGCCGCTTTGCACGTTACCGTCTTCAGTTTAGGATCGTCCGCAAAGGCATACGGCGGTATTTGGGTAAGCGTTGAGGGGAGCTCGACCGACGTCAATTCGGGACATCTGGCAAGAAAGTAGCCATTAAGAACCGTTATGTTTTCCGGCACAACCATCGAACTCACTTTTATGCTGCACAGCGAAGAGAAACCGATAGATTCCAGCGAAGACGGCAGGTTAAGCGTTGTAAGGTTGGGACAGCCGTCAAACACATAACTATCGATAGTCTTTAAGCCGTTTGGCAGCGTAACGGAAGTCAGTGCGGCAACTTCTCTAAAAGAATTCCATTCCAATTTTGTTACGCTTGCAGGAACGGTGTAAGAAGCGCCCTGTTTGCCTTTCGGATACCAGAGGAGTACGGTTTTATCTTTGGTAAAGATAACGCCGTTTTGGGAAGAAAGGAATGCGTTATCGGATGCGACCGTTACGCTTTGCAGCGTATCGCCCCAAAGGTCTGGGCGCTCTATGTCCGTTACCGTGTAGGTTACGCCGGCATGGGTAACTTCTTTGGGTATGGTAAGCGATGTTCCCGTATACGGCACGTAAGGTCCATGACTTGTACTTGCGGTTACGCTGACATGTCGGGCATCTTTGTCCGTTACATGGTAGCGTACGCCGCCTTCTTCAAAGTAGTCTTCGTTTACTTTAACGGTGATGAGCCCCGAAAAAGCTGTTTGTCCGCTTAGCGTGTCGGTTATCTTTATGCGCGTTGACCCGACTTGTTCGCACCGTATCTCAATTTTACCCTGATTGTTCAGGTTAGCTGTATCCAGCCAGATGATGTTCAGCGTTTCAGCTTCCGCCGTGTAGCTGCCGGAACCCGCCGTTACAAACCGGTGTGTAAAGAAATCTCCTGCCGTTTTGGTAAATGCCGTTGTATCCACCGTGAGCGCAGGACCGGCATATTTAAACTTTACCTTGATGTTTGCCGCTGCCGTTACGGTGTGGTTGTAGGTTATGTTTGCTCCTCCCGAGATGACCGTTCCGTTGTTTGTCCATTGTTCGACCATATAACTCGAATATGCCGGCGTTGCCTTAAAGACGACGGTTTTGCCGTGTTCCACCATATCGCCCGAACTGATTTCGCTGCCGTCAACTTTTGCTGTAAGCGTGCCGTTTCCGCCGTCCACGCCGAAATCGATTTTGAACTGTACCTGCTTAAAGGTTACGGTTACGGTAACGTCATTGCTTACTCTCAGCGTTGCCGTGCTGCTGCCGGCATTACCTCCTGCTGCCAGATCGCCTTCGGGTGTAACCGACCATGTGTCCACCGCATAGCCTTCATCCGGCACTGCCGTAAGGATAATTGTGCTGCCTTCGGGCACTTGGTTATCGGACGGAATTTCGGGCATGGACCTTACCCTGCCGTGCTGCGGCGGTGTGATTGTTACTGAGCGCATACTGAGCGGCTCGCTATTCCGTTTAAAGGATACCTTAACCTGTGCGTTTGCCGTAACTCTGAGCGTGTAGGTAGGCTTCGTGCCGTTTACCGCCGTGCCGTTAAGCTCCCACTTTTCAAGATCGTAGCCTTGAAGCGGTTCTGCCGTAAAGGTAAGCTCGGTGTTTTCGGCTACCATGCCGTTTTCGCTCAGTGCAGGCGTTACCGCAACATTGCCGCCTATAGTGTGGTCAAGCTCTACCTTGTACGTTTGCACGGGCGGTACGGTTTTAAGTTTGAACTTTACCGTTACGGTTACCGGCTGCACTACCTTTATCTTTGCGATCGTGCTCTCACTTGCTCCCGTTCCCGCTTCAAAGGTACCTGTGTCTACCGACCAAAAGTCCACGTTGTACTGTGCGGGATTGTCCGGCATTGCGGTAAACTCGACGATTTTGCCCTGTTCGACCGTATCGCCCGAATTGATTTCGGTACCGCCGACCGTCGCTTTGATCGTACCGTTGCCGCCGTCTACGCCGAAGGTTACGGCGAACGACGTGGGCGGAGTGCCGCCTCCCGAATCGCTGCCGTTGGAGCAGCTTGTAAAAACGAGCGCTGCGGCAAAAAGCAAAATGCCCGCTGTAATCGGTACTTTTTTTAAAAGGGTTTTACCGAGCTCCCCCCCCCCTATACAGATGTACAGGGTTCATCTTGTTTACAGTCATCATAAACCTCCTCTGAAAACTTTTGCAGGATGTTGCAACATCCGCTATTGCCGAATGCTTCCGCTATCCTATGATTATTATAACATATTCCGCTGCTTTTCACAATATTTATTAATTATTTATCGAGGACACGTGATATTTTCGTTTTATTAATTATTGGAACCTCTAAAAACTGCAGTTTTTAGAGGTAACTTTGAAAATGCGATGTTTTCAGGGCAGGCGCGCCGGAAATGTATACACGGAAAAGCTTATAAATGAAAAAAGGCAAAACGTGAGGCAGTCGAAGATGTGACGAATTGCTGCCGCGCGAGACGGCTCTGTTTACAACTGTTCGATTTCCCTTTCGGTGAGACCGGTCGCTCTCGCTATGTTTTCGATCGAAAGACCCAACTCAAGTAAATTCTTTGCTGTTTCAAGTTTCGCTTGATATGAACCTTCGGAAATGCCCTCCTGTTTTCCCTGTGCGATGCCTTCTTTGAGCGCAATTTCTCTTTCTTCTTCCCGCTGCACGGCTATGTCCACATCGTAATCGTATTCGGCTATGAGCATGTTCATTCCTACTCACTCTGAAAGATTTTCAATTTCTTCAGCAGAAAGGCCGGTCATCGTACAGATTTCGGCAATCGGATAGTTGTGCGTTCGCATGAGCTTCGCCGTTTCAAGCGCTTTTTGATATGAGCCTTCGGAAAAACCCTTCGCTTCGCCTTGTGCGATGCCCAGCGAAAAACCTTTCGCTTCGCCTTCTTGTAACGCTTCCTCCCGCTGCACGGCTATGTCGACATCATAATCATATTCGGCAATTAACATATTCATTCCTACTCATTCTGAAAGATTTTCAACTTCTTCAGCAGAAAGACCTGTCATTTGCGTAATAAAATCAAGTTTGCAATGTACCTGCTTCATCAACTTTGCCGTTTCCAGTGCTTTTTGATGTAAGCCTTCGGAAAGACCTTTCGCTTCGCCTTGTGCGATGCCTTCTTTGAGCGCAATTTCTCTTTCTTCTTCCCGCTGCACGGCTATGTCCACATCGTAATCGTATTCGGCAATCAACATATTCATCACCTCCTTTGACTTCCGCTGTAAGTATTCCCGTAAGATGTCGTTTTGTATGCACTCTTTGATCGCGTTCCGAAAGCCGTTTTCACTATCGAGCTTCGTGTGTTTCCGTACGGTTTCAACGAACAGCGTGTACTCTTTCAGCGTTTTGCACGTATGTAAGATTTCACTTCCCTTATTATAATTGATATTCGTCACGCTGACAACGACTTCGAGAGAGGGTTTTTCAGGCATCGTCATAAAGGCATCGGAGAGGCGGAGTGTCGTATTTTCAGGGTAATCTTCTTCGCCGTTGTAGAACACGTAGAACTCCGGCGTCGGAATCTTTTTCAACCTGCGGAGATAGCGGTCACGCGGGTTTTCGATGCGCTCGTAGAGACGGGCTGCGTATTGCAAAAAGCGCAACGGCATGTTCGCGTTGACAGTCGATTGGTGTTCGACCAATACGATGATCTTTCCGTCGACGAGGCAGGCGACATCATTGCGGAATGCCATATACATCACCTGTTCGAGCCGCAGCGGTTCGAGTTCCGTCGATGCGTCAAGCTCTGTCCCATGCAATGCGTTGTAGAGAGCGAGAAAGTTCGCCTTTGCGTTTTTGTCTTCGCCGAAAAAATCGACAAAGACCGAATCCTTATACCGCCGATTATGCTTTGCCATAAAATACCTCCGTTATATATATCGCAGAGATGTTGCGATTTCGGAGTTTTTTGAGGCAATTTTGGAAAAGGAGCTACGGAACCGCCGTTTGGAATATTTCCGTATATTTTTCATAAAAACCGCGTAATTTGTTAATTTACGGGCGATATATAGGTCAGCGGCTTCCTTGCCGCATTATCTCAACAACTGAGGATATCCCTATGGAATATACCCATAAACCCGTCGACGAACTCTCCTTTACCGACGACTTTATGTTCGGCACGATTATGAAAAACAAAGCGATTTGTAAGGGCGTCATCGAACGGCTTTTGCATATCAAAGTCGGCAAAATCGAATATCCCTCCCTGCAAAAAACGATAGCACCGTTTTACGAAAGCAAAGGTATACGTCTCGACGTCTATGTCTTCGATTCCGACCGCGTATTTGATATCGAAATTCAAACGTCGATTCCGCCCTCTCTTCCCAAACGTACGCGCTATTACCAAAGCCTCATGGATGTCGATAACCTCTTGAGAGGACAAAGCTACGCCGACCTGAAAGAGAACTATGTCATCTTTATCTGTACGCAGGATTCCTTCGGCAAAGGCTTACCCGTGTATACATTCCGCAGTGTGTGCAGTGAGAATGGCAGTATTCTTCTTGATGACAAATCGTATAAAGTATTTTATAATGTAGGTGCCTACGATAAAGAGAGAGAACCTGAATTGAGCGCCTTGTTGGAGTATCTTTGCGAGAGGCGGGCGACGAGCGGTTTTACGCAGCGGATTGATGCGCTTGTCGAAAAAGCGAAACGGAACGAAAAGTTCAGGAGCTGGTATATGTCGTTGAATATTTGGAAAGATGATTTACTAAGAGAGGGTTCACAGCTGGGCGAAAAGATCGGCTTTGAGCGAGGAATACGCAAAGGCCGCCGCGACGGCATTGCTGCGGGAGCTTATCAAGCAAAGCGAGAGACGGCGAAAATTTTATCGGGTATGCAGATGAGTCTTGAAGCGATAGCAAAAGCGACCGGCCTCTCGGAAGCGGAAATCAAAAAACTGTAAGAGCACGCGATTGCGAGCAGTGCACAGCAATCACGTGCGTCTCCTATCACACAGCGCGCCGTAAACGTCGTACTGTGTGTCCTCATAAGGAATTGCAGTCGGCTTTTATACCTTTTATTACATCCGAAAGGATGAGGTATAAAAGCCTCCGCACGGATGAGAGAAAAACGCTGTAGGCGTTTTTCGCCTCTCGACCTAAAAGAGCAAATCCGAGCAGTGCGCGACTTGCAACGAGCACGAAGTGCGAAGTTCCCCGCGCGACTTGCAACGAGCACGGAGTGCGAAGTTCCCCGCACAGGATTTGTGAGCGTCTCCTATCACACGGTGCGACGCACAACGTCACTCCGTGTGTCCTCACAAGGAATCGCAGTCGGCTTTCATACCTTTTATTCCGAAAGGATGAAGTTTCCACTGCGGCAGCCTTAACGCCGTTTTAATTTCCGGGCGTGAAAAATTCTACGATGTCTTTTCGTAAACATTCGACGGCAGCCTGCTTATTTCCGTCCGTCAAATAATTAATAAGCTGTTTGTGATAATTTGCGCCGCTCTGTACCCGCGTAAGGTGCAAGGTTTTCCAATACGAACGCACATAGGCAATGCCGAGCGCACGCATAACTGCGGCAAGCTGTTCGTATGAAAAAGCGCTGTTCGAAAACGAAAAAAGCGTCAGGTGAAACGTGCAATTTTTTTCCCAGTGTTCGAGCGCCTCCCGCTGCTCCGGCTTACTGTAATCCTTATACACCAATTCTTGCAGCTGCACTATCCGCTCATCCGTTATCGCATCCCAATTCCGATCGAGATATCCGCATTCCAATACGACACGGTAATCGAGCATCTCCGAAACCGTCCTATCGGAAATCGATGATACTTCATATCCGAAGCGCGGTATACTTTTTAATAATTTTTCATTGCACAGCGAAATAAGCGCTTCACGAATCGGCGATTTGCTTACGTCGAATTCGTCGACAAGAGATTTTTCCGTGATGATGTCACCGGATTTATATTCATCGCGGATAATACGCTGAAGGATAATATCGTAATACACATCTTTCAGCGTATTGTTCGAATATTTTTCTCTCGTCGCTGCCATGCTCGGAAACCTTATTTTTCCAACATGATATGCAGTATTTCGGTATCGGTGGAACGCATGCCTTCGCGACCCATGCGTCCGAAGCTTCGTATCGTATCTTCCGCCGATTCTTTTACGAGACCTTCACCGCTTTTAAATGCGACGCCTTCGTGCGAGCCGAGTTCAAATCCCAATATGGCGGCATCTACAGCCGATGCGATTTTTGCCGCGCACGACGGTTTTGCTCCGTCACACACGATACCGCCTACATCGGCAAGCGTATTCGTAATCGTACGCGCAACGGCATCTTCATCACCTCCGTGCAAATACGTGATGCCGCATCCCGCTCCGGTCGCAGCGCACACCGCCCCGCAAAACGCACTCAAACTGCCGATATACCGCTTTTGCAAAAGCGCAATCAAATTTGCCAAAACGAGGGCGCGGATCAATTTGTCGTGCGGGACATTCCATTCTTTCGCATATTCGATCACCGGCAGCGATACCGTCATCCCCTGATTGCCGCTGCCGCTGTTTATGACGACGGGCAGCGGACATCCGCTCATACGCGCATCGCTTCCCGCCGCGGCGGCAGCCCGCGCGCGCACACGTACGTCGTTTTTATCGTACAGCTTTTCGAGCGTGCGTCCGATCTTCGCTCCGTATTCGCGTGCAAGCCCTTCTTTCGATATGGCGGTATTGTATTCGATCTGCCGTTCGATAACGGCGCGCACATCGTCGATGTTCACTTCATCCGCAAAGCGGATGATATCCCGTACCGAAAGCAGCGATTTGTTCGCTTCGTTTCCCGCATCGTTTTTTACACCGGACGCTTTTTTATCGACTATGATTTCACCGTTCTTTTCGATATAGGTAATATTCGTATGCTTTTCCGAAACGACGACAACAGCCGTATCTTCTCCGCTCTTTGCCGTCACGCGGATATACAGGTTGTCTTTGCCGTCGACAAGGCTGCACGTACAAAAACCGGAATCCACAAGTTGTTTCGCTTTTTTAATTTGCTCTTCGGTGATTTTGGAAAGCGCTTCCAAACCGATTTCAGCATCGCCGCCGACCGCACCGAGCGTCGCTGCGACATCGATCCCTTTTAGACCGCCGGAGTTCGGAACGGTTACGCCCTGTACGTTTTTGACGATATTGCCGCTCGCTTCGACCCGTATCGTTTCGGGAAAACTCCCGAGCACGTCGCGCGCTTTCGCCGCCGCAAACGCGATGGCAATCGGCTCGGTACACCCCAGCGCAGGAACGAGTTCGGTTTTGAGAATCGCTACGTATGCATCGTATATCTTTTTGTCCATATAATTATTTTCCTTGACAATACGTATTTATCGCTTCAAACAAGAGTTTGCCGACGACCGATCCGCCGTCGAGCACTCCGATGCTTTTTTCCGCGTAGTATGCCGCACGTCCGTGTACCGCTTTCATGTTCTTCGTATTTTCCGAACCCTTTGCAGCGGCGGCGGCGGCAGCTTCGAACGCTTCTTTTTCACCGTCGGCGCTGTGCTTTTCAAGTTCGTCGACTGCGGGAATAAAGGCGTCCATGATCGTTTTTTCTCCGGCTTTCGAACCGCATTTTTCACTGATCGCTTCGATCCCCGCTTTAAATGCGGCACTCGTTTCCGCCAAATCGATATCCGTTTTGCCGCGCATCGCTTTCGCCATACCCATAATGCCGATCGACGTAATCGTTCCGAGCGACGACGGTGCCTTTTCGTTAAACGTCATCCCCATCTTCATAAATAATTTTCCCAAGTCCGTTTCATCGGAGGTATCGAGAAAATCGCTCACCGCTTTATAACCTTCGCTCATGGAAATGCCCAAATCGCCGTCACCGTTTTGCTGATCAAGCCGAATGAGATAATCTTTGTTTTTCGTCATGACATCGCTTATAATTTTACATGCACCTTTTACATCCTGTGCATTCATACGAAGCCTCCATAAAATTAATAATCGGGAACAAGGCTGTCGAAAAAGCAAGCGCTTTCGAAACAGCCCCTCAGTTCTTAGATATACTATTTATTTTCATTCGTATAGAACGGAGTCGATGCCGGGGCGCGGAGCAATTCTTCAAGCTGCGAATCGAGTTTGAATACGGTAATCGACAGGCCGGCCATCTCCATAGATGTGGCGAATTCTCCGATGTGCGGCATAAAAACGCTTACGTTTTTAGCGGCAAGCATCTTTGCAATCGAACGATAGACGATGAGCTGCTCTTCAAGCGGCGTCGCACCGAGTCCGTTTACCATAACGGAAACTTTGTCGCCGGAAGCGAGCGGCATATCGGCAAGGATTTTATCGAGGATAACCTTTGCGACTTCATCGGCCGTCATCATTTTGCGCACTTCGATTCCCGGTTCGCCGTGAATGCCCATGCCAACTTCGATTTCATCGTCGTTGATGGAGAACGTCGGCTTTCCGACTTCCGGAACGATGCACGGGGAAAGCGCGACACCCATCGTTCTGATATTTGCAAGCGCCTTTTCCGCAACGGAAGCGACTTCATCGAGCGACATCATTTTATCGGCGGCCGCACCGGCAACTTTAAACGCATACACCATACCCGCAACACCGCGGCGCTTTGCCGCCGTTTCTTTTGCGCTCGAAGCGACATCGTCGCACACGAGTACGGTTTTCGTTTTAATATCGTCCATGTCGACCATTTCGCAAGCCATGTCGAAATTCATTTTATCGCCGCCGTAGTTTCCGTAGAGGCACAAAACGCCGCTGCCGCGGTCGCACGCTTTAATCATATTCGCCATCTTCTGCGATGACGGAGAAGCGAACACATTGCCGATCGCGCAGCCGTCGAGCATACCGCTTCCGACATAGCCCAAAAACACCGGCAAGTGACCGCTGCCTCCGGCCGTCACGATGCCGACTTTGCCGTCTTTTACGGGATAGCCCGAAACGAGCACGCGGCAGTCACCGTCGAGAAAATGCACTCTGTCGCCGTATGCGAGTTCGATACCTTCCATCATTTCGTTTACAAAATCTTCCGGTTTGTTAATAATCTTTTTCATACGTACCCCCATATTGATTTAATAATTTATATTGCGGACAATCGATTATGACGCTGTCATCCGCCCAAATACGCTTTGATCACCTGCGGATCGAAAAGCAATTCTTTTCCGGTTCCCTCCATGATTACTTCGATGGGTTCGCGGCAATCTATAATATATCAGTAATATCTTACGAAGTACCTATCATAGTATAAGGCCACTTTTCAAATAACGCAAGTTTTTTTTACAATTTTTTTCGAGAATTTTTAGCGCTCGAGCAGTCCGCATCATAACAAACGCTCTCCGCGCTACGCCGACAAAATCTCGCGCGGCGCTAAAACTCTTCCGCTTCGCTTATAAAACAGCCGACACATTCGGTCGGGTATTTTTCACGCAGCTTTTTAATAATCGATTTCAATTCAGCTTCTTCGTCGCGGTCACAGTAGATGATGTACATCGCATTGAGCTGCGGCCACACCGAGTCTCCGAGCCGCGGATTACCGTAACCGGCGCCCATCACCGAAGGAATTTTCGTAAAGTGCAATCCGACTTTGCGTTCGGCAAATTCCTGCTGAAAATCTTCTTCCAGCGCCTGCGAAAATATGATCTCCATTCGAACGCGCCGTATTCCGTTTATTTCGTTCATAGTAACTCCGTTACGCTTCGCGAGTGCGAAGCAGTTTTCGCTCAAGCTTCCGCTGCCGTCTCGAATTGACGATATAATATACGGTCGGCATTACAAAGAGCGTCATCAAAGAACCGAAGGTCATGCCGCCGAACACCGTCAAACTTATCGGCTGCATACTTGCCGAGCCCTCGCCGGGAAAAAACGCCATCGGCATGAGCGAAATGACGGTCGTAAGCGTACTCATCAAAATGGGGCGCAGGCGGTTTCGCGCAGCTTCGACGCACGCGTCTTCGAGAGCAAGGCCGCGCTTACGCAGCAGATTCGTGTAGTCGACGAGGACGATACCGTTGTTGACGATCGTACCGACGAGAACGAGTACGCCCATAACGGTGACGACGCTCAAACGCGAACCGTTGAGCGCGTAGATCGCGATGACGCCGATAAAGGACAGCGGTATCGTAAACAAAACGATAAACGGATCCATAAAGGATTCGAATTGACTCGCCATGACGATAAACACGAGGATCGACGCCATCATGATAATCAAACCGAAATTTCTCACGGCTTTCATCATATCTTCATAGTCGCCGGAAAATCCGATGCGCACGTTTTCGTCTTTCGGGATATTCGCATTTATAAGCTTTTGTATTTTATCCTGCACTTTATCAAGCGAAAGTCCCGCCACGGGCTTAGCCGTGATGTGAATGACGCGCGCCTGATTTTCGCGTAAAATCGTCACGGGAGAAGTCGTCTCTTTATAGTGCGCGAAATTCGAAAGCGGGATGCGTTCTCCCGACGCGTTTACGATCGAAAGCAAATCCAAATCGGCAAGCTTCGTTTTATCTTTTTTCGAAAGCCGCACGATGACGTCGATGTCGTCGCCGTTGTCGGTATAACGGCTCGCGATCGTACCGTTGATGAGCGCCGCCACTTCGCTTCCGACCGTATATACGTTTACTCCCAGTTCGTACATACGCTCGCGTTCGAATACCAATTCTACCTGCGGCAGCCCGTCTTCCAAATCGCTTGAAACTTCGGTGACGACATCCTGCGCCTGCTCTCTTAAAAGCTCTTCAAGCTGAGCACCGGTCGCACGGAGCTTATTCAGATCGTCGCACTTGACATTGATGCTCATACCGCCGGTGGACATACCGTTTTGATTTTGCGCGAAGCTCAGTTTGACACCCTGTATTTTATTAAAATATTTTCGAAGCTTCGCCTTTGCCGACTTTTCGTTGTCCCAGCCGGCCTCTCGCTCCTCAGCAGGGTACAGCGTAAACGTCACGGTTCCGGTATTCGTTCCCGACGTCGATGAAAATATATCCGTTCCGCCGACCGTCGTCGATGAATATTTGACACCTTTTAATTCCTGCGTCGCCGTCGTTTCAAAGCCCCGAAGCGTATCGTCGGTGACTTCGAGCCGAGTTCCTTTCGGCAATTCGAATTTGACGGAAACGGTATTCGATGCTGGTTCCGGCATAAAAATAAAACCGATGAATTTGACGGCCGCAACGGACAACACCAACAAGCCTATGAGTGAAAAAATACACAGTTTCCGACGGTGCAATACGAATTTCACGCCGCGCGCGTAGACATCGTCGAGGCGCGAAAAAAAGTGCGTAAACCGGCGGTTGATTTCGAACCGCACCCCTTCTCCCCTGTCCGCAAGTTTATCGATGCGGAGATACTTCGAGCTCAGCACGGGTACGAGAACGATCGCGACGACGAGCGAACACAAAAGCGAAAAGATTATCGTCATTGCGAGATCGTTGAATATCTGTCCCATCATACCGAGCTGACCTTTGAACATGAGCATCGGAAGAAAAATACATACCGACGTAAACGTACTCGCGCTGATCGAAAGGATCATCTCCTGAGAGCCGAGCACTGCGGCAACGCGCGGCTTCGCGTCTTTTTGCCGGTACGCGTAGATATTTTCGAGGACGACGATCGAGTTGTCGACGAGCATACCGATGCCGAGCAGCAAACCCGCCATAGAGATCATGTTGATCGAAATCTTCGTAAAGTACATGAGAAAGAGCGTGATGAAAACCGACACGGGGATCGCGAGTCCGATGATGACCGTGCTCTTAATCGAACGCAAAAAGATAAACAGCACGATGACTGCGAGCAGCGCGCCTTGGATGACGGACTTTACGACTTCCGCAATCGTCTGCTCGATGATATCCGTATCGTTCGACGATTCGATAATATCGACGTCGGACGGCAATTCGACTTTTATAGCCTTGATCGCCTTGCGCACGGCGTGCGCCGCGTTTACGGAATTTTTTCCGCTCTGTTTTTGGATGTTCAGTATAACGCAGGGCGTTCCGTTCAGGTAAGCGAGCGTGTTTTCGTCTTTGTAACCTTCGTACACGTCGGCGACGTCGCGCAGGCGGATCGTTGTAATGCGAGGCCTCGCCGAGCCCGGAGCGGCCGACGCTTTATACGAAATGACGGTATTTTTCAAATCTTCGACGCTCGTGTACTTACCGCTCGTTTTTATCGTGTAATTGATATCGCCGCTCGTAATCGTACCGCCGGAACTCTGTACGTTTTGCGAACCAATCATCTGCGCGACGGAAGTGATGGAAAGGCCGTACGCTTCGAGCCGGTCGCGCGGTATGTCGACGTTGATCGATTTTTCGCGGCCGCCGACGATCCGTGCAGATGCAACGCCGTCGATCTGTTCGAGGCGCGGCTGTACGATATCTTTCGCGTATCGGCGGAGTTCTTCGGGCGTTCTGTTCCCCTGCAGCGCGAGCGCCATGATCGGCATGAGCGACGGATCGGCTCTGATCGTCGTAGGCGAAGATGCACCCGTCGGCAGATAGCTCCGCACCAAATCGATTTTATCGCGTATTTCGGCGACCGCCGCATCGAGATTCGTGTTAAAATTGAATTCCATAAAGATCAGACTTAAACCGGACGACGACTGTGATTGCATTTTTTTCAAACCGGTCGCACCGGAAAGCCCGTTTTCCAATATGCGCGTCAAACTCTGCTCGACTTCTTCCGGCCCCGCATTTTTGTATTCGGTATAGACGAGCATATAGGGCAGCTTCATATTGGGATACATATCGACCGGCAGCTGCGTTGTACAGAAAATACCGAGCCCGATGAGCGCGATAAATACGAGCAGCACGGTAACGGGTTTATTGACGGAGTATTCCGATAATGTCATTTACGACTTCCTTAATAATTAATAAATTGAATATCGATGTTCAAAACGCTTGGAAAATTTCGAATTTTGGAAAACTCGAAATTGACCTAATCTTACTTCAGTTTGCGGCACCGATGATGTTTACCTTTGCGCCGTCGTTTAAGAGCGTCTGCCCTTTTACGACGATTTCATCGCCTGCGGAAAGCCCGCTCGTAATTTCCGTGCGGTTGTCGACGGAAATACCTTCCGTTACCGCCAGCATTTTTACGACGGCAGCTTTATCGTTTTGCGCCTGAGACGCAATTGCAAATATGTACGGCTTACCCGCCCGCGTGATGACAGATCCCGACGGAACGACGATCGCGTTTTGTATACTGTCGGTGATGAGGCGGACGCTTCCGTACATGCCGACTTTAATGCGTTCATCGGGCGGAGAAAGATGCAGCTTTACCGCCATCGTCCGCGTCGTCGTATCGAGGACGGGAGACACTTCGACGACCTTTGCCGTAAACTCGATGCCGGGATAGGCTGCAAACTGCGCGGTCGCCGACTGGCCGCGTTGAATGCGGCTCACAAAGCGTTCGGGAATATTGACGCGAATTTCCAAATCGTCCGTGCTGCCGATCTGCACGACGGGCATCGTCTGAGAAACCGTCGCACCGACCGACGGCATCGAGGTGATGATCCTTCCGCTTACCGGAGCGCGCACGGGACTTTCGCTGTACGACATGCCGGGACGGCTCGCGTCGACGTATGCGATCACTTGATTTTTTGCAACCGTATCGCCGATGTTCGAAAGCACGCGCGAAATTTTTCCGCTCATATCCGGCAGTACGTCGACCGCCGAAACCGATGCGACGTCTCCTCCGAATTCGAGATATTGATCGAGGTTGCCCTTTTCGATTTTATACGTATTGACGGCATAAACGATATCGTCTCCTTCACCGCCGGCGGCAGCCGTATTTTTTTTGCAGCCCGCGATCGAAGCGATTATTAAAACGAGCGATAAGATGCGGGCGATTTGTATAAAGCGATTCGAATATTTCATCGAGTTCCTCCGTTTGTCGTTGCTGCGGCGCTCTTTACCGTCAAATCCGTATTCAACGTTTCTTCGAGATTGAGCAATGCCGTAATATATTGATAGCGCTGATTCGCCAAACCGAGCCGCGCTTGATTGAGCTGACGTTCCGCATCGCGGAGGTCGAGCAGTTCGGTCGTACCGTTTTGATACGAACGCAGCGTCATCGCATACGAGCGCTGCGCGAGTTCGACGTTGCGCTGCATCGAAGCGATCTGGCGTTTTGCCTGATCGAGCGTATTGATCGCAGTGCGCACTTCGAGCTTTTGATTTTCAGTAAGCTGTTCGCGCGAAATTTTAAGCTTTTCGAGATTCGCGCGAAGGTCTTTCGCTTTTTGGCGGTTCGACGAAAACGGCAGCATATTCGTGACGTTCCACGCGAGCGTCGCACTGAACGCGCCGTTATCGTTCCAATTATCTCTATCGAACCAATTCGAATCGAGGGCATCGCGCAGCATCGGCTGATAATTCCAATTCAAAGACAGTGCCGGCGAAAAACTTGCAAAGTCGAGCGACGAAAGATTGTGCTCGAGCGTTTCGATATTGTTGTCGAGGGAGCGCAGAGCAAGCGACGAGTTCCCGTACGTCGCGATCAAATCGTCGGCATCGACATCGATAAGAGCTGGATCGATCGAACCCGCAAGTTCGATCTTCGTGCCGGAAGGCATACCGAGCAAAAACACGAACATATCGAGCTGCTGCGCGAGAGAAGTTTCCGCCTGCTCCGTTTCGGGAATTTGATTTTCATACTGCACTTGCGCCTGCAAAAGCTGCAGTTCGGGAATCCTTCCGTTTCGATAATTCACCGCCGTCTGCACGCTCCGCCGCCGTGCGTTTTCGAGCGTTTCCCGCTGAATCGCGAGGTTGTCCCGCTGCAGCAAAAGACCGAAAAACAGCTTTTTAATATTGGTAATCGTTTTTCGCTCCGTTTGCTCCCGCGTGATTTTGCCGCCTTCGTAGCCTGCCTTTGCCGCACGTATTTGACCGATGTACGCAAGGCTCAAATTCAGTCCCGCGCTCAAGTTTCCGACAGCCGCCCAGTGCATACTTTCCGTTTCCGAAATCGGCGTATACGGCGTCCCGAAAACCGCAGCCCCTATCGCACCGAGTGCATTTGCCTGCTCGATCGATGAACTGATATCCGTCGTACGATTGAGCGTTCCCGTCGCCCGCACGTCGGGTAAAAATACGTTCCACGCATTGTCGGATGCTCGCTTGGCCATTTCCAAATCGATATCCGCACTTTTGAGCGTGCGGCTGTGGGCACGCGCATAGGCAACCGCTTCATCGATCGTCAGCGTTACCGTCTCGCCGCTTTGGGCAAACGAGCGCAGCACGGAGATTAAAAAAATTAATAATATCGCTTTGTATTTTTTATTGTATATATTCATCTTAGCTCCTAAGTTCATACAAATTATTAAGTGCGCACGAAACACCGAACGGTATCACCGCGATCGTCAGCTTCCGCCCCTCTTATGAACGGCAGTGTTGCCGATTCCCGATTCCGTCATCGCGTATAATCTTTTCAATGCGGCAAACATACGCTTGTCCGAAAAACCGAGCCTCCGGCAATGGATAAACATCGTAACGACGATCGCGAAAAACCAGCCGAGAACGCGTTGAGAGGTCGGGGGTATACCGACATTGGGAAGCGAAGCGATAAAACGCTTCCAATAAACCGAATCGTATATCGTATCGACAAAATCCGGCGCTTCGGCACGATCGACAAAATCGTTGATGCCGATGAGACTCGAACAGATATCGACTGTCTCGGGATACTTTATAAAATACAGCAGTTCCGTTCGGAGGACGGCGTACGTACATTCTTCATCCGTCGTCAAACCGTCCATATTTTCGGCGATCATACCGTGCATCCGAATCACTTCGTTTTTTATAAGCGATTCGACCATTTCGTTTTTACTTTTATAGCGCGAATAGAGCGAGCTTTTAGCGAGGCGTAATTTTTTTGCCAAGCGTTCGATCGTAATGCCGGCCGCTCCGTATTCGGACACGACGGAAGCGAGTGCAAGAAGTTCGTCGGTAAGCGGCGCTTTCTTTGGCATTGCGGATTTAAAACGCGCATCGAGCTGTGCGAGCCGCTTTCTTTCGGGAATATTTTTTCCGATACCGTTTTCAATCAGGGCTGCAAGTTTATCCGCAAAGTCGGCGGAGTCCGCAAGGTTCGGAGTATTCGTATCGAGCGCGTCGAAACGGATCAGCGTAAAAATAAAAATCGTCGTACCGACGTAGATGCTCGTCACATAAAGATCCGTATCTTTAATCGAACCGTCCCTTGCAAAAAGCGAATCGAATACCCGTATGCTGCGCTTCCGCAATTCCCGTACAAAGGCTCCTTCGTCCACGATACATTGCTGCGATTGAAAATACATGACGTATTCGCGGTGATTGACGAGAAAATCGACCGCCTCGGACATCGCTTCGATGCGCTTGCCGTTTTGATAGCATTCGAGCATCCTCCGCACGACTTCTGCGATGCCGTCGAACATGCGCGCATTCATCGCTTGCCTGATCGACGCTTTGTGCGGAAAAAGCTTAAAGATGGCCGCTTTACTGATGCCGACTTTTTGCGCGATCTGCGACAGCGAAATATTCGTAAATACCGGCTTGCGATAAAACGAAAATGCTGCGTCGATTATTTTGTCCCGCGTTGAAACGCCTTCCTTCATACAATTCCCAAGCAATTACGGATGAAAAAGGTTACCGATTGTTCGGTAACCTACGGAACTATAGCGAATTGTTGCAATTTTGTCCAGCAGCCCGCATAAAAAAACCGCCCCAAAGCCGAAGTTTCCCTCGGCTTGAGAGCGGCCAGTTATTTTAGTTTGTAATTATCGAAACCAATTATCAATTAATTAATCGCTTCCACTTCTTCTTGGGTGAGACCGGTATCATCGTTATCCTCCGTTCATCGATACACCGTTGCGCGGTGTCCGATTTCGATGACGGTGATAATCAATCTATCGTCACGAATGCGGCATAAAATGCGGTAATCGCCGACACGGTACCGCCATAGCCCTGAAAGATTTGAAGTAAGCGCTTTCCCGCGGGAACGCGGATTATCAAGAAGCTCAATTTGTTCAAGGTAATCCAAAACACGCTTTGAGATTGCCGCGTCCAACTTTTTTAGTTGCTTTTTAAATGTTTCCGTCAAGACGACTTTCATAGACCTAACTCGTGTCGCACTTCGGCGATGGTGTATGTTTTTTTTCCGCTTTTTTCAAAGTCATTCCACGCTTTTTCGGCACACACTGCGTCTTCGGCATCTTCCTGCAATTCGGCAAGGTAGCGGCTTAAAGCATTTTCCAAGATGGTATCTTTTGCCGCTCCGGTCATTCGGGCTGCCTGTTCCAATTCTTGATACAGTTTATTTGTCATGGTCATTGTAGGCATAGCATACCTCCTAAAAAAGGCAATGAGGACATTTGAACTTCCGAATTGCCTTTTTTCGCCGTTTTGTAAGGCTTTAGCCTGAAAAACGGCATACAATAAACGATGTTTCATCAGGCGACAGCCTGATGAAAACTCGAAGTTGAAGCGAGCGGCACTATTTGAGCCGTGAGCTTCAACCGTCCTCCTGTCTTTTATTATATCACAGGCTAAAGGATTTTAAAAGAGATAGCTATAACTATTAAAGTAATGACGCCCGCATAAAAAAAACGCCCCGAAGCCGAAGTTTTGTCCGGCTTGAGAGCGGCCGGTTTCTTTCCCGGCACGCGATGTTTGTGCAAAAAACTCGCGGCTCAAAATCTGATTGCGGATAATGGGGAATTATCCGTTATCAATGACCAATTTTAAAAAAAGCTGATTCTTATAGAGCTTTTATCTCTTCAACAGAAAGACCTGTTCCTTCGGCTATTTTAGCAATATCAAAGCCAAGCTGCTTAAAAGCCTTCGCCGTTTCAAGAGCTTTTTGACGGGAACCTTCAGCAAGACCGAGCGATTTACCTTGTTGTATTCCTTGCCGCAAACCTTGTTGTATACCCTGTTGTATGCCCTCTTCCCGTGCATCCATCTCAAACCCCGACATAAAGCGGTATTCCTGCCGCGCCTGTTCGTTCTGTTTTACTGCCTGTATCATCGTTTCTATCCTCCCGGTATACTCCGTATTCACCGTTCCGGTTTTGACGTACTCCAAAAAGCCTTTGAGTTCCTTATTCTCGGCTTTACTGAATGCTTCCGTGTTTATTATAACCTTTTTTGTTCCGTCGCGTAAGGGCGTTTGTCCGTCTTCGATACAAATATTTTCAAACGTGTAAAGCGGCTTGCCTTTTCCTATCGCGTCAAACAAGCACACGAAAATGATATAGCTGTCGTTTAATGCTTTGTAGTGCTCGCCCTTGTCCAAGAATGCGATGTCGATTGCCGCCTGATAATACCTCATGCGTTTCGGAAGATTATACTCATTGCTTACCTGCATCTCGATGTCGTAAGATTTCCCCGCCTCGTCTTTTACGAGCAAATCAAGGCGTACCGATTTTGCTTCGATGCCGGCTGCGACGCTGTTTTGCGGCGCCAGGTAGGCGATTTTCCCGATTTGCCCTGCCAAAATCATTTCAAGAAATTGCTTGCAAATGCCTTCGTCCTGCATAATTTTACAAAACATAAAGTCATCGGCGATGGTTAAGTCGTCAAAACTTTTTCTCATACGTACCTCCGTACCTAATTATAGGCGCAGACGGTACAAAAACAGGAACAAAAGGGAAAAGTTTTTGCAATTATTGTTCAGACAGCGCCGGCAAAAGCTGTATATGGACACCCGCACACAAAAAAACCGCCCTCAGAGCCGGAGTTTCCTCCGAGTTGAGAGCGGTCGGATTAGTTTAATTCCCGCACAGGAGGGCGCTTATGGCAGCGTCAAAAACGGCTTTTTAAAGTCCTTCCACACGTCGGCACCTTCGTATGCGCTGACCGAGGCGGCGGGCACTTTTAATGTTACGCCGGCTAAGATTACGTTCTCAAAAGCATTGCTTTCCAGATCAGGCGGAGTTGCCGCCTTACAGGTAACGCTTTGCAGTGCCGTACAGCCAGTACAGAGATTACCCGGTGTAGTAAGGCTTGCAGGCAGTTCAAGCGTTTTTAGCTCCCAGCAGTTGTCAAGGAACTGGTAGCCTAATTCGGTAACGCCTTCGGGAATCTTGACATCTTCAACCTCGCTGGCGGCAAGGAAGTGGCTCCCTATGGAAGTAAGCGATGAAGGAATGTAGACCGTTTTTAATTTCTGGCAAGCGTACAAAGCCAAATCTTCTACCGTTGTAAGACCGTCCGGTAAAATAAGGGAAGTAAGCTTGCGACTGCCGGAAAAAGATCTTTTCCCCAATACTTTGACGGAGGAAGGCACCGTATACGGGGCGCCGGCTTTATTGAGCGGATAGCGAATCAGCTTTGTTTTATGCTTATCGAATAAAACCCCGCCTTCTACGCTGAAAAAGTTACTCGGACCGCTTAACGCAAACGCTTCTAAGTACATCAAATCGTTGAAGCTGATTATGAAACCGGTGAGGGTATATGTAATACCCGAATATTCGGGCTTTACATTGACGGTATAGACAGTGCCGTCAGCATCGCTTTCCCGCTTTGTCATTATTACATGCCTTTGCGCCTTGTCGACTACTTTATACTCTGCACCGTTCGAGAGCGTAAAAGTATCGGGATTCGTTACGGAAAATATAAAGGATACCCGTATATCCGCCGGCTGTGTTACGGTGTGCTCGTAGGTGTTTGAGGTATTGCCCGGAACGGCCGTGCCGTTTACCGTCCATTTTTCCACCTTGTAGCCCGCAGCAGGAGAGGCCGTAAAGACGAGTGCAGTGTTTTCGGCAACCGCAGTGCCGGAAGTAAAGGCTGCTCCGCCCGTCTTATATTTTGCGCTTATGCTTCCGTTCGGCGGTGTGCCTTCTACGCCGAAGATTACGGCATAGGTGGAAGGCGGTATTAGCTTAAAGGAGACGGCAACCGTTATCGGCTCGGTTATTTTTACCATAGCCGTCGTATTTTCAGGATTTCCGCCTGCAAGAAGCTGCCCGCCTGTAATCGTCCACGTGTCTACCATGTAGCCTGCATGAGGAGAGGCGGTAAAGACAATCGTTTTATCCTCTTCCACTTGCGCAGGCGAATGGATTTCGGCGCCGTCAACTTCCGCCTTGAGCGTGCCGTGTCCGCCGTCTACGCCGAAGATTACGTTGCCGAAGGTAACCGTTACGGTAACGTCTTCGGTGATTTTAAGCGTCGCGCTCGTGCTTCCCGGACTGCCGCCTAGTAAAAATGAGCCCGCCGAAACCGTCCACTTATTCACCGCATAGCCTGCATCCGGTACTGCCTTAAAGGTAATTTCGCTGCCATAGGGCACATTGGGCGGGTTTGGAAGCTCGGGAACGGTCGTTACTCTGCCGTGTACCGGCGGGGTAAGCGTAACCGTGTGCAGGACAGGAAACGGCCCGGCCTTCCGTTTAAAGAATACCTTAACCTGCGCATTTGCCGTAACTTTGAGCGTGTAGGTAAGCTCCGTGCCGTTTACTGCCGTGCCGTTAAGTTCCCACTTTTCAAGAATGTAGCCTCCGAGCGGCGTTGCCGTAAAGGTGAGCTCGGTGTTTTCGGCTGCCATGCCGTTTTCGCTCAGTGCGGGCGTTACTTTTACATTGCCGCCTATAGTGTGGTCAAGCTCTATCTTGTACATTTGCACGGGCGGCGGTGTGGGCGGGGTGCCTCCGCCTGAATCGCTGCCGTTCGAGCAGCTTATCGCCAGACCTGTAAGCAAAACTGCGGCTGTGACGAGCGCCGCGGAGCCTCTAAAGGCATGCGCCTTTTTCTTACTGCTTGTTTTCATAAACAACTCCTTTCAGTAAAAATCGGTGAAAAAATAAAAAAACGCACGAGGGACAGTGCGCCCTTCGTGCGTATTGTGCGGAGAGTATAATATGCGCCGCTTATGCGTAGGCGATCAATGTACAGCGGACGGGCGGAATCCGCCCTTAGCAGAGAAGCAGAGAAGCAGAGAAGCAGAGAAGCAGAGAAGCAGAGAAGCAGAGAAGCAGAGAAGCAGAGAAGCAGAGAAGCAGAGAAGCAGAGAAGCAGAGAAGCAGAGAAGTTTGCCGCACCCGCGTAAGCGTGTCAAGTACCCTGTCGCGAAACACCCTGCAGCGAATTTTTTACAAGCGGGCACTCGTGTGCACGGCGCGGAAGCGGAGAAAAGATGCGGTATGCGCTCTCTCATGGCTTTAGTATACGACAGATAATAATGATTGACAAGGGGAAGTTCGCGCTCCATCCGTATGCCGAGAACGATCGGCGTCGACATATAATCGAGATAAAAATACCGCAGCTTTTGCGCTTCGATCACACGGTCGAAATGCGCACGTCTTTCATCGTGTAGCCGGCTTTTGAAACCGCTTCAGTCAGCGCCGCTTCGCCGCCGTTTTGTTTCAATAAAATCGATACCGAATTTTTTTTGAGATTTACGGCTGCCCATACGCCGTCGAGGCTGTTGAGCGCATTCGTGACGCGCTCGGCGCAGTTTTTGCACGTCATACCTTCTACCGTTGCTTCCGCGCGGTACGGATAATGCGAACGGTCGTTATCGGACGGCCCTATCTTAACGACAGAGTCGCCGCCGGAGCAGCAGCTTTTGCCTGCGGCGCTTCGCACAACCGAACGTACACCGAACACGATTCCGACTGCGATTATTAAAATGATGATTACGTTTACCGCCATAGCAAACCGCCTTATTAATTTTTATGATGGGTTTTCAAAAAACCAGGGCCTGTGCGCTTGTGGCGTACGCAGCAGACCCTGTGAAAAGCTGGAAACTTTTACTATGTAGCTATGTCCCGTGCAAAAGAATTGACAACCCCTTTGCACGCAGAAGAACCGATATTAAAAAACTCTCTCCGATTCCGTCCGTTTCCATTCCGCCTGCTGCAAAGCATGCAGACAAGCGGAAGTGTATTTTTGGGAGCTTCTAAAAACTTGAGTTTTTAGCGGTACCCTTTCGTTATGCGCTCGCGCCGAGCTCTTCGCACGCTTTGATTGCGTCCGCATCCGGCTCGAGGTGAGCCATGAGGCCTTCGCCGTTTACCATCGTCGCGCCCGCATTTTTAACACGGTCGGCCCAATCGCGCAGCCACTGTCCGTCGCCCCAGTCGTAGGAACCGAAAAGCGCGACTTTTTTTCCGCTCAAGCTGCCTTCGATCGACGCAAAAAAGGATTCCATGCTGTCTTCGAGGACTTCCGCACCCATCGCGGGGCTGCCGAGAATGAGCACATCGGCTTTTAAGATATCCGCCGCGGACGCTTCATCCGCTTTTTTCATTATGACGGTCGCTCCCGAACTCTTCGCGCCTTTTTCAATCGCTTGAGCCATCGCTTCCGTATTTCCGGTCGTACTCGCATATACGATTGCTTTTGTCATTGCATGCCTCCATTCGATAATTGTTATGTATTAACGCACCGCCCGAGCGTATTTTTTTGCCGCAAGCGGTACGGATAATCCTCTTTTTAATAATTCGCGGCAGCTCGCGCTGCACGTTCTGTATTGTTCCATCCGCTTTCGAGCGGCATACACGTCTCCGTACACTTTCCAAAAACCCGCATATCGGTAGTTCCCGCCCGCCCTTTTTTCAAACTGCACGACATCCTCAAGCGGATAACCGAGGAAAACGCCGACCTCGTGGGGAAACTCTTTTTCTCCCGCAAGACGATGGAGCAGCTCGGAAAGCATCGCATAAAACCCCGATTCGACGGGATACGCTTTTTCTTTCAGATACTGCCGTATGCAGCAATCGCCGCACTGCCGTTCGAGCAGGTTTTTGTCGTATACGAAAAACAATACCTGCGCATTTCGGCGCGGAAGTGCAACGATATACTTTCCCTCTCCGGCAAAAGCGTTGTGCCATTCCCGCATTTTACTTTTGCACGCGTCGTACACTTCTCTCCGTATCGAAAAAAGGCACGACGGTTTAATGCCGCACAGCGCGGGCGCCCCGCACTGTATGACGGCTTCTTCAAAGCTCATAGGTCTATTTCTTTGCGTGTTCCGTCAAAAATTTTTCCACATTCGAAAATTCGTGACAGCCGCCTTTTGACGAACACCAACCGGTACATCCGAGACAGCCCGGATTGCCGGTAACCTTCGCTTCGTGATGGGTTTTTACGACGGCACGCACCGCAAAAAATCCCCATACGCCGATACACAGCACTGCAATAATATTTGCAATCATACCAACCTCCGTAAACCGCCGACAAAAACTCGCGTACGCTTACCGGCGAAGATGCCGCTCAGTGCAAAATCGTCCGCCGTAACGAGGCTGTCTCAAAAGTCGATTACTTTTTCGACAGCCCGTCAAGTTTAAAATTAAGCCGGTGTATCGCAGACTTAATTTTAAACATCGCACTCTTATGCGGCGACCGCACGGCCGCGCATCATGCGTTCCTGCTTTTTATACGGATCCGGGCGGAACAGCATAACGAGGATCGCAATCGTAAAGAGGATCGCGAACACCGTTCCGATTCCGAACGCACCGGCGGTAAACAGCATACCGTACTGGTATACGCACAGCGCGATGACGTACGCGAATATGTTTTGGAATAAAACCGCGAACCAAAACCATTTCCGGCTCTGCAGGTTTTGCGCCATCGTCGAAATGGCCGCAATACACGGAGAGTCGAGCAGGTTGAACACCAAGTACGAAATAGCTGCGGGAAGCGTCGGGAACCATGTTGCGACTGCGCTTGCAACCGCATCCGCTTCTTCAACGCTTTCTTCAGCGACGTTCGCGAGAACGCCCATCGTACTGACAATGCCCTCTTTTGCAACAAAACCGGAAATCGCGGAAGCAGCCGCCTGCCAGCCGCCGACCTCGCCTCCGAAGCCGAGCGGCACGAATATCCAGCGGAGCACGTTGCCGACCGCCGCAAGCATGGACTCTGCAGGATCGACAAGGCCGAAGCCGTCTTCGCCGAAACCGTAGCTCGACAGGAACCACATGACCAAGCACATGAGGAAAAGCACGGTTCCCGCTTTAATCATAAAGCCTTTCAAACGTTCCCACGTATGGAGCAGCACCGTCTTTGCCTGCGGAATATGATATTGCGGCAGTTCCATAACAAAGGGGGCCGCCTCTCCGTGGAAGGGCTTTGTCTTTTTCAGCATAATAGCCGCGATGAGTACGCACGCAACGCCCGTCGCATACATAGCCGGTGCAAGCCACGCGGAACTCATACCCGATACGTGCTGCACCATAACCGCACCCATGAGCGCGATAACGGGAAGCTTTGCACCGCAGGGCACCCACGTCGTCGTTATAATCGTCAAGCGGCGATCGTTTTCGTTTTCGATCGTCTTCGACGCCATAATGCCGGGAACACCGCAGCCCGAAGAGATAAGCAGCGGAATAAAGCTTTTTCCCGAAAGTCCGAAGTGTCTGAACACGCGGTCCATAACGAAGGCGATGCGCACCATATAGCCGATATCTTCGATGATTGAAAGCAACAAAAACAAAACAGCCATCTGCGGCACAAAGCCGAGGATCGTACCGACACCGCCGATCAAACCGTTGACGACGCAGTCGGTGAGCACTTCGTTTGCGCCTGCATTTTCCATCCAGCCGGAAACGATGTCTTGAATACCTGCGACAAACGAATCGTTCGTCCAGTCCGTCATCCACGTACCGACCGTCGTCACCGAAATGTAATAGATAACCCACATGATGGCAAGGAAAATCGGAATACCGAGCCATCGGTTCGTTACGATTTTATCGACTTTGTCCGATGTCGTCAGTTTACTGCCGGATTTTTTTACGCAGCTTTTCAGCATCTTTGTGATGTATTCGTAGCGTTCGTTCGTAATGAGCGATTCGGAATCGTCGTTGTAATCGGATTCAAGCGCTTTCGTGATCTCTTCCGCCTTTGCGGCATCTTCCGCCGAAAGATGCAGACGTTCCAGCACAACGCTATCGCGCTCGATCAGCTTGATCGCATACCAGCGTTTGAGTTCTGCAGAAATATCTGCCGGAACAAGCGCTTCCATTTTTGAAATCGCCTGTTCGACATTTGCGGAAAAACACTGTTTGGGCATAACCGTTTTCGAGTTGCGCGCCGCTTCCGCTGCAGCGCGGGCGGCTTCTTTGACGCCCGTGCCTTTTAAGGCGGACGTTTCGATTATCTTACAGCCGAGCGCTTCACTGAGTTTTTCCGTATCGATTTTATCGCCCGATTTTTTCAGCACGTCGATCATATTCAGCGCAATGACGACGGGCTTACCGAGCTCGAGAATTTGCGTCGTTAAGTATAAGTTTCGTTCGATGTTCGTCGAATCGACAAGGTTTAAAACCGCCGCAGGATCGTTTCCCGCAAGGTAATCGCGGCTTACGACTTCTTCCGGCGTATACGGAGAAAGCGAATAGATACCGGGTAAGTCCGTAACGATAATATCGCTTTCGCCTTTCATGCGGCCTTCTTTTTTTTCTACCGTTACTCCCGGCCAGTTGCCGACATACTGGTTCGCCCCCGTCAGCGAATTGAACATAGTCGTTTTACCGCAGTTCGGGTTTCCTGCAAGCGCAATCTTAATTGTTGCCATAGTTCCTCCACAAGCTACAAAAGTTTTCCGTCGTTTTCAATACAAGACATGTGCGATTCGTACATAACCGCTTGAAAGCGCTCATTCCACTTCGATACAATCCGCATCGTCTTTGCGGACGCTCAACTCGTATCCCCTGATCGTCACTTCGACCGGATCGCCGAGCGGCGCGACTTTACGGATATACACGCTGCATCCGTTGGTAAAACCCATATCCATGAGGCGGCGTTTCAATGCACCTTCCCCATCCAACCTTTTGACCGTTACCGTTTCACCGACGGTAACATCCCGCAATGTTTTCATTATGATCTCCTTGACCGCTTAACGGCCTTAATAAATCACACCGTAAAAAGATCCGCGCTCACACCATGATACGGTTAGCCATCGCACGGTTTAATGCAATTCGAGATTCTTTTACCTGCACGATAATATTTCCGTCCGTCGTAGAAATGACGGTAACCGCAGTACCGACATTGAAGCCGATTTCGTTGAGTCGCTGCTTCACTTCCGCCGTACCGCCGACTTTTTTTACCGTGCATTCGTCACCGATTGCACACATCGATAAAGGCATCATAATTCACCTGCTCAGTGGCACACCCCGAGATAAGCGTATACCTACTTAGTTAATATACGCTAACCGGCTGAAACTGTCAATAGCCGATGCTAACTTTACACGGTTTTTATGCCGTACGTATTGTAACTCGCGTTTTTTTATTCTATTATTTGAGAATGAATATTATCCTCGTCGGCTCGGGCGGCCGTGAGCACGCAATCGCACGGTGCCTTGCGCAAAGCCCGCTTGTACAAAAAATCGTCGTCATTCCCGGAAACGGCGGTACGGCTGTGGAACCCAAGTGTAAAAACATCGATAAAGCGGCATGCGATTATATTGAAGATAACGGCGTGCCCGCGTACATACAGATTGCACAACGTGAAGAATGCATTATGGCGGTCGTCGGACCGGAAAATCCGCTCGCGGAAGGCATTGCGGACGATTTTTGGAAAGCCGATATTCCGTGTATCGGGCCGAAAAAAGCGGCGGCCGAGCTCGAAGCGAGCAAAGATTTTGCAAAACGCTTTATGCGCACTTACGGCGTCGCGTGCGCAAAAAGCGAAACGTTTGACGACAGCGAACAAGCGAAAGTATACGTCCGGCAGCACGGCGCGCCGGTCGTCATCAAAGCGGACGGGCTTGCAGCGGGAAAAGGCGTTGTCGTCGCGGCCACCGTCGAAGAAGCCCTTTCAGCGATCGGCGATATCATGGATTCGGGCAGCGTCGGAGAGGCCGGAAAAAAAATCGTCATAGAAGAATACCTCGAAGGCGTTGAGATTTCAGTGCTCGCGGCAGTTTCGGTAACACCTGAAGCTGCAAAAAAACAAAGAGCGAACATCGTGCCCTTTTTACCGGCGCGCGATCACAAACGCCTGCTCGACGGAGCGAAGGGGCCGAATACCGGCGGCATGGGTGCCGTATGCCCGCTCGCCGACATAACCGACGAAACGATGGAACGTTTTCGACGCGACATCCTTTTGCCGACGCTCAAGGGGCTCGTCGCCGAAGGATTCGATTACCGCGGGTTTATCTTTTTCGGTGCCATGCTCACAAAAGACGGACCGAAACTCCTCGAATACAACGTGCGGCTCGGAGATCCCGAAACGCAGGCGGTA
Source organism: Treponema sp. SP13 (assembly GCF_050938355.1). NCBI lineage: Bacteria > Pseudomonadati > Spirochaetota > Spirochaetia > Treponematales > Treponemataceae > Treponema > Treponema sp. SP13. The sequence goes on from NZ_JADOVM010000001.1 coordinate 891,654, forward strand.
CTCCCGCTCGCCGATTTCGACTTTGCCGCGATGTGCTGTTCGATCGTCAACTGTTCGCTTGACAATTTTGCATTCAAATGGAAAACGGGATGCGTCGTCGCTCCGGTTGTCGTTTCGGGCGGGTACCCCGGCACATACGAAAAGGGTAAAGAAATTACGATCGATGAAAAGCGCATACAAGCGGCCGGCGCGCAATTGTTCATCGCAGGGGCAAAACGCACGGCGAACGGAAAACTCGTAACCGACGGAGGACGCGTACTTGCATGCAGCGCACACGGCGCAAACTTCGACGATGCGCGAAGGAAAGCATACGACGCGATCGGCGCGGTGCGCTTCGAAGGTGCGTTTTACCGGAAAGATATCGGACAGCCGGGAGCGGCGGAATCGAAAAAGCCGTAAAACGCACCGCGATCCGCATATCGACAAGAATGCGTATTACGCTTCGCTCGGCGTTTCGGCGACCAAAGTTACCGGAAGCCCGGCCGCCTCTATCGCCGCTATGTGCGTTTTATCGGCGGACGATGTAGTGACAAGCTGCTGTATAGTTTCGATAGGGAATATTTCTTTCAATTTTACTCGCCCGATTTTCGAACCGTCCACCACACAAATCGTTTTTTTTGCATTTTCAGCCATCTTCGCTTTGATAGCCACTTCTTCCGGAGCGCCTATCGTAACGCCTTTTTTTACGTCAATACCGTCGCACGATAAGAGATAGAGGTCGGAGCTCATCGTTGAAATAAAATCGATTGAATTTTGATCGATAAAAGCTTCTTTTATGTGATTCAATCTTCCTCCGGCAAGATAAAGATCGATATTGGCGGTTCGGCTCAACACTTCCGCCACCGCAAACGACGACGTAATAACCGTAAGCTCCAGCGATGACGCCAGTATCTTTTTTGCAATGGCAACCATAGTCGTACCGCTGTCCAGCGTAATCGTCGAATTATTTACCAGAATATGCTCGACGATATATTGTGCCAGCGCTTCTTTTTCCGCTATGTGCATTTCATATCTGACATTCATCGAAATATTATATCGGGTGTTTTCATTCAATACGGCCCCGCCGTACGTACGGGTGATCAGCCCGTTTTCATTCATATATTTTAAATCATTTCTTATCGTCGATTCACTGCAATTGAGCAAACTGCAAAAAGAGCCTATAGAGACAACATTATTCGTCAACAGCAATTTTTTGATTTGCTGTCTTCTTTCTTCCGTTTTCGATTTTTCACGTACCATAATTCGATATAAATAATAGTATATACGTATATATCTGTTAATATTATTGACTTCAGTAATAAATTATAGTTATTTTTATCGAAATCAGTAAAAAATATGTTGACTTATACTATTTCAGGCCGTATAATGTACATCACATCGATAAATACGTAAGGGAATTTGCACATGGACAATTTTATTTTGGAATTGAAACATATCGTAAAAAAGTTTCCCGGAACGCTCGCCTTAGACAACGTAAATCTCCAAATCCTTCCGGGCGAAGTACACGCACTGGTAGGTGAAAACGGTGCGGGAAAATCGACTTTAATGAAAATCATCACCGGTATACACAAGCCGACCGCCGGGGAAATACGGTTTTGCGGAAAAAAATACAGCTTTATGACGCCCGCAAAAGCTTTAGAGATCGGCATCAGCATGATTCCGCAAGAACTAAACCCTATTTTAAATATGACCATTGCAGAAAATATCTTTCTGCATCGAGAAGCGATGAAATATCGATTCTTTACCGATACGGCGGCTCAAGAAAGAAAAACGAGTGAAATTCTCCAAAAATTCAACCTTCCGTTTATACCTTCGGCAAAGATGAAAGAGCTCTCCATCGCACAGATGCAAATGGTAGAAATCGCAAAGGCCGTATCCTATGACTCCCGCATCGTCATCATGGATGAACCTACTTCTTCTCTGGATGCGGGAGAAACGCAACACCTTTTTGAAATAATTAAAGACTTAAAACGAAAAAATATCAGCGTCATATACATATCGCACAGATTGGAAGAAATAGGGGAAATTTGCGATCGATTAACGGTATTCCGTGACGGCAAATATATCGGAACAAGACCGGTAAAAGATATTGCACGCGAAGAAATTATTAAAATGATGGTCGGGCGTACGATTGAACATAACCGAAAATCGTCCGGTACAGTCCTCGGTGCGGAAGTGCTGTCCGTACGGAATCTATCGAAAAAGGGAATTTTTAGCGATATTTCTTTTTCTGTCCGCGAGGGAGAAATAGTAGGATTTTCCGGTTTGGTAGGCGCAGGCCGCAGCGAAATTATGAAAACGATCTTCGGTTTGGACAAATCCGACAGCGGATCCGTCTTTCTCTACGGAGAAAAAATCGACGTGAAAAATCCTCGCGAAGCCATCGCTAAAGGGATAGCGATGGTTACCGAAGACAGAAGGAAATACGGTTTGGTACTTTGCCGCAGCATACTTGAAAATATGAGTCTTCCCACTTTATGGAAAGGCCGAAACCCTTTCCTTGCGCTGCAAAAAGAGAAAAACGATATCGAAAAAAGGGCAAAACAATTTTCAATTAAAGCGCCTTCGATTAAAACGCTGACACAAAATCTGAGCGGCGGGAATCAACAAAAAGTCATTTTGGCAAAATGGTTAATGTCGGCACCGAAGTTGCTTATTCTCGATGAACCGACGCGAGGCATCGATGTCGGCGCACGAGATGAAATATATAATTTAATCTTCCAATTTACAAAACTGGGGATGGCTATAATTTTAATTTCATCCGACCTACCTGAAATCATGTGGCTGAGCGATCGAATATTGGTCATGCACGAAGGAAAACTCATGGGCGAGTATAGCCGCGAAGCTATAAAGGCGGGAAAGATAACACAGGAAGATATTCTTAATAAATCGTTTGGAGGCTGTTAGAATGAAACTCAGATTTACCGGGCACTCTCGGCAAAAAGGAATTATTATCATTTTATTAGCGATGATTTTATTTCTATTTATTATTAGCCCGACGTTTAGAACTTTCCAAAATACGATAAACGTCCTGAATCAAATCAGTATCAACGGCATCATCGCGATGGGTATGACGTTCGTCATCATTTGCGCAGGGATCGACATCTCGGTCGGCTCTATCATCGCTTTGGCTTCCGTCGTTGTAGGCGCCGTTTTGACAAATCAGGGCAATAGCCTGACCGCAGTTACGGCGGCTATCATTGCATGTGCACTTGTCGGATTATTCAACGGTTTTTTTGTCGCAAAGTTCGGTATGTTCCCCTTTGTCGTAACAATAGCCAGCCAATTGATTATCAGAGGTTTGGCCTATGTAATCAGCAACGGAAAATCGTACGTTCTCACCAATGAAAGCTTTAAACAGCTCGGCCAGGGACGCTTGTTCGGAAAAATACCGTATTCTATTTTCGTATTTTTGGGCGTAACGCTGATCTGCCACATATTATTAACCCGCATGAAATACGGCAGATACCTGTACGCAACGGGAGGAAACGAACAAGCGGCTATCGCCTCCGGCGTCAATGTTTTTATGGTTAAAATAATGACATACGTATGCATGGGAATCTGCACCGGAATAGCCGGCGTTTTGCTTACGGCACGGGTAAACGCAGGACAGCCGGCCATGGGAGTCGGCTATGAAACGGACGCTATCGCCGCTTCGGTTATCGGAGGCGTCAGTTTTATCGGAGGCATCGGTTCCATCGGAGGAACCGCTATCGGCGTTCTGATCATAGGTTTGATAAACAACGGCATGAATCTCATGGGTATATCGTCGTTTTACCAGCAGATCGTAAAAGGATTTATTATTTTATTGACCGTAATCATGGATATGCAAATTTCAAAAAAGAAATAACGATGTATATAGCGGTGTATGCTGCTTACACTATATTCAGGAGGCATATATGAAAAAAGCGTTGTGGATTTTCTGTCTTGCATCTTTGGCGTTAGCCGTTCCCGTATTCGCAAACGGTACGCCGGAAACAACAGGCGGAAAAGGTATTCGGATCGGTATCCTGCAAAAGAGCAGATCCGATCAATACCAAATTATCTTAAATACGGCACAGGAGACCGTATTAAGATCTCTGAAAAAAGACGGAAAAATTTCCGACTATTATCAATTCGATGCCGATGTTGACGTGCAAAAACAGCTGAATCAAGCGGATGATCTCATCGCAATGAAAGTCAACGTGATCGTCATGAGCACGACGGATGCGTACGGTTGTGCGCCGATTGTCACAAAATGCAAAGAAGCGGGAATCCCGCTCGTCATCGTCAATGCGCAAACGGTCAATGCCGACGAAGCTGCGGCCATAGTCGCATCGGACGACGTATATGCAGGCGAGATAATGGGTAATTACATCATCAATCGTCTCGGCGGCAAGGGAAAAGCAAGAGGCAACGTTTTACAGCTGGAAGGCGATATCGGCAATACTTCACAAATGGGGCGCGATACCGGTCTAAAAAATACCGTCTATAAAGAACCGGGTCTCAAAGTTTTGGAATCGCTAACCGCCAAATGGAACAGAGACGAAGCGATGAGGATCACTGAAGATTGGCTGCAAAAATATCCGAATATCAGCGCAATCGCCGCAGAAAATGACAATATGGCGATGGGCGCTCTGAATGCGGTTATCAACGCAGGCAGAAAAGGCTCGATCATCAGTATCGGCGTCGATGCAATTGAAGATGCACTGTTGAGCATAAAAAACGGAGAACTGGATGCCACCGTATTTCAAAACGGAAAAGCACAGGGGCAAACCAGTATCGAAGTGGCGTATGCGATCGCTACGGGGCAGCCGTATGAAAAGAGGACGATGATACCGTTCGAACTTATCACAAAGGACAACGTCGCCGATTTTTTGAAAAAATAAGAGATAACATTTTATAATCTTTATCCGACAGACGGCCTGAAAGCGCATCTGTCGGATAATCGAAGGATTTGACTATGACAATCGAATATTTACGCACATTGAAAAAAAAGCGCTTATTGCTTGACGTATCGTTATGGTCCGGAGATTTATTAAACATGGATGCGAGCATCGACAAAACGGAACAGATTTCGGATTGCTATCATTTGGATGTCGCCGATGCACACTTCGTTCACGGATTGTTATTTTTCCCGGATCTGATTCAAGCGATCAATAATAAAACGCATATACTTTTACATTCTCACTTGATGATGGACAATCCTATGGATCACCTTGACGACTTTATCGAAGCCGGTTCCGATATCATCACGACGCATGTCGAATTGGGAACTGAAAAAGTGAAATCGATTCTAAACTATTTAAATCAAAAAAAAATAGGAGCGGGCCTTGCGATCTGCGTCAATTCCGACGTAAATATTTTGAAACCGTACCTTGAACAAATAGACCTCATTCTAGTCATGGGTACTCAAATAGGTATTAAAGGCGTTGAAATGGATCCCGCAACACCCAAGCGTATCGAAGCGATTAAAACGATGCTTGACGAAAACGGACTCGGTAATCGCATAATCGTTTCCGTTGATGGAGGAATCAGAACACATACCGTACCTTTAATTCGTGCTGCCAGAGCCGATATGATTACTCCCGGTTCTTTGATCTTTAAAAGCGAGGATATTGCCAAAACGGTGTCGTGGTTGTATTCTCTGTAAAGGAACAATATGATTATTGCGTTCGCAGGATTGCCGGGTTCGGGAAAAAGTTATTTCGCTCATATACTCACCGACCGATATAAACAGTTTGTCGTACTCGATAAAGATATCATACGTTCCGTTTTATTTCCAGGAATTCTAACGGAATACAGCAGTACGCAAGACGATTTTTGTATCGATGTTATTTTACAATCGGCGGGCATGATCATAAAACGTAATCCCGAAATGCACATTGTAATCGACGGGAGAACGTTTTCAAAACGCAATCAAGTAGCCCAAGTCTGCCATGCAGCAGAGCACATGGGTATCGCATATAAATTTGTGCAATTCATATGCGACGACGAAACGATAAAAAAACGGCTGGCGCTCCAGGCAAACACGCATTTAGCTAAAAACAGAGATTACACATTATACCGACGTTTGAAGGAAGAAGCAGAGCCTCTTTTAATTCCACACCTTACGCTTTATTCCGATGAAGCGCAAGAAGAAAAAATACGTAAATTTTTGGAATATATCGATGGAAAAACCTGTTGACCGCTCGCTTATTGTGATCGATATCGGCGGAACAAACATTCGAATCAATCATGTCGATTGTATAACAAAAACGGCGGATAATAAAACCGAAATCTTCCCTTCGTCGTCCTTAGTACCGACGGCTCCGGTCGACGCATTGATACATTTAATAAACGCATATATCGAAAAACACCGCATCACGCCGGAAGCTGTCGTCATCGGGCTTCCCGCATCTTTTGATGCAAACATGGATGAAGTTATCAGATGCACCAATCTTCCGTTTTTGCAGCATTGTAAATTGGCAACGGCTTTACGGACTCATTTTCACGTACCGGTATTTTTAGAACACGATACGCTGCTGCTTTTGCTCGGAGAAAGCGCAGAGCTTGATATACGCGAAAGCTTTTCGACTTTGGGTGTTTTTTTCGGAACAGGAATCGGAGCGGACGTTCTTTTGGGCGATAAACCCTTCCGGCTTCCAAACGGCAGTTTTGAACTCGGTCATATTCCTCTGCACCATCACGGCAGACGCTGCGTCTGCGGAAAATACGGCTGCATCGAAGCATACAGCAACGGACATCTTTTTTTTGAACTCGCACAAAACAACAACATACCTATAAAAAAAATATTTCAATTGTGGAATTCAACAGATAAAGTCGGCCGGGCGCTGAAAACAATGATACATATCCAAGCTTTGGCCGTCAGCACCGCTGCAATGCTTTTTATGCCCGAGCATATCATCATCGGGGGCGGCATCGTTGCCATGCAAGGCTACCCCAAACACTATCTCGAAGAACAAATAAAATGCAATGCGCTGTTTCCCGACTTGAAACCCTATTTTTCAATAAAATGGGCCAACCTCGGCGAAGCGGCCTTTTTATACGGCGGGATAAAAATTTGGGAAAATGCCGTGCGGCATTAATTGCTGTCGGCTTTTCAGACGATACAATGCGTGATTTTACGCCGGCCGCACTGCCGCAAAGAGCTGTCGAAAAAATAACCGACTTTTGAGACAGCCCTCTCAAACGCTGAACAGCAAATCTTCATACGACGGAAACGGCTTGTACGCTTCGGCAAGCAACGGCTCTATCGCATCGGTTACCGCGCGCACTTTTTCCATCGCGGGGATCACACTGTCGGCGTATGCTTTTGCACGGAGCATATAATCGCCGTTTGCGATCGCCGCCGCGTGCTTTTCAAAAAGCGAAGCCGTCTCTGCCGAAAGAGAATCGGCAAGCGCGTCGAGTTTTTTGAGCAGCAAAATTCCCGCATCGCATTTTGCAAGCGGGACGGCATTTTTTACCGACACGACCGTCTCCGCGATCGAATCCATATATCCGAGCACTGCCGGCATGATATTTTTATTAACCATTTCAAGCATCGTGCCGACTTCGATATTGAGCACTTGGCAGTATTTTTCGAGCTTTACTTCATAGTGGCTTTTCATCTCCGCTTCAGTGTAGATGCCCGTTTCGGTATACAACTTGACGTTTTTCGGCTTGAGGTATTCGGCGACCGCTTCCGGAAGATTGCGCAAGTTCAAGAGTCCGCGCTTTTTCGCTTCCGAAACCCAATCGTCTCCGTAGCCGTTGCCATTGAAGATGATTTTCCAGTGATCCGTAATTTCTTTTTTAATAAGTTCCTGCAGCGCTTGATTGAAGTCTTTCGCGCCTTCGAGTCTGTCGGCATATTCTTTCAAAACGTCTGCGACGATTGCGTTGAGCGTCGTCATCGGCCCCGAAATCGACAGAGAAGAACCGACCGAGCGGAATTCGAATTTATTTACGGTAAACGCAAAAGGAGACGTGCGGTTGCGGTCGGTCGTATCTTTCGGGATGGGCGGCAAAACGTCGGCACCGATTTTTATCTTTTGTTTCGATTTCGCGCTGTACGGCGTTCCGTCTTTTATCGATTTCAATACGGCTTCGAGCTCGTCACCGACGAATATCGACATGATTGCAGGCGGCGCTTCGTTCGCTCCGAGCCGGTGATCGTTTCCCGCGCTCGCAACCGAAATGCGCAGCAAATCCTGATTGTCATCGACGGCGCGGATCACCGCGGTGAGGAAAAGCAAAAAACGCGCGTTTTCCCTCGGCGTGTCGCCCGGCTTCAAAAGCCCCTCGCCCGCATCGGTTTCGATCGACCAGTTGTTGTGCTTGCCGCTGCCGTTGATGCCGGCAAAAGGCTTTTCGTGCAGCAGGCACACAAGCCCGTGACGACGCGCAACCTTTTTCATAATCTCCATCGTCAGCTGATTTTGATCGGCCGCCAAATTCGTCGTCGAAAAAATCGGCGCCATTTCGTGCTGGGCGGGAGCCGTTTCATTGTGTTCCGTCTTTGCAAAGATGCCGAGCTTCCACAACTCTTCGTTCAGGTCTTCCATATATTCACTAACGCGCGGCGTGATCGCGGTAAAATACTGGTCGTCCATCTCCTGACCCTTTGCGGGCTTTGCACCGAAAAGCGTCCGCCCCGTCATCTGGAGATCTCTGCGCTTTTCATAGAGTTTTTCATCGACCAAAAAATATTCCTGTTCGGCACCGACACAGGAAATCACGTGTTCGACGTCTTTTTCGCCGAAGAGCCGAAGCACACGAAGGGCCTGTTTGCTGAGCGCTTCGATGGAACGAAGGAGCGGCGTTTTTTTGTCGAGGGCTTCTCCCGTGTACGAACAGAACGCCGTCGGAATGCACAGCGAATGATCTTTTACGAACGCATACGCAGTCGGATCCCACACCGTGTACCCGCGCGCTTCAAAAGTGGCGCGGCTTCCGCCCGACGGAAACGACGACGCATCGCTTTCGCCTTTGACAAGCTCTTTGCCGCCGAACTCCATAATGACGCCGCCGTTTTTGTCGGGAGCGATAAAACTTTCGTGCTTTTCCGCCGTAATGCCGGTGAGCGGCTGGAACCAATGCGTGTAGTGCGTCGCGCCTTTCGAAATAGCCCACTCCTTCATCGCGTACGCCACTTGATTCGCAATTTCAAGTTCGAGCGGCGTGCCGTCGTCGAGCGTTTTTTTGAGCGCTTTAAATGTGTCTTTCGGCAAAAGCTCCTGCATCACCCTTTGATTAAAAACCATGCTTCCGAACAATTCCTGCACATTCGGCATACAGTCCTCCGGCGTTTATCCCGCACTTTAAAAATAAAAAAACGATGCAAACCCCTTTTGCACAAAAGCGTTTACATCGCCTGCAGTTTTCATATTCACGTTATAGCCTTTGTCGGCAAAAAAATCAAGCGATTTACCGGTCGCTGCCGCTATGCTTCCCACATAAAAGCGTTACGTCGCAGCGTTTCCTCCATTAAAAAAATATTCTTCGATTGCATCTTTATCGGGCATATTCCTGCTTTCAATTTCATTAATAACCGTTTTTGTATTCCATTCCAATTCGATCGGCTTTATCGTATATGCGTTTTTATCGATTTCTATAATATCGGCCGATTTTCCTTTTGAATATTTTCCGTCGCAGCCCGCAGATCCTACGCTTATATATGTATTTATTTTCTCCGTTAGGAATGCTTTATGTAAGTGTCCGAAAAAAATCACATTATTTTCCTTCGGTTCGATTCCGAATACGCGATCGAGATCAAGTCCGTCAATACCGTACTCGAATACATTATATTCGGAAATTATTCCGTTTTCCAAAAAGAAATGCTGAAAATACAGATTATATTTTCCGATTTCGATATGATATTTGTAGGGGAGCTTTTCAATATAACGTACGTTATCGATGCCGATTTGCTCTTTTGTCCATCGATAGTGTTCGGCTTCCGATTTTCCTATGCTCTTTTTCAATTCGGGTCCGAGCCCTATCGAACAGTTATATTCTTCGTGATTGCCTTTCAGATAAACCGTTTTTTCTCTCTTAATAAATTCCAGCGTTTCTTTCGGCCACGGCCCCAAATCAACGGCATCTCCCAGCGTTATGTGCAAATCGCATTTTTCGCGCGCATATATTTTTGCCAACGCTTCGCATGCCAATATGTTTGCATGTATGTCAGAACTTATCAATATCCGCATTTTTTTACTCCGCGGAAACGCGAATCCGACGTCCGTTTTCCCGTAAAAACGATTTCGCCGGTCCCTCACATATCTTTTAAAACCGACTTAAAGTGCACGAGGTAATCGACAAACGAAATATAGCACAGCGCAAGGCTCGCGACAAACATACCGAGCGCGGCGTTTTTCCAAGCTCCCGTATGCCGCACGACGGATAAAACGATACCGCCGACAGATCCCCCTTTCGCCGCATAAAAGCGCAGCGCACATTCGGGAACGAGACAGACGAACCCCGATGCGACGTAAAATACGGTTTTGAGTTTTCCGCCCTTTCGCGCGGCGATCGCCGTACCTTGCTTCGCCGCGACCATGCGCAAAAAATTTTGCGAAAACTCGCGGTACAAAATCAATACGAAAATCCATACCGGAAGATAGCTTTTAACGGACGTGCCGAACGAATACATAAAACACGTAAACGTCGTCAAATGCACGATGACGTCCGCAAAGGGATCGAACATCTTTCCGAAGTCGCTCACTTCACGGTTTTTACGCGCAAAAAATCCGTCTAGAAAATCGGTAAATTCCATACACGCCAGAAGAGGAATCATAAGGGCTGCCGAAAGACCGGCAAATCGCCCCGTCCAAATCGGTATAAAATAGATAAGAAAAAATACCGGCGCAAAGACAACGCGTACCGACGTAAATGCGTTTGCGAGTTTCATATTGCCAGTATGTTTTTAAAGGCGCATAGTGTCAAGACACCGCCCGAATCATTTCGGATGCGCTTTAAAATCCTGAACGATACTCACACAAGATTTTACATCGTATCCGGGCATTTCTTTTTTTGAAAGCGCAACGGCTTGTTCAACGACGGCTGAAGAATCCGCAACGCCCTGCAGCACAATCGTTTTGCCGTCGATAACGGCATGCAAAAATTCGATATTGACCTTATGTGTAAATACGAGCGTATTGACGAGGCGTTGTGCGGCAAGTAAGGTTTTTATTTTTTCCGCTCCGAGCGCATCACGTTCGGACGAAATATGAGATTTAACAAAATCGGCGATAAACGCTCCGCCTTCATCTGCGCCGATAAGTCCCGTATTCAGCACAAAATGAAAATACGTCGAATCGGCTATATCGACGTCGAAAAAACTTTTATGAAAACCGCTTCTGTTTTTATCGCTTTCATCGAGCTTTTGCTGTGCCTGTTTTTTCGTACACGCGAATTCGTTTTCGAGCCGCTCCAGCCTGACGGAATCTTTTGCAACGAGACGGAACGAAACGACGTTCGGAACGTCTTCCAATATGATATACGAACCGCGCCCGATGAGCACGCAGTTGTTTTCGCTCGCCGCTTCGAGAACCGCCGTCTGCAGATAGTGCAGGTATTCGTCGCGGTCTTTGACAAGCGCCGCAAAAAATCCCGGTTTTTTTTCATCGTACTTGCCGAGTTTTTCGGCGGGAAAACCGTGCTGTACGATGCGTTTTTCAAGTTCGTCCCTGCGGATAAATACGTACCCGAGTTTTTCCGCCGCGATCGCAGCGATTTCATCGCCGAGCGCCGCAATCTGCCGGGAAATTGCAACAATAGCCATACCCACCTCCCATTTCTGCCGTGATCATAAAACTATAAAAAATTTTGATACTTTGTCTTGAATATTTCTCCGAGTTTTCGCGCCATACGAGGACTTATCGTTCTGTGCCCCGTTTCCATTCCTGAGATATGTTGTGCAGGAATCCCCAATTTTTTTGCCAAAGCCGCTTGTGTCAGATTATCGCGATAGCGAAACAACTTCAACGTCTTTTGCGGTGTTCGATCCTTTACAATATTTTTATACCATTCGGTTTCAGTTATTTCGACATACGTTTCATCATCGTCTTCTTCAACCATAGCGTGCGGATAGCGTGTTTTAACAAAGGTGAGCAAGTCCGGCGGTATATCACCTTCAATTTTTATAGGGGGCGTTTTCACGACTACCTGCATAATATACCTCCAGTTCAATTCCTTTTACCGTTTCTCTCCAACAGGCAACCCAATGATATGATAAATGACAGCGATATTTATTTTTTCCGAGCGCACTGAAATTGGGCCAGCCTTTTTGTATCGGTCCGGTTTCCTGCAGATCTTCCAATAAATATGAAAACAATTCTTGCTCTTTTTCCGGCATTTTCAAAATCGTTTTCAATATTTTCTTCTTTTGTATTACCCGATACATTATCCGCCTATTCGATATTATAACCATATATTGGTTGTATCGTCAAGTTTTTTATCCGAACGCGATTTCATATTTTTTCTCTTCGCACATCGATACTGCAAACCGGTCGGATAAGTGCAGTCTTTTCTTTTTCGACAAGCGCGCATACACGCTTTTATAATTTCCGTAAATACAGTATAACTCAAGATAACCGAAAAATAAAGAACCTTATACATCAATGTTACGGGAGCAACTCTATGGATGCTGACGACAGCGCGCTTATTTGGCAGGAAAACGGAAAACGCGTATTATTAAAAACACCGGTGTTTACGGTAACCGAAACGGACAGCGTTGCATCCGACGGACAAAGAGGGAACTATATGGTCATCGAGCCGGGACACGATTGGGCGATCGTCGTACCGGTACACGGCAGCAAGTTTTTGATGGTAAAACAGTGGCGGCACGCAGAATGCGTCTTGAGCATCGAATTTCCCGGCGGCGTTATGGACGAAGGAGAAACGCCCGAACAAGCGGCCGCACGGGAGCTGCGCGAAGAAACGGGACACACGGCAGGCAGGCTCATTTATCTCGGAACGATGAGTCCGAACCCTGCGCTCATGTCGAATCACGTGCATTTTTTTGCCGCGGAAGATTTGACGAATAGCCACGAACAGCATTTGGATAAAGACGAATACGTCCATTACCTCGAACTCGATCAGGATGAAGTAATCGACGGTCTCGGCACGAAAAAAGAATATTCGCATGCGCTCATGGCGGCGGCCGTCGCACTCTATCTGCGCCGGAAGCGAAAAGCGTAAAGGGCAAGCGAACATTTTAACAATACACCGTAAGCACCGTAAGGCAATTTTCAAAAGCTGAAATATTGAACGGTTTTATTTCCGCATTATTAAACACAATAAAAAAATCCGACCGGTGCACAGACGCACACCGACCGGATTACATTTAAAGACTATAGCCGTTGAATGCGAAATCAGCGCGCAACGTTGTACGGATCGTAAGCTTTCGCAGGATCGTATACGCCGTCGCGGATTTCACCGCTCAAACTCGGAATCTGCATTTTCATGCCGGGCAAAATCAAATTCGGGTCTTCGGGACGCGGAATCTTCGTTTTATTCGCTTGATACAGATTTTCCCACAACAGCGGATTGTTGTAGATATACGGGCGCCCCGAAATATTCCAAAAGCAGTCCTTCGTATCCGCCCACGGACGGACAACATAGAATTCGGGAAGCGGCGTCACTTCATGCACGCCGTCGAGAGCGGCGACCGATTCCCGCGCGTAATTCGCAGCGGCCTTATAGTCTTCGCCGCCGTAGGATTTTTCGGCGCTGGAATATTTATTTTGCGCAGCGGTAAATGCCATCGGAAAATTCTTGTCCGCATTGATACCTTTCGCCCACGCGATTTTATTTTGTGCGATCTTCATCTCATCGTCGGCCGATTTTTTTGCAAGCATCATATCGATGTATGCACGGGAAAGAGCTGCGTTCTCTTCGGCTTTTTTCGAAAGCTCGATCGATTCATCGTAGCGGCCGGCATTGAGCGCAGCCTGCGCTTGACGCGTATACTCGTCGGCAAGCTTTTGATACGTATTGTTTTTATAGCTTGCGGCAAACACAACCGTTCCGATCAGAGCAAGCGACGCGATAATAATTGATAATTTTTTCATTTTGCAGCCTCCGTATCGCTGATCGTTTCAGGTACCGCTTGCGCGGCCTTTGTAGGATCATCGTAGGTTTCCGCCTTAAGCAAAACCGCGTTTTCGTCTTCGATACCTTTGATATTGCTGCCCGAAAGCGGGGCGTTTTTGTCCGCCTGCACCGCGTATTCCGAAGTTTCGGCAACTTTCGCTTTCGCTTTTTCAATCGCTTCCTGCGCAGCCGCACGCTTTTCGGAAATATCAGCATAGAGTTTTTCAAACGTTTTACGCGCATCACCGTAGTGCTTCAACGCATTTTCGGCATCCTGCTGCGCATAGCTCGTGTCTCCGCTGCGGAAATCCGCAACGCCGCCGTCGTACGCTTTCTTTTGCGCGACCGCTGCATAAACGCTGTCGGCATTGCGCTTTGCATTGAATGCCGCCGTCCGCTCTTCGCGCGCGCGCGTTTTAAATGCATTCTGCAGCGCCGTATTGAGCGAAGCATAGGCCGTATGCGCCTGTTCATAGAGCTGCGCACCCGTCGACGATTTGTCCGCCGAAAGTTTTTGTGCCGCACTCAGCGCATTCGCACCCTTGTTGTAGTTCGTCTTATCGTAGGATTGAAAGCCGAGTTCATCGATGCGATTTTTAAGCGCAGCCGCTTTCGTGTACTCTTCAAGCGCACGGTATCGCGCCGTCACATCCGCGAGTTCGACCGTTACGTTTTCGCCCGCTTTGCTCCGCTTGACAAGAGCGTTATAGCGCGCATCCGTATCGTTGAATTGATCGGGTGCCGCTTTATCCGCGCCGGCCTTTACGGCAGCGCGTCGGGCAGTCTCCGCAGCATTGAGCGCAGCGGAATTGTCGGTTGCAACCGGTACGTTTGTCGTCGGTTGTTCTACGGTCGGCGTATCCGGCTTTGTGTTTTGCTTCGTGGATTTACACGACATAAACCCGAATGCCAGCACAGCGCCGAAAAAAATTATATACTTTTTCACGTTCTGCCTCCATAAGGTTGTTGTTAAATTGCCGATTATCGACAATACATTAGCGATAGTATACCGTATTTGCGCCGGTTCCGCAACGGCATTTTTTACAACGGTATTTTTTACAATATTTTTACGCAACCTGACATACGTTTCATTACAGGCGACGAGAAATGTAAAATGTGCTACTATGTCGAAAGTACGCCGATTCATCCGAATACGGAACGATCGGCACGCATTGAAATACCTTATGTACGGAGGATACAATTATGGCGGATGATTTTACTTTTGAAATTACGAAAAACATCGGCGTCATCTCCGAAGGAAAAGGCGGATGGAAGATGGAGCTCAACCTCGTATCATGGGGAGGCCGCCCCGCAAAATACGATATCAGAAGCTGGTCGCCCGACCATCAAAAAATGGGCAAGGGTTTGACGCTGACGCAAGAAGAACTCACGTCTCTCGGAAAACTCATCGCCTCTCTTCCGGCGGAGTGATTGTCGAAAACACGCCTGTTTGTCACGCCTGTTTGTCACGCCTGTTTGTCACGCCTGTTTGTTTGCCTGTTTGTTTGCTTGACAAATACAAATTCGGCGGTATAATTTATATTTACATCAAGTAAAGAGGAGTTTTTTATGAGAAGAAACGGATTTTTCTTAACCGCATTATCGCTTATGTTTTTGTGCGGTACACTTGCCGCAGCACCGACAAAAGGCCGCGTTATAAAAGTCGGTCATACCGGCACCAAAGATCACTATTATCAAATGTATTTGGAAAAGTGGACAAAAGCGGTAACGGAACGTACCAATGGTCGTTATACTTTTGAGATTTATCCGTCCGATCTGTACGGTAAGCCCAACCAATTGATAGAAGGTTGTCAGTTAGGTACTTCCGATATGGTACTGGCTACGGGTTCGTTGTTATCGTCTTACAGCAAAATTGTCGGCGTACTGGATTTGCCCTTTTTATTTGCAAACGAAAAACAAGCAAGTTATGTTCTTAACGGTCCGATAGGAGACGAATTGGCCGACAGTCTGGCTGCGAAAAATCTTATCGTTTTGGCTTGGTGGGAAAACGGTATGCGCCATTTATTTCCGCCTCGTCCGGTTAATAAACCTTCCGATCTGAAAGGGTTGAAATTGCGCGTTGTCAATTCCAAACCGATGATTGAAACGATTAACGCCATGGGAGCTATTGCAGTTCCGATGGCTTTTAATGACGTTTATTCCGCTTGGCAGATGAAAACGATTGACGGCTGCGAAGGAACCATTACGCATATGCTTACCCAAAAGTACTATGAACTTACAAAAACGGGTGCTTTGCTGTGGTATATGCACGTGCCGAATCCGCTTATCATTTCCAAAAAGCTTTGGAATCGTATTTCCGAAGCGGACAAAAAAATCTTTATCGAAGAAGCGAAGAAAATAAGTGTGTTTTCTTTTGATTTTCAAGCTAAAGCCGACCAAGACGATATAAAAAAATGCGAATCGCTCGGTGTTGTATTTACCCGCCCCGACCGCGCTCCGTTTATTGAGCTGTGTAAGCCCGTATATGAAAAATTCCGTCCCGATTACGGCGACATGATAGAACGTATTATTGCCGAAGCCGCAAAAGCAAAATAAAAACACGCGCTGTCGGAATATACGATACCCATACATATTAAGGGAAGCCTCTAAAAATTTTTGTTTTTAGAGGTCCCCGTATGTAATTTTCACGGAACGGAAAAATATTTTCTCTGTTCCGTGATTTTATTCTTTTTACCATCAGCCGGAGGTCGCTTATGCTTAAAGCACTTAAAATTATCAACGATCTTATTACAAAAATTACCCAAGCTGCCCTTGTTTTTTTTATGTCGGGAATGGTACTGTTGATTTTTGTACAGGTCATCTATCGCTATATTATTAAAGAACCGCTTTCGTGGTCGGAGGAATTGGCAACATATTTTTTCTCAGGCATTATCTTTTTCGGCGCCGTGTTTCTTTATCGTGAAGAAAAGCATATTAACATGTCTATGGCTCTTGATGCGATAAAAAACGGTGCGCTGAAAAAAGGTATTAAAATTGCAGCGGATATACTGATTATTCTGTTTCTCTGTGTTATGACCTTTTATACCTATCCGCTTGCCCGTGATATTCTTGCACTCGGCGGTGTGTCGCCTTCGATGGGGTGGCTGAAGCTCGGATGGATTTTTATGATCGTTCCCGTCGGCAGTGCACTTTCGCTTTTAATGATGATTGAAGTACTTTTAAAAGCGATTACGACAAAGGGAGAAAAGTAAATGGGCTTATATCTTGCTTTATTTTTTATTATTTTTTTGCTTATGGGAATCCCTATCGCGGTGTCGCTGGGATTGACCTGTGTCTTTGCTTCTCTTATGGGGCCGCTTTCGGAATTTTTTGCCGGCGTTTTATCCGCATCTGATTTGTATTGGGATTGCTCGGATATCATCAGCGAATTGATGCAAAAGACTTTTAACTCGTCCAACGGTTCGGC
This sequence comes from Treponema sp. SP13, assembly GCF_050938355.1. Classification (NCBI taxonomy): domain Bacteria; kingdom Pseudomonadati; phylum Spirochaetota; class Spirochaetia; order Treponematales; family Treponemataceae; genus Treponema; species Treponema sp. SP13. Next base: position 909,136 of record NZ_JADOVM010000001.1, read on the forward strand.
ACTCATGGCCATACCGTTTTTTATTCTTGCCGGCAATATTATGGCGTCGGGTGGAGTGTCGAAGCGCTTGGTCGGTTTGGCTGAAGCTTTTCTCGGTCACGTTACCGGCGGCTTGGCGCTTGTCGCAACCGTGGCTTCCACTTTTTTCGGGGCGGTTTCCGGTTCGGCACCTGCAACTACGGCGGCTATCGGCGGCGTTATGATCAAACAAATGGAAGAAAGCGGCTATGATCCTGCATTTGCAGGTGCGGTTGTAGCGGCTTCGGGGACAATCGGTTTGATAATTCCGCCCAGTTTAACTATGGTCCTTTACGGCGTCAGTACGGGGGTTTCCATCGGCGATTTATTTATTGCCGGTATCGTTCCCGGTATTATCATTTGTCTGGTATTGATTATACCGGAATATGTTATTTCAAAAAAGCGCGGATACAAAAGCGCGCGGAAATTTACCGGAGCCGAACGCTGGAAATCTTTTAAAGATGCCTTCTTTGCTCTTATGATGCCTATTATTATCCTCGGCGGTATTTATTGCGGTATTTTTACGCCTACCGAATCGGCCGCTGTTGCAGTTATATACGGCATTATAGTTGGTATTTTTATTCATAAAGAATTGCATTGGCGCGATATATATAAACTTGTTCTTAAATCTGCGCGGTCAACTGCAGTTATTATGTATTTAATGATAACCGCCGATATACTCAGCTATATCCTTGTCAGCTATCAGATTCCTCAAAATCTTGCAGCATCTATTTTAACCGTTTCGACCAATCAGATTATCGTTCAAATGTTCATGATTTTAATTTTGCTTGTTGTCGGAACTTTTTTAAATAATTCTGCAGCGATGGTACTCCTTGCGCCTATCTTTTATCCGATTTTGATCAGTTTGAATATAGATCCGCTTTTCTTCGGCATCATTATGGTTATTTCGCTTGCTATCGGTCATAACACACCTCCGGTCGGTTTGTGTTTGTTTGTTGCTTGCGATATAGGCGGTGTTAAATTGGAGCGTTTGGTAAAAGAAGTGGCACCTCTTGTACTTGTAATGATCCTTGCCGTTTTTGTGATGAACTGCTTCCCACAGCTTATTTTGTTTTTGCCGAATCTGCTGCGCCGATAGTAAAAAAACGGTGATATACCGAAATTAAAAGCGCCACGCTATTTCAGTGGCGCTTTTAAACCTTAATTTTCGGACAGCTTTTTGTTAATTACCGATTATCGCATTATCAATTAGATCGAATTCGAAAGTATCGTGAGTACGGTTTTTTCGCTCTTTCCGGCGGAGTGATTCCGTACCGGCAGTTTTACAGTACGGCCGCCCCGCGCAATCGGCTCTTTCGTTATGTTCCGAACAGGAGCGTTACGAGCTCTTTTACGTCGCGCGCCTGAGAGACGCCCTTGCTTTTTTCCGGCGCGATAACCGTCGAAAAGCCCATATTCTGCGCCGTCTTTGCGCGCTGCGTCAATCGCGGCACGGGGCGAATTTCTCCGGCAAGGCTCAGCTCACCGATCACCGCCGTTTCGGCTGCGAGCGCGATGTCTGTGCGTGCCGAATACAGTGCCGCCGCAAGTGCCGCATCGATCGCGCCTTCCGTCAAGCGCATACCGCCTGCCACATTGATGTATAAATCCTGATCGGAAAAGTGCAAGCCCGTCCGTTTTTCGAGAACTGCCGCCACGCGTGCAACGCGCGCCGAATCGATTTTATCGCTGTAGACGCGGGAAAGAGACGCCTTTGCCGGCACGACGAGCGCCTGTATTTCAACGATAAACACGCGGCTGCCTTCGAACACGGCGGTACATGCAACGCCCGCGGGCTGCTTGCCGTCGCGCCTCGTGATAAAGAGCACCGACGGATCGGCGACTTCGGTCAAGCCTTTTTCCGTCATTTCAAAGATGCCGATTTCATCGACCGAACCGAACCTGTTTTTCGCCGCGCGCAAAAAGCGGTATTCGTCGTTGCTGCGTTCGAATGAAACCACCGTGTCGACCATGTGCTCGAGCGATTTCGGGCCGGCGATCAACCCTTCTTTCGTCACGTGCGCGGCCATTATTAAAACGGCGTCGCGTTCTTTGACCCAGCTTATCAATTCGTTCGCGCAGTATTTCAATTGATTGACCGTTCCCGGAATCAAACCGGCCTGCACCGAATACGTCGTTTGAATCGAGTCGACGATCACGAGTACGGGATTTTGCGCATCGAGCGCGGCGAGCATATCTTCGAGACGCATCGTACACAAAAGCTCGATGCCGGCGGCAGCGAGGCCGAGCCGTTCGCTCCGCTCTTTTATCTGCGCGGCGGACTCTTCGCCCGACACGTAGAGTACGCGCATCGCATTGCCGTTCGCTTTCGCCGCGAGAGAAGCCGTCTGCAAAAGCAGCGTCGATTTTCCGATGCCCGGCTCTCCGCCGATAAGAACAGCGGAACGCATCGCAGCTCCGCCGCCGAGCACGCGGTCGAATTCCGCGATGCCGGTCGCAAGGCGCATACCGGCCTTTGCGTCCACGTGCGAAAGCGGCACGGGCTTTGCGCGCTCGGAAACGGAGAGACCGACACCGGCAGGGCTTACGACGTTCGTGTCGAGGATGCATTCTTCGAGCGTGTTCCATTCGCCGCACTGCGGACAGCGGCCGAGCCAGCGCGGCTGCGAATAACCGCAGGATGAGCACTTGTACACGATCGTACCGGATTTTTTCGCCATCGCAATTCCCGTAAATATAATTTTAACAATTATTAATTTTTATACGTTTCGATCCCGCGCGATCCGGCCGAGCACAAGCGCACTATTCCGTCCGAACGCGGCGATTCCCGCTAAAACAGTTTTCGGCATTCGAGGTAAAAGCGCTTTTCATCGGCTTCGCCCATCGAAAAACTTTTTCGCGGGAGCGGCCCGTTTTTTTCGATCGTCGCAAAAAAGCTCGTCTTGTCGATCGGCGGAAGGAGAATGCCCGTCGTGCCTTCCTCTGCGCCGAGCCGCATCGTTTCCGCGTCCCCGTGAATATAATCGATCGTTATGTCGATTCCGGCTTTCGCTTTTTCGGCTATATAATCGTCGACGACCGGCTGAAAAGCGGAAACCGCGAGCGAAGAAATATTCGTTTTTAAAAGCGTGTACGACGTCTTTCCGCCGGATGTGCTCGCAAAGCCGAACGATGCCCTCGATTTTTTTACGGCAGTTTCGAGCTCTTCGCCCGATCGGCACTGCACGACCTCTCCGCCGAATTGAGAAGTCAGGCGCAAAATCAATTCCGCCGCATCCGCTCCGAACAGCACGCGGTGGATCGGCTCGAACGTAAGACCCTCATCGTATATGTTGACGATTTCGACGAGCGCATAACGCACGCGGCTCGTCTTCCGCTCATCTTCGCCGAGCGTTTGTTTGTATTCGTCCCACACGGCTTTTGCGGTTGCAAGCGAATGATTTCCGTCGCCGACGGCAAACATAAACACGCTGCCGTCGCTTTCGGTGTTCGCCTTTGCGATTTTTTCAAGCGACGCGAGTATCGCGCCTTCCGAAGATTCCGGCACGAGCCGGCCTTCTATGCTTCCGCCTTTCATCATGAGATGTCCGGAATAAAGAGGAACGGTTCCGGACGCTTTGACGGCGGCTCCCGCACCTCCGACAAGGGAATCCGACGCATCGTTTACGAGGAGCATAATGTGCGGTGCTTCGAGCGGGGCGCCGCTCCTGATCGCTTTGCGAGGCGGAATGCGCGAAGGGATCGTCGCTTCGGTTGCACGGATGAGCGCTTTTGAAAAAGGCTTCCACTCGTAGCCGTCCAAATCGATTGCCCCTACAAGACCGCGCCGCATACGGCCGAACGCCGTCGTGCGCTCGACGTAGACGAAGCCGTGTTTTTCTTCAAACAGGCCGTCATCGATGTAGCGTTTCATCGCCGCCTGTATGCCTGCAATACGCGATTCTTTATCGCCGTCGCCGAGATAGACTTCCGGCAAAATGAGGTTCAACGCGCTCGGTTTTCCGCTCGCCGCTTTTTCCGCCTCTTTCCAATAATTTCTGTCCTGCGTATATTGATCGCACGCGATGCACGACCAGCTCGCCGTGTCGATGTTTTTCGGCAGCAAAATGTCGGGCACGGAAAGGGCAAAATCCGAAAATGTGTTCATGCGGAAAGTATACCGCCAAGTATTTTTTTGTGCTATACTTAAGCTATGCCCGATCTTTTTTACGGACAAGTGCAGCAGACTTCGCAAGTACAGCGGCAAGTACTGTCGCAAAAACAGATTCAGTCGCTGAAACTGCTCGCGATGAGCGGTGAAGATTTGAACGCCGAAATCCGCAAAGCGGTAAACGAAAATCCCGCACTCGAAATCGTACGCGATGATGCGGCGGCAACGGCCGCACCGCGCAGTTCATTTCCGTACGAAAACACGCGCACTTCCTACGCGTCCGCAGCGGGCAACGAAGCGGCACAAAAATTTCAGGATGCATACGAAAACGCCGCCGATACGCGGGAAACGCTGCAGGAACACCTTTTGTTTCAGCTGAACGTAATGAAACTTTCGCCCGACGAAAAATCGCTCGGAAAAGCGCTCATCGAAAACCTGAACGAAAACGGCCGGCACATCCTCGCTCCCGCGTCACTGCTCGACAAGTCGCGCCCGGCACAGAATACGGCTATGCTCGATAAAATGCTGCACATCATCCGGTGCATGGATCCCGAAGGCACGTGCTGCAACGACATGGAAGAGAGCCTCTACGTGCAGGCGCAAATCGCAGGCGACGCCCCGCCGCTCGCGCTTTTTATACTCGACGGACACATCGACGTGCTGTATTCGAACGACGCGACACCCGATATAGAGCGCATCAAACGAAAAATTATTAAATTGCAGGAAGCGTCGAAGCGCGAATCTTTCGGCGGCGAGAGAGCGATCGATTCGCTTGAGGTAAGTTCGGATGATGTGCAAAAAGCGATCGCGTTTATCTCGCGCTTGAATCCGTATCCCGCGCAGGGCTACGGCAAAGCGCCGACGCACTACATTTCGCCCGACATTTCGGTGACCGAAGCCGAGGGAGAAGTGCCGAACACGTCCGATGAAAATGAAATGTTCGTGGAAAATACGCACGAAAAGTATTTCCGCATAACGCTCGCAAAAGGCGCTATTCCCTCCGTTCGAATCGTTCCGGGTTTCAACGCGCAGCGCCATAAAGAGCTTAAAAAAAATCTAAAAGCCGCAGAGCAATTTTTGGACAGCCTTGCATACCGCAAATCGCTCCTTTTGCAGTCGTGCGAAATCATCGTCAAAACGCAGATCGGTTTTTTTTCATCGCACGGAAAAGGCTACCTCGAAGAGCTTACGCAGAGCGAAACGGCGCGCATACTCGGCGTCAACGAATCGACGGTGTCGCGTATGGCAAACGAAAAATTCATGCAGACGCCGTGGGGACAGCTTTTTCCGCTGAAATATTTTTTTACGAATTCGCAGGACAAAGTAAAATTCGCACTGCGCCAGCTTATCGAAAACCGCGCAAGCGGCAAAAAACCGCTGTCTGACAGAGAGCTCGTCGAAAAACTCGCCAGACAGGGCATACACGTCGCGCGCCGCACCGTCGCAAAATACCGCGCACAGCTTGCGATCGGCTCGTCATACACACGCGGAAAAGCGCCGAAAAAATAGCGGTGCCGATCAAAAGGGGTGCACAGGCAGCCGGTACCGTTTTCATATATTCGAATGTTTTCAAAATTCGGTTTTCAGCGACTTCCTGTCGTATACGGTACGATCGACCTACGCCCGCGTGGAGTACCGCGAAGCGTCCGCGCCGGAGCGCGGATGAGGGTTACCGAAGTACGGAAGGCGGGTTCTTCCGATCCGCGTCGTCCGAAAGCATCGGCGAATACGTATGCTGCCGTTATTTTTATTTTGCTTTTTCGCATATTCCGTTGTATACTATAAGCGGCGGTACAAATGCCGCAGCCTGTGTTTCAGGCTTCAATACATACTGACAGGAGCGTTGCATGACAAAAAACGTATCGGCAGTCGGTTTCGATTTTGAAAAAAAACAGTCCGACATGATTGAAACAAAGTTGAAGCGCATCGCGTATGCCGAAGATCTGATCGTCGATTTTACCATGCGGGTAAAATACGACAAAGAGTATTCGTTCGACGCGACGTTCAATTTCCGCTGGGGCACGCAGGGACATGTAACGAGCAGAGATTACAGTTTCGATGCAGGCCTCAACAAACTTATGGACACCCTCGATACGAAGATAAAAAAAGAAAAAGACAAGATTCAGGATCACACGAAATAATAATCGGAGAAACAGGGAGCTGTCGCAAAAATTATTATCGTGTTTACGACAGCCCCCATCTCAGTACGGCGAATACGGCAAGCTTCTTACGCTTCCTTAAAATGCGGCATTGCAGGAAGTGTCAACTTTCGAAAATGCCGCATTGGTGCGCGAGCCTCGCAACGAGCGCGTAAGCGCGAAGTTTCAAGCGGCGCGCACGTATATCCGCGAGTTTTCGAAGAAAACTCGAAGTTAAATTGAACGGCGCTATTTCAGACATTCAGTTTTAACCTTCGATCTTTTTGAATACGAGCGACGTGTTCACGCCGCCGAACGCGAAGTTGTTCGACATAACACAGTCGCACGAGATTTCACGCCCCGCACCTTTGATGTAGTCGAGCGGCGCACATTCGGGATCGTCGTTTGTAAGATTGCAGTTCGGATGGAACCAGCCTTCGTTCATCATATTGATCGTAAGCCACGCTTCCACGCAGCCGCACGCGCCGAGCGTATGGCCGATAAAGCTCTTTGTCGAAGAGATCGGCACTGCACGGTTGAACACCGAATACACCGCCTGCGATTCCGATATGTCGCCGTGACTCGTCGCCGTGCCGTGCGCGTTGATATAAGCGATTTTACTTTCGTCGATACCCGCGTCTTCAAGCGCCATCGAAAGCGCAAGCGCCTGCGTCGCAGCGTTCGGACTCGTGATGTGCGTGCCGTCCGCGTTTGTCGCAAAGCCCGCGACTTCAGCATACATTTTCGCACCGCGCTTTACGGCGTGTTCCATATCTTCCAAAATCAGCGTACCCGCTCCTTCACCGATAACAAGGCCGTCTCTGTCTTTGTCAAAGGGTTTCGGCGTCGCTTCGGGCGTTTTGTTGAGGATGCTCGTAGCGCCGAGCGTATCGAAAATCGCCGCATCGGGAGGGGAAAGTTCTTCCGCACCGCCTGCAATCATGATTTCCGCCCTGCCGTCTTCGATCGCTTCATAGGCATAACCGATCGCCTGACTTCCCGACGTACACGCGGTATCGGTTACGATGATGCGCCCGCGTATTTGATAGTAGACGCTCAAATTGCACGCGTTCGTCTGCGGCATCGCTTTGATATAGGTTTGCGAATCGAGCTTCGACGTGTCGCCCGTTTCCATCATGTCGGCGATATCCATAATCGCGTCCATGCTTCCCATGCATGTGCCGTACGAAATGCCGGTGCGGCCGCTTTTCAATTCATCGATGACGTCTCCGTCGTCTTTTAACAATCCCGCCATTTTGAGTGCGTCTTCCGTCGAAACAAGCGAAAGCAGCGCGACGCGTCCCATACCGCGGATCTTTTTCCGCGGAAACGACGGAAGCGCTTCTTCATACGGGCACGCAAGGCGCGTGTTCATTTTTTCGTAGCGTTCCCAATCGCTCATATATTTGATGCAGTTTTTACCGGACTGCAGCTTTGCAAAAGCCGTCTGCCAGTCGCGGCCGAGAGCGGTCAGCATACCGCCGCCCGTTACGACGACCCGCCGCTTTCCGTTCGGTTTTGTATACGTCATATTGTCTCCTACGCAATATCGCGCCGCGTTTTCCCTGCGGCGAGATATTATTAATTAATAATTCAGTGGATGCCGCCGTCGACGGCGATCACTTGCCGCGTGATATACGATGCGCTTTCCGACAGCAAAAACACCGCGAGAGACGCGACTTCTTCGGGCTTTCCCGCCCTCGCCATCGGAATGGTCTGCATGATGATCTTTTTCGCTTCTTCGTTGATCGCGGCCGTCATATCCGTTTCGATAACGCCGGGAGCGATCGTGTTTACGGTAATGTGGCGGCTCGCAAGTTCGACGGCAAGCGCCTTTGCCGCTCCGATGATCCCCGCCTTCGACGCGCTGTAATTCGTCTGTCCGCGGTTTCCCATGATGCCGCTCACCGACGACACGGCTATGATGCGACCCTTCTTTTTGCGCGCCATCGGCATGACAAGAGGCTGAATCACGTTGAAAAAGCTGTCGAGATTCGTGCGGATAACCGCGTCCCAATCCTCTCCGGTCAATCCGACGAAAGTGTTGTCCCGCGTGATGCCCGCATTGCTCACGACGCCCCACAGCGCTCCGTGTTTTTCAGTGAGCGCATCGAGCTTCGCTTTGCAGTCCGCTCTGTCGGCGACGTTGAACTGTATGAGCTCACCTTCTCCGCCGGAAGCCGTAATCAGAGAAAGGGTTTCTTCCGCCTTTTCTTTTCCATGATTGTAGTGGCAAATAACATAGTAGCCGGCTTTCGCCGCTTCAACTGCGATCGCGCGGCCGATCCCGCCCGACGCTCCGGTAACGATTATTTTTTTCGCTTCATCCGCCATAAAAACTCCTCGTGATTTTCACCGCACCGCTTGCGGCAAATCGTTTATCGGTTATTCGTCTTTAAACAAATTCATAATATCTTCCGTTTCCATAACGGTGATCGTCGATGAAACGGCAGGCTCTCTGTCCGACGCCGATGCAAAAAGTTCGCAGTTATAGCTGTACGTCATTTCGGCGCGGTAGTCTTCTTTTATCTTCATCACGATCGTCGTGCCACTTTTCAGATACGGAACGGCCGCTTTGAATTTGCTGACGCTTAAAATAAAACCGGGACGAGGATAACGGCCGAGCGCTTTATTCGTGATGCCCGTCAGCGCCGAAATGCCCTGCGCCATAAATTCGAAGCCCGCCCACGTCGGCACGCCGTCGGACGCAGCTTCGTAAAAGATGCACTCCGGCGTAATATCGTATTCGCTCGTAATCGTATGCGCTTCCGTGTCGTGCTGCGTTACGCGGCTGAGCAAAAACATCTTTCCCTTGTGCGGCAAGAGATCGATCAGCGCGTCGCGCTCGATGCGCTGCGGCAAATTTTCACGTATCGTTTCGCTTTCCATAGTTCTCCTGTTTTTCTATCCGTACACGCTGCACTGCGCGATCGCGGTTCACCGGACACAATCACGTCAAACCCAGCACTAAGCTCGCATTCGCACCGCCGAACGCAAAGGAATTCGACATACAGATTTTTACACGCCCGGTCTGCTTTGCACCGACGGCACCCGCAATATTCAAAGGCGGCAGATCCGGATCGTACTCGCCGTCCCATACGTGTTTCGGCAGTGCGATATCGTCTCCGGTTTTTTCCGCGTTTTGAACCAATGCAGTATAGCATATTGCAGCTTCCAATGCACCCGCCGCACCGAGCGTATGCCCCGTAAGCGGTTTCGTAGAACCGACGGAAACGGAGTGACCGGCAAACACTTCGGCGACGGCTTTCGCTTCCATCGCGTCGTTGAATTTCGTACCCGTTCCGTGCAGATTGATATAGTCGATTTGATCGGGCATGAGTTTCGCACGGGCGAGCGCCGCTTTCATTGCACGCGCGGCTCCCGCACCGGAAGGATCGGGGGACGTCATGTGATAGGCGTCCGCGCTTTCTCCCCAGCCGAAAAGCCGCACAAGTGCGCCCTCTTTCGGAGCATCCCTCGTCATAACGAAAAACGCCGCCCCTTCTCCGAGCGTGATGCCTTTCCGGTTTGCGCTGAGCGGATTTGTTATCTCCGGCGAAACGGCTTCGAGCGAATCGAAACCGAGAAGCACCGTATCGGATGCGACATCGACACCGCCTGCAATCACCGCGTCCGCAAGTCCGCTTTTTAACAATTCCGCAGCTTTGATAATCGCGCCGGCGCTCGACGAACACGCAGTGCTGAATGCGAGCGAGGGTCCGCATATGCCGTACTTTTCCGACACGTAAGTCGCCGCGTAATCCGCGCCCTGCACTTCAAGCGTATACCCTGCGGGAAAGGCTCCGTCCGCGATAAAAGCCGCGTGAGCGGGAAGCGAAAGCTCCGTACCGTTGTCGCACGAGCCGACACAGACGGCGACGCGAGAAGCGCCGTACGCCGAAAGCGCGCCCAATATTTCCCGCTCGATTTGTACGAGCGCCGCATCTTCGAGACGGATACATCGCATATCGAAGCGTGCCGCCGTTTTGCGCAAGACCCCGTCGTCCGCCCGACCGACAAAAAATTCTTTGCCGGAAAGAGCGCGTAGTTTTTTTATGCCCGATCGATCGCCTGCAACACACGAGCGCCACAATTCATCGACCGAAGAACCCGCCGCACACACGACGCCGGGCTTTGAAAGATACACCGGATCCGTCACAACGCCTCCGTGAGATGATATTCATAGCCGCGGAGATGGTTGATGATGCTCACCGAAGAAGATGTAATCGATATCTCTTCGATGCATTTTTTGCCGCTCATAATCCTGCGCAATTCCATGCCGTCGTCCTTCGTAACGATAAAATCGAGCCCCGCACGGCGCAGCGATTCGGCGACCGCGCCCGCATCGTAATAGGCGAATTGAATATCCGCAACGATATACTGCGCTTTGAGAGAGGCCGGCAGCACCGACGACGCAAGCGAAAGTTCATTGCCCGTATACGTAAGCGTGCCCATATCCGAACCGAAATCATTCAGCAGATTAATAAAAATGCCGCCTTCGTTCGCCTGTATAAACGCCTGCATATAAAAGGATGAAGTGCCGAAACTCGCGGTAAACATATACAGAGCGTCGATCGGAAAAGCGATATCTCGGGGCAAAAGAAGATCGACGACGCGCGTATTCGTCACGTGCACCGGATAACGCAAGGAGCGCGTTGTCACCGAAACGCAGGAAGCGAAAACGATAATCATCGAACTCAAAACCGCAGCACACATTGCCTTTTCGGCCGTGTGCATACCTAAACGCGATTTTCCCGCCGCGCGCATTTTTTGCGTAATCATGTTCGCTATTGTAAATTGTATGGCGTGCTTTGTCAAACTCATTCGGACACTCATAAAACACCGTCTTGAATCGAAAAAAACTTCGGCGCGGTATCGTGGAAACTGTCGATTTTTTAATACATCGGTACGCGGATACAAACGGTGCCGCTTCAGGCAAGTATGCCGCCGAAGGGTATCGAAAGCATTTTGCAAAACGCCTGATAATACGCTTTCGCTTTATCGTCCGAAACGCCGGTAACGAAAAACGATTCGTCCGGCACATCCGAAAGAAAATCGGCGGCAGCAGTGAGAATATTTCCGCTTTTTTCTTTTTTCGAATTAATAAAATCGCCGTGCACTTCGATCGCATGGCGCGCAACGCCGTCGCGAGAATCGACGACGCTTACGTTTTTTCCCGCAGCCTTTTGCATGATATCCGCAAGATGCGTAAAATGCGTGCAGCCGAGCACAATCGTGTCGCAGCCCTTTTCCGCAAAATAGCCGACCGCGGGCATAACCGCCTCAATCTTTTCGTGTTCGTCGGCGGTAACAAACTTCCGTTCGATAAACGAAACGAGAGCTGCATCTCCGCGCGAATAGATCGTACAGCCGGATGCGAAACCTTTTTCAAGCTCGCGTATGTATGCGTCGCGCACGGTCGCATTCGTCGCAAGCAAGCCTATTTTTTTATTTTTCGTCACCGAGGCGGCGAGCTTTATCGCAGGCACCGTACCGATAAACGGAACGAAGGGAAAGCGTTCGCGAAGTGAAGCGAGAGCCGACACGGAAATGGTATTGCATGCGACGACGATCGTTTCCGGCCGCCACACATCGATGATGCGCGAAACGGCGGCAGTCGCGTATGCGATTATTTCGGGAACGGTTTTTTCCCCGTACGGAAAATGCACGGTATCGGCAAGGTAGGCGCAGGTTGCGTCGGGGGCGAGCCGTTTGAGTCGGAGCATATACGGAATACCGCCGGTACCCGAATCCAAAAATGCAAAATTCATAATACGATACCGCCGAATAAACTGTTGAACGCGGCGCGCGCTTTTGCCGCTTTGTCGTCGCCGGATACAAAATCGGCGCGCGGTGAAAACGCTGCACAAAAGTTCGCCTTCTCTTTGTCGGCGACAAGCTCTTCCACGTTTTCTCGGCAATCGTAATGCGCGCCCGGCGAATAAAACGTACAGTTGCGGCAGACATGCAAATCGGCTCCGCAAAATTCACATACCGACGTTCTGAATATTTTTTCGGAACTGCATATCGTGCGCTTGCACTTCCAACACATGTAATCGATTGTAATCGTTTGACTAAACAAACGCAATAGCGTACGATAAAATCATGTTTACGCTGAACAAGTGTCTCGTTCACTCGTGCAAAAATCTTTCGCTTTCCGTTTTCGATGAAACGAACGGCATGACTGAAAAGCGGGGATACTGTCTCAATCATACGCCGGATCCCGGACGCACAAAAGAAGCGATTTACGATTATATTAAAAAGCATGACGTCATAGTCGGCTTAAACACCGCAGGCATTATGTTCCGCGATATCGATTTATCGAACAAGCGATTTTACGGCTGTAATTTTCAATACTGCACATTCAGCGATCTGCGCTCGGAAGGCTTGCGCGCCAAACTGTGCATGTTCGATTTTGCGACGTTCGGCGACTGCACGCTCGCCGGTTCCACTATGCAGTTTACGTCGTTCGCCTGCTGTACGTTTTCGCACACGATATTCACCGGCAGCGATATGGTGCAGAACAATTTCAACGGTGTACAGGCCTTTCAATCTTCGTTCGACGATTCCGATCTTTACAATTCGCGCTTTATCGGTGCGCACCTCGTCGACACATCGCTTCGAAATTGCAATATTAAAAATACGCTTTTTCTCGAATGCACGTGTGAAAACGTTTCGATGAAAATGTCGAATACGCGGGAAGCCGTTTTCGACCGCAAGGGCAGCGAACTCTTTCAGGGAATCGAACCGATAAGCAGGGGCACCGTATGAAAATATATTTTCATCTCAATATCGGCGGATTTTCAAACTGCTATATCATCGAAAACGAATTGACTAAAGAAGCGATCATCATCGATCCCGGAAAAATTACGGACGATATCATCAAACGCATTGAAGACGAATCGTACAAACTCGCGGGTGTCTTTATCACGCACAATCACGGAAGCCACGTCCACGGCCTAAAGACGCTGCGCAAAATATACAAGCCCGCCGTCTATGCCGCCGACTGGGAAGTCGCCGGAAACGACACGCACGTCATCACGGGCGACGGCAAAATCCGCATCGCGGGCCTTACGGTGCGCTATATGGCGCTGCCCGGTCACACCGCCGATTCCATGGTCTACAAAATCGGAAACATTCTCTTTACCGGTGACAGCCTCTCTGCGGGAAAAATCGGAAGCACGAACAGCAGCTATTCCGATTTCGTACTCCGCCGAAACATCGAACAAAAAATACTGTCGGAAAACGACACGACCGTCATCATGCCGGGACACGGGCCGCCGACCTGCGTCGGTGCCGAACGCCGATCGCTGAACCGGTGAACGCCGTTCAAACGGGGATCAGCGGATGAGCCACACGCGGCCGCACGAAAGCCCCCAGTTGTCGAATGCGTATTCGTCGAATACTTTCGCCGCATCTTCAAACGGAATACCGTGCGTTTGGCGCACGTGCTCGGCGAGCGCGGGAATCGCTTTTTGCACCGACGCCCGATTCGCAAGGTTTACGAAATACGCGGCCGTAGACGCAACGTCCTGCTGCATGATATACGCCATAAATTCGTTGTGCACGAGATATTCATCGTTCAAATCGTAATTGAGCGTCTGCTGCGAATGCCAATAGCCCGTCAAAAAATCACGCGAAATTTCGTCCATCGTGTAAAAAACTGCCGCCGTCGCGTTACGGAAATTTTCATCGGTAAAAAAAATACCGTGCCATCCTTCGTGCGCAATAAAGCGGCTGCGGAGCCACTCGGGCGATTCCTGCGAAATCGAAATAACCGCTCCCTTCCCCGCCGTATACACCGCTCCGTCGTCGGCGATCACACCGTTTGCAAGAAGGATATCGCGCAAAAGCAGCTCTCGCCCGTTGAGCGGAAAATGTTCCGCACGGACTTTTGTAAAAAACGATGCAAGAGAAGAGGCGTTGTAATCGTGCGCGTTATAGCCATGCATCGTTTCAAGGACATCGTCGACGAGGAGTCTGCCGCGGTAGCCCATCTTTTCTGAAAAAAACGCGAGCCGCTTAAAAAAATCGTTTTGCACCGCAAAGTCTTTCGTATCGATGATGAGCACGCCGGGAAATCTGTCCCATTCGAAGAGCTCGTAATCGCCCGTGCGCCACTTCGCTCGCGGCCACGAAATGATTAAGCCCGGATCCGTAATAAACGGCGCAAAAATTTTTCCGTCCGTATTCAATTCGTTTTTGACGTCGTTCCTCGTCATCATGAGGACGGGAGGTGTGTCTCTGTGGTCGACAGAAGAAACCGTCGAAAACGGATTTGCAAGGGAAGAGGTCTGTATATCGTACGCGTAGACTTTTTTTGCGCCGCCGGATGCGCGCACTTTATTCGTACGATATATTATTAACTTTTCACCGCCCGCATTCAGCTCCGCCTTTACCGAATTTTGCGCCGTACCCCAATCGTCCGGGGCGTAAAATGCCGCAACGATTTTCGGCATCACGGCGGTATCCGTATTCTGCGACGGAAAGGCAAGCGACGCGCCGGAAAAATCCGCTTCGGCGGGCGTCTCATCCATGACGCCTCCGTTCGGCGCAAAAGCAAAGAACGGTACGGAAACGCTTTTATCCCAGCCTATCGCCCCTCTTCGAATTTCCGCACGGATAATCGATGAAGGGACGGCCGCATACACGAAAAAACCGTGCGGCACATTTTTGCCGTTTTTCATTTCATCTTTTTCAAACGAAAACGCGAGAGCGAATTCGGAAAGCTCTTTTACGCGCAGACTTGCAAGCGGTCGTTTTTCGATTTCCTTTTGCAGCCTGCCTCGAACCGTAAAATCGTCGGCAAATAAAAAACCGAGCATAAACGCTTTATCTGCACTTGACGCCGCCTCATGCGAAACCCGTATGCGCACCGAAAGCGCGGCATCGCCCCGACGTCCAATATACGAATCGACAAGATGCTGCTGCTCTTCCGTAAACCGATAATATGCGTAACCCGCCTGCGCCTTTTTTGATTTTGCGTTTGCATTCAAAGCCGCAAGCTTCGACTCCGGCACTTTCAACTCTTCCGGAAAGATGAGCGAAAGCGGAGCAGTTTTCGACAGATATTTTTTTGCAAGCAAACCGATATCGAACGCGAGCACCAGCGTAAGCACGCCCAAAAGAATTTTTTGCTTTATTGTTAATTTTTTTAAAAAAGAGACCATCGGGCAATACTACATTTTTTTTATAAAAATAGCTATACTGAGGTCATGTTCGCCGTTATTCCCCACTCGACGGAAGCGCTCATCCTGTCACGCTCGCAAAAAGCATCTCTTTCACGCCTTAATGCCGAAGCGGGAAAGCCTTGCTGGGTTCCGCTCTTTCCGCTGTGGGCGTTTTTTAATAATTTCGATTACCCCGCGGCTGAAAGCGATACGATCATGCAAACAGGCGGCAATGTGAATACGACACTCGACGCGACGCAGCTGAAAACGATACGAAATGCGATCGCGTCCTTTACGATCGGTATGCCCTTTATTTCAAACGGCGAATTTTTTTTCCCGGCAAGATTGCGCTTTCGAAACGGGGAAGCCGCCTGCGGAAAAATAATTGCCGGGAAACTATGCGGCGAGCAACAAACAGACGATACGAAAAGAGCCGCGCTCGACAACTTTAACGCCGATAACGGCATCGGCTCTTCGCGCAGCGCTCAAAATAAAAAAGATGCTACAGAGGAAGATTTGTCGCAAACCGTCAAAAAAACGAACGAAGAGACAAGCTCACCCCGCGCTGCCGAAAATGGACAAAATTCATTCGCCCGCTTCCCGCGCTCTTGCAGCGTGTTCAGAATTGCGGATGCGGAGATCGGCGAAAGCAAAGCCGCAAACGATGAAAATGCAGCCGACAAGATCGCCGACAAATACACAGAAGACACATCCGCGAATACCGACGATACGGACGGCATAGAGCTTCGTACGTGGCGCGTACACACGTCGCTTTGGGTAAAAACGGAAAAACGATATAGAAAAACCGCAAATGACGCTTCAAACACAAGTTATAGAAATTAATAATAATTTGAAAATAGTGAAAATTTTGTCCTGCGCACACAGGGCAATAGAATTAATAATTTTATAACGGTATGCACAGCCCTTTCTGTGTGATGTATTATCGAACGGATTACAGTGGTAAGATTGTCAAAATCAACATAGGGGGCTTTGCTCGATTATTATATAAAAAAGGAGCCCGGCAGCTACCTACTTTCCCGCTTGATAAGCAGTATCATCGGCGCAAGGGAGCTTGACTTCCGTGTTCGGAATGGGAACGGGTATTTCCTCCCCGCCATGGCCACCGGGCAATAATTGCCGTAAAAAAAGAAACAGGAAGAAGGGGGCAGACGTACAACAAAGCGCCTGCCGTCGTTTCATACGAGCTTTTATGTGCTCGTATGTCTATTGTACCGCGCTATAGCACGGGAACGATAATATGGTCAAGCCTCACGACCTATTAGTACTGCTCGGCTA